>JBBPIC010000025.1:0-39999 GCA_038040525.1 Acidobacteriota bacterium | reverse complement strand
AACAGTTTGCTTTACACTCGCCGATAGTTCCATTTCCAATCCTGCCAGCGCCTGATAAACCTGGATGGTCTCGGGATTTCGGTGCGCAAAAGATTTGTAAAGCAAACTGTTAGTTTGCTGACCGTTGGTTACCACTTAGTCTCCATAATCTGGCACCGAAGCAAACTAACAGTTTGCTTTACACTCGCCGATAGTTCCATTTCCAATCCTGCCAGCGCCTGACGTATCCAGCTTTAAGCGGGTTGTTTAGCACGTACGCGACTGTGCGCAGCCACTCGTCATCATCGCGTATCCAATGGTCGTAACTTTCGTGCGCCCAAAATTCTCCTTCGCGACCGAGGAGGTGGTTGGCCTGAAAAGCAGTATATCCCTTAAGCGACTGCATGATGACAGCTAATGAATGGTATTCAGTGTTTTCCTCGCTCAAGCCCTTCTTTCTAAACTCATGAGAAATCCTTCCCTGAGGTCCGGCTTTGGGTAGCGGCTTGATCACGGCATGCACATGAGTAGGCATGATCGTAAACGCATCCAGCCGATAGACCTTTCCATCTCGATGGTGCAAGCTCTCAGCGACTATTGACGCAACTCTTGCATCCTTTAACCAAACCGGTCCAATAGTCGCGCTGTCGAGTACTGATTCAAACTTTGCGAACCACACGCTATCAAAATCCTTTTTCACCTGAGCATAGTGATTAGGGTTTGTTCGAACCAAATGCGCGAGCCACTGCTGCTCTCGGTTGAACTGTCTTACGACGTTCTGCGGGAGGGAACCGGCCAGGCGAAATGTCAGAAAGAAGGTTGCTCCAGGTGGTTGCAAGTGGGGGAGGTTTCGGCGGTAAGCTGGTTGATAATCGAAGTGGCTCATCGCGAGAAGACGTTGTCTTAATGTACCTGCCAATGCAAGCTGGCGCGCGAAGCCTGTTTCTCCCAGAGATGCAAAATTTCAACGGTTCCGCAAACTAACAGTTTGCGTTACGATTTCCACGTGCATGAACATCTACTTCGCAGCATCTATCCGCGGTGGGCGCGACGATTGGGCGTCCTATTTGGAGATCGTCAAGCAACTGCGCGCCTATGGTGAGGTCCTTACGGAGCACGTAGGAGATGTCGAGTTAAGTGCCGCGGGGGAAGACATCGGCGACCGGATGATCCATGATCGCGATCTCGGCTGGTTGAAAAACTCGGACTACCTGGTCGCTGAAGTAACAACACCGAGTCTGGGAGTCGGTTATGAGATTGGCAAAGCAACCGAATGGGGCAAGCCTGTGCTATGTCTCTATCGCCCAAGCGCAGGCCGAGTACTGTCGGCGATGATTTCGGAGTGCAATGGTGTAACGCTTCGCGAGTATCAAACCACGCAAGAGCTTCGGAAAATACTTAAAGACTTCTTTTGCGATCATCAACCTAGACTGGCGGCAAACAAATCTCAGTGACAACAATCCTGTCTGACATCGAAGTGCGCGTGCTCGGGTGCCTGGTAGAAAAGCAAGTGACCACACCCGAGTATTACCCGCTTACCCTCAACTCGCTGACACTGGCCTGCAACCAGAAGAACAACCGCAACCCGGTCACCGCTTACTCAGAAACCGAGGTGGCACAGGCGCTCGAGACTTTGCGTGAAAAGAACCTGACATACGTTTTTCACGGCAGCACCAGCCGCGTTCCAAAGTACAAACACGTCATGCCTGAAGTGATGCACCTGAGCCAGCCGGAAATGGCGATAATGTGCGTCTTGATGCTTCGCGGTCCGGCAACTATAGGCGAACTGCGAGGAAGCGGAGCACGCCTGTATGAGTTCTCCGGATTGGAAGAAGTTGATACGACCCTTGATGCGCTCGCTTCACGCGAGCCGGAATCGTTGGTCACACGTCTGCCGCGCCAGCCTGGACAAAAGGAAGCACGTGTGGCGCACCTTCTTTCCGGTGAAGTTGCCATCGATGCGCTGCCTGAAGAAAGTGCATTCTCCCGAAGCCGTGGCCGCGGCCTTAATAGTCAGGGTGACAGAATGGCAGCGCTGGAAGCAGAAGTGGGAACTCTAAAAACCGAAGTCGCCCAGCTACGGGAACAATTCGAGGGTTTTAAGAAGCAATTCGAATGAGTTCTATCCGCAGATTACGCAGATTACACAGATTCAAAGCATTGCTGTGGAGCGACTTAGGCAACGTTGTCTTGAGGGAGTAAAACCTGGAGGGCGCCTTAATCGATTCAATTTAATCTGCGTAATCTGCGGATAGTAAAAACCATGATCCACAAGCTACATTTCCCTCAACTCCCGCTTTCACAGTTTGTCGAGAACATGTGGCTCGTCGAAGGTTTTGCAGCCGACTATACGCGTGAAAAGATTCTGCCTGATGGTGCGATTGAACTGATCATCGATCTCGACACTCGACCCAAGGCAGTTTTTGAGGACGAAGCGTCTGAGCGTTTCCGGACGGTCAGTAAGGCTTGGATTTCCGGAGAGCGAACTCGTTACATCATCATCGGCGCAGAAACCAACCAGTCAATGGTTGGCATTCGATTCCGTCCCGGCGGCGCTTACCCTTTTTTCGGCTTCCCTATTTCTGAGCTAAGTGAATCGGTTACTGAATTGGACCTGATCTGGGGCAGCCTGGTCGACGAGATTCGCGACCAATTACGCGCGATCAAGTCACCCGAAGAGAGGCTACTTAGGCTCGAGTCGTTTCTATTGCGCCAAGCCCGGCGCTCGCTCGAGGCGAACCGATTGATTGCTTTTGCTGTGCATCAGTTGCAACACTCCCCGCAGTTCCTGGCCATTCGGGACCTGGCAAATACCGTAGGCATTACTCAGAAGCATCTGATTTCGCAGTTCGAGAAAGTAGTTGGCCTGAGACCAAAGAGCTTTGCTCGCGTCTGCAAATTTCAGAAGGTCGTCAATCTAATCGAACAACAAAAGGAAATCGAATGGGTGGCCGTAGCCTCTGACTGTGGCTATTACGACCAGGCCCACTTCATCCATGAGTTCCAGGCATTCTCCGGCCTCAATCCTTCTGCCTATCTCACCCAGCGCGGCGAATACGTAAATTTCATCCCAATTGCTTAGCGGGTAACGCAAACTGTTAGTTTGCGAGCGGACCAGATACTCGATCTGTGTGGTAACCCTGCCCCCGCAAACTAACAGTTTGCGTTACAAAATCTTCCGCCGAGGTTAATTTTTTACAATACACAAACCGGGCGACCGCTTAGACTCCGATTCCCATTACTTCGGAAGGAGTCAGAAGACAATGGACTTTTCGACCATTAATTATCTCGCTGTGCTGGTCGCGGCGCTCTCTACTTTTATACTCGGCGGCCTCTGGTATTCCCCGATGCTTTTCGGCAAACCATGGATGCGCGCCAACAACTTCACCGAAGCCGATTTGCAAACCTTTAGCAAGGCAAGAATGTTTGGTTGGTCAATTGTGTTTTCCCTGGTGATGGCGTTGAATCTCGCCATGTTTCTCGCCGGGCCGGCAACCAATGCAACCTGGGGAATGACCGCAGGAGCATTAACCGGTCTGGGCTGGGTGGCCATGGCGATCGCCATTGTTGGGGTGTTTGAGAACAAGCCCTGGACTTACATACTAATCAACGGTGGCTACATGACTGTGGCCTTCACCGTAATGGGTGGGATAATCGGCGCCTGGCGTTGAACACCTATCCGCAGATGGCAGAGGTGCCGCCTCGGCTGAGGGCCGCAATGGCCTAAGCGAGGAGTTACGATCCACGAAATTACACGAAGTTGCACTAATGATTTTCGTGTTCGTTCGTGTAATTCGTGGATCGCATCCCCACGTCATTTTAGTGCGGCAGTAATTTGCGGAATCTGCGTAATCTGCGGACAGTATTGCAGTCCTAGGCCAGTGTTTCATGTGTGCAATTCCCGCCTTTCTGGTTTATAATCTCCCAACCAATGAACCTCGAAATATTTCACCCAGCAGTCGCGCGCTGGTTTGCGAAAACTTTTCCCTCGGCCACTCATCCGCAAGAGCGGGCCTGGCCGGCCATCAAAGCGCATCGCAATACTTTAATCGCCGCGCCCACCGGTTCCGGTAAAACTCTGGCCGCTTTTCTCGCCGCCATTGATGATCTGGTGCGCCTTGGGGTAGAAGGAAAACTCGATAACACCACCCATGTCGTTTACGTTTCTCCGCTCAAGGCGCTCAGCAACGACATCCAACGCAATCTTCAGATCCCACTCGCGGGGATCGAGGAAGAACTCAAAGCCCTCGGGCTCCCTGAAGTAAATATCCGGACTCTTGTGCGGACCGGAGATACGCCTGCCGCTGAGCGCACGGCAATGACCAAACGACCACCGCACATCGTGGTGACTACTCCAGAATCGCTCTACATCCTGCTGACCAGCGAAGGTGGGCGGCGGATGTTGCAGACGACTCGGACGCTGATCCTGGATGAGATCCACGCCGTAGTCGGTGACAAACGCGGCTCTCATCTGGCGTTGTCGATTGAACGGCTGGAACAACTTGTCCGTCAGTACCAAAAGGAGCAGCAAAGCCCCGCAGTCGAATCTAACCTGTTCCCCCAACACCCGACACCCGACACCCGACACCCAAAGCTGGTTCGCATTGGCCTCTCGGCAACTCAACGACCGATCGAAGAGGTTGCGCGTTTTCTTGTCGGCACGGCGAACATTAAAAGTGATGGCACACCCGACTGCGCCATAGTTGATAGTGGCCACAGTCGACGGCTGGATCTGGCGATTGAGCTTCCCGATTCCCCGCTGCAGGCAGTCATGTCCGGCGAGGTTTGGGACGAGGTCTACGATCGTCTGGCCCAGTTAATCCGACAGCACAAAACCACACTGGTTTTCGTAAACACCCGGCGGCTGGCCGAACGCGTCGCACGCCACCTGGGTTCCCGTATTGGCGATGAAAACATTGCTGCCCATCATGGCAGTCTCGCGCGCGAACAACGTCTGGCCGCCGAGCAAAGATTGAAGGCCGGTGAGCTGAGTGCCCTGGTCGCAACCGCGTCTCTGGAATTGGGAATCGATATCGGCGACGTCAATCTGGTTTGCCAACTGGGCTCAACCCGCTCGATAGCCAGCTTCCTCCAGCGCGTTGGGCGTTCGAATCACACAGTCGAGGGCTTTCCCAAGGGCAGGATTTTCCCCCTGTCGCGCGATGAGTTGGTTGAGTGTGCAGCAATAATCGATGCCGTGCGCCGCGGAGAACTTGACCGGCTGGAGTTGCCGGAACAACCGCTCGACATTCTCGCCCAGCAGATTGTGGCCGCCTCGGCCCCGGAAGAATGGAGCGAAGCTGACCTTTTCGAGATGGTCCGGCGCGCTTACCCCTACCGAAACCTCGAACGGGCGAAGTTTAACGAAGTGATTCGTATGCTCGCCGAAGGTTTCTCTACGAAGCGCGGCCGGAGGTCGGCCTATCTTCACCACGATGCTGTCAATCAACGGATTCGTGGACGGCCCAATGCTCGGCTGTCGGCAATTACCTCGGGCGGCGCGATTCCTGATACTGCGGATTACGCAGTCGTCCTTGAACCCAGCGATCTGGTAATTGGGTCAGTCAACGAAGACTTTGCAATTGAAAGTTTGCAAGGCGACATATTTCAACTTGGAAATACTTCCTGGCGCGTCTTGCGAGTGGAGCAGGGCAAGGTGCGAGTCGAAGATGCTGCCGGACAACCGCCGTCAATTCCCTTCTGGCTGGGAGAAGCTCCTGCACGAACGCATGAGCTGTCGGTTTCTGTATCGCGTTTGCGGGTAGAAGTAACGAATAGAGTTGTTGCCCGCGGGATCGACCCACCCGCTCACGCAGGCGGTACTGACTTGAGCGTCGACCGGCCCGCGCCCCCCGGCGGTACCGACGCGCCTGGCGGGAATGGCAATGGTCATCCTGCGATTCAGGCGGATGACGTTCAACCCAGTCTGACTCGTTCGCTCAACCTCGAGCCGGCGATCAAGTATTTAACCGATGACGTTGGCATATCCCAGGCGGCTGCCGAACAAATCGTGGAATATCTTGCCGGCGCTAAGGCCGTTCTCGGTGTGATGCCGTCACAGGACAACCTGGTTCTGGAGCGCTTTTTTGACGATAGCGGGAGCATGCAGTTGGTGGTGCATTCACCGTTTGGCAGCCGGCTCAATCGAGCCTGGGGCCTGGCGCTGCGAAAGCGTTTCTGCCGCAAGTTTAATTTTGAGCTGCAGGCTGCGGCCACCGAAGACGCGATCGTACTCTCGCTTGGTCCCACACATAGTTTCCCGCTCGAGGACGTATTTCATTATTTGAATTCCAAGAGTGTCCGCCAGCTTTTGTGTCAGGCGCTTTTGGATGCGCCGATGTGGAATATCCGCTGGCGCTGGAACGTGACACGCTCCCTGGCAGTGTTGCGCCGCCGCGGCGGTAAAAAGATCCCGGCGCAATTACAACGGATGGATGCTGAGGATTTATTGACAGCGATATTTCCCGATCAAGTAGCCTGCTTCGAGAATCTTGGAGGGGGCGAACGCGAGATTCCTCAGCACCCTCTGGTTGACCAAACGGTCAAGGATTGCCTCGAAGAAGCAATGGACGTTGAGAGCCTCGAGAAGCTGCTGACCTCAATCGAACGAAACGAGAAGAACCTCTTTGCTCGCGATGTGATTGAGGCATCGCCGCTCGCGCAGGAAATACTAAACGCCCGGCCGTATGCCTATCTCGACGATGCACCTTTGGAAGAACGCCGCACGCGTGCCGTTTATCAGCGTCGCTGGCTGGATCCGCAGACTGCCTCTGACATGGGGAAACTGGACCAGGGCGCGATTGACAGGGTACGAGATGAGGCCTGGCCACGAGTTGAGAACGCCGACGAACTACATGATGCGTTGGTAGAGTTGGGATTTGTCACTGCTGAAGAGGGTGAAGAGTGGCAACCTTACCTTGGGGAACTCCAAAACGATCGACGGGCTGCCGTGCTCACTCTCTCGGGGACCGCCATTTCTGGGACCGCGGGCGTCTCGCCCGCATCGATGGGGGAGACGGATCCAGAGATTCAGAACGATCTAACTAATCCAGAGATTGAGTGCGAGCTATCCATCGTTGCGGGCGAGACGCCCGCGGTCCCAGTGAAGGAGTTGAGTATTTGGGTCGCGGCCGAACGTTTACCGCAGATTCAAGCCATTTATCCGTCGGCTAATCTCAGACCACCGATCGTCGCGCCAGCCAGCCTGGGAGAAAAAGTTTGGTCCCTGGACGAATCGCTCGTGGAAATTCTTCGCGGCAGGTTGGAAGGGCTGGGGCCCGTGACGATTGAAGGTCTGGCAAACTCGATGGGGCTCAGCCCTACCGATATCGAAGGAGGATTACTTAAGCTGGAGGCCGAGGGTTTTGTAATTCGCGGCAAGTTCACACCGGGCAGCGAAGTTACCGAGTGGTCTGCGCGCCGTCTCCTCGCACGCATTCATAGTTACACGCTCAACCGCTTGCGACAGGAAATCGAGCCTGTAGCAACGGCCGACTTCCTGCGTTATCTCCTGGCCTGGCAAAAGCTCGCCCCCGAACATCAGATGGAAGGGCCGGAGAGTGTGCGCGCCATCATCGAGCAGTTGGAAGGTTTTGAAGCGCCCGCGGCTGCCTGGGAAGGTGAACTGCTGCCGAGTCGCCTGGTGGAATACGATCCTGCGTGGCTTGATGCGTTGTGTCTTTCAGGTGAGGTCGTGTGGGCGAGGTTGACGCCACCCGCGCGTTCGTCGCTTGCGGAAAACGGTGTTGAGAAGACGCGCGGCTCGGCGCCTGTTCGAAACACTCCCATCGCCTTGTTGCAACGCAAGAATTTCGCGATCTGGAGTTCTGTCTTTCCCCAACCTTCGCTCAGCGAACTCAACTTCTCGACCACGACGCAGGCCGTCCACGATTACCTGGCCGCACGCGGGGCCTCATTCTTTACCGATATTGTCGAAGGCACAAAACTTTTGCGCACTCAGGTCGAGGAAGCGCTGGGAGATTTGGTTGCCAACGGCCTGGTTATCTCAGACAGTTTCGCGGGACTTCGCGCTTTGCTGACACCTTCCAGTCGTAAGACCCAGGCTGCTGCAAAACGCAAACACCGCCAGCCTGTCTACGAAATGTCCAGCGCTGGCCGCTGGTCATTGCTCAACCGCGTAGGACAGACACTCCTGTCTGTCCCGCCTGGGAATGAAAGCGAGCAATCTAAAACCTCAACCTTCCGAAACGGCGCATTCGAGGCCGAGGCAGCTGAAGAAATCGCTCGCATTCTGCTCAAGCGATACGGCGTCGTCTTCAAACGTTTGCTCGAGCGTGAAGGGATCGCTTTGCCCTGGCGCGTGCTTTTGCGGATCTACCATCGTCTGGAAGCGCGCGGCGAGATTCGCGGTGGCCGGTTTGTTGGAGGGATCTCGGGCGAACAGTTTGCGCTCCCTGAAGCTGTCGGTATGTTGCGCGCCATTCGTCGCGCAAGAACCGGCGCGATGGACTTTGGTTTCCGCTCGCCGAGTCAAAGTGAACAGGCCTCGACAGTATTGCCTGCCGGTGACGCTCAAGGCACAGGCATTGAGAGCATGATCTCCGTCAGTGCTGCCGATCCTCTCAACCTGGTGGGCATTATCACGCCTGGAGGACGCATCACTGCCTTCACTTCAAACCGGATCCTCTATCACAACGGCGAACCCGTCGCGGTGCTTGAGTCAGGAGATACAAAATTCCTGGTCGAGATCAGCCGCTCGATGGAGTGGAAAGCGAAAGCTGCGCTTATGCGCAAAGCCACGCCGCCGCCACTCCGCTCTTATCTGCGTCGCCCGGCATGATGCAGCCAAAAGAGTCATCCGCAGATTACACAGTCTGGGCTGACTCCAAGAAACAACGAGTAGAGACGATCCACGAAGACACACGAAAGGAACATTAATGTCTTTTCTCGTCGGTTCGTGTCGTTTCGTGGATCGTATTTTCTGGCTCAAATTCAAAGCTATCCGACCAAAAGTCGAGGCATTACCCTCTGAAGTTCCAATCAGTGTAATCTGCGTAATCTGCGGATGATTTGTATTCAGATCTTAGACAGGATTGAGTGTCACGATCTCCGCGCGCGCGCGGGCGCTGTCGAGAAAAGCGTCTGTGTCGGTTTCGATCTTGGCCTCAGTTAGTATCTTTTCGATGTCAGCGCGGGCTTGTTCCAGGGTTGGAATGATTTGCCCCGGAGCGCGGCTCCTCAGGCGAGGCACGTAAACATCCCGGTAGTAATCCGCAACCTCTGTTTGAGTAACAACTACAAAGTTGCGAAAGCGGAAGTCGAGATACTTCTCGATCTTGAGACGTTGATCCAGAATCTCATCGAGTTTCTCTGAAGTTAATCCCACCCTCTGCATACGTTGTTGAAATTCAGTGAGCGAAGCAAACCGCTTAACCAGCTCATCGCGAGCGTTCTTTATCTCTTCGGCAGTGGGTTCAATCGATGGCAGCTTCTCAGCTTCCTGGAGAATGAGGCGCTGGTCGACGAGTAAGCTGAGAGCGTGATTCAGATCGGTTGAAGTGGGGTTGGCGAGCGCTGTGTCAGGCTGCAACGCCAACTGCCACAGCAGGTCGGAATAAGTAATCAGGCAGATGCTGCGACATTCAGGCAATACACCGGCGTTGACCGTCGCAACCATCTTGTCGACCACTTCCTGGGCACGGCCCAGGGTGGGGCAAAGGGCAAAGGGGAAAGGCGAAAGGGGAACACCCAGAAAAAGTATAGCTATAAACGTTCGCCTGAGACTCAACTTCATAATCATCGCTTTCCTTCCGTCCCTTTACCCTTTACCCTTTCCCCTTTTCCCCTGCGCCTTTGGCGCTAGAACGCTTGCGTAAACCTAAAATGCAGGTGCGTGCGCTTGAGACGGTAGACTGCCGGTGTGCCGTCGAAGCGTGGCGCCTGCTGGGGGACCAGAAACTCTGGCGGGTTGAGCATGTAGCCATAATCGATCGCCAGCGCCCCTCCGAGCGGGGTTTGAATTCTAAATCCAAGTCCCAAAGTGTGAATCCAATGCGCGCGCAGGTTGGCGGCGTTTATAGCAGCCAACACGTCGCCGGGTGGAACAGGCGTGTCATCCTTCTTCCCAAATAAATCGCCGATGCGTCGAAATACGTTTCCGCCATCGTAAAACGGCACAACCTGGAGTGACGTCGAAACCGGAATGCGCGCCTCCAGATTTACAATTGCCAGAGCGTTGCCGCCTACCGGCACTGTAAAAGGATTCAGCAGCACAGGCTCTTTGTTTTGATCCAGAAACTGTCCTTCTGGAATCACGACAAAGCGCGGGCCCGCTTCCTCGAAGTCAAAGCCACGTAGAGTGTTCGAACCGCCCGAGAAAAATCTTTCGCTGATTGGCAGCGTGAGATCGATTTCGTCGATGCTTCCATTGCCATCGCGGTCGCGCGGATTGAACAGGTTCGCCAGACCGATAGTCGCGTTTCCCGCGAAAACAGTGCCGCGAAAAGCATTCACCTTGTAATAACGGCGATAGCTGGCCTGCAGCTTATTGAAGGAAAGATTGCCGCCCAGTTGCCGCAGGGCTACCGCGTAGTCGATGTTGAAGAATGAGCCGCGGGTCGCATCCAACTGGTTGTACCGACAGATCTCACCCGGCGCTCCCGTTTCGTCGTCCGGGTTCCGCACCGCGCCGAGCAAGCCGCGCTCGCATCTCTCGCGTGTGTCGCGAACGAATGACGTCCCAAAACGAGAAAGTCGAACCGACCGATCAGGAAACAAGATCGGTTTGACCACCAGACTCTCAAGATTGAAAAGCCGAACGTCTTCATAGCTGTACCGGGCGAACAAGATGGATCGGGTTTTCTGATTGAGCACTCTCCGCGTTTCTATAATTGCCGTAAACCGATTGATGGTGGGCTCCTTCACCCTCTCGCCAAACACATCAAGCGCATGCCCCTCTGTGTCGAGCCGTTGAACGATCCCCATCGTCCCCCGGTCAATCGCGGACCGGAAGAACCGAGTCACCGTCGAATCACGCTGGTACTCGAGCGATACAGCAAGCGGCGCAAATTGCTTTTCACCATAGCGGGCGAAACGAGGGTCGAGATACTCCAATCTCACCAGTTGCTGCAGACGGCTGGCCCGCAGGCGCATGGCCCCGTGGCGCAGCTTGTTCATCAAATTAACATTGCTGATTTCAAAGAGACCCAAGGCGCCGGTGTCGGTTGAGAAGCCACCGCCGTAGTCCATCACCCTGGGTTTCTTCTCTTCAACGTCGATGATAATGTCGTTTTGCTTAAACCCCGACTGCGTTTCTCCGGCCGGCTCCTTGCGAATTATCACCTGCCGGTACGCATCGGTCAGGTAAAGTTCGCGTTCGCTCTCGGCGATTCGGTCGGAACGCAGCACGTCTCCTTCGGCTATCGGTATCACGCGCAGGATTGCTTCACGCTTGGTTCGTTGCGTACTGGCACTCCCGGTTACGCCGTTGACAATGATTCGATTGATATAAACCTTGTCGCCTTCATTCGTGATCGAATAAATGAGTCGGACCTGCTCCTCTTCACCCTTCTTCGGCAGCTCAACCGTGGAGAATTCCATCTGCGCATTTACGTAACCCTCGCGTGCATAGAGGGCCAGCAGGCGTTCGCCGTCAGCCCGTGCCTGGGAGCGGGAGTAGGGCGCGTCGATCACCGTCTTGAGCTCGTCGCGCAATCGCTCATCCGTATAAATCGTATTGCCGCGCACCTCAGACCCGGCCACACGCGTTAACGCTCCTTCGGTCACCTCAAACGTAATGATCAAGTCTTCGCCGTTAATCGAAACGCCCTGAAGGACAGTAACGCTTACACGACGATAGCCAAGGTCTCGCATGTAGGATTCGACGGTCCGCCGGTCCTGTTCCAGCAATGTTAGGCTTGTATGACCGCGACCATAACCAAGGAGGGGAATCAATCCCAAAGCGCTGGCTTTCCGGGTTCTGAGATCGGCTGCTACGTCTTCATAGGTGAGCTTGTTGGTGCCGGTGATCCGAATATCGGTGAGTTTGAAACGGCGCCCGCGTTCGATGTCATAACGTATCTCGACGCTGCGGCCGGTCAACGTTTCCGGGTTCAAAGTCTCACAGGTGGCGGCTGTTCCATTCTCACCAAGCTCGGGAGTTGGCGGAGCTACTGTGCACACCGCAGTTATTTCGGCAAAGAAATACCCCTGCTCCTGAAGCTTGTTCCGCAGGCGACGGGCGCCCTCAATAATGGCCGATTGATCGATATTGCCCTCTCGTTTTACCGGCAACAGTTCGCGTGCGGTTTTCTCGCTCATCTGATAATTCGGCACCAGGACCGACACTTTTGGGCCTACGGCACCGCGCATGTTTATCGCCATCCTGTTTGTTTCCGGATCGCGCACCACTCGGGGATCCTCCAGCAACGGAGAAAGGTAGCCCTTATCGATGATTGCCTGACGGATGGTCTTGACGTCCTGGCCCAGGGCCTCGCGCGTGAAAGGCGCGCCGGGCACAAGTTTCAGCAACGCGCGGACCGCGAACGGATCAAACCCGTTGATGTTGATATTGAAAGTGTCGACGCGCGCCTGCTCGCCCGGGGTGATCCGGTAAATTATAGTGGCCCGCGTGCCGCTCGGATCCAATTGTTCAATCGGCTCAACCACGGCATTGTAGTAACCCTGGTCTCGCAGATAGACCAGAAGCTCCTCGGTGTTGCGAATGATTATCTGTTTGGTGAGCCTGGTGCCGAGGTGGGTCAGGTTCACGCGAGCACGAAGCTCGTCTTCAGAAACCGGGGTGCCGGTCGCGAGACCAATCTCGAATCTAACGTCGCCAATCTGTACCTGGCGCTGAATGACAAAGCGCAGACGAATAGGGCCTTTCTCACCCGGGCCCGCTTCAAACACTTCCACGCGCGCATTCGCCACTCTTTGTGAATCAAACAACAATTGCAGAGCATTGCGAAGGTTGACGGCGGAGAATTCCGTGTTAGGAGCCAGCCTGATGATGGAAAGAAATTCAGCCTGGGCGACAGGGTCGGCAGGAGAACCTTCAAAAGTGATCTCGATGGCGCTGATTATTCGGCCCTCGTATTCTTCAAAGGTCGAACTCGACCGCGCGGTTGAAGCGAAAACGAGCATCGCAGCAGCGATAACGACAGTCGTTACGATCCACGAAACCACACGAACCAACACGAAAATAGGGTTAGTGTCCTTTAGAGTAATTTCGTGGATCGTATCTTCTCTTCGCTCAAACATGCTCAAAATCGTTTTCTAAACCTAATCTCAAAACTGAAACTGTCGTTGCGCGATGTTAGCTTCCGTGTCGATGCCTGCTCGTATTGCGCGATAAAAAACAGCCGGTCCGATAAGCGATACTCCACTGCCAGTATCTGATTTGGATCGGAACCGACGTTTGTCGAATACGTCACCGAAAGATCTTTGCTGATTCTCTTACCGACGGTGAGTCGCGCTGCCGGCCCCGTCCCGCGGCCACCGAGCACAGGATTGATCTCGAATCGGCTGAGTCCGAAAAGCCTGCTGGTTGCGCGTTGCGCCGGCGCATTGATCAGCGCGTCTGTTAAGAGGCTGGTCGCCGTTCCCAGGCCGGATTGCGAAAGCACCGACGTGCTGGTGTCGCCAGTCGCCAGCTGGCCGGTCGTAATCAGAGCAACGACGTCTGCTTGCGGCAACGAAGGTTCAGAACTAATAATCGCCTGCGGTTGCGAAAGCGGGCCCGTCAGCCCAACCGTCACACGATAACCGCGAATCTGCGACTCCGCCTGGATATTAATAATCGGATCGGCGTTTCGCTGCGGAGGCAAGTCCACCAGCGCCCTGGTTATTTCGTAGCGATCGTTGCGGAAGTTGAGCGTACCGCTGGTTGCCGTAATCCGTCCGGAGATGACTGGGTCTTTCACAGGGCCATTGAGTTGCAGAGAGACCGAACCAACCAGGTCCGCAAGATTGTTTCTCACGACTAGCGCATTACGTCCTTCAAATCTCAAGTCGTTAAATATGGCTGTACGCGCCAGCTCGATATCACTGCCTTCTTCGATCGACTCCTCGCGCCGGAAATTAATCAAATCCGCGATTTCGATGTCCTCTGTGTATTCCATCCGGCGAACATTCCAGATGCCACCGATTAGTTGCTCGCGTGCGTTCCCCTTAATCTCCATATCGATATCGCCGGTGGTGCGGAAGTTTTCCGGTATCGGCACAGTCACATCGTCGCCGTGGACGTTGAACAGGAAACGCGAAATCGTGAAGCCTTCGAGTAGTGCGCCTCCCGTCACTGAAACACGCCCCCCACCCAGACTGCCCGTCATCGAATCAATCTGGGCCTGATTCGAATTGAATCGCACAAGTGACTTGAGGTTGGAAATCGTCCAACGCTCGTTACCTATGAGCACGGCGATCGAGCCGCCGTTGACAGAAGCTGTGCCATTCAGGCGCGGCCGCTCGTAACTGCCTGTTACACGCACGGCGACCTCGGCCGTGCCGGAAGAGAAAAAGTCGGGTGATAGCCCATTCAAGACGCGCAGGTTCAGTTGTCCATCGACAGCAAGATTCTGCCGCCCCGATGGACCAACGGCCAGAGTGCCCCCCAGAGAAATATTCGTTCCCGGCCCGGTAAATTGAGTTTTTTCGAAAGTTATTTCGCTGGGCGAAAAGCGCACGATGAGCGGCGTGGTGGCGTCTAGTTGCACGTCCTCGACTTTGAAGTGGAGCTCTGAAAATTGTGCGGTGCCTTCCAGTCCCTCGGCGGCAAAATATCCGTCCTCGTCAAGCAGGTTGCCACTCGCCTTTAGCGTTCCGGTGGCCCGTCCGGAAAGTTTCACTCCGGCTTGTGGCATAACCATGGCCAGGATAGTGGTCAGGTCTGCATTGTTTAGGTTTGTCTCAACATTGGCTGCCAGACGCTCGCTGGCAAGGTTGATTTGCGCGGCAATCACTTGTGGCGTTGGACCAAGAAGGCCCGTAGTGAGGGTAATGTTTAGTTGCTTGTTCTCGGTCCTGCCGACGAGAGCGAGCGTGCCCGCCGGACGACCGTTTATGACCACGTCTTTTCCTTCGCCGTCAAAAGTGATCTGGTAGTCGGAGAAATCCGTTTTTGACAAATTACCAGCTATTCGTGCGTTGAAATTAGCAATGCCGGTTACCGCTCCGATTTCTGGCCGCTTTGTGAGCGCCAAAAGACGATTCAACTGCACTCCTTCTGCGCGACCTTGAAAGTCGAAGTCTTTGCTGCTGGTATTGTAATTGCCGTTGCCGACGATATGGCCGGCAGCAAAACGAGCATCGACATTCTCGAGCGCGACTTGCGACCCGTTGAAGGTGGCGCGAACTACGGCATTCTCCAGAGGCTCGCCGGCTATTTGTCCCGGCCCCAAACGCAAATCGGCGCTGCCACTCATCGCGTTGGGTATGCCGGTGACTTTTATCTGACCGGAGGCATCGGCCTGCGTACCCTCGAGCGGAGGACGCAGGTCACCCGAAATGTCGCCGAGCTTAACCCGCATGTCGCTAAACAAAGCAACGAGCAGATTTCCAGCATTGACTCGGTCCAGCGTCGCCTCGAGCGTGATGTTGTTTTCGCCGGTGCGTGGGGCTGAAACCGTAAACTGCATTCCGCCGCCATCTTTCTCAGTCAGCCGGCCATTGTCGATTCTAAATTCAGCCGCGGTCATCTTCAGCGCCGCTGACACGGAACCGAGATCTCGTCCATTAACCAGCAGCGAACCGAGGGCAACCTGGCCATCGAGATCAGGCGAGCTGAGTTTTCCCCTGACGCTTCCATTGAAAGTCAACGCTCCATCAAGACCGAGGCCATAGCTATCCATTTGCTCGCCAACCTCGGTAAGCAGTCCTGAAGAGATCAAGACCGCCTGAAGCTCTGCGGCGTTGGATGAATTGAGGTCAACCTGCAGATTAGAATCGCCTTCGAAAGAAAATTGTCCTGTCGCTTTCAACTTCGTGGCCCTGGTTTGCAAGTCAACCTGATCGATTTCGAATAGGCCGCGATTCGCACGCACGGCCACGACACCTGAAATCGGTACGCGTCCACTATCAGTTCCCAAATCTTCAGCCGTTAAGTTAGTCGTGAGTGTTCCGGAAGCCAGCTTGAAATCAGTGCCCGGAAAAACCAGATCCACTCTGCCACTCGCTTTGCCCGCCAGCGGCACAGCAGCACCAGCAAAAGCGGTGAATGGACCGGAGACCTCCACCCCATCAAACGTCGCGGCGATGCGGGATGTGCCGCCTCTGGCAATCGCGATTCTGGCGTTTCCACTCGCAGTTCCTCTAAAGATGTCGGCTTTGAAATCGTTGAGCTGTATCTCAGTATTGGTGGCAACCAATCTGGCACTCGCCTGGCCCATTTGCATCTGGCCCAGCATGCCACCTCCGATGCTCAAGTCAGCACTCGCTCGGTAGCGGCCGGAAGGCTCGACTACGAACACCGGCTTCGCCAGCTTCACTGTTTCAACCTGACCGTCTGCAAGTTTAACCGTACCCGCATTGATGTCCGCGGTTGAGCCCTCAACTCGTCCGCCACGTGCCGACAGACGCACGCCTGCAATGCTGATGCTGCCAATCTCCGCTCCAGCGGCAGAAGTCGCACCAATTTGAACATCCTTGACCACCACACTTGTTACGCCGTCGCGGCTGGAAATGTCGATGTTGTTGGCGGTCACGCCATTGACCTTAGCGCCGGAAGCTACGATGGTTCCCGCTTTGGCCCGAGCGACACTTGCCGTCGTCACGTTATTTTCACTACGCAAACGCAAATCAGAGGCTGTGATTCCATTTGCCCTCGTTCCGGTGGAAGTCAAACTCCCTGCCCTAAACTGGCTGGACGAAGCGGTCAGCACGCCGTCCTTCATTTCCGCGCGAGCATCCAGGAGGATCAAGCCGGTCAAGGTGGTTCCGTAGCTCTTCTCCGCCGCGGCGCGCAACTCACCTACCCAACGGAAATCCGATCCGGTTCCCATCACCCCACCGACGAGTTGCACGTTATTCAGTTGAAAGTCGCCCGCGGTCAGCAATGCCGCCACCGCGCGCCCATTGATGTTGTAAGTGTTGTCTTTTCCGGTCCCGTTCGCAGTTAAATTGAGCCCCTGCAGACGCACGCCATCGGCAGCCAGCGCGTCTGATTTGATCGTGCCATCGACTTTATACTGATCGCCTTCCCCGGAGACTACGCCCGCAAAGTTGCCCGTACCTCGCATCGTCGTGCCCACTTGCAGAACGTCGGAAAGCTGCGTGAGATCAACCGACGACGTGATATTCATCTGATAACGAAGGGCCCGCCAGTCGTCCATCGTTCCCTGCAAACGCGCCTCGGCAACTGGCGACTTCAAAACCAGTTCATGAATTTCCGCGCGGGTTTGATTCAAGCGACCCCGAGCCTGAATGTCGATGTTGTCGATGGGCCGGCCATCGTAAGTGAATGTTGAATTTGAGAGCGCGAGCGTGACCGTGTTCATCCAACTTTCGGCAGGCGCCGCAGGATCGTCAGGCTGAACAGTTACGTTGAGGTTTCGCGCTTCGCCCGTGATCTCGTGGCGCGCGTCTCCGTAGTGGATTACGCCATTCTTGATCTCAATGCGCGCGGTGGAATAAGCAAACAGAATCCGTTTGTTGGGCTCGGGCGGCGGAATGCGGAGGTTGCGAAAATTCGAACGACCCTGCTCGTCGAAGGTCACCCACGCTTCGAGACCTTCAATCTGCAGGTCGCGGAGATTGATATTGCGTTGCAGATTCAGGGCATAAAGATCTTCAATACGCACCGTCGCCAGCAGGCGATCAATCTGCCCCAGCTTCTCTCCCGATTGCGCGTCGTAAAGTTCCACACCCAGCATCTCCACCGTCTGCGGCGTGAATGCCGTATGAAACTCCCTAATCTCGGCTCGTATGCCGTAATTAGCAAACGTGTTCTTGATTTGACCGGCGACATAACGATCTACGTAGCCCAGCCGGTAGCCAATAAGCACCAGGAGAATCAGGGCCACAATGCCGATCGACGCAGCGATGGCGGCAATCACCAGATTGCGGCGGTTCAGGAAACGACGGCGACGGCCCTGCGGAGTCACAGGGTGTGAACTTTGGGCGTCGATATTGGCGATCGCGTCAGCCTCGGGCGAGAGCGGCTCGTCCGTCTCTGACTGGAGCACCTCGCGGATCTCCTCATTCTTGTTGGAGAAATCCGGCGATGGCGGTGGTTCTTTGCCCGAACGATTATTGGGATCGTCTACGCTCATAGCCAGCCGGCCGCGGAAGCGGCGCGAAAGTGATTCAAAAACTGGGAGAGGGAAAGCCCCGGGAGCTCAGAGTAGCATTGGAACCGAGAGTTTTGAGACTCGTGGTCCACCATGCGCTATCTTGCCAGATGGCAAACTGACTAGGTGCGTTGCTTTCTCTTTTCCGGCCCGGATTCATTCGATTCCGATGCGGGATCTTTGAGATGCGCCGGTTCGCCGAGCGGGACGTTGCCAACAACTTCCAGCGCGAAACCCTCGAGAGCAGCAACTTTGGGGGGATGATTCGTCAGCAATTGTATACGACGCAGTCCCAGATCATGAAGGATCTGCGCGCCCACGCCGTAGTCGCGATACACACCGTAACCTGTTTCAAGGCTTGCTTCACGCTTGCTGATATTCTTTTTCTGCATCACAGAATAAGTTCGCAACTGATTCACCAGGTCGAGGCTATGTTCGCGTTGTCGCAGGTAAAGCACGACCCCCTGGCCGACTGCGGCGATCTTTTCCAAAGCTGCGTGAAGCTGGAAGCCAGTGTCGTCAATCAGTGAGCCAAACATGTCACAGGTCACGTTTTCCGTGTGCACTCGAACCAGGACCGGCTCTTCTGTCTCAACGTTGCCCATTACCATGGCCAGATGGACGTCACCGTTGATGATGTTTTCATAAGCGACCGCGCGGAACCGTCCATAAACTGTCGGCAGGTCGGTCTCAACTGCGCGCTTCACCAGGGTCTCTTTGCTGATGCGGTATCTGACGAGATCTGCGACCGTAATCATCTTCAGATTATGCTTTTCCGCAAACTCCTTGAGCTCAGGAAGCCTGGCCATGGTTCCGTCTTCGTTCATGATCTCGCAAATGACGCCCGCGGGATCAAGGCCGGCCAAGCGTGCGATGTCAACGCTTGCCTCAGTTTGGCCGGCGCGCACCAACACGCCACCATTCTTGGCGCGCAAGGGGAAAATATGTCCTGGTCGAGCGATATCCTGCGGCCGCGTCTTTGGATCGACGGCGGCCAGAATGGTCGTCGCCCGATCAGCAGCAGAGATTCCGGTCGTCACACCTTTGCGGGCGTCGATGGAAACTGTAAACGCAGTGCCGAGAAAAGAGGTGTTATCGGCAACTTGCGTGGTCAGGTGCAATTCATCGCAACGCTCTTCTGTGAGCGGTAAACAAATCAATCCGCGCGCATGCCGGGCCATGAAGTTGATGACTTCGGGCGTAACCTTTTCGGCAGCGCACACGAGGTCGCCTTCATTCTCGCGGTCCTCGTCGTCAACGATAATAATCATGCGCCCTTCGCGGATTTCGGCGACAGCGTCTTCAATAGAGGCAAATGGCATTAGGTTTCCTGGCTCTGTTATCAGCTTCTGAGATCTGAGATCTTCAATTTGGTATCTGGCAGGTAATGTTACCCGAAAGCACTGGATTTTTCGACCGGGGGCTACAGCGTCCGATCTAACGCCGGCCTTTGCGGCTTCGCCGCCCTCCGTGCGGAAAGGCTATGCCTTTCCGGCGCACTGTTTTTACTCTGAGGCTATGCCTCCGAGTGTCGCTGGAGGCCCAGCCTCAAGAATTTAGGAAGCGTGCGGAAAGGCAGAGCCTTTCCGCACGGAAGGCGGCGAAGCCGCAAACGCCCAAATGGGAACGCTCATATTAGCGGGGTTTCTGACTTGGAATCTGAGTAATCGGCGTAATCTGCGGATAGACGTGCGGATCTCGGCTACCGGGGAACAACTGTCAAAATCCGCTCGACGTACTTGGCGATCACGTCGACCTCCAGATTCACCGCGTCGGTGGGTTGCAGTTGAGACAGGTTGGTGACTTCCCAGGTCTTGGGAATGACTGCGATTTCGAAGTGATCATCGCTTAAGTTGGCAATGGTGAGACTAATTCCTTCCACCGCGACGGAACCTTTGAAAACAAGATAACGCGCAACTTCCGTAGGATAGGCAATGCGTACGGTCCATGAACCTTCGTGGTCCACAGCGTCCAGAAACTTGCCCGTCGCGTCGACGTGACCCTGCACGATGTGGCCACCGAGACGTGTGGCCGGCGTTACCGCTCGCTCGAGATTTACCGGGGTTCCGGCTTTAAGTCGGCCCAGTGTGGAGCGATCAAGCGTTTCGCGCGAAACGTCGGCCGCAAACGAGTCTTTCTGGATGTCCAGCGCTGTCAGACAAACTCCGTTAACAGAAATTGAGTCTCCGTGCTTTGTGTCTTCCGTAACCGTGCGCGCCTCAATCACTATGCGCGCATTCTCGCCGTTCGCCTCGACGCTCTGGACGCGGCCCAGCTCTTCGATGATTCCAGTGAACATATAATAATCGTAAAGCAAACTGTTAGTTTGCCATCCGCGGGCCAGAAGGTGAGTGTGACATAGGCAGGTATCTCTGCCGTTCGCACCGCAAACTAACAGTTTGCTTTACAACTAACGCAACGATTTAAGCAGCAGCGAAACCACTAAAACCAATAAGCCGGCCGCAGCTGCGACGAGAGGGAAGATCAGCATCCACACCGGTTCCCGCTCAAATGAAAAACTGAGCAGCTTCATACCTCTTTCCTCTGATTTATGACAACCATCATTCTCTTAAGAACTTCATCGATGGTGAGTCCGGTGGAGTCGATAATCACCGCGTCGTCTGCTGCTCGCAGGGGCGAATCTGAGCGAGTCGAATCGCGCCGATCCCTTTCGGTCATCTCCGCGAAGGTTGACTCGAAGTCAGCATTTGAGTCCTGGGCGCGTTCCTCGATAAACCGTCTCTCAGCGCGTTCCTGCGGCACCGCCGTCAGGAAAAACTTGACGCCCGCGTCGGGAAAAACCACCGTTCCAATGTCGCGGCCATTCAGCACTGCTCCGCGCTTTCCCATTTCCCGCTGCCTCTCAACCATTGCACGCCTGACTTGCGGAATAGTTGAGATAATTGAGGACATTTCCGTAACTGCATCACTGCGAATCTCATCAGTCACATCACTCCCTTCGAGTATCACACGCAATGAATCAGGATCGCCTGCGAGATCAATATCCACGCGGCTGGCCAATGAACCGACTGCGATATCGTCCTGAGCGTTGACACTGGATTCCATTACCGCCAGAGCCACTGCGCGATACATGGAGCCAGTGTCGATGTAGAGCAGACCGAGCGCACGCGCAAGCATCCGGCCGAGCGTTGATTTGCCGGCGCCGGAGGGACCATCGATCGCGATGATTAAAGGATGAGAAATCTTGATCTTTGCTCTTTGTTCTTTGTGCGTTGTGCTTTGTGCTTTGTGCTTTGTGCTTTGGTCTTGGGTCTTGGGTCTTCGCTGATTGCTGATTGCTGATTGCTGTTTGCTGTTGCTGTTTACTACACAAACGCTGCGAAAACTTCGTTCGACATCAATGCGCCATTGCGAGTTAGCTTAAGAACGTCGCCTCTGCATTCGATTAGACCGGCCTCGCGGAAACGAGTCAGATCGCTTGCGTGCGTTTCGCGAATGTCTGCGCCGAACAGCTCACGGTAATTTCGCATACTGACCCCATTCATCATTCTTAGGCCGAGAAAAACAGCTTCGGCCTGCCGGTCTTTCTGAGTCAACGCCGTTTTGGTTACGACTGCTGAGTTATCCTTTTCAACCATCTTCAAATATCGCCCAATGTCGCGTTCGTTTGCCCACCGCCGAAACTCTCCATCGTAGGAATGCGCCGAACAGCCAAACCCGTAATAGGCCGCGCCCGTCCAGTATTTTGTGTTATGCCTGGATTGAAACTTCGGCAAACATAGATTTGAAATCTCGTAGTGCTCGTATCCTGCTTCCCCCGCACGTTCAAGCATGACCTCATACATCTCAGCCGCCAGGTCGTCATCAGGTTTGGGTTGGATACCGCGCCGGATATGGTCCGCGAGCGGAGTTCCCTGATGTACCTCGAGCAGGTAAAAAGAAAGATGCTCCGGATTCAGGACGAAAGCTTTGTCGAGATTTATTAACCAGCCATCCAGGGTCTGGCCAGGCAAGCCGGCAATCAGATCCAAGCTGACATTTTCAAAGCCCGCCTCACGCAAGTAACCAAACGTCTGTCGGGTTTCGCGTGCCGTGTGTGAACGGCCCAGCCGCGCGAGCTCGCCGTCGTCAAATGTTTGCGCGCCAAAACTAGCGCGGTTTACACCGAGCGTTCTGAAATCTCGAAGAGTTTCCGGGGTCACCGTGCCCGGATTCATTTCCATGGTGATCTCGGCTTCTAATGAAACCTTGAAACGCTGATGGATGCTGGCCAGAAGTGTCTCCAACTGCGCAGCGGAAAGGAGCGACGGTGTGCCGCCGCCAAAGTAGATGGTGTCGACAGACTCGTTTGCCGCGGGTCCTGCAAACAAGTCGATTTCCTTCGCCACGCTGCAAACGTAACGCTGCGCGAGATCAGCACTATACATGCCGGTAGCGAAGTCACAATATGAACAACGCGAGCGGCAAAAGGGTATGTGAATGTAGATGCCGGCTTGTCTCAATGTGGCGAAATTATAACACGCGGCTCACGTTACCTAACCGAGCGCTGAGAGGTCGCGTGAAGCGTTGAGGTGGACAATGCGAGCCTTTGTGATACAAAGGTCTACCTTTTTTTCTAGCGGGATTCTGTAACGCGGTGGCGATGTTTGCAGACATCGTCAGCGCGTTTTTGTAAAGCAAACTGTTAGTTTGCTGATCTCTCGCAGGACTGCAGTTACCGCCAGCCCCCTTTCAATCGCACCGCTTGCAAACTAACAGTTTGCTTTACAGTCTGAGGCGCTACTTTATCCGTCGCGCGCTTCCATCGGCGCTGATTGTCTTGCTCATGCTCGCCGAGACTCGCTCCGCCTCGGCGAAGGCGCGCATGAAGTTTTCGCCGAGAATCTTGCGCACGTCCTTCTCACTGTAGCCTCGCTTCAGGAGCTCATAGGTGAGGTTCGGCAACTTTGAGATGTCTTCCATCTCGAGAGGCAAACTCGGTATGCCATCGAAGTCCGAACCAATACCCACGTGATCTATCCCGGCTACTTTCGCAATGTGATCGAAATGGTCCACTAGCACCGACAGAGGCGTTTTCGGTAATGGGTTCGCGGCGTGCAGTTTATTTGTCTCCTCCTCCAGCTTCTTAGGGTCGTTTTTGTATTGCTCCTTGAGCGCATCGGTCTGCGGCTTGAGCCGCGCATCTCGTTCTTTGGAAGCCTGGACGACCTTCTGATCGATGAAGCCCGGATAAAAATTAACCATGACTACGCCACCGTTCTGACCGATGCGCCGCAACAAGTCGTCGGGAATGTTGCGGGGCCGGTCTGCCAGTGCGCGCGCCGAGGAGTGTGAAGCAATAACAGGCGACTTGGTGACATCCAACACATCGCTCATCGTCTTGTCAGAAACGTGCGAGACATCGATGAGCATGCCGAGCCGGTTCATTTCACGCACCACATCCCTGCCGAAGTCTGACAGTCCATTGTGTTTCGCGGTATCGCAACAGGCATCGGCCCAGTTGTTGGTATTGTTGTGCGTCAAGGTCATGTAGCGGATTCCCAACCTGTAGAAATCACGCAATGCACTTAAGGAATCCTCGATCGCGTGGCCGCCTTCGATCCCCATGAGCGCCGCAATCTTGTTCTGCTTCTTGGCTCTGCGGATGTCGGCGGTGGAATAGGCCATCATCAGCTCATTTGGATATTTCTCGGCGGCGCGATAGGTGTAGTCGATCAAGTCGAGCGTGCGGCGCGCCGACCCACCGTCTCGCGCATAACTGCGGTCTATGTAAACTGAAAAGAACTCCGCCGTCAGTCCGCCTTGCTTCATCCGAGCCAGGTCAGTGTGATACTTGCCCACTGAAGAAATTCCGATATCGTAAGTGTCGTCAAACATGATCGAGAGAATGTCGTTGTGTGTGTCCACGACTATCGACTTGCGTTGAATATCCAGCGCTCTCTTCCAGAGCTTCTCGTCTCGAACTGGGGGCACCTCGGTGGAGCCTGAAGCTTGCTGACCATTCACAGTCAGTGCCGACAAAATCAAAATGCAGGCGGTTACCGGAAGCAGGACTGTTCGAGAATTCATTTGATACCTTTCAGGGGAGAAATAATCGCAGGTTGTGAGCGTCATAGTGCAAACAACTGCCGCAGCTAGTCAAGTTAGGGATATCCAGCCCTGGCTTCCCAGCTTGTAGGGGCGTCTCTCCGTGGGCGCCGCTTGAGACGCGACTCCTCAAGTAAGCGATAGTCTCCTGGGTGTTTAACTTGGGAGCGTAGGGGCGTCCCTCCGTTTGGGCGCCCCTACAATTTTATATGTAAGGTATACTTGACATATCGACAAGGATGCTTTACACTCCCGCTCGTTCCAATTCCGCAGAAAGTGAGGCAGAAAAATGGAAGGAGCTACTTTGATGATCAAGAGATCTGAACGTTTCTCACCGCTGGTTTTTATCCTGTGCACGCTCACGATTGGCCTGGGGATTACACACATCGGGCTGCGCGAGTATTACCCGCCGGGCCACACGGTGCGGCTGGTGGTCACTTCCCTGATGATGCTGGCGCTGGCCTCTTTCATTTTCGTCTACTCCCGCCTGATAGCGAGTTTGGACGAGTATCAACGACAGATTCAGCTCTTCGCACTGGCCATCGGTTTTCCGCTTTCGTTGGTCCTGGTCTGGGCAATCGGCTACTTCCGGGCAGAGGGATTACTCCAGGGCAGCGACCCTCGCGATTTGCCGATGGTGATGCTCATTGCGTATGCGATCGGTTACGCACTCGCCTGGATGAAATACCGTTGAAAGAAAACGGGAGGCAGTCCACTTGACTCTGTTATCCGGCGCTACCCGCGCTCGCTTCTGTAACGAACTCCAATTGCGCGGTTGAGATCTGAGCGATGAAGAACCGTTTGAAGGTGCTAAGGGCCGAACACAATCTGACGCAGGAAGAGCTGGCTCAGCGAGTTGGCGTGTCGCGGCAGGCAATAAACGCGATCGAAACTGGTAAGTATGATCCCAGCCTGCCGCTCGCAATCAAGCTGGGCAAGCTCTTCGGTAAGCCGGTTGAGGCGATTTTCCTGATAGACGAAGACAACGAAGAAACTTAAATGCTTCCCAACCTCGATAACAAATCAGGCCGAAGGCTTTGATTATAGCCACTCCAATCAGCAGCCCGATGTAACGAACTCGGCAACCTCTACCACCAGTCGCCCTTCGATTGCCTTTGAGGACAAGAAGAGTTTCTTCTCCGAAACGTTGTAGTGCTGGTTTACGCTTATGTAGAGATCAAGGCGACCGTCGCCGTCCAGATCGCCGGCCCACAACAACAACCATCTTGGATCGTTCCCGCAATCCTCCAGGGAATAGAGAGTTTGAGTAGACTCTGCGGAAGCCAAGACGAGTTTCGCGTTTTTCGGCAGCTTCTCGTCTGAACAATTCTCAACACCTTCAGGACTGACAACCTTGAGCTCATAAGAAATATCGGCAAGTTTCAAGGTTACAGGCGACGTTCGCTCCAGGGCATTTTCATGGCTACCTTGAAACACAGTCTTCACTTGCCCCGCATTCAATCCTTCGGCCTCGACGAGAAAGACTGGCTCCAGCGGAAGGTCTACACTGACCTTCTTGCCGGTCTTCTTCTCTGGTTCATCGACGATCGAGTCGTGAAAAGCCTCAACTGTCACCTGATAGTTAAGCAGCATCGATCCGTCGCTGGAAATATGAAGTCCCAACCACTTTTCACCTGTTTGGGCATCAACCTCCTTGCCATGGAATTCTCCGATCTCAAGAACCCTGGCGCCGGAGGGGCACGCGTCGACCTCCTTGCTTCTATTGAAAAGTAAGCCAGTCATTGAGAGCAGGACGAGGATTGATAGAGTTATTTTCGGAATCATGGTCTACCTCCCGTCAGCCGGCCGGGGTTCAGGTTCTTCGGCCCGACGTCATTAGGAGGCTACGTGAAAAGAGGGAAAAGGGTTACGTGTTTTACTTCACCGACTCTTGACGGACCCACCTACCGCGACTGTGGCAGGCCACATTGTTCGTTGCGCAACAGATAAGACATCTTGAGGAGTGGCAGGAATTTCCTTAGTTCTTATCTCAATTGGACTCAGCCTGTGCTTCGGCTGCCAGAAGAATCAGCCGGCGCCGGTCAGTAGTCCATCCGCTCCAGGCCCTTCGGCCGTTCAACTTCCCTCCCCAACTCCAAAGAAACCTCTTCACGCGCAGCGAATCGAAAAGACATGGTCCAGCCGATTTAGCTTCGGTACTCAATCCATTCTCACGAACCACAGCGGCATTCGAAGCTACGAGATTGATGTCGAGTATCCGCAAATTGAGGATCAGCGAAGTCGGGCCAGTCTGAAGTTCAACCGATGGATAAAGAATAAGATCGTGGGTTATGTTAAGCAGTTCAGGCAATTGCAACAAAATGCCGAGGCTCATGACCGCTCACGAAAATTACCGCCCGCACACATCACCGAGGGCCTTGAAATCTGGTTCCGAATCTACTATTCGGATGAGGGGCTAATCAGTTTGAGGTTAACGCATAGTGTGATGGCTCTGGGACAAATGCATCCCATCTCTTACTACGAAACGATCAATTACGATCTTCGCCGTGGACACCCGCTGTTTGAACAAAACGTTTTCAAGAAAGGCTACACCAGAGTGTTCTCTGACTTCAGCCGTAAACACATAAAGGACAACTACGAAATGGACTACTCAACAGATGAGTGGTTAAGGTCAGGGACAAGCCCCCAAAAGAAAAACTTCCCCAACTGGAATATCGTCCCTGAAGGAATACTTATCTCCTTCGAAGACTATCAAATCGCTGCGCACTCGTTTGGCCAACTCGAACTGATTGTTCCCTATCGCGAGTTGAAAGGAGTACTACGCAGCACTGCGCTGATGAGTAGTTTTCTCGGTAACGACGGCGTGAGTAGATCCAGCGGTGCCTGGCTTCCGAAAAAAACCCGAGAACGATCCACGAAATCACACGAAACGTCACGAAAAGGACTCTTAGTTCGAGTCGTTTCGTGTGGTTTCGTGGATCATTCTTGTTCTCCCTGGTGGGCGAAGCCTGTAGAGCAGCTGTGGGATGCCACGTTTATGCCGTTAGGTGTTTCAAGCTATCATGTCCGCAATGTCCATTCTGATCGCTGAAGACAACGTGGCCCAGCGCCACTACCTCCGCGAAATTCTGGAAAAGGAGTTTCCAAATCACGCCCCTGTAGTTGAAGCGGCCGACGGCGAAGAGACGGTGAGGCTGGCCCTGGCCCAGAAACCGGAAGTTTGCATTCTCGACATCCAGATGCCGAAACTTTCCGGCGTGAAAGCTGCACGGGCTATCTGGCGCGACTTTCCTTCGGCACGAATCATTTTCTGGACGCAGTTTCCACATGAGATCTACATCAACGAAATCCGCAAGATCGTAAAGTCAGTCGATCCTCCTCCTGCTTACGGCTTCATTCACAAAAACAATCCAGAGTCGCGTTTCCTGCGCTTCGTCGCCGCCGTACTGGAAGACGGGGCAGACATGATCGACCCGGCCTTCAAGGATTCTTTTAAACGACCTTTGCTAACAGAGTTTGAATCTGAGGCGCTTTACTACCTGGCTCTTGGCCTTTCCAACTGGGCCATCGCGCGCAAATGTTCACTGAGCCTGCGCGGGGTGGAGAGCCGGCTGGCTACTCTTTATGAAAAGCTTTTTATTTCGGTCGCCGAGGGGACCGATCATGAGGCCTACGAAAAACTTGCCTACAACGTGCGCACGCGCGCCTTCTTTGAGGCCCTCCGGCGTGGCTTACTAAACAACGATGAGTTGGAAAAAGCCGCCGGTGACCTTGAGGCGTGGATCGAACGCGACCGCAAACGATTCCTGGACGAAGAGAAGATTGGTAATCAACGGAAGAAGTAAGACGCAAAGTGCGTACAAGCTTTCCGCAGAAGGTCGCAAGATTTCTCCCTGACGTCGTCTACGTTGCAGTGAAACTGAAAGCCGCCTTTCAAAAGCAATTGACGCGAGCAGGCAGTTGCGGCTCCGCCGCCGCACACTGCGGTGAGGCTCAGCCTCACCGTGATATCTTCCTTTACGGTCAGGAGGCTATGCCTCCACGGCTGGAGGCGAAGCCTCCGAAACAGAAAAGGCCGGTCTCGGAAAGGCACAGCCTTTCCGCACGGTGCGGCGGCGAAGCCGCAAACGCTCGGGCGGGAAAGACACTAATCTTGCCGGCATCTCTTGGCCTGCGCGTTTTGCTGTTTGCCTTTTGCCTACTGCTTTCTGCCTTCTGCTTCGTGCTCCTGCCTCCCGCTCCTGCCTCCTCGCAAGAGGCCGTCGCAACTCCAAGTCCTTCGCCGAGTCCATCACCGTCGCCGTCGCCATCGCCGTCTCCAACACCCGTAACCGGCCTGCATCAATGGGGCGCAGTCACACTCTTCCACGGACTGCCCTCAGATCGTGTCCGCGCGATCGCTCAAGGCCCCGACGGGATGATGTGGTTTGGCACAGAAGCTGGCCTGGCAAGATTCGATGGCCGCCGCACACAGACTCTCGTTGATTCGGAATTGCCTCAGGGACGGGTGCTGGCGCTTCATACCGACGCCCGTGGTTCGCTCTGGGTCGGCACCGATAACGGCGCCGCTCGCATTATGAGCGGCCGGGTGGAAACAATCTCCGCTCTCAAAGGCCAGACGATTAACGCCATCATCGAACCTGTTGCCGGCCGCCTAATCATGGCGACCGATCAAGGAATGGTCTTTGAGTGTCAGTTGAAGCCTGACGGCGGATTCGAAGTGAAACCACTTCTCGCCGAACCGCTCCTGAGCGTCGATCGCGACCGTCCTGGATTGCTGCCTCTAACAAGTCTAACGGTAGCTCGTGACAAGCTGTTTGCAGGTTCGCTCAGTCGCGGTTTGCTGGCGATTGAAAACACCTCAGCCGCGGAGGTACCGACGCGCCGATCCAATTATTTCGTACGTGCTCTCGAGACGGATCTGCGAGGACACTTGTGGGTAGGAGTCAGGAGCAGGAAAAACGAGCCGGCTTTGTACTCCGGCGCGGATCCAGCACATTTGGTTGCTGACAAAGCGCTAACTGGCGCCGTGATGACGCTACAAGCCGGACACAACAACGACATGTGGGTGGGAACTGAGGGGAACGGCGTCTTCTATTTTTCGTCGTCGCCAAAGACAATCCAATTCACTTTTGATGGCACTGCCGGAGGCCTGCGTTCGGATACCGTCTTTGCGATCTTCGTGGATCGCGAGGACGTCGTTTGGTTCGGGACTGACCGCGGGGTGTCGCGGCTCGATCTAAACGCCGCGAGAGTTGAAATTGTAGGAGACAGCGCTGACAGCAATTTTATCCGCACGTTATATCAAACGACCGATGGGCGAATTTTGGCGGGAACGAACCGTGGTCTTTTTGTTTATGACACGCAAGCTTCGAGTTGGAACGCTGTGCAGGAAATGGCGCGGCAAAGCATTTATTCAATCGGGGAAGACAACGCCGGAAGACTGCTGGTCGGCTCGGCAAGCGGTTTCTACGTGGGGCCAAGACTCAGTCGTGACACAGGTATCGAAGGTCAAAGTTTTTCCCGTATCACTGCGGGCTCAGGCAACACTGATGGAATTGGGAGCGTTCGCGGCATAGCCAGGTTTCAGGGTGCTACCTATATCGCAGATTATGGTCGAGGCGTCGAACGATTCAATGACAATCGAGTTACGAATATCTGGCCTGCCGATTCGTCGTTAACTCGTGAGGTTATCAGTCTTCAGGCGGACGGAAACGCCAGACTTTTAATCGGAACTGCGAAGGATGGCGTGCTCAGCTATGACGGCAATCAGATAACGCGCGATCCGGCCTTTGCATCGATGGAGGAGAGTACGGTTCGCTCGATTGTTAGTACCGGTGACCGCACCTTGTGGTTCGCCACCAACGAGGGCGTTTACATGTGTAAGCCAGGCACAGGATGTGTTCCTGCGGCGCCTGGCTATGAAGCTCGCAACCTGACCAGAGGCTCGGCAAATGCGGGTAACGACGTGTGGTGTGCCACCACCGGAAGTGGACTATTGAAGATTACGCTGCTCGACGAGTTTGGACCTGTTGTGTCGCAACTTGATGCTGAGCAAGGTCTGCCATCACAAAATGTCTTTGCGTCGCTGCCGATCAGTGACGCTCAAGGCATGGGCTCCATACTAATCGGTACCAGCCGCGGCATCGCTCGATACAAACCCACCACGGTTCCGCCGACTCTTTACGCGGCGCGCGTTATCAGCAAACGTGTGCACTCACCCGGGGAATTGCAATCAGGACTCAGCCTTGAATACCCGCAAAATAGTTTGCTTCTGGACGTGGCCGCGGTGAGCAGTAGGACCTTTCCGGAAAAGTTTCAATACGCCTTCACTCTGGCAAATGCCAACGGCAAAGTCATAAAGCAGAAGCTGTCCCGCGAATCGCAATTCACGATGGAAGGGCTTAGCCCTGGTACATATCGGGTGACGGCGCGGGCCTTCAGCCGGGACCTTGTTTCATCGGATCCGATGTCGTTTGGGTTGAGTATTGCGAAGGCGCCCTTTCCCTGGACGTCTACTGCGCTGGCGATCCTATTGGCTTTGGCGCTATTGGCCCTGCTTTGGGCGATTCTTGAACGACGCCGTATTGCCCGGACCAGCGCCGCTCTCTTCACTGCCAACCGAGAGCTGGCTGACGCACGGCTTAACCTGGCAAATGAAGCGGAACGGGAGCGACGTCGCATCGCCCGTGACCTCCACGACCAAACGCTGGCTGACCTGCGGCATTTGATGCTGCTGAGTGACCAGGTCTCCGCCGACGGCGCAGCGGGGCGCGCCAAGCAGCTTGATCCAGGTGCATTGCGAACAGAGATCGAATCGATTTCGCAAGAGGTGCGTCGCATTTGCGAAGATTTGAGCCCTTCTGTGTTACAGAATGTCGGCTTCGCAGCGGCCCTGGAATTTGCGCTTTCACATGCAGTGCAGGACGCGGCCGCCGATAAAAGATTTGAGTACGACTTCATCTGCGACGAGTCGCTAGACGAAAAGCTGAAGCTTCCGGCAAACGTACAGATGCAGATTTACCGGATCGTGCAGGAGGCCGTTAATAATATTTGGAGACATGCAGACGCCACCCAGGTGAAGATGGAAGTACACTCTTCGCTTGACGACGACTTCATCCTGACGATCGAGGACAATGGGCGCACGTTTGATCCTGACCAGAAAAGCGGCGGTCGAGGATTGGCAAACATGCTCGCGCGTGCGAGCCTGATCGATGCGAGGGTGTCCTGGGACAAACTGGAAGGCGGCGGCACCGTGTTCACGTTAAAAAAATCGCAGGCCGCGCCGAGGATCTCGAGTTAACTCGTATAACAAACGTTCTCGTTCTTGTTTTTTGAGCAAGAAAATACGATCCACGAAATAACACGAACTGACGCGAAAGAAGTTAGTGTTCCTTTCGTGTGTGTTAAATGTTGTATCGCAAACTCTTCACCTACGGCCCCGAAGTTGAGTCAGCGCTGGCTGATGACAAGCCTATCGTCGCCCTCGAATCGACTGTGACAGCCCACGGTTTGCCAAGGCCGCAAAACCTCGAGACTGCCTTGCGTTTGGAACAGATAGTTCGCGATGCGGGTGCTGTTCCGGCAACCATCGCGATTATCGACGGACAACTTTGCGCAGGCCTAACTACAGACCAGGTCAGGTTTGTGGCCGAGAGTGAGGAGATCAAGAAAGTTGGTATTCGTGACCTTGCCATTGCCAAATCGCAAAAATGGAATGGCGCTACAACTGTTGCATCTACCAGTTGGATCGCCCAACGCGCTGGAATAAAGGTATTCGCGACCGGCGGCATCGGCGGAGTTCACCGTGGCACTTTACCCGATATCTCCGGGGATCTGCCGGCCCTGGCTCATACACCCATCATCGTTGTGTGTTCTGGCGCAAAGATTGTCCTTGATCTCGCTGCCACACGCGAGTGGTTGGAAACGTACGGCGTTACAGTCGTAGGTTACGATTGCGATGAAATGCCTGCGTTCTATTCCCGGCGTAGTGGGCTGCCTGTGGACACGAGGGCGGATTCACCAGACGACGTGGCTGAACTCTTTCACGCACAGCAGGCATTAGGAATGGAAACTGCTTTGCTCGTGACAGTACCAATACCAAACGAGTTTGAAGTTCCCGCTCCAGAACTGGAGTCAGCATTAAGAGCGGCTCTGAACGAAGCGGAGCATGAAAGTGTCGTGGGACGAGAACTAACGCCTTTCCTCCTTTCACGAATGTCACATGCAAGCGAAGGCAAAACACTCAGGGCCAACATAGCCCTGCTGGAAAACAACGCATGCGTAGCGGCTCAGATCGCCGCCGCACTGATTGCTTGAACGCCCCGGGGAATCAGGCTCGAAAAGACCAGTAGATAATGGTGAGTACAGGCGTATAGAGTACAAGCTGTAGCTTGCGTGGTGGCGAAGAGGCTACCTGAAGCTTTGCCTTAGTGAGAACACCTCTTGCGTGGTGGCGGGGAAACAACCTGAAACCACAATTGGTTCAAATGACCTGGCCATCTTGCCGCTCAGATGTGCTACTCTGTGCGCCCCAAATCGACACTTTCAGGAGGAATCATGGCAGACGAGATAGAGACTTGTGCGAACCCGCCTTGCGGCTGTCCACAGCCGGACGATGGCAAGTATTGCAGTGCGCCGTGCGAAGGAACCGGCGACACAATCGAGCTGGACTGCGATTGCGGCCATCCGGCGTGCACCGGCAACTTCTAGCTAATCCGAAGTTACCTTAGGACGGGGGCGCCTCCCGCCCCTTTTTACTTATTCCCGCCAACTCTAAAAACTGCGCGGCCAGCTTTGGGCCGGTGGCTTCGTCTTCGTGTTTAAAAAAGACGAATGTCTCCTGCCATTGCTGTTCATTGATTCTCTGGAGCCACTCATTCAAATTGCTCTCCGCGTATTCGACGCGACGGAGTCGCAGATACCCCCAGTCCGCAGTTTTGTCGATATGTGTCGTTGGCATGTCGTCCGTATCCGAAACGACGAGCGGGCGGTTATGGGTGTGCAGGAGAGCCAGAACATCATCATCGAACCAGGTAGGATGACGAAACTCAAAGGCCGCTCGGACCTCCGCCGGCAATTGAGCCAGAAAAGCTTCGAGCCGCGGCAGGTCCTTCTTCATGTTTGGCGGGAGTTGGAAAAGCACGACGCCCAGTTGCTCTGCGAGCACGGAAGCCGTTTCATAAAAGTATTTGGTTTCTTCGTCAGTCTCTTTCAGTCTCTTGAAATGCGTAATCCGTTGCGGAGCTTTGAGTGAGAAGCGAAAACTCTTTGGGACCTGCTCTTTCCAGTTTTCCAGCATGCTTTTTTGCGGCATGCGATAGAAGGTGGCGTTGATCTCCACCGTGCTGAGTCGTTCCGCATAATAGCGCAGCATATCTTTTGCCGGAATTTTTTCCGGATAAAAGCTGCCTTTCCATTCCTTGTAACTGTAGCCGCTGGTGCCGACGTAAAGATTCATATGCTTATGGACTTATGGACCGATCTAGCAGGCTGCTGAAAACGCGAGCGATCCACGAGATCACCCGAAGCGGCACGAAGAAGACCGCTGAGTTCGAGTCATTTCGTCTATCTTCGTGGATCGTCTTATCCTCTTTGACAATAGCTCAACACACCTTTGCAGTCGCTTGCCAGGGTATCTGTTTTATGAGGATGTTCCTCTTCTTGTCTTCGACAGCGAGAGTTCCGAGGATGGCTGTCGGTAGTTCCGAACTTTCAACGGAGGTTTCAGCGCTGATCGTAGACCCACACCGCCGGCAGAAATTCGTTCCCGGTCACAAGTCACTTTCGCACGCGCGACACCTTAAAGCGACCATCGCGTAATACGTCCTCGGACAAGATCATTCCCGTCGTTCTGGAAGTTGGCAATCCAAGTCATAGTGATAGCAACCCGTTGTCGCGTCAAGTGGTTCTGTGGTACACAATCGGGGCTATTCCACATCAATATTACCGGGCGCTCAAGTGGGACCTATGTCATCAGTAACCACAAACATTGAATCTCATCAGCACGAAGATCGCGTCTTTCCTCCGCCTCCTGAATTCTCGGCACAGGCCCACATCAAATCGATGGCAGAGCTGGAACGTTTGCGGGCGGAGGCAAGCGCGGATCCGGAGGGCTTCTGGTCACGTATGGCTGATGAGCTTCACTGGTTTAAGAAATGGGACACCGTCTTGAATTGGCAACCTCCACATGCAGAGTGGTTTGTGGGCGGGAAAATCAATATCGCGTTTAACTGTCTCGATCGCCATCTGGAAAGCTGGCGGCGAAATAAGGCAGCGCTTATTTGGGAAGGCGAACCTGGGGAACAAAGAACCCTGACCTACCAGCAACTTCATTCTGAAGTTTGCAAGTTCGCAAACGTCCTAAAGCGGCAAGGCGTTGATAAGGGGGATCGGGTAGCGCTATACATGCCGCTAATTCCGGAGCTCGCAATCGCAATGCTTGCGTGCGCGCGAATCGGCGCGACACACTCGGTGATCTTCGGAGGCTTCTCGAGCACTGCCCTCATTGATCGTATAAACGATGCGAGTTGCAAGGCTGTGGTTACAGCTGACGGGGGTTGGCGACGCGGCAACGAGGTTAAACTGAAAGCTGCGGTTGACGAAGCGTTGAAGCAAACACCATCAGTGACGACGTGTATCGTCGTACGTCGCACCGTCAAACCTATTCTCATGAAGGCGGGTCGTGACCACTGGTGGCATGAGCTCATGGAGAATGAAAACGCAAACTGCGCGGCTGCGGAATTAGATAGCGAGCACCCGCTATACATTCTCTACACCTCGGGGACTACCGGAAAGCCGAAAGGCATTTTGCACACAACGGCAGGCTACCTCCTGCAAACTCATTTGACTACGAAGTGGATTTTTGACCTCAAGGACACGGATCTTTACTGGTGCACTGCCGACATCGGTTGGGTGACCGGTCATAGTTACGTGGTGTATGGACCACTTTCAAACGGTGCCACTGTGTTGATGTATGAAGGCGCACCCAACCATCCTGAGCCGGATCGTTTCTGGGACATCATCGAGCGCCATCGAGTCAATATTCTCTACACCGCGCCTACAGCGATTCGCGCCTTCATCAAGTGGGGCGAGCAATGGCCGCTCAAACACGACATTTCGAGCCTGCGATTGCTGGGAACAGTGGGTGAGCCGATCAACCCCGAAGCATGGATCTGGTATCACAAGGTGATTGGCAAAGAGCGTTGTCCGATTGTCGATACCTGGTGGCAGACTGAAACGGGCGCGATCATGATCTCGCCACTTCCCGGTGCTACGCCTACAAAACCCGGGTCCGCTACCAAACCCTTCCCTGGCATCGAAGCGGACGTGATGACTCGTGAGGGTAAGCCCGTTGGACCTAACGAGGGCGGTTATCTCGTGATCAAACGGCCGTGGCCGTCGATGTTGCGAACGATCTGGGGTGATGACGAACGTTATCGAGAACAGTACTGGTCGCAAATTGAAAATATTTACTTTGCGGGCGATGGGGCGCGGCGCGACCAGGATGGTTACTTCTGGATCATGGGACGAATCGACGATGTCATTAACGTCAGTGGTCACCGGCTGGGCACCGCCGAGGTGGAAAGCGCGCTGGTGTCGCACGTCGCGGTCGCCGAAGCCGCTGTTGTCGCTCGCCCTGACGAACTCAAAGGATCGGCAATAATTGCCTTCGTAACGTTGGAAGGATCCCACAATCCTTCCCCCGAGTTGAATACAGAATTGCGAGCGCACGTGGTCAAAGAGATAGGAGCGCTCGCGCGGCCGGACGAAATACGATTTACCGACACGCTACCCAAAACACGGTCAGGCAAGATAATGCGTCGCCTGTTACGCGAGATTGCCACCAGTGGCACAGTCGCAGGTGATGTGACGACACTGGAAGACTTTTCGGTTCTGGACAAGTTAAGGACGGAAGAAGAATGAGAACGCGAAAAGCAGATGTCAGGTACAATACGACTCACGTCTGATATGCAAGCAAATTGTTGGTTTGGGGTGATCCGAGACTTTCCAGGAGAGTGGTGGCCCAACGCAAACTAATTTGTTTGCTTTACGAGCGCTGTTGCCCTACAAGGAGTTGAAGAAATGGTACGTCAAATGAATACCGAGGCTCGTTCAGGGCAACGCTACCTGGCGGCGTTTGTAGTGCGCGCAGAATGGGACGAACCGGGAGGTTCTCACGTTGTCGTCGATGGCACGACCGAGAACGTGGGCCCTGACGGGACCCTGGTTCATTTGCCGAAAGGGCTGCCTCAAGTCGGCAGTCGTGTGCATCTCGAAGTGCAAGGTGAAGACGGCAATAAACTTCAAGTGGTAGCCGAAGTGCTGCGCATAGAACGCAATCCTGGTCATCCTCTTGCCGCGCTTCAATTGGTCGGCGAAACCGACGAGTGGAAGGGAATCATCTGGGAGCCCGCCGCCCCGCGAGTCAGTGCTCCGCCGGCACCTTCGTCGGAAGACGATGACGAAGAGAATGAAGACGAAGACGAATTCGCCAACTGAAAGGAATCCCCAAGATGAACACCCCCAGTCAAGTCTTACCTGATCTTGAAAGGCGCAGGTTTCCTCGTTACTACGTAAACACCAAGCTCACCCTGGCAATTGAAGACGAGAGCACCAAAGAGTCGATCGGTATCGGTGAGCCGGGTGACATCAGCCTGGGAGGTATTCGCGTTTGTAATCTGCCCCGGTGCCCTAACGTGAGAGTTGGCGACAAGCTCGGGCTCTTACTTATGGATCACGAAGATGCGCTGACCCTGCACGGTGACGTGGTCCATCATGCCACCCCGGATACTTTTGGCGTCGAGTTTCGTCGTATCTCCCCTTCTGAACAACTTGCCGTGGGCGGAATCATCGCCAGGCTCTACAGCTAAACATCCAACCGTGCCAGAACCGGATACCAAAGAAATACCGCAAGCGGCAGTTCACGTTGCGACCAATGTGGCCTGGCCACAAACGCGAGCGGTGCTGCGTGTCATCCTGATCACGCTCGCTGTGGCCGTTACGCTTTGGATCATCGTGAAGCTGACCGGCGTCATTTTACTGCTGGTGCTGTCAGTCTTCTTCGCCTATTTCGTTTACCCTTTGGTTGAGTTTCTCCGGCGCCCGGTGCGCCTGGGCAAACGTAAATTTGTCATGCCACGCTCGGCCGCTATCGGCCTTGCCTATCTGTTGATTGTCGCGGTCGTCACTATTGTGATTTACCTTCTGGCGCCTCGCCTGGGCAGTCAGTTTCCCGAGTTTACAAACCAGGCTCGTAGTTATTGGGGCGCAGTAGGCGAAAGAACCCAGGGGTGGGTCGAATACTTTCGTACCCATCGTATGCCTGGACCTTTGCTCGATGCTGTAAACAAGGCTGTGCCGAGCATGATCGAAAAGGTTAGCGCGACATTCAGCGAAGTGATCGGGAGTATGGCAGGCTGGTTGATTTATATCCCATGGTTGGTCCTTATTCCGGTCCTCAGCTTCTTTTTTCTCAAGGATGCAGATGCGTTCCGCCGCTCTGCCCTGCAAATGCTCCCGAAGGGACGCTGGCGATGGCGCGGTGATGAGTTTTTCCAGGACATCAACAGCGCGCTAGCTGCCTACATCCGCGCCCAGCTAACCGCTTGCCTTATTATCGGAGTGATCTGCGCGATTGGTTTTACGTTTCTCGGGCTGCCGAGCCCGCTGGTGCTGGGTCTCATTGCCGGGGTGTGTGAGTTTGTCCCACTGGTAGGACCTATATTAGTCGCCGTGATCGCAGCGATTGTCGGCATGCTGCATGCGGGGCCATTCTGGGCCCTGATGGTGCTGCTCTTCCTGGCTGTACTGCGTATCGTTCAGGATTATGTCGTATACCCGCGCCTCATCGGCCAGGGGATACATCTCCATCCACTCGCGGTGATCATTGCGATACTGTGTGGGGCTGAACTGGCAGGCGTGGCAGGAATCTTTTTGGCGATTCCAGTAGTGGCGATCCTGACGGTCAGCTATCGACACTGGCTCGAACACCGGGGCAGCGAAGGACTCGCGGATCTTTTGGAAACAACCCCACCTGAAACTATTGAACTAAGAGAGACACTTTCTGTCGACAACTCGGGTCTGGTTACCGAAACCGTTAGTGAAACATTTCATAGTCACCCCACTGTTAACACAACGCCGGACGAGATGACGCGCCAGCGACCCGACCTTACGACCGGCGAACTGAAGATGCCGGTTGAGGACTAGCTGGTAACACACGGCGCCTGGTGCTCCCTGCGGGCGAGTGGCGTATTCTCTTAGTGCACATCTCAGACTTGGCGAGTCCCCCGTGTTTATTCCTTAAAACCTCCAATTGGATTGCTGGAACTAAGCCTGAAGGGCGAGAGCCTCATGAACAAAGCCAGTTTCCTCGCGAGTTTGATGATGGCGCTAACAGTCCTTTTGAGTGTGGGCGCTCAAGCACAAGAGCAGGACGTACCAAAGGTTGAAGTGGGCGTTCAGTTCTCGTCATTGACGTCTATTCCTCAATCTCAACAAGGACGCCAGGGACAGGGTTTGACTGTTGACATTGGAAGGACGGAGGCGGCTTTTGGAGGCAGATTCACCTTTAATCTCACGAAGAATTTTGCGCTGGAAGCTGAAGGCAATTTCTTTCCCCAGGAGAAATTCAGCGGCTTCTTCAATGAAGGAAACCTGCTGCAAGGTCAGTTGGTGTAAAGGCTGGCAAGCGCTTTGGTAAGTTTGGCGTGTTTGGAAAGGCGCGGCCTGGCTTCGCAAGCTTCAACAGTATCATCACGCAAGTTGGTACTTCGACAATTGACTTGGGAGGCCAGCCAGTTACATTTCCAATTTTCGGGCCGAAGCGTAAAACATACTTCTCAATGGATCTTGGCGCCGTGCTCGAGTTCTATCCATCACGAAAGTTGCTGACTCGTTTCGATGTTGGTGACACGATCATTCACTATGGCAACGAGGCTGCCTTTCCTTCGGCCACGTCTCCGGGCTCTCGGAGAAATCACAATCTTCAAGTCAGTGCCGGTATCGGCTTCAGATTCGGTTCTCTACCGCCAAAGGAGCAGACCGCGCAGACGCCGCCAGAAAAGCGACAAAGATTTGAAGCAGGCGCACAGTTTTCATCCCTGGGTTTTACTGAGGTCGAACACCTTACCGGAGCCCCGCGTTGATTCCTCCTTCGGAATTTCGCGCGACGCAAACTCAGATGGGATTCGGCGGCAGATTCATTTACAACCTAAGCCCAAACTTCGCGCTGGAGACGCAGGGAGATTTTTTCCCGCGAGATACTGGTTTGTTTAATAACGCGCGGGCCGGCGGGCGAGTCCTTCAAGGGCAAGCTGGAATCAAGACTGGCAAAAGATTCAAGAGGCTTGGCATCTTCGCCAAAGGCAGACCCGGGGTAGTCAGCTTCAGCAAGACGGCATCGTTTGAAGGCTTCGAAAACAGTCAGGGATTCCCTTTGCCGATCCTCCGCCTGAAGCGAAGGACTTACTTCTCGTTTGACCTGGGCGGAGTGCTCGAATTTTACCCGTCGCAGAGACTTGTCACACGCTTCGACGCTGGCGACACAATGATTCGATACGGACGTCAGGAATTGCCCTTTGGGTTGGGTCCGTCAGGTTTGACAGTAACCCCGCCTGAAACATTCCACAATTTCCAATTCAGCGCCGGCGTCGGATTCAGATTCTAGATCATACTTCGCTCATCAATGTCCGACATGCTTTATGAAGCTCTGAACAAGTCCGCTGTGGGTGATCTGTACCGCGAAGCGGTTATGTAATTCAGCCCAGGG
>JBBPIC010000102.1:0-13595 GCA_038040525.1 Acidobacteriota bacterium | reverse complement strand
CCCAGCGCGGCTGCCGCGCCGGGGACCCCGGTTGTCGGCGCTTTGGCCCGCGGCGACCTGTCGCAGCCTTTGTTTAGGTTGAGTCGTCTGTGTGCTCGAAGTGAATTCTCTTGCGACATCGCGGCGCCGGGCCGCCGCTGGCCAAAGCGCCGACAAGGCGGCGCACTCCAAGGAGATTGCGGATACTAACGATGGACGACAACTCCCAACGCGATCGCATCCGAGCTCTCGTGAGAGACGTGCTCGATAAAGCGCTTCCCGAGGAAGCGAGCAGTCCGACGCCACCCGCAACGGCAAGCCGTTTTATCGATATCAGTCCCAAGCCGGCAGAAGTGTCGACCCCAATGCGTGACGAGTCCTCCAAAACCGTGATCACCGAGGATGACGTTCGTGGTCTTGAGGATGGATCCGTACTGCGTATTGCGGAAGGCGCCCGGTTAACACCCCTGGCTGCAGACCTGGTAAAGGAAAAGAAGATTGAGATCGTCCGGCGCACACCCCGGCGCGGCTCCCGAGCATCGAAGATGGTTGCTGTGGGCGGCGATCATGGCGGCTTCAGGATGAAAGAAGAGTTAAAAGCTTTTCTAAACGAGCTGGGCCATCAGGTGCTTGATTTTGGAACTGATTCCGAAGACCCTGTGGATTATCCTGACTTTGCCTACGCGGTAGCGAAGAGTGTTTCCGAAGGCGCGGCAGATGTTGGGATCGTGATCGACGGAGCTGGAGTGGGAAGCGCCATGACTGCGAATAAGGTTCCGGGTGTGCGCGCCGCCGCGTGTTATTCCGTAGCAGTTGCTCGGAACTCACGCGAGCACAACGGCGCTAATGTTTTGAGTTTAGGTAGCAAGACGATCACCAGCCCTGAGATGCGGGAGATTGTGCGGGCCTGGCTGGGGACTGAAATGAGTGAAGAACGCCACCGTAAGCGCGTCGGAAAGATCGAGGCCATCGAGCGACAGTATCTCCGCAAGTAACGCCTCCAGCCGCATTCCCGAAACAGGGAATCAAACGAAATACGATCCACGAATTCACACGAAATAACACGAATGAGATTTCGTGTGGTTCGCGTGATTTCGTGGATCGTCTGTTTTGTCAGTCAAACGAACACCCGTGCTAGAATATCCAATCAAGGTTAGCTTCCATGCCCACAAACTCGCACAACGGCGAATTTGAACTTCTGATTGAACAGATTACTGACGCGATCGTCGCGCGCTTGAATGGCGATGGCCATGATCAAGCCGCCATGTGCGGCTGCACCTCTGAGTGTTTCGACCGTTGTCCAGAACGAATGCACCGCATCGTTGACGCGGGAGCAGCACGCATTGGCCTCGTCCTGGGGCAAACGTCATCCGCACGAGATTGGGCCAGCTTGATCGATCACACTCTTCTAAAACCCGAGGCTACCGACGAAGACATTAAGAAACTTTGTGAAGAGGCAGCGCGATATCGCTTCGCCTCGGTTTGTGTAAACCCGACGTGGGTGCGGGTGGCGGCTTGTAGCCTGCAGGGCACTGGCGTTCCCGTTTGCACAGTGATCGGATTTCCACTGGGAGCCACACTCCCCGACGTAAAAGCCTACGAAGCGCGACGCTCAATATTTGACGGCGCGCGCGAAGTAGACATGGTGATCAACGTAGGCGCACTCAAGAGCGGCGACGATTGTCTGGTGGAGCACGATATACGCTCGGTTGTGGAGGTGGCCCATGAATACAACGTCACCTGCAAGGTGATCATTGAAACCGCGTTGTTGACCGACGACGAGAAGGTCAGAGCTTGCCTGGCCGCCAAAAACGCAGGTGCAGACTTTGTGAAAACCTCGACTGGTTTTTCCAAGGGTGGTGCGACTGTGGCTGACATCGCTCTGATGCGACGCACGGTGGGAAGTGATTTAGGAGTGAAGGCGTCGGGCGGTGTCAAAGGTCTCGACGATGCACGCGCGCTTGTCGAAGCGGGAGCCACGCGTATCGGAGCCAGCGTCGGAGTCAAGATCGCACAGGAAGCTGCCGGGAACAGAAGCACACCCGGTGCGCCCGCGGCGTACTAAGAAATCCTCAAAACAATACGATCCACGAAACCACACGAACCCAACACTAAATGTTGTTAGTGTAGTTTAGTGTGATTTAGTGGATCGTATATCTTCCGGCTTGAAACACCGCGCCCTTTCCGTCTATCCTCGTTCCACGTTCTTCAATCTGAATAGTCGGCGGACATAAATGCCTGACAGACATAATCTGCTTGCAGTGGTCCTCGGTGGTGGTGCGGGCAGCCGCCTGTTTCCACTCACCAAAGAACGATCGAAACCCGCAGTCCCCCTGGGCGGCAAGTACCGGCTCGTCGACGTGCCGATTTCAAACTGCATCAACTCCGATGTGATCCGCATTTTTGTACTCACGCAATACAACTCCGCGTCGCTTAACCGGCATATCGCCCAAACCTATCGTTTTTCGAATTTCGCGGACGCATTTGTCGAGATACTGGCGGCCGAACAGACACCGGAAAGTCCGCAATGGTTTCAAGGGACGGCGGACGCGGTGAGACAGGTCTTGCCGCACATTCGGGACTGGCGCATTGATACGCTTCTGATCCTGTCCGGCGATCACCTTTATCGCATGGACTATCGCAAGTTCCTCGCGCGACACTACGAGACAGATGCAGACATCACGATTTCAGTGATTCCGATACCGCCAGATTCCGCGAGCGAGTTTGGATTACTGAAGACAGACAGTGACGGACGCGTGGTTGAGTTTAGTGAGAAGCCCAAAGGCGAGGCTCTGGAAAAGATGCGGGTCGATACCGCAGCGCTTGGTCTTAGTCCGGAAGAAGCGGTCGCGCGCCCGTATCTGGCCTCGATGGGGATTTACGTTTTCAAGTATGACCGGTTGGAACAATTGCTGAGGGAAGACAAGACGCACATGGATTTTGGCAAGCAGGTGATACCCGGGGCGATCGGGAAATACAATGTGCAGGGTTTCCTCTTCGACGGTTACTGGGAAGATATCGGGACCATCGCCGCTTTTTACAAAGCGAATCTCGACATGACCACGAAGATTCCACCGTTTAATCTTTTCGACGCTGAAGCGCCTTTGCTTTCGCGTGCGCGCTACCTGCCGCCGTCCAAGATTGATAACTGCGCAATCCGCGATTCGATCGTCAGCGATGGGTGCATAATTAATGGAGCGACAATAAGTGGTTCTGTAATTGGCTTGCGTAGCCGCATTGGAGAGGGGACGCAAATTGAAGCGTCGTACATCATGGGCGCTGACTACTACCAAACGTTGGAAGACATGCTGGCTGATCTGCATGCGAAACAGCCGCGCATAGGCATCGGGGAAGGAAGCATCGTCCGTCGTGCGATCATTGACAAGAACGCACGCATTGGAAGTGGTGTGCGTTTGATCAATGAGGCCGGCGTCCAGGAAGCTGACGGGGAAAGCGGGGCTTATTACATTCGCGACGGAATTATCATTGTGCCGAAAAATTCGTTGGTTCCGGACGGCACGATAGTTTAAGTAGGACAGACGTTCCTGTCTGTCCCTGGCTTGCGGATCAACAGGTCAATACCATCTCGCGTTAGCGGGATAGACGCCCACGTAACGCAAACTGTTAGTTTGCGGATCGTTCGCTGGATGCAACGCTGAGCGTAATACCACCGCTTAGCAAACTAACAGTTTGCTTTACGAGTTAGACAGGCCTGGTAATAACGACCGACAGACAGGAATGTCTGTCCTACCTCATATGGCAATCGGCTGGGGCAAATCTTTTGAGGAGCAGGTTGAGGAAGCGAACCAACGCGCCTCGCAGGAACGCGCGCCCAGGGTGCCCATGGAGGAGCGTATCCGCCAGCAACGTCTTCATTCATTGGAATTGTCTCGCTCCCGGACTGAGCAGCAACTGGAGAGGGCCATCCAACCGGCACACCGTGCGATGCTGATGAAAGCTTTGCAGGCACTTGAGAAAGAGGTTGAAGATCTCAACTTGTAGGGGTGTCCCTCCGTGGGCACCCCTCGACACGAATCGAGCGCCCACCCACGAAGGACGCACGCCTCCACGCGAATTGGGCGCTCACGGATGACGCGCCTCTTCACACGGACTCGGGGCGCCCACGGAGGGACGCCCCTACTAAGAAGCGTTACACTCGTTAATGTAAAACCTTAACTCAGATGCCTCGTAAAGCAGCCACCCGTGATTATCATCCTGCCAGAGTCGAACGTTCAGGCGCTGCCAACGTTGGCGCCCGCAAAACCCCTTCGCGAACCGTTACGCCTATCGTCATTCCAAAAGACAAGCAGGGAATTGAGCTGCGGATAGGTGACCGGCTGGTCAAACTTACTAACCTGGACAAACCGTTTTGGCCAAAGCTTGGGCTAAACAAGCGCCACCTGCTTCAGTACTACGCTGATGTAGCACCTTACCTGCTGCCGCACTTAACAGATCGCGCAATGGTTATGAAGCGTTATCCAAACGGCGCAGCGGGGGAGTTTTTCTTCATGAAGCGCGCGCCATCGCCTCGGCCGGAGTGGATCGAGCTTTGTCACATCGAGCATTCCTCCGGAAACGTTATCGACTTTCCGATGATTCAGGATCTGGCAGCTCTTCTCTGGGTAGTCAACCTCGGTTGCATCGACCTTAATCAGTGGTACGCGCGGTGTGATGATGTGGATCGCCCGGATTATCTACACTTTGACTTGGATCCGGTCCCAGGCGCATCGTTTGAAAAAGTAACTGAGACGGCACTGTTACTGCGTGAGGCGCTCGAGTCTTTGAAGATGCCCTGTTATGCGAAGACCACGGGCTCGAAGGGAATTCACATTTACGTTCCCATCGAACGCGGCCCTACGCAAAAGCAGGTGTGGGGTTTTGCCAAGCAGCTTTCACACGCTTTGGCGGCCCAGGCTCCGAAACTAATAACTGCGATCTACACGGTAGCGAAAAGGCCGAAGGGCAGGGTACTGGTTGACTACAACCAGAACGCATGGGGACGAACGCTGGCATCGATCTATTCGGTGCGGCCTCGGCCGAATGCGACCGTCTCGACTCCGGTGACGTGGGATGAGCTGGAAGCTGGCGCCAGCATGGACGACTTCACGATGGACAATGTGCCGGCGCGACTTCAGAAGGCGGGGGATTTGTGGAAGCCACTGCTGGCTAAGCGGGGTCGCTTTAAACTTGAGGTTTATCTTTAAGTAAGAGGGTGTTGGGTGTGGGGTGTAGGGTGCCGGGTGTCGGGTGTTGGGTGTTGGGTGCCGGGTTTCAGGTGTCGGAGCTGTGGACATTTAATATGCTTCTATCCGTGACTTTGTCGCGATCGTGACCGCATCACCCGACACCCAACCCCCGACACCCAATTCAAGTATCACTTCACACGTCGGCGAGCAGACACTTCAGCGAAAACCTTAATGTCAGTACCACCTGCGTGAGCGGGTGGGTCGGGTGGGCACAGATGCCTTGCGAAAGGAGCGCATGCAGGTTGGATGATTCTTCCACTCGCATTTGGACCTTCGGCCACTCCACACGAGCCCCGGAAGAGTTTGTTGAGATCCTGCGTGAGCATCAGGTTGAGGTGCTCGTAGACGTTAGAAGCTTTCCAGGCTCACGCCGCTATCCTCATTTCAACAGGCAACAGCTTTCAAACACGCTGCCGGCGGCCGGCATCGAATATTTGCACATGCCAGAGCTGGGCGGCCGTCGCAAGGCCCGCCTTGATTCCAAAAATACAGCGTGGAACAACGAAGGCTTTCGCGGATATGCCGACTACATGGAGACAGCGGATTTCCAGAAGGGCATTGAGAAGTTACTTGAAGTGGGCAAGCATAAAAGGACAACGATCATGTGCGCTGAAGCTGTATGGTGGCGCTGCCATCGCAGCTTAATTGCAGACTATCTTAAGGCGCAGGGCGTGGAGGTAATTCACATTCTCTCAGCGACAAAGACAGAACCCCACCCGTACACCTCCGTAGCCCGGATCATTGAGGGACGTTTGTCTTACGAGGGGTTACTGACTAATTGCTGATGCAAAGGCACGGAAGGCCGGGGTTCTTAACCACAGCTGATTGTAAGAACTGTCTGGATGTGTAGACCATTCCCGTCTTAATTGGGATGTCGGGTCATGAAGTCAGTACCACCACGCGGTAGCGGGTGGGTCCGTGCGGCAGAGAAGGCGTCGCTTTCACCCACCCGCTACCGCGTGGTGGTACTGACTTCATGAGCCCCGACGAGCCGGATCGCGGAGGTCAGCAGCAGTGAAAATTGAAATCGATTCCAACACGCATCGGAGTTAACTCGATCAAATGCAACCAGATACAAACAATGAGCCAATCAACGCTGGGAAAAATATGATGGAAAATGATATATGGAAAATCGGCTGTAGCACTGATCGCCTAACTGCATTCTTCCTCAAACCCTGACAGACAGGAATGTCAGTCCTACTTGTTGCTGTGCCAGACCTTCTTCTTGCTACCCTTCTTCCTGCGCTTCACACCTGTCCGCCGCGGAATCTTTTTGGGGTCGCCTGTGGCAGCTTTCCTGACATCGCCTCCCTCGTCTTCGGCAATCTCTGCCAAAGTGCGGCGAGTAAGAATCGAGGCCGGGGCGATTTCGGTGACGTCTTCTTCAGTGGTGTAGTAGTCGCGGTGCTTGATCAGCAGCCACTGTCGGTCCCTTGTTCTTACAAGTACCCACGAACCCTTTAACTTCTTACCGTTAAGGGAAAACTTTAACTCGCCCTTTCGCAAGGCGGCGCCGACGTTGTCGATATCCTCCGGTTCATATGTTCCGAAGTCCCAGACCATCACTGTTCCGCCTCCGTACTCGCCTTCGGGAATAACGCCCTCAAAGTCGGCATAGTCGACCGGGTGATCCTCGACCTGCATTGCCAGACGCTTCACATTGGGATCGAGGGACGGCCCTTTGGGAACCGCCCATGATTTCAGGACTCCGTCGGCCTCGAGCCGGAAGTCATAATGCAGCGCGGTCGCACGATGTTTCTGGATTACAAACATCCGACCCGTCTTGCTCTTCTTCTTCTCCGGCCCGGGCTCGGGAGTCTTATCAAACCGGCGCTTCTTTTTATACTCAGTGAGTGCCATGACCTAAAGTGATTCCTTAACTTGCTTCAGGGGTTTCAGATGTTAGGTTTATCTCTTCCTAACCTGGATTAAGCTTCGGTAGTTAATTTGAGGCGATTGAGCGGGGGCAAGCCACCCTTAGGGACCCCCCAACTATTTATAGCGCCCTTCAGAGTCCAGTCACTCTCGATAACTACGGAACGTTTCAACACCTCGAGGTTGGGAAGGTGGGCTTGCCCCCGCTCTTCGTCGGCTACGAGCCGGCAACCAGTACTGGAAACAACTCCCCTGCACTTAGCGCCTCCTGGGGCTCTTGTTCCCGGCTGACTTCAAAAAGCTCGGTTTGAATGGGATCCAGGCCGAGCACTTCCCTGACCCTGCCAAAACTACGCCGATGGATCGGCAAAGCCCCAAGCTCCTTCAGCGCGCGGCAATGCTCAGGTGTCGGATACCCTTTATGTGATGCAAAACCGTAACCCGCGTACATCGTATCCATCTCCATCATGTGGGCATCGCGCGTGGTCTTGGCGATGATCGATGCCGCTGCAATTGAGGCTGACAGCGCATCGCCTCTTATAATGCCTCGTTGCGGCGCGGGGCAATGTGGAATCTTTCGGGCGTCGACGAGAACGAAATCAGGAAGGCAACTGAGCCCCTGAAACGCCCTCTGCATTGCCAGAAGACCCGCATGGTAAATGTTTATGCGATCGATTTCTTCAACTTCAGCGAACCCAAACGACCAGCAGACCGCATCTCGCTTGATCTGTGCCGCCAGTTCCTCACGCATTTCCGGATCAAGGATTTTTTTCGAGTCGTTTAAGCCGCGGAGCTTATAGTTTTGCGGCAGGATTACCGCACCGGCCACGACCGGGCCCGCCAACGGCGCCATTCCCGCCTCATCAACGCCGGCGACTAACGAATATCCTTGTGACCAGAGGTCAATCTCAAACCGTAGCATAGTGTGCAAACGCTGGCCTTCTGAGCGATTGCTGCGATACCGTTCGCGTATACGCTTAGCGAGTTGATGAGCCCCCTGACGCGTGTCTATCTCCAGCGCTTCAAGTAAACCTTTAGGTACGGGCCGCTGTCGGTCCAGAAAAAGCTTGCGTAGCTCGGGAACGGATCTACTTAATAAGTCTTCGAGTGAAGGCATATTTGTTATGTATGGGGCAGTAGCCCAACCGTTAGGCGGGCGTCAACGTCGCCTTATGTATGGGGCAGTAGCCCAACCGTTAGGGCGGGCGTCAACGTCGCCTTATGTATGGGGCAGTAGCCCAACCGTTAGGGCGGGCGTCAACGTCGCCTGCACGCCCTCCCTAATGGTCGGGCTACTGCCCCGTTGCAGAACTGTCGCACTGCACGCCTTCCCTAACGGTCGAGCTACTGCCCCGTTCCCGCTAACTAAGAGTTGCAGAAATAGAAGTGGTATTCTAAACGAAAATCGCTGCTCCACCAGAATTGAAAACAAAAAACTTTACTTCACTGATGAGATGAAGTGAACTTCAACTGAATTTCAGAGTGGCCACGCAAAAACTAACCAAGGCTCGACTTCGTCTGCTCGGCTTCCTGCCACTGGCGTTCTTCACTGCCCAGGCTATTCACTATTGGGACCTCAATGAGCTCGGAAATATGCTCTGGATGTGTAACATCGGAAATCTTGTTCTGGCGCTCGGCATGTTTCTGGAGAAGCCCCTGCTGGTTAGGGTAGCGGTTATGTGGATGATCCCGGGCTTGATTGTCTGGTGTATCTACGTGGTGCCGACCTGGGGAATGTTATTAACTGGAGAGTTCAGATGGCGCGAGTTGTTTGGGGTTGTCTCCTCTACGCTGGCGCATTTTGGAGGGATGTCTATTGGTCTCGTTGCCCTTCAAAAAATTAGAATGGACGGACGCACCTGGCTCTATGCTTTTGGCTGGTACTTTGTCGTGCAATTCCTTTCGCGTCTTTTCACACCACCTAGCATGAACGTAAACCTTGCTCACAGAATCCAGGAGGGATTCGAACAATCTTTTAATTCCTATTGGAAATTCTGGTTGGTCCTGACCGTGCTGGTAGGAATAGGTTCGTGGTTCGTCGGAATTGGTTTACAGCGACTATTTCCTGCCAGGGAGGCCTCAGTAGTAAATCGTAAATCGTAAATCGTAAATAGAACCCTTACTAAGAAGCACTATTTACGATTTACGATTCACTATTCACTATTTACTATTCACCATTTACTATTTACCAAAAATAAGAGCGGCAACGTCCTCACCTCGTCGCCGCTCCCTAAGCATGGTTCAGGAGTAAAAACTCAACTAGGACCACACCGGGGCTAGGCTTTCAGCCATCGCCCATTGGCTCGGGTTATACCGAGGACTGCGGTAGTTTTCAAGGGTCAGACGGTGAAGAGCAGTTTCAGATAAATACCAGATTACTTGTATCCCACAAAATAACGATCCACTAAGTGACACGAACACCACGAACTATTCTTCGTGAAATTTCGTGCCCTTTCGTGGATCGTTCAGTGATTCTTCTCTCGAGATCCAGGGACCTGCCGTAACAGGTGTTCAGAGTACAACCTTTCAGGTTGCGTCTTAGGGACCACGCACGCTAAAGCTTCAGGTAGCTTCTTCGCCAACCCCGCAAGCTAAAAAAGCTTGTACTCTATACGCCTGCTGGTATTCAGCGAGAGGCGGACAGGCAGGAATGCCTGTCCTACCACTCAGTTACCTGCAGCCTTGCTCTTTTCTGGCGCTGAATCCCGATCAATGAACTTTGAGAATCGACTCTCCTCTCCGTCCTTTGTCTGTTCCTGATAAAAGAATGCCAGGTTGTTGTCGTCAAAGGCTTCGAAGAATTCTTCCCAGGTGATTGGCTCGAGGGTGTCTTCACCAGAAAACCCCGGATAGTCAATTCTCAGTACTCCCTGACTCTCGCCGTCGCGGGTGCCTTTAACGCGCGCCGGTTGGCCTCCTCGCTCTTCGACCCATCTCTGAATTTCGTCATGGTTGGTGGTTACTTTTGACTCTGCTGATGCCGCTGCCATAGCTAGTCCTCCTTTGGCATATGAAGGTTTAAAACATTGAACCCTGCCTGATCGAATCTAATGGGCTCTGGCGTTACCGTTACCGTTTGAGCTTGCGCCTCGTTGTCCGGGTTTGAGCACAACCTTGATGCAATTGTCCGTTTGGGCCTTGAACGTTTTGTAAGCTTCCGGTGCTTCGTCGAGGCTAACGCGATGAGTGATCACAAACGACGGATCGATCTGGCCAAACTCGATCAACTCCAGCAGCGGTTGCATGTATTTATGTACATGTGTCTGGCCCATCTTGAAACTCAAGCCCTTCGCAAACGCAGCGCCAAAAGGAAACTTGTCGAGAAAAGCGCCGTAGACTCCGGGCACAGAGACCGTGCCACCTTTACGACATGCATGAATCGCCTGGCGCAAAGCGTGTGGGCGATCCGTGGCCATGAAAAGCGCCGCCTTGGTGCGATCATAAAGGGCGTCAATGGAAGTGCCATGTGCCTCCAGACCGACTGCGTCGATGCAGGCATCGGGTCCCATGCCGCCTGTCATGTGCTTCAACTTTTCAAAGATGTCCACATCATCGAAGTTTAGCGTATAAGCCTTGCCTTCTTCAGCGGCCATTCGCAGGCGATCCGGATTGTCGTCAATGGCGATCACGCGTTCGGCGCCCAGCAGGTAGGCACTCTTGATCGCAAATTGTCCGACCGGTCCACAACCCCACACCGCGACGGTGTCGCCGCGCTGAATATTGCAATTCTCAGCAGCCATGTAACCCGTCGGAAAAATGTCTGAGAGAAAGAGCACTTTCTCATCAGGCAGCCCGTCGGGGATCTTGAAAGCGCCGACATCTGCAAAGGGTACGCGGACGTATTCCGCCTGGCCGCCGGCGTAGCCGCCCAACATGTGGGAGTAGCCAAACAGCCCGGACGGCGAGAACCCGTAGATGGCTTCAGCGATGTGTGAATTGGGATTCGAGTTGTCGCATGACGACCAGAGTCCGCGTTGACAGAAGAAACACTTGCCGCAGGCGATCGTGAAAGGCACGACCACGCGGTCGCCTATTTTCAAGTTCGTCACGGCGTTGCCGATCTCTACTACTTCTCCCATGAACTCATGGCCAAGGATGTCGCCCTTCACCATCGTGGGAATGTAGCCGTCGTAGAGATGTAGATCCGACCCACAGATCGCCGTGGTTGTGATCTTGATAATCGCATCGCCCGGATTCAGAATTTCAGGATCGGGAACCTCGTCAACGCGCACATCATATTTTCCGTACCAACAGAGTGCTTTCATGCGAACTCCTCTCCGGCAGAGGCCGCCCTGCTACGGACCGGCGTCTTGCTCGCCAGTTTGCCCTGCTTCCGTTCGCCCGTTGAGGCATTTTGTTGTACCCGGCCTGACGGCTGACCCTCGGTAGTGGGAATTTCCCCGGTCTCGATCAATTGCTTAAGTCGCTTGAGGTTGTGCTCGACTAACTGGCCAGGCTCCTGACCAAAGAGTTTGGCGAATAGCGCCGCGGCCTTACCTCCCGGCGGGTTGTAGTTGAGCGTTACCTTTAGATAGGTGCCACGGCCATCCGGCGCCGGTTCGAAATGTACTGAGCCCGCGTTCGTGATGTCTGACCCTGCCAATGATCGCCAGGCGATTAGCTCGCCCTCCTTCTCGTTATAGATCTCCGCGTCCCATTCGATCTGCTTCCCGCCTGGACCTGTAGCTACCCAGTGAGATCGCTGTTCATCCAACTTCGTTACCGATTCCAGGTTTTCCATAAACCGCGGCAGGTTTTCAAAATCGCGCCAGAATTTGTACAACTCCGCAGGTGAACGATTGATGGTTATCGATTTTTCAATGTGGACGTCGCGGGCCACGCCCGCCGCGTCTTCGGTGGCGAGATTTGCGGTGTCTATCCCGAAGGCCCTGTATGCTTCGCATTGGCCTGTGGCTCCACGATAAAGGAGCCCGGCGCCCAGAAGACCGAGAGCAATGCCTCCTTTGGAACGGCTCTTCAGCGCATATCCGATGAGCGCCCCTCCTCCGATCGCGCTGGCAATTCTTTCAATCTTGCCTACGTTGGCGCCGCCGCCTTTTGTAGCGCCGTTATTCGACTCGTTATCTCGACCTTTTTCGGTTTCTCGAGTTTCCTCGTCTCCATGTTCTTCGAAAGTAACTTCCCAGGTGTCCATATCAATTTCTCCCTCTTGTTCGATCTAAGTTTCAAATTATTGCGGCTTACGCGCAGTACGACCTGTACCCTTCCAGTACAAGCGTCTGACTTTTCCTGTCCCCTTCAAGATCAGTCGAGGGACAGTTACAGCGAATACACTTGTACGAGTGCAGGTAATAATCTTTCTGCAAGGAGAGTGCCGGGTTACGGGAAGCTCTTTGCTGATGCCCCAACGAGGCTATCGGGAAAGTACATAGCCTGTCTTTCTCAGAGCGAAAAATAAGGGCTTTTTTCGCCGAGCCACTAAGAAGCAACAGAGTTGATAGAGATCGCACAGCGCGGCCTAGAGGCCGCAACCAGCGAAAATAAAATACGATCCACGAAATCGCACCAAAGACACTAATAATTGTTTCGTGCTGTTTCGTGTGGTTTCGTGGACCGTATCTTATGCGATCAAAATCTTGCTCGAAACAAGGCACGGCATTTTATTTGCGATAGCGCGACGTTCGTGTTTTCAGAACCTGAGACGTTTGGGGAGGACCAGATACATGCGACGATTTCTTCGTAACAATGGCCTTTCGCTCGTACTCTTTGGCTTGTTCTTTTTCACCCTCCTGCTCGGCCAATCGATTGTGGGCGGGTGGGAGTACAACGACGATCAACGGCTACATGGTCGACCTGCCATCTCGTATTTGGAGTATCTTCGCACCGACCACTTTCTCGAGGCGACCATGGAGAACTGGGAAAGCGAGTTTCTGCAAATGTTTTTCTTTGTGGTTCTCACCGTGTTCCTCTATCAGAAAGGCTCTGCGGAATCGAAGAAGCCGGACGAGAAGGAGGAGGTCGACAAGGAGCCTCGCAAATCGCGAAACAAAAAGAATGCCCCCTGGCCTGTGCGCAATGGAGGCGTCGTTCTGGTCATCTATGAGCACTCATTGTCTCTGGCATTCTTTCTGCTCTTCGCAGGTTCATTTTTTCTTCATGCAGTCGGCGGCGCCGGTGAGTACAACGCGGAGATGAAGGAACATGGAAGAGCCGAACGGGTGTCGGCTATCGGTTATATGGGCACCTCACGTTTTTGGTTTGAGTCGTTTCAGAATTGGCAGAGTGAATTCCTGGCAGTGGGATCGATGGTTGTCTTGACCATCTTTCTGCGAGAAAAAGGCTCCCATGAATCGAAGCCGGTAGACGCCCCGCACGATCAAACAGGTACTGAATAACGCAGCCTGGAGGGCTGTCAAATAGTAGCCGGTGGTCGAAGCATTGCGGAGACCACCGGTATACAGAGGCCAAAACAGCAACTCCCGCCGTGACCGTGCACTGCTTAACCTGATCGGTGGCGGATTCTTTGTAGGAGAA
>JBBPIC010000101.1:0-13614 GCA_038040525.1 Acidobacteriota bacterium | reverse complement strand
AACCCGGACTCTTCTTTGACTTCTCGGGCAAGGCCAGTTCAAGCTTTAGCTTGCGGGTGGCGAAGAAGCTACGGCCGTTCCTTGTTACCGGGGACGCTGCTGGCCAACTCCGACGCCCTGACTCATAAAAAGCTTCGGACGCTTTCCTGCGTTTGGGTGTCCCACAAAAGCTCCACTGAGCCCCACTCGTTAATCCAAAGTCCCAACACGCGTACATGCAGCTGATAGGAGAGAATTACTTCAACGCCGTCCATAATCTGTTCGATGTGTTCTTCCCTGGATACTGAATTCGCAGCACAGTTGTCGTGTCCCGCCAGGACCACGACTGGTGAAAAATGATGGCGCACCGAGAATGCTACCTTACGCATTACGTCGTCAATCAGACTGGACGGACCACTACTTAGTACCTTGTCTGGCCCAGGCTCGGTCACGAGATCTACATGATGCACGTTGACGTGCAACTTTACCCAATCGGAGACTGGGCGCTGCACGCGACCGTCAATGCAAGTGATGGCTGTGGCAAATCGCTCGTTCGAAGTCGGCATACTTTTTTTCTCTTAGTTCCCTTCCGCGTCTTCCCCGATAACCCTGGCAATCGTCGGCCACATAGTTTCCGCCCAGAGCTCGTAACCCTCATCGGAAGGGTGAAACCCATCCGCAGAAAAGTACTCTGGATGCGCGGGAAGCTGTTCATGAGTAATTGTGTAAACATCGAACACCGTCACTCCATGTCGCGAGGCGACCTCTGCCAGCTTCTTGTTGTATTCAACGATAAGCTGTTGATACTGGCTGCGCAAGCCCACCGGAATTCGTGGCGCACTCGAAATCTCGGGAATGTTAGTAACGATAATCGTCGCAGTTGTTTTGCTTCTCAGAGTACCCAAAATCTCATCGTAGTTTTGCGAGAACCTCTCCAGACTGACGCCGTGACCGATGTCGTTTATCCCGATGCCCAGAGTTACCAGATTAGGATTCACGCTCACACCGCGGTCCAGTTGGTCCCTCAAAACGTCGGCAGTGGTCGCGCCGCTAACACAAAGATTAGTCAATTTCGATTGGGGCCTTTTGGCTGCAATTCGGCGAAACAGGCGCGCCACGTATCCACCTTCTCGAGCTCCGACGCCCGCACCCGTCGAATCTCCCAGAGCTAAGTAGTTAATCGGCCCTGTTATCGGCTTCGCCGAAGCCTCGGAAGTGGTTGGCATAGGTCCCAGTTTCACGGTCTGATCTTTGTTTTGCACATTTTGCTGAGAGCATGCAAAGCTGCACCCCACGAGTAGAAAAAACATCACGGGCGCCTTACAGCGGAGCATTCCCAGTCGCGTCTTTGGCATGCGTCTTCTCTCGGTCGCTTGGATAGTTTAATTTATACTCACAGCGACAGGCGCGTGTTGTAATAACCTGGTCGATTTATGCAACTGTAATCGTGTCGGCGAGTGTATGCAAAGGCCGCCGGAATTTGGACAGTCGAAAAGGAAGGTGTTGTCATGGCTTCGATCCGCCCAGTTGTTATTGCCACATTGCTGACGATCGTCGTTTGCGGCGTTGGTTTTGCGCAGAGACCCGGTCCCCAGTTCCGCAGAGAGTTGGCATGTGAACCGTTTGAACCCCGCACTAAACTCGAAGCGCTCGAGGCTAGATACGAAAGGGTCTTAATTAAGGGTTTCAGTCAGGTAGCAAACCTCAACGTGCGAGGCGCCAGCATTCGCATCGACGCCGTTGAGATGAAAGAAACTTCCTCTCCATTGCGCGCCATGGGGGTGGTGATATCACTAAGAGCAGGCAGTGAACCGCCTCGCGAGAACAGGGCTTACATTGATTATGAGGAAATCGATCCGTTGCTAAAAGCTTTGGAGTCAGTGGTTCGGGTTAATGAATCGGTAACCAAACTCGCCGGCTTCGAAGCTCGCTACCGCACGCTGGGTGATTTGGAAGTAGTCGTCTTCAGGCAAGGGCGGGCCAGCGGTACGGCCGCCTCAATATCGGCCGGAATATGTGAAAAAGTTACCGGGCTGCTTACGCTCGACGAGTTGGAGACGCTGAGGGCACATCTCATCGAAACAAAAACACGACTCGACGAACTCAAGTAGCCACAAACAGTAAGCCACCGATTTCTAGCGGCCACAGATGAACACCGATAGGCACGGATAGAACCAACCAGAGATCAAGTCTCGGGCTGGTTCGTATCGGCGTCTCTCGGTGTGATCTGTGGCTGATCAGTTCGCGGACTAGAGGGCGGCGGTCAGAGTCTGACGGGCTGTGTTGGGCTGGGCCAGGTTGAAGACCTGCTTAGCTTCGGCGGGCGTGACTACCGGGTGATACGTCTTGCCGTAGTTGGCGACGATCTTCTTCACGTAGTTTTGTGTCTCGTTGTATGGGGGCACTCCCTTGTATTTGTCCACGGCGCCTTCGCCCGCGTTGTAGCCGGCAAGTGCGAGGGTAACGTCGCCCTTAAATCTCTTCAATAACCACTTCAGATATTTTGTTCCTGCTTCGACGTTAGAGGCTGCGTCATACGGATCCTTGTTGCCGAACCTCTTCGCAGTGGCAGGCATTAATTGCATAAGGCCCTGGGCCCCCACAGGCGAGATGGCTTCGTTCTTGTATCGCGATTCCTGCTTGATCACCGCATGAATGAAGCGCGGGTCGACACCTGTGCGCACACCTGCACGATAGATGATCCAATCAAGATCACAATCGCCAGACACAGGAATATCTGCAGGTATGGCTTCTATGAAAGTGTTGTTAGTGGCCGCAGGTGCAAGTACGGGACTGAAGAAAAGACCGGTGAAATTTGTCAAAAAGAAAAGTGAAATTATCGCAAATGGGCCAAACTTGACAGCATGAACACGAGGGAACTTTCGGGGAAACTTCATTTTTTGGATTCTCCATGTGAGCGATGGTCCAGGACCACCAAGATTGCTGACTAACCGGGAGAGCGGGAACTACTCATCCCTGGCTTTTTATCGCTACGCATGGCCAATCGATATTCAAAGAACTTTGCAACGCACTTGAATTCGAGACCGTGTGTAAGATGGAGATTTGATTGCGATGGTTGCTATTTTGTGTCGCTTGCAGGTTGTCGATGTGACGTACCCAAACAAGCCGCCTTTTTGTTGCAGAGGGGTACAGAAGATCGTTCAAAATGAAGGTATTAGATGAGTGATGTGCGCGTCGGACGCTCTTATTAACGTGGCGTAGCCCAATGCGCTTGGATGTCTAAAAACTGCAGCCCTTCACGCGCGGCCGGCGACCTCGCCGGTTTGCGTGTTGACGCGAACGAGTTCGCCTTCCTTGATGAAGAGTGGCACGCGCACGGTCAGTCCGGTTTCCAATGTAGCCTGCTTGCTGGCGCCGCCTGCGGCAGTGTCGCCACGCATCCCCAGCTCAGTGGACGAAACAATGAGCTCAACATATTGTGGGAGTTGAAGCGAAACCGGCGCCCCGTTGTATCTAAGTACCTGCAGGGACACGCCTTCTTTGAGATAATCCCGATCCGCCTCGATCGCTTCTGCGACAAAGGTAAACTGTTCGTAGCTCTTCTCATCCATGAAATGAAATCCATGCGTATCAGCATAGAGGAAGGATGCCGGGGATAGTTCAATGTCAGGCTCCACAAACTTCTCGCTGGAGCGGAAGCTCTTTTCCATGACTGTGCCAGTTAATAATTGGCGCAGCCGTGTTCGCACCATTGTCGCCGCGCCTCGTGCTGTCGGCGATGCAAAGAAGACTTCGAGGACCACGTAGGGCTGACTGTCAACTGTGATCAGTAGTTTGCGTTTTAGTTCGTTGGCTGAAATCAGCGCCATTGCGATTCATTCCTTTTGGGTTGAGTAAACATGAAACTACACCGAATTTCACGAACGAAAGTTACGCACTGATGCAGTTTGGAGCAATGTACCTAATTACAGAACCCAGCGCGGTAGCGCGGGATCCCGGAGGCAACTTCGCCGCAAGGTCCGCAATGCTTGTTAATACTCAGTTTCCTGAAGGATCCCGCGCTACCGCGCTGGGTTCTGTACCTAACTTGAGTTTCACACAAAACAATCAAACTGCATCAGTGCCGAAAGTTAGTGTGGCTTCGTGTAATTTCGTGGATCGTTTTACCTTCTAAACTTGAAGACTAATCCCTTCACCGTACCGGCTCACGCAACACCGCATCACCGGCTATGGCAGCGGTTTGGGCTGCTTGAGAGTGCGATTTACGAAGACCCGCAATTTGCAGGAGCGCCTCACCGGTCCGCGACAACATTCGAAAAAGGTCTCCTTCTTCGGCTCGCGTTTCGTGAACCAACTGGGACCACTCCATTCCTCCGGCCCAACGAGCTGCAGCAGCGGCCGCAGAGAAATTCAACTCCGGTGCCGGTTCGATTCCAAACTTCCATTCTTCAGTGGCGACTTTGAAACCTACGTCTTCAAACTGCGCCAGCCCCTGCACCAGCGCATCCTCCAGTTCGAGTTCGCCATAATCCCGATCTTCGTCGGCAGTAAGCGCGGCCACCACACCGGCCATTCGCTCGAACGCAAGCGAATTGAAGAGACCACTCTCAAGCGCTTCACCAACCAGCAGTGGACGATCTATGTGCAGGTCCGCAAGCCAGCGTCCTCGGTCGGTGACTTTCTCCGCTTCAAAGTCGATATAACCAAAGGCTGACAGCACGCGTGCGCGTTGCTCAAATGGCTCCCAGACTTCCTCATGCAAGCGCTCGATGTGCCGCGTCGCCCGTTCAAGCTCCTCCGCATCTTTCAGCGATGCCCAGAGCGTCTCACTACACGTTGATCTATCCTCGGCGCTTAAATGCCTCGGTACGATGTCGTCTATGCGGTCGTCAAACAAGTTCAGCGCGTCGCTTTCTTCCGACTGCGCGTCTCTCAAACGCGGTTCGGGAATCACAATTTCCTTACCGCGCCGGCTAACGTCTGCAAATGCTTCGTCGATGAATTCGTCTTTCAGCTGGTAGACAGGTTGATAGACTCTGCCAATTCTCTCAAGGGCAAAACTGGCGTTTCGACCATCCTCGCGAATACCTCTAACGTTTCCTTCACGCTTTTCCCTGATCAGGACCAGGCGCCGGCCGCTGCGACCAACACCGACAACGCGACCCGGTTGCACTACCTCATCCAACCAACGATGCAAAACTTCGGCGCGTGTCTGCGGCCGAGCCTCCTGAAGTTGTGTGCGTGAGCTAATCAGTCGTTCAAAGCCGGTCACTGCGGATAACGACAAATCACATCTCGCTTCTTTAAGTCGTTCCTCGATTCGTTTCTGAGATTCTCGCCGTTCTTTTTCGAGTCGCGCGATTTGAATTGCAGCTTCACGATGGGCAAAACTCTTTTCGGCAATCTCTCGCACTTGTGCGAAGTTGCTGTAAGCGTCCAGCAAATTTAGAAGCGTTGTGTAGGTGGCGCGAAACTGACTTACTAATGGATCGGGAGGAGCTTTTAGCAACGCTGCAATTCTTTCCGGATCCTGATAGAGGCTGGGTGCGACTACGACGAAGCCCACGTTATCGCGTCCCCGCCGGCCCGCGCGACCGGTCATCTGTTGCAGCTCCGAAGCGGTCAACGGTCTCCAGCCGCGTCCTGTTCGCGCATCTGCCACGGTGAGAACCACGGTGCGTGCGGGAAAATCGACGCCGGCGGCCACAGTTGCGGTGGCAAAAATTGCGTCAAGCAAACCCTCAGTCATCAGTTTTTCAATCACCAATTTCCAGGCAGGAATATGTCCGGCGTGATGTGAGGCGACCCCGCCTCTAAGAATCGTGTCCCAATGCCGGTGCCCGCGAATCTCAGGATGCTGTTCCACGAAATGGCGCAGGAGATCTCTTCGGGCTTCGCGGCGCTCATCACCGGAGCCGCGACGCATCAGTGCCGCCTCGGATGCGGCTTGATCGCAACGCCGCCGGGTGGGGAGAAATACGATGGCCGGCAGCAGGTTGTAGGAATCAAGTGCCGACAGCAATGTCGCCGCCGGCATCTCTGGCATGTTTAGTTTCATCTCAGGCTGCTGAAGAACTAAGAGCGATCCACGAAATCACACGAAGCGCCACGAAAAGAACTCTTCGTTCGAGTCATTTAGTGTCCTTTCGTGGATCGTCTTGCTCTCTGAAAATGGTCCACGCATTCTTCAGTCTCATTGCCCATACTTCTAAACTAAGAACAGTGCAAACGGCGTATGCTCCCGGTTATCGGAAATGCCTTCTTCGATGGCCCCCTGGTCCGCGTCTTTCCTCACGCGAATGTTCTCCCAGCGCTACGATCTCAGGATTCAGTTGTCCACTCTCGCTAAATAGAGGAAGCAGTCGCTTGTCGGGCAGCAGCATTCCCGCGCGTAGCGGGACTGGTCGTGCACCCGGGCGCCCTACTACGCCACATCTGACGCCGCGCACTTCCTCAATCCAGCCTGCAAACTCGGTCGCGTTGCCGATCGTCGCTGATAACAACAGCAGGCGGATGCGAGCCGGCGTCAGGATGATCGCCTCTTCCCAAACGTGTCCGCGATCTTCGTCAGCGAGGTAATGGGCCTCATCCAGGACGACCAGGTCTGCATCGACATCACCCCCGCCCCGCAAAGAATCGAAAAGTTGATTGCGATAGATTTCCGTGGTGCCCACAATCAGAGGGGCATTAGTATTCTCTTTTCGATCACCCGTCAAAATTCCCACGTTCGTTTGTCCAAACTCATCTGCGAACTCCTGATATTTTGAATTGGTCAGCGCTTTGAGTGGCGTTGTGTACCACGCACGACGTCCCGCGCCCAATAATCGGCGGATCTCTTCCCGGGCGATCCATGTCTTCCCGCTCCCGGTAGGAGCAGTCACAAGTACGTCTTCAAATTCGAGGGCAGCCAGAGCTTCAAGTTGAAATGGATCGGGTTTGAAGGGCGCTGCGCGCGGTGTGCCGATTCCTTCCAGAAGCCTTCTCACTTCGCGCGACTGAGCAACAGGTTTGTTCGAGGCTGTGGGCTCGAGCGTTATTGGGGTGCCCCGCGACCGCTGATCATTATTCGTGGCCCTGTCGCCTCGCTTGCCTCGCCGGCCAGGCCTCCCTCTCTTGGATGAGCGCATTTGGCCCTCATTCTACCCGTTTTTGCACCGGACATCTGCCTGCGACGAAAACCGCATACTTTGGTCACCTGCCAGTCAAAGTGCTAACGTATACATATGCCGTCATCGCTTTTTTAGGTCTGCGGTACTCGCAACGCTTCGCAGCAGCATTGCGTCTAAATGAGGAACATTGGATAACTTAGGGGCGTTGTATTAAAGAATGACTGAACTTTTTTCGGATTTCGAAGTTAATTGGGAGCGCCGGGGGCCATTGGTTCTGAAACTGGTTGCCTGGTCAGTACTGATCCACGTTTTATCCATAGCTTGTCTTTGGTATGTTCCAGGCGTGAGGGATTTTCTTAGCATCGTCGGGCTCGTTAAAGACACAACCTTTGTGGACAAGCCTTACGATAGAACGGAGATTGGCGACGACGTTCAGTTTGTCCAAATCGCCGACGGCAAGTTTCGTTATCCGGACGGTTACTGGGCCCTCGAAGGCCAACCTGGCGGGCCGGTGGCGGCATTGCCTCCTGCTCCACCGCCTCCGCAGATAATTGTCCAATCACAACCTGCCGCACCAGTTCAGGCGCCTACTCCCCCTTTGCCGGAACCATCGGCGACGCCAACGCCACTGCCAACATCGCCGAGTCCCGTCGCCACAGGCACACCGGCACCGGTGGTTGCGCAAGCGAATGCGAACCCAAGTCCCAGCCCGGATAGCAAGAAGATTGAGGAGGCCGAGAAGCAACTCGACAAGATTGCTGAGGCAAACAATCTGACTCTGCCGAAGGAAGGGGAGATCAATAAGAAGGCGTTGAAGGACTTCGCCGCCTATGCTAACGATCTGAAAAACCAGGGAAAGCTTGATCTGAACAAGCCATTCGAAATTGTGATCGAAGGTGAGCTGGATGGAAACGGAAAACTAAAGGATCCCCGGTTTACCAAGAAGGAAGGCGATCCCAATCTGATAGACCTGTTCGGCCGCATGGTCGCTGCCTTGAATGACAGCGGTTTCTTGGTTTACCTGAAACCCATCGATAAGGACAATCCCGGGACCAAGGTTGTATTTACCATCAAGCAGGGTGAAAGCGAGGTGCTGGCATCGGTGGAATCAGAAGTCTCCTCAGACGCCAGCGCTCGTCTACTGGCGAAGGGCTTTAATGCCGCGTTGACGATTGGCGCTGACTCGAGGGCCGGCAAAGACGAGGAAGTGCTGCTGAGAAATACGACTGCAGAGCCCATCGGCAAGAAGCTCGTTTTCAATTTTACGATGCCGCGGCAAGCCGTGGTCGACTTGATAAAGAAGCAATTAGCCGCGGGATAAGTGTGGTTTGGCGGCGATTGTTGGCGGCTTGCCTGCCCTCCTTACGCTCAACTAGAATCTGACTGCAAACCCCAAAGAATCGAAGATAATTAGCTAAAAACATTTAACAACTGTATGAGTTTCGATAAATTACTAACTAAAGTATTCGGCAGCAGTAACCAGCGTTTCCTCAAGACCGTCCAGCCTATTGTTGAGCAAATTAACCAGCTCGAGCCGGAAGTTAAAAAGCTCTCTGACGAGCAACTTCGCGCCCGCACCGCCGAATATAAAGAGCGGGTGCAACGCGAGGTTGCCGGGATAACGGACAAAGAAGAACTCAAGCGGCGCGAACGGGAAGTGCTCGACGAAATCCTTCCCGAAGCTTTTGCCGTCGTTCGGGAAGCGAGTGTGCGCACTACCGGCATGCGTCATTTCGACGTGCAATTGATCGGCGGCATCGTCTTGCATCAGGGCAAAATTGCAGAGATGCGAACCGGTGAAGGCAAGACTCTGGTGGCGACGTTGCCGTCCTACCTGAATGCGTTAACCGGCAGAGGTGGAGTTCACGTGATCACCGTGAATGATTACCTGGCCTCGCGCGACGCCGAGTGGATGGGCCAAATTCACCGCTTCCTCGGTCTCGAAGTCGGTTGTATTCAAAACGAGATGGATGATTTTGAGCGGCAAACAGCGTATGCCGCCGACATCACCTACGGCACCAATAATGAATTCGGGTTTGACTACCTGCGCGACAACATGAAGTTTGACCTCGCCACTTGTGTCCAGCGAGGTCACTATTTCGCCGTCGTCGACGAGGTTGATTCGATCCTGATCGACGAAGCGCGCACTCCCTTAATTATTTCCGGCCCGTCGGATGAAGCGACTGATAAGTACTACAAGGCTGACGCGATCATCCCGCAGTTGCGCAAGGGCGAAGAGATCGACGGCAAGAAAACCGGCGAATACCTGGTAGACGAAAAACAGCACACTGCGGTGTTGACCGAAGAAGGAGTGGACAAGTCGGAACGGCTTTTGGGAGTGGGAAATCTTTACGATCCTTCCAACATGGAGTTGCTTCATTGCGTGGAGCAGGCACTTAAAGCCCACACTCTTTACAGGCTAGACCACCAGTACGTCGTGCAGGACGGCGAAGTCATCATTGTCGACGATTTCACCGGTCGCTTGATGAAGGGTCGCCGCTGGTCCGACGGTTTGCATCAAGCCGTGGAAGCCAAAGAGGGGGTGAAGATTGAAAAAGAAAATCAAACCCTCGCCACCATCACGCTGCAAAACTACTTCCGTCTGTATGAGAAGTTGTCCGGCATGACTGGTACTGCGGAAACAGAGGCCTCAGAGTTTCATTCAACATATAAGCTCGAAGTTATTGTGATTCCTACTCACATGCCCATGGTCCGGACAGATTTTTCGGACGTGATCTACCGGACGCTGCCTGAGAAATGGGATGCTGTAGTTGAAGAGATTAAGGACTGTCACGATCGTGGCCAGCCGACGCTGGTCGGCACGGTGTCAGTAGAGAACTCGGAACTGATTGCGGGCCGGCTTCAACGTGAGTCCGTTCCTCATAACGTTCTCAACGCCAAATATCACGAGCGCGAAGCTGAAATCGTCGCGCAAGCAGGACGTAAAGGGGCCGTCACCATTGCCACCAACATGGCAGGCCGAGGTACCGACATTTTGCTGGGCGGGAACCCCGACTTTATGGCCCGTGAGTTTTTGAAGAAAGAAGAAATTGATCCTGACGAGGCTTCTGAGGAGCAGTGGTCTGACGCATTCGCGCGCGCGAAACGCATTGTTGAAGACGAACACAAGGAAGTAGTCAAAATTGGCGGACTTCACATTCTCGGCACAGAGCGCCATGAATCTCGCCGCATCGACAACCAGCTTCGTGGCCGCGCCGGACGCCAGGGCGATCCCGGTTCGTCCCGTTTTTTCCTGTCTCTGGAAGACGACCTGATGCGCATCTTTGCCGGCGACAAGGTCAAAGCGCTGATGGAGCGGCTGGGCATGGAGAAGGGCGTATCCATCGAATCAAAAATGGTCTCTAAGCGGATCGAGAGCGCGCAGAAGTCAGTGGAAGGCCGAAACTTCGAATCTCGTAAACACCTGCTGGAATATGACGACGTCATGAACAAGCAGCGCGAGACGATCTATGGCCTGCGCCGCCAGTTGATGGAAGAACCGGACCAGCGTGACTACCTGATGGGAGATCCGCCATCAGCGGGAGTGGCTTACGATCTGTTTTCCGATTTAACCAATCAATATCTGAACCCTGAAGCGTCGCCAGAGGATTGGGATGTTGAAAACTACAAGATTCAGATCAAGACGATCTACGATTTCGATGCCGATGCGGAAAGCATCAACTTTGGGAATCTCACTACTCAGGAAGTAATAGACACCATCTGGGAGAAGCTCAAGGTTAAGTATGCTCGCAAGGAACAGCAGATTGGACCAGAAGCGATGCGCACCTATGAGCGCATCATCATGCTCAACATTATCGATGCGCAGTGGAAAGACCACCTGCTGTCGCTCGACCACCTGAAACAAGGTATCGGGCTGGTTGGTTATGGTCAGAAAGATCCGCTGGTCGAATACAAGAAACAGAGTTTCGATATGTTCCAGCAGATGCTGGATCGCATCGATACGACTACGATCAGATCGCTGTTTAATCTTCAGGTTGTCGCTGAGCAACCGCCAGAGGCGCTACGCCAACGACGTTTGCCGCGGCGTTCAACTTCGTTAACTTTCACTGGACCAAACCAGGGCGCTGCTTCCGCCGGCGAAGAGGACGGGAAGGTCAAGACGGTGGTTCGCGATCAACCTAAGGTTGGGCGCAACGAGCCTTGCCCTTGCGGCTCAGGCAAGAAATATAAGAAATGTCACGGGGCTTAAGTCAGCGAAGTCTACAATAAACCTGGATGCGTAACCCTCATCAAATCGGCTCTTCAGTTCTTGTATCGGTGGTTCTTTATCTTTCCCTTTTGATCAGCGGCCCACCCCCTCACGTAAATGCGCAGCAACCTACGCGACTGACAGTGACTGAGCGCGGGATCCAGCTCTACCAACAAGGTGACGCCACCGAGGCAATCAAAATCTTAAACGAGGTCGTCAAGAAGTATCCCGATGACGCGGACGCCTGGTATTACCTGGGGCTCGCGTTCAATAGTCAGAACGAGTTCGGTGCGTCACGCTCGCCCTTTGAACATTTGATCCACTTGCGCCCGAACTCAGCCGACGCCCACGCCAAGCTCGCTTACGCGCTGATTCTCGCGAATGAACCGCAGAAAGCAATTGCCATGGCGCAGCGCGCCATTGAATTGGGAGACGAAAGCCCTGAAGCGCACTATGCGATCGCAGAAGGGAGTCTCAGAACGGGCGGGGCTACTACAACAACCAGCCTGCTGGAAAAGGCTGTCGAAGAAGCGGAGACCGCGCTGCGAATTAATCCGAATTTTGCGCCTGCTTTGATCACCAAAAGCTTCGCTCACTTCCGCCTGAAGCAACACGCTAAAGCGGTAACTAGTCTTGAGGGATACCTCGGGATCCGTCCTGATGATGTGGATGCCGAGACTTGGCGCGGACAACGAGAAGAGATGTTGGAGCGCGTTGCACAGTCCACAACGACTCAATCAGCAGGTGAGGCAACAACCTTCACTGGGAAAATGGTGACCCAGAAAGCCAGAGTTGTAAGTAAACCCGAACCACAGTACACGGAATCGGCACGAAAGGCTGGAGTTGAAGGAACCGTCGTTCTGCGCACAATCTTTGCTTCCGATGGTGAGGTGAAAGACGTCTTTGTTGTTCAGGCCCTGGGATACGGTCTCACGACTGAGGCTATTAGAGCGGCGCGCCAAATCAAGTTCCAACCGGCGGTCAAAGATGGTAGGCCCGTTTCGATGTATATCCAGCTCGAGTATAACTTTAATCTTTACTAGACTTATTCATGTCCAAGGATTCTTTTGCTGCTCGGAGTACACTCCCGCCACGTCCCTGCACCTCGAGCAAGAAGTACAAGAAATGTCGCGGGGCCTTCGAGGGTTCCGGTTCGAAAGGATTCGTTATGCATCAGTCTTCAATGTCTCGCTGGCTGCTGGTTCGTGCGCTTTCGCTCCTGGCTCTGATGATTCTGACCACACCTTTCGGTTTCCGGGCTTCGGCGTCGGCACAAAGCTCTCTCACGGAACTTGACAACAAACTCAAGTCGCAGCATGCGGCGATTGAAGAGGAAATTGTTCTGCCACCAAGTCGAGTGGATCATCCGCACGACTATCGCGAGGTGCTTCGTGAATGGCAGAACAGTCTGGCCAGCAGGTTCAGTGACGCGGCCGCGACGGTGGAAGAGATAATCAAAATCGACCCGGCGAATGCTGAAATGTGGCGCGAGCGTTTGGAGACCTTGCGACTCTACTCGCAGCCAATCAGCCCTCCACGCCAGCGCACAGTTTTTGGGCAGGGAGAAGTGCAGAAACGGGCACGCGTGCTCGATGCCCCCGCAGCTTTTTATACTGACGCAGCCCGCGCCAACGGCACCAGAGGAGAAGTAAGACTGCGGTTAGTCCTCGCCGCCGATGGTAGCGTAAAAAATGTGTTTCCAATCAAATCGCTTCACCACGGCTTGACCGAATCAGCCATGACAGCCGCCCGTCAGATCAAGTTTGAGCCGGCCACCAGAAATGAGGCGCCGGTTTCTCAATTTGCAACGTTCGTTTACGAGTTTAGGAAGAAGGACGCCAAACCCTACATTCCGAGAACGGTTTTCTAACCTCCACTCCATTTCTCGGGTTAAGGCTGGGAACTCCAGGCCCTATCACAATGCGTGTAATACTCGCCGTCGCCCTTATGTTTCTGGCCACCCTCGGCGATCCGCAAAAAGTAAACAGTTTTCAATCGACGACAACAGTCAACACTGCCGAGCGCCAGGGTAGTGGGTCAGTTTGATGTCCGATAAGCTTTATTAGCTTGTCGAGGCGCCGCGACAAACTTCAGGAAGCGCTGAATAAGTCTCGGCTTGGATTTGTACCGCGCGGTTATGTAGTTTAGCCCAGGGTTGCCGCGTTGCGCGGCTACCCTGGGTAAAATAGTCTGACGATATTCAACCCCAACGGGGTTGTGTCGGGTTCGAGGGGCATGGGCAGGCATTGATTAACTGAAGTGTCCGATTTGGAAGGTACAGGCGCAACCCCGTTGGAGTCGTCGGGATAACCTTTAACTCTCTGTGCGATCTCTGTGAACTCTGTGTCTCTGTGG
>JBBPIC010000132.1:0-4028 GCA_038040525.1 Acidobacteriota bacterium | reverse complement strand
GAGCCTTTCCGCGATGTGCGGCGGCTAAGCCGCGGAACCCGGACTCTTCTTTGACCTCTCGGGCAAGGCCGGTTATCCCGACAGACTCGCTGGGGGTGGAGGATGCGCGGGATCCCGAGGCAACTTCGCACGCAAGGTCGGCAATGCTTGCTAATACTCACGTTGCTGAAGGATCCCGCGCATCCTCCACCCCAGCGGGGCTGCCCCGCCGGGGACCCCGGTCCGCGCTGGGTTCTGTACCTGATTTGGGTTTCCGCCGAAATTATCAAACTGCATGAGTATCGGCAGGGGTAATAAATTGTGCCGGTAAGCGGCGAGCGCTATACTGCTGCTTCACAGGAAGCCCGCGCGGAGTTGTTATGGCAAGCGAAATCGTCAAGGTGCACGCCTGGGGCAGGGCACTATTACTCTTGATCGGTTGCTGGGTACTGTTATCAGTGCCAGCAGCGGCCCAGCCAGGCAACGCGGCCAAGGTCCACCGGCAAGAGATGGATCGGCGTGAGTTGCAACTGAGCAATCTTGGCAGAGACAGTCGGCAGCCCCGCGATCCAAAACGCGCTCAAGCAATGATGGACCAGGTGGGCGAGGACTTTCACCGAATACTTACCCTCCACAACGAGATGGTTCGCGCCATTGCCGCCAACAGATCGCTCAGTTATCAGTTCATTTCCGATGCGACGAGTGAGATCAGGAAACGATCGACCCGCCTGCAATCTTCTTTGAAGCTGCCCAAGCCTGAACCCGCCTCAGAAAATCGAGGACCGAGCCTTAAAGTCCTGGAAACGAAAGATCAACTCATCCTGCTCTGCAGACAGATCGAGAGCTTTGTAAAAAACCCGATTATCGAAACACCGGGCACAATCGACGCGCGCCAATTAGACAAGGCTCGGAGAGACCTCGACAGTGTGGTGGAACTCAGCGCCGCCATCAAGAAACAAGCTGATAAACAGAAGCATTAACAGGCAAGTTTTCTTCGTGGGCTAGAAGTTTGTGTTTCGTGCCGGTTCGTGTGATTTAGTGGATCGTGTGCCTACTTGACGAAGAGGAACGATCCACTAAATCACACGAAACGACACGAAACTCGGGCCCGGGTAACGCCCGTTCGTGCCGCCGACCTCTCTGCTTCAGGCGGCAGCAGCTCCGCCAAATTTACTGGCCAAAACCAGACTCAAAGCTCCCATTAGCGTCGGGTCTCCATTCAAAGTAGAGCGAAGTATTCGCGCCGAAGGTACGCCCCGGCGCACGCTACGTTCTATCTTTTCCGTGAGAGCTTTTTCGATCAGCGACCAGGCTCGAGTTATCGCACCACCCACGATCACAGCTTCCGGGCTAAAGCCGACGACAAGATTGGATATACCAATGGCGAGATAACGAGCCGTCTCTGTGAGGGCGGTCTTTGCTTCCTGTTCTCCCGCCAGAGCCCGGTCAATCAGAGTCTCAAAATCCGGCGCGTCGCTCGCTCCACTTAACCTCTGATAGCGCGCAGTCGCTGCACGCTCGGAAGCGAAGGCCTCCCAGCAGTCGTCGTTTCCGCATGAGCAAGGTACCGGTGCACTGCTGCCGACGATCATGTGACCAAATTCTCCGGCCGCCCCGCGAACTCCACGATAGACCTGGCCGTCAAAAATAATCCCCGTTCCCACTCCATCGGCAACCAGTACGAATATGAAGTCACGCGCATCCCTGACTTCGGGTCGTCCAAACCACAACTCGGCGAGGGCGACTGCATTGGCATCATTGTCTATGGTAACCGGCAGGCCAGTCGCCCGAGAGATCGTTTCCGCGATGGGTAGGTCACGCCACTTAAAATACGGGACGAAGATTACATTCCCCGTCGCGGGATTAACCAGTCCGGGAATACTTACGCCAATCCCTTCGATTGAACCCTGGTCAGAAAATTTGCTAATGATTTCAATGATGCGGTTAAACGTGCGTTCGGGAGCGGAATCGGTTGGGAAGGCTTCTTGTTGGACCACGACCCCGGCCAGATCACTGCTCGCGATAGTTGTATAGGTGGGCGTGATGTTGACACCAATGGCAATAGCGCCAACTGTCCGCAATCGCAATAACGTCGGTCTCCGGCCGCCGGTTGATTTACCAGCACCGATCTCCTCGACCAGGCCCTCGCCGGTCAGCCCTTCAACAATCTCTGAGATAGTAGATCGTTGCAAAGCCGTCTCGCGGGCGATGGTAGCCCGTGAGATTGGCTCCCTTTCGCGAACGTAATTCAGCACTATCTGCCGGTTAATGTCGCGAATCGTATGTGGGTTGGCAGCCTGAACTGTTCTCAGATCGATTCGTCGCACTCGCTTGACCCCTATCCTAACTGTGTCCTAAGAACCCGTATACCAAGTGAGCAGCGCTGGTTGCTCTCGAGAAAACAAGGACGCATCAATATTATAAAGAGTGATTTAAGTCAACGATTTCTCAGTGTTCAGGTCGTGGCCGGGGCAGTAGCCCGACCGTTAGGAAGGGCGCAAGACGCGCCTGTAAACGCCCTCCCTAACGGTCGGGCTACTGCCCCGACTGGAAACTTTCGAGTTATCAGGGCAAACACGTGGTTGCTTCACTCCTCTTCACATCCCGATGCCTTTTAGATGATAACGGTCGGTGTCGTAAAGTCGCGCTACCTCCACAGTGTCGATCTTTCCCAGCACCCTCGAAATATCTACCAGAGAAAGATCGCAAGCCGGTGCAATGCCGCGCGACGACACCATCTTGCCGAAGTCACCGTCAGCGACCGCGTCTGCCGCCCGGGCGCCGAATAACAGTCCCATGATACGGTCCACCGGCGAAGGCGGACCGCCACGCTGCGGGTGACCGAGAATTACCGAACGAGCCTCGTAGGACGTATCACTCAAAATTCTTCGGGCCAGAACTTCAGCAATGCCCCCCAGGCGCGCGTGGCCGAAGGCATCATGGCGGTCGTCCATAATTATTAGCTCCCCGTCTTCCGCGTAGGCACCTTCAGCCACAACGATCACCGAGTAACGCGGGTGCTGCGGATCGCGGGGATGCGAGGTTGAATCTCCGAGCTTATCTTTCAACAGGCGGTAGACCTTCTCGTAGCGAAATGGGTGTTCGGGGATCAGGATAATGTCTGCCTGACCTGCCACACCCGACCAAAGGGCAAGGTGGCCAGAGTGGCGCCCCATAACTTCGATCACCTGAACCCAGCCGTGCGAACCAGCAGGGGTGCGTGACCTTTCGATGACTTCGGTTACGTTTCTTAACGCCGTGTCAAACCCGAGCGTGTAGTCTGTTCCTGACAGATCTTTATCGATCGTCTTGGGAATGCCGACGATGGGCACTCCCATTTCTGAGAGCCGGGCCGCAACGCCAAGCGTGTCCTCACCACCGCAAGCAACGATGGCATCGAGACCGAGCTTCTCGATGTTGGCGACCACTTCAGACGACTTGTCGATCCGATCTCCCAACTCGTTGAGGGTCTGGAAAGGATTGGTGCGCGACGAGCCGAGGTTAGTCCCCCCATCGCGATCCCAGCGTCGCACGCTTGAGCGTTCAAGCGGTATGACATCGAATGGAGGGTCGAGCAAACTTAGCCAGCCATCGCTGAGGCCAACTGTTTCGATCCCGCGCTCAGATGCCCGATAAACCAAACCCTTGATAGCTGGGTTGAGTCCGGGCGCATCACCGCCTCCGGTTAACACGCCAACGCGTTTTACTTCAGTCATCGATAATCCAAGATGCTCCTCAAGAATTGGTTTGATGAAACAGTTTGTCGCAAACGCCCGGAATCGCCAAGACGCCAAGCTCGGCCCTTACGAGTCCGTGTCATGGCGGCGTCCTTTAGCGCCCGGCCTCTTGACGGACCATTGGTGCAATGGAAATCGAGCACTCTGATTCATGCCGTCTCACGCCTGTGTCTGCGGCCTCAATGGAATATGCTCGCTAAAAGATTCCGACCCAACGCTATTCCGAGGGTACTGATGCAGTTTTGAGCAATGTACCTAATTACAGAACCCAGCGCGGACCGGGGTCCCCGGCGGGGCAGCCCCGCTGGAGTC
>JBBPIC010000024.1:0-91981 GCA_038040525.1 Acidobacteriota bacterium | reverse complement strand
CGGTCAGCCTTCCGCCGAAGACTCTCTGCGCAAAGCGCTGGCGATGAAAGCAGACGCCGCCGCACTCATTGTCAACGATGGCAACGCGAATCCCGACCCGCTCACGACAGCGCGCGTGCTCGCCGCCGCGATCCGCAAGCTTGGCACGTTTGATCTGATTATGGTCGGGCGCGAAGCGGGCGATTGGGGTGCGGGGCAGACGGGCGGGCTGATCGCGGAGGAGTTGGGAATGCCATGCGTCTCGTTCGTTGATCGGATCGAGTCGGAAGGTGGCCAGCTGAGGCTCAAGCGACAGACGGATAGCGGCTGGGAGGTGCTCGAAGCCGAGCCGCCCATCGTCGTCAGCGTCACCAACGATGAACACAACCTGCCGCGCATCCCGAAAGTGCGCGATGTGATGATGTCGTATCGCCAGCCGTTGATCACATGGACGCTTGATGATCTGGGCATAGACGCGAACGAAGCACGTGACGGAAACACGTTCTACCAGGTGGCCGAACTCTTCATCCCGCAGAAAGAGACGCGCTGTGAGTTCGTCACGGGCGACACGCTGGATCAAAAGGTAGAGTCTTTTGCCAGGCGCATAGTCGAAGTAACGAGCGGCTCGATGTAACGCAAACTGTTAGTTTGCGGACGCTTCGTGACCATTGCCTTGAATGGTTTCCGAAACCCGCAAACTAACAGTTTGCGTTACGACTGTACTCCCAGAAATAAATAGTTCGGACACCCAGTAATGTCTGTGATGTGACAATGAACGACGTTGTTATCTGTCTCTTCGCCTCCGCCGGTTTTGACAAAGCCGCGCAGGGACTTGCGGGAGCCGGGCGACGCCTTGCCGACGAGCTGGGCGGCCGGTTGCGCGCCGTCCTCATCGGTACTGGAGCGGATACGCTCGCATCCGAATTCAGTCGCTTCTGCGAAACGGTGATCGTCGCCGACCAAGCGGAGTTGGCTGAGTACCAGCCGGAGACTTGCTTGAGTGCGCTGGTTCGTTTGTGCGAGGAGTTGTCGCCGCGCGCCGTTCTACTTGCAGGGGACACTTACAGTCAGGAGATTGCGCCTCGCCTCGCCTACCGTCTTCGGGGCAGTGCCCTGGGAGATGGCGTAGAACTGCGGGTTGAAGCGGACGCCTTGCGCGTCAGCCGTCAGGTCTATGGCGGTAAGGCTCAGGCCGTGATCGAACTCAGACGCATGCCCGCCGTCGTGTGGCTGCGCGCGCGCTCGTTCGCGCCCGCCCCGGCCCGAGCGAAGGCGGGCGAGGTCAGCCGCGCCGCATTAGACATTCAAGCCGATACGCGAACGCGCGTGGTCGAGCGCAAGCGGGCGGCGCAGGGTGAGGCACGGCTCGAGGAGGCGCGTGTGATCATCTCCGGCGGGCGCGGCATTGGCGGGGCTGAACCGTTCGAAACCGAATTGCAGCCGCTCGCCGATCTGTTGGGGGCGCAGATGGCCGCATCGCGCGCCGCATGCGACGCGGGCTGGGTACCGCCAACCTGGCAGGTAGGGCAGACCGGCAAGAAGGTCACGCCAGACTTGTACCTCGCCATCGCGATCACTGGCGCGAGCCAGCACATGGCCGGTATTTCCGAGGCGAAGACTATCTCAGCAATCAACACAGACCCGGACGCTCCGATCTTCAAGCACTGCCGTTTCGGCATCGTAGAGGACTACCGCAAGGTCGTGCCGCTGCTGCGCGAGAAGCTGGCCGCGCTACAGAAATGAACACTGCCGAAGCCACTCGACAGATTTACTGGAACATCTCCCACATCTGGGTGATGTATCTCTTGCTTCTGCCGACGGCAGCGGTCGCCGGCTACGGCATCTATCGCCATTTCAGTCGCTGGCGACGCGGTCTTCCCGCCGCCCGCTTCGACCACCCCCTGGAGCGCGTCCAGCTGGTCGCCCGTCATGCGCTCGCGCAGAGGCGCACGGCGCGCAACCGTTACGCGGGTCTCTTCCACCGGCTCATCACGTACGGTTTTATCATTCTCACAATCGCAACCACGGTCGTAGCGCTCGACGCGGACTTCGGCACGACGATCATGCGCGGCAACTTCTACCTCTACTTCCAGTCGTTCGTCGTTGACATCTTCGGCGCGCTCGTGATGGTCGGTATTGGCATGGCCGCGGCGCGCCGCTACCTCAAACGTCCGAAGATGTTGGTCTACACAAACGAGGCGACGCTGATTCTCGCGGCGATCTTCCTCATGTGCCTGCAAGGATTTCTGATCGAAGGTTGGCGCATTGCGGTGACGAACGACCCGTGGGGCGCGTGGTCGCCTTTTGGAAATCTTATCGCGCGCGCCTCGCTTTCGCTGATGAGCGTCAAGTCGATGCAGTGGGCACACTGGGGGACGTGGTGGTTTCACCTCGGCGTGAGCTTTGGTTTCATCGCGTGGCTGCCTTACACGAAGATGATGCACGTCATCACCGCGCCCTTGAATATCTACACCGCCAACCTCGTCCCGCTGGGCGCAAGGTTAAAGAACATAGACTTCGAGAAGACCGAAAGCTTCGGGGTCAACTCGCTCGAGAGTTTTACGTGGAAAGATTTGCTCGATCTTGACGCCTGCACCGAGTGTGGGCGCTGCACGGAAGTTTGTCCGGCGAACATCGTCGGCAAAGAACTCTCGCCGCGCGACATCATTCTCCAACTGCGCGATTTAATGCACAACGAATTGCGGATTACGGAGATTACAGCTAACCCATTACCAACAGCAGCAAACGCCGGCGGTCAAAATGGCCCTTCAAATGCGGTCCAATCCGGAATCCGCAATCCGCAATCCGCGATCATTGGCGCCGTGCCGGCGACCTCTCCCGTCCCGCTCTGGCAATGCACGACCTGCGCGGCCTGCATGGAAGCCTGTCCGGTGTTCATTGAACAGATGCCCAAGATTGTGGATATGCGGCGCTACCTGGTGATGGAGGAAGCCGACTTTCCTGATTCGATGCAGCAGGCGATCATGTCGCTCGAAAAGCGCGGCCATCCCTTCAGCGGAACGAACGCGACGCGGCTGGATTGGACGGAAGGGCTCAGCGTTACGCAGATTGGCGAAACGAACGATGCCGAGGTGTTGTTGTGGGTCGGTTGCGGCGGGGCGCTGGTAGAACGTAACCAGAAAGTGACGCGCTCCACCGCACTCCTTCTTGAACAGGCCGGGGTAAAGTTTGCAATCATGGGACGCGAGGAAAAGTGCTCTGGGGATCCCGCAAGGCGCATCGGTAACGAGTTTTTGTTTGAGACGCTTGCGAAAGAAAACGTCGAGAACCTGAACAGGCATGGGGTCAAGAAAGTAGTTACCTCTTGTCCGCACTGCTTCAACACGTTCAAAAACGAGTACCCGCAATATGGCGGCAGGTTTGAGGTCTATCACCACAGCGAGTATCTCGCCAGGCTGGTTGACGACGGTAAACTCCGGCCGTTGTCGCAAACGGAAAAGAGGATCACTTTTCACGATCCATGCTACTTAGGCCGGCAGAACGGGATATACGACGCGCCGCGGCAGCTGGTGCAAATATCGGCAGCCGGGAATGCAACAGAGATGGAGCGCAGCCGAGCGAAGAGTTTTTGTTGCGGGGGAGGCGGCGGTATGAGCTTCGTGGATGAGCCAGCGAGCCAGCGGGTGAACCAGGAACGTGCGCGCGAAGCCATTGAAACCGGCGCTGACGTGCTTGCGGTGGCCTGCCCGTTTTGTATGACGATGATGGAAGACGGGATCAACGCGCGCAAGGGTGAGCGCGAAGTAAAAGTTATGGACGTTTCCGAATTGCTGTGGGAGGCATCGCAACCCGTCGGGTAAATGGTAAATGGTGAATGGTGAATGGATAAGAGAATCGGGTAAAGGGGAAGGATGAATGGATAAGAACGACTTTGCATAAAAAACTCTTCTTTGGTGTTCTTTCGTGCAATTTCGTGGATCGTATGGCCCCCGAATCCCAAGCACACGATCCACGCGGGGTCCCCGCGCGGGCAGCCCGCGTGGGGTGCTAGGAAATTACACGAAAGAACACGAAGCAATACGAACCGAACGCTTTCTATTTACCATTCACCATTCACCATTCACCATTTACCCGGGTTAACGATATGGACCTAAACCTAACAGCAAACGAACAACAGTTCCGCGACGAATTCCGGGCGTGGCTCAAGATCAACACACCGGAAGAATGGAAGGGAAGCACCAGCGCTGAAGACCGCCACGAATACATCGAGTATCTGCGCGACTGGCAGCGCAACCTCTACGAGGGCGGGTGGGCAGGCATCTCATGGCCCAAAGAGTACGGCGGGCGCGGCGTAACGCTGATGGAGCAGGCCATCTTTCAGGAGGAGTTGGCCCGCGCGAATGCCCCGCAATTGATCGGCACGATCGGGTTGGCGCTGGTCGGACCGACGATCATCGCGACGGGCACCGAAGAGCAGAAGTCGCGTTATCTCCCTAAAATACTTTCCGGGGAAGAAATCTGGTGTCAGGGCTTCTCGGAGCCAAACGCGGGCAGCGATCTGGCAGCGCTCGGGACAAAAGGCATTCGCGACGGTGATGATTTCATTGTCAGCGGCCAGAAAACCTGGACGAGTTTCGCGCAGATGGCAGACTGGTGTCTGCTGCTGGTGCGAACTGATGCGGAAGCTCCCAGGCACAAGGGCCTCACTTGCCTCCTCGCGGACATGCGCAGCGAGGGTGTATCGGTCAGGCCCCTGCGGCAGATGTCTGGCGATTCGGGATTCAACGAAGTCTTCTTCTCGAAGGTGCGAGTGCCCGCCTCGCAGGTGCTCGGCGAAGTCAATAAAGGTTGGACGACGGCAATTACGGCGCTGATGAACGAGCGCGCCCATGTCGGGACGGGGGCCCAGGTTGTTTTCAAACGCAACCTGGAAGCCTTGATCGCACGCTCGCGCACCATAGAGCGCAACGGTCGTCCTGCGAGCGAAGACCCCATCGTCAGGCAGAAGCTGGCGCAAGCCTACCTCGAACTCGAAATCCTGCGCCTCAACACTAAGCGCGCGCTGACTTCCCTTTCCAAGACCGGCACGCCCGGGCCCGAAGGCTCTACCCAGAAGCTTTACTGGAGCGAGATGAACCAACGCACTCAGCAGATCGCGCAGGAAATCCTTGGCCCTTACGCACAGCTTAAAGACTTCGACAACGGGCTCTGGGAGTACGCCTACTTGCGCGCGCGAGGCAATACCATCGAGGCAGGCACCAGCGAGATTCAACGCAACATTATCGCCGAGCGTGTGCTCGGTTTACCGAAGAGCTACTAGGAGAAATGATGAATGATGAATGCGGAGTGATGAATAAAGAAAAAGCAGTTGTTTTCAATTCATCATTCCGCATTCATCATTCATCATTGAATTATCATGGACTTCGATCTCAGCAAGCCGCAAAAACTTCTTAAGGACTCAGCGCGTGGTTTTCTTGGGCGCGAATGCAAGCCGGAGCGTGTGCGTGAGTTGATGGAAACTGATACTGCGCACGACGACAAGCTCTGGCAATCAATCGCCGACCAGGGCTGGACAGGCCTGGTCGTCCCAGAGGAGCACGGCGGCCTTGGGCTCGGTCTGGTCGAATTGGCGGCAGTCTCGGAGGAGATGGGGCGCGCCTGCTTGCCGGGCGCTTTTCTCTCGACGCTCACAGCCGCCTCGCTCATCGAGCGCGCCGGCAGTGTGGCGCAGCGCGCGAAGTATCTTGAGCCAATCGCAACGGGCGAGTTGAAAGCGACGGTCGCGTTCCTCGAGGAGAGTGCGAGCTGGGACGTGGACTCGATTAAGTTCAAGGCCATTCAGGGAGGTGGGAAATTTCAGCTTTCGGGGACAAAACTTTTCGTCTCCGACGCGGAGGTCTCCGACCTTCTTATTTGTGTGGCGCGATCTGGCAAGGACGGTCTCGCGCTTCTGCCCGTCGAGCGCGGCGCGGAAGGACTGTCAGTCACTCCGACGTCTTCGATGGATGGGACGCGCAAACTCTGCGCGGTCGGTTTTGACAACGTCACGGTGGCTGAGGCGGACGTATTCGGCGCAGACGGCGACGCGCGCGGCGCGCTCAAGGGAGCGTTGGAGGTAGGAATCGTCGCGCTGTGCGCTGAGATGGTCGGCGGGATGCAGTGGGTGCTCGATACGACCGTCGAGTATGCGAAGACGCGCCGGCAGTTCGGTCGCGTCATCGGCTCTTTTCAGGCCGTGCAGCACCAGTGTGCCGACATGTTGTTGCTGACGGAAAGCGCGCGCTCGGCCACATATTATGCGGCGTGGGCTTTGACCGAAGGCGACCCGTCGGCCAGCGCCGCCGTCTCGATAGCGAAAGCTTACTGCTCGGACGCTTACCGCGAGGTCGGCAACCGCGGCGTGCAGGTTCACGGCGGCATCGGCTTCACCTGGGAGCACGACCTGCAGCTCTACTACAAGCGTAGCAAATCATCCGAGACGTTGTTTGGCGATGCGACGTTTCACCGCGAGCGCATTGCTCGGTTGATCGTAGATGCAGAAAAGTAAGACGCTTACCGCGAAGCGGTTATGGAACTTAGCCCAGGGTTGCCGCGCTTCGCGGCTACCCTGGGACCAGAGTTAAGGAACATTTCAACCCCAACGGGGGTTGTGACATTTCTTGGAGCTAATGCTTAATTGGGAAACCGACACAACCCCGTTGGGGTTATATCTTTCCGACAACTACTTTTCCCAGGGTAGCCGCAAAACGGCAACCCTGGGCTGTGGGCCGTTACCGCTTTGCGGTACTGGTGCCCAGATTTGACTTGATCAGAATTTCCTAAAATCAAACTGCCAAGACCAAAGACCGGAATCGGATCAAACATGACCGCACACATTAGAGAGTTGTTCGACCTCTCCGGACGAGTGGCGATTGTCACCGGCGGCTCCAGGGGCTTAGGCAAGGAAATCGCTGAAGGCTTCGCCGAAGCCGGCGCATCGCTCATGCTTTGTGCGCGGCGCGACGAGTGGCTCAGCCCTACAGTTAACGAGATGCGCGAGCGCGGTTTCAAGGCAGAAGGCATGATGTGCGACGTATCAAACCCGGAGCAAGTGCAGCAGGTGGTTAACAAGGCTGTCGGGATTTACGGACGAATCGACATCCTCGTGAATAACGCCGGCGTGACGTGGGGCGAGCGGCCAGAGACGATGCCGTTTGATAAGTGGCAGAAGGTGCTCGACATCAATTTGACGGGCGCGTTCCTTTTCTCGCAAGCGGCCGGGCGCGAGATGCTGAAGCGCGAGTATGGTCGCATCATCAACGTCGCGTCGGTATCCGGGTTGCAGTCTTCCGCCAATGGCCCATACTACGTCGGCTACGCCGCGAGCAAAGCCGGGCTCTTCGGACTGACGCGCGAACTGGCGGCGTCCTGGGGACGCCAGGGAATTCGCGTCAACGCCATCGCGCCAGGATTCTTTCATTCGCGTCTGGCAGACGCAGCAATCGAGTTTGCCGAACCTGAAATCAAAGCGCGCAACCCAATCGCGCGCGTCGGCGCCGAAGGAGAGTTAAAAGGGGTAGCGGTGTTTCTTGCTTCGGATGCGTCAAATTACATTACAGGCCAAACCATCGTGGTGGACGGAGGACGGACAATTGTCTAATGCGAAGATGACCACTGGCGCAAGTAAACCGCGGTCCATAACGGATGATGTTGCTGGTTCGCCCTACGCGGCGAAACCCTGGCTCGCTCATTACGACTACTGGACACCGGCTCACGTCAATTACCCGTGCCGGCCGTTATATGAAATCCTGCGCATGACTGCAGTGACGACGCCGGACCTTATCGCGACCGCGTTTCTTGGGGCGCATCTTAGTTACGGGCAAATTAAAGAGCAGTCGGACAAACTGGCCACCGCTCTGGCGCGCCTCGGCCTTAAGCAGAATGATCGGGTGGGCATCATGTTACCTAATTGCCCGCAGTATTTTGTCGCCACCTTCGCTATCCTGCGGCTTGGCGCCATCGTCGTAAACGTCAACCCGCTATACACTCCACGCGAAGTAGCCGTAGTGGCTAAGGATTCAGGCATGCGTATGGTGTTTGGCCTGGATCTGCTTGCTCCCGTGATCTTTGCTGCGCGGGACCAGACGTCGGTTGAGACGGTAATCGTGACTTCGCTTGCCGAATACTCGGGTGCTGCTGCTCCATGCGACGCGATCGAAGGCACGCTCAAACTCACTGACTTGCTCGCCGAGGTCGCCGAACCGAATCTGCCGCTCGTCGAAATAGATCCGGAAGATGTCGCAGTGTTGCAATACACGGGCGGCACGACGGGGGTTCCGAAAGGCGCGATGCTGACCCATCGCAATGTCTTCGCCAACGTGATTCAAGTTTCCCTTTGGAGCAATCATGAATCGCGAAGCGGCGCCGAGACGTTCCTGCTGGTCATCCCCTTTTTCCACATTTACGGTTTCACTGTCGGCATGATGGCCGGAACCTGGCTCGGAGTTCAGCAGGTCTTGATTCCGAAATATGATGTTGAAGCCTTGCTCAAGGCGATCAGCGAGTATCGTCCGACTTACTTTCCAGCCGTTCCGACGATCTATATCTCTTTGCTCAGTCATCCGAAGGTGAAGGAGTATGGCCTCGATAAAGTGCGGGCCTTCAACAGCGGGTCGGCCCCGTTGCCCGTTGAGGTGATCGCACAGTTTGAGCGACTAACTGGCGGCGTCACCCTCAGGGAAGGCTACGGACTCTCCGAAGCCTCGCCCGTAACACATTCGACGGCCTCGCTGGCCCGCCGCAAACCCGGCAGCATCGGGCTCCCACTCCCGGACACAGACATCAAGATCGTTGACCTCGATACCGGCACGCATGTAGTGCCAATCGGCGAAGAAGGTGAACTTTGCATCGCAGGGCCGCAAGTGATGAAAGGCTACTGGAACCGCCCTGATGAAACGGCGATCGCTTTGCGCCCTGATGACGCTGGACGCATCTGGCTTTACACAGGCGATGTAGCTCGTATGGATGAAGACGGCTACTTTTACATCGTGCAGCGCAAGAAAGACATGATTATTGTGAGTGGCTTCAACGTCTATCCATCGGAAGTCGAGAGTGTGCTCTATGCGCATCCCGCGGTGATGGAGGCGGCAGTGATCGGCGTGCCTGACAGGTACCGCGGCGAAGCTGTCAAAGCGTGCGTGGTACTCAAGGGCGGAGCGACTGCGAGTACTGAAGAGTTAATTAAGCACTGCACAACCGGTTTGGCAGAGTTCAAGGTGCCGCGCACGCTCGAGATTCGAGAGAGTCTACCGAAGACGGCGGTGGGTAAGATTCTTCATCGAGTGCTGCGGGAAGAGGATCAGGCGAAGGCAGAGGTCAGAAATCAGAGGTCAGAGATCAGTTAGAACCAGTGAAAATGGATGATTGTCTTCAGGCATCACAGGCAGGGGATGTCTTCGGTCCCGGAGTGACCAAATGTCTATAGCGCGCCGGTTCAGAATGATTCAGGCTCTCCGTTAGGAGCGCAATCTTGGGCGAATCGAATAGCAGCACATTTGGCTCCTAACGGGGCCAGGAATATGTGGAAGGCTTTGGTTCTATAAACATTTTGCTCCTCTGGAGCAAGGACGACCATGAAACTGTTAGAAGACAAAGTAGCTATCATTACCGGGGCGGCGCGAGGTATTGGTCGCGGCTGCGCCGAGCTCTTCGCCGCACACGGAGCGCGTGTTGTGCTATCAGACATTGACGCCGATCTAACTCATGAAGTGGTCGAGCATATTACGAAGACTGGCGGCGACGCCCTGGCTGTTCCGGGTGACGTTACCGCAGCTGATTTCGCTCCACACCTGATCAAGTCGACGCTCGACGGCTACGGTAGAATTGATGCAATCGTAAACAACGCCGGCTACACCTGGGATGGAACAATCCACAAAATGAGCGATGAGCAGTGGCAAGCTATGCTCGACGTGCATTTGACGGCGCCGTTCCGTATTATCCGCGCCGCTTCGGAGTATCTGCGCGAAACTGCGAAAAGCGAGCAACAGGAAAATGGTCGAGCTTCTGCGCGTAAAATTGTGAACATCAGTTCGACTACGGGCACGCGCGGCAACGCCGGACAAACTAATTACGCTGCGGGCAAGGCCGGAATCGTAGGCGTTACCAAAACCCTCGCGAAGGAGTGGGGCCAATTCAATATTCAGGTCAATGCCGTAGCCTTTGGTTTTATCGAGACCAGACTGACGCAGGCCAAAGAGTCAGGTGAACATGTCACACGTGAATCAGCAGACATTGCGCTCGGCATTCCGCAGCAAGTGCGCGAACTGGCTTTCAAACTCATCCCGATGGGACGCGGTGGCACTACTGAAGAGGGCGCAGGCGCGGTGCTTTTCTTTTGTTCATCCCTCAGTGATTACGTGTCAGGTCAGGTGCTGGAAGTGACGGGCGGACTGTGAAATTGAGATGTAGCAGGCTGCTGAAGAACAGTGGGCATCGGCAAAAACCAGAGGAACGATCCACGAAATAACACGAAATAGCTCGAAATTTCGGATCTTTTTCGTGCTGCTTCGTGTAGGTTCGTGGATCGTATTGGTTTTTCAGCATCCTTTCAGGCGTCGATCGGAGAATTCAATGGGCTACAGCATTAACCGTGTAGTGGTAATCGGATCGGGCACGATGGGCGGCGGCATCGCTGCTCACGTTGTCAACGCCGGCATTCCTGTCTACCTGCTCGACATCGCGCCGACCGCATTGACGCCGGAAGAAGAAAAGCGCGGGCTCAAACTCGATTCGTCGCTGGTAAGAAACAGGATAGTGGCTGCGTCGCTCGAGCGGTTGAAGAAGTCGAAGCCGCCGCCATTCTTTTCCCCAGCGACGGCTGACCTGATCACCATTGGTAACCTGGAAGACAACTTCGAATGGGTAGCCGAGGGGGATTGGATCGTCGAAGCCATTGTCGAACAACTGACGCCGAAGCGGGATCTTGTGGCGCGCATCGAGAAGGCAAGAAAACCCAACAGCATCATTTCCAGTAATACTTCAGGACTACCCATCGCGGCCATTGCCGCCGAAGCCGCCGCGGCTTTCAAGTCACACTTCCTCGGCACCCACTTCTTCAATCCGCCGCGCTATATGAAGCTGCTTGAAGTGATCCCGACTGAAGAAACCCTACCTGAGATCATCGAATTTATGACTGATTTCGCCGAGGGCCGTTTAGGTAAGGGTGTAGTCATCTGCAAAGACACGCCAAACTTTATTGCCAACCGCTTCGGTTCCATTTCCGGCGCCATGGCGGTCGGCTACGTGCTGGACAACAAGTACACGATTGAGGAGGCTGATGCGATTCTCAGTCCGCTAATCGGCCGGCCCAAGACAGGTCTGTTTCGTCTGCAGGATCTGGTGGGCCTCGACGTTTCCAGCTCGGTCGGAGAAAACCTTTACGGACTAATCGAGCATGATGAGGCGCGCGAAGTTCTCCGCAATCAGAACCTCGGTACGCTGCGGCAAACGCAGATGGAACGCGGACGGCTTGGGGATAAGACCGGGCAAGGCTTTTACAAGAAACCTCCGCAGGGCAAGAAGAGCGACATCCTTACTCTCGATCTGGAGACCCTGGAATACCGCGAGCGGCGCGAACCCGACATCCCCTCCATCAAGGAAGCGCTGAAGATTAAGCCGCTGGAAAAACGGCTCGCATTCGTCCTGACGCAAGACGACAGGGCGGGAGAACTGGCGCGTCACACGGTCTACAACTCACTTGGATATGCTGCCCAGCGGATTCCGGAAATCACTGATCAAATCATAAACGTCGACAATGCAATGCGCTGGGGTTACTCCCACGAGTTAGGACCATTCGAGATGTGGGACTTGCTAGGCGTACGCCAGACAAGCGTGGCGATGGAAGCGAATGGTGTTGCGGTGGCCGCGTGGGTGAAAGACATGCTTGCTGCCGGAAACGAAACTTTTTACCGCTCCACGAACGGGCGTTTGAGTTACTACGACCCGGCCCGCAAAACGTACGCGACTGAAACAGCGGATGATCGCAAGATCGGATTGTCTGCGCTGAAGGCTGTCGGTCGCGTTGTGCGGCAGAACAAGGGGGCAAGCCTGATAGATCTCGGCGACGGCGTAGTCTGTCTTGAGTTTCACACCAAGATGAACACGCTCGATAACGACATCAAGAACATGCTGTTGGAGGCAGTCGAGGAGATCGAGACAAAAGACTGGCGGGGCATGGTCATTGGCAATGAGGGTGCGGACTTCTGTGTCGGCGCAAACCTGGCTGGAGGCCTGGGTACAGGCGGCGTCGCAGCTATCGAGCGTGCAGTGAAAGCTATGCAGGACGCTCTTATGGCTGTGCGCTTCTGTTCAAAACCCGTGGTGACCGCACCGTTCGGGCGCACGCTCGGTGGCGGAGCGGAAGTCGCTATGGCCGGAGCTCGGATGTTTGCGGCAGCTGAAACTTACATGGGCCTGGTCGAGGTCGGGGTGGGTTTGTTGCCCGGTGCCGGTGGTTGTAAGGAGATGGTGCGACGAGTCGTATCGCCCGCAATGCAGATGGCTAACGCGGACCCGCTACCCTTTCTCCAGCATGCCCTGCAAACGGTTGCTATGGCCAAGGTCTCATCGAGCGCAGCCGAAGCACGTTCACTAGGTTTTCTTACGGAGGCCGATCAAATCGTAATGAACCGCGACCACCAGATCGCCGATGCCAAACTGCTGGTGCTTGAATTGGCCGAGGTCGGGTACCAGGCGCCGGCGCGGGCGAAAACCTGCTACGCGGCGGGAGTTGGGGCACTGGCAGCGCTCCGCGCCGGTCTTTACGTCATGCAGCAGGGCGGCTATATGAGCGAATACGATCTGCACGTGAGCGGAAAGGTCGTGCACGTTCTTTGTGGGGGCAAACTCTCCTCTGCGCAGTGGGTGGATGAACAGTACTTTCTCGATCTCGAACGCGAAGCGTTTGTCTCTCTGTGTGGCGAGCAGAAGACAATTGAGCGCATAACACACATGCTGACGACCGGAAAGCCTCTAAGGAACTGAAGTCAGTTGTTAGTAGTCAGTAGGTCTTAGGTCTTGGTCTTTGGCTTTTGGGCCTACGTGAACCCAGCAGATGCTGAAAAGGTGTGGGCCGTTCTCAGAAGGATAAAGACGATCCACGAAAAGCACACGAAATGACTCGAACTAAGAGAGCACTCTTCGTGCTAGTTCGTGTAATTTCGTGGATCGTTGTTAGTTTTTCAGAACACCACAAAGGCAAAGACCAAAGACCCACTGACAACTGACAACTGACAAAACAACAATGACACCCACTATCGACAAAGAAGCGGCAACCAAGGCCGAGGATCGAAAAAAGCTGACCGGGCTCGAATATATGCAGCGGGTCATGACGGGTGAAGTGCCGCCTTCCGGGATGGGACAGTTGATGAACTTCCACCTCGTCGAGGTGAGCGAAGGGCATGCGGTATTTGTCATTCAACCCGATGAACGTCACTACAACGGTTTGGGAATCGCTCATGGGGGAATGGCGGCAACGCTGCTCGATTCAGCCACCGGGTGCGCGATCAACACCATGATGCCCGCCGGCAAGATCTTCACGACCCTGGAGATGAAGGTAAACTATGTCCGTCCGATGACGCGCGAAACTGGCGAAGTGCGTTGCGAAGCGAATGTGATCCATGTTGGTGGACGCACGGCCACCGCCGAAGGGCGGATCGTGGACCGCGACGGCAAGCTTTACGCGCATGGCACCGCCACTTGTATGTTGTTTCGCGAGTGAGGCTCAGGTAACGCAAACTGTTAGTTTGCGATGGATCGTTATCATTCAAGCCGGCAGTCTCCGTACCGTTCCGCAAACCAACAGTTTGCGTTACATAGGACTGAAAGAGAGGTTTATATGAAAGAAGCCGTTATTGTTGCTGGCGTGCGCACCGCGGTAGGCAAAGCGCCTCGCGGCACGTTGCGCACAACGCGGCCTGATGACATGGCAGCAGCGGTCATCGAGGATTTGCTGCGGCGCATTCCAGAACTGTCGCCGGATAGCATTGACGATGTGATCCTCGGCTGCGCCACGCCCGAAGGCGAGTCGGGCACGAACGTCGCACGCGTGGCCGCGTTGCGCGCAGGTCTGCCACATTCGGTGCCTGGTGTCACCGTTAACCGCTTCTGCTCATCCGGATCGCAAACCATTGCCATGGCGTCCGAGCGCATCATGGCCGGCATGGCCGACTGCATCATTGCCGGAGGCACCGAATCTATGAGCATGCTGCGCGGCAACACGAAGTTCAGGCCCAACCCATATCTGGTTGAGCACCGGCCCCAAGTCTATCTCAGCATGGGGCTCACCGCAGAAAACGTGGCGCGCAAGTACAACGTGTCACGCGCCGAGTCAGACGACTTCTCCTATCGCAGTCATCAGAAGGCGCTCGCGGCGCAGGCGGAAGGACGATTCAAAGACGACGGCATCGTGCCGCTTGATGTTGAGCTCGTTGACGTTGGAGATGATGGTAGTACGAGGCAAAAGAAGCTGACCTTCGACACCGATGAAGGACCACGACCTGACACTACCCTCGAGGGCCTGGCTAAACTGCGTCCCGTCTTCCACGTTAAGGGTTCTGTGACGGCAGGTAACTCCAGCCAAACATCGGATGGAGCGGCAGCCTTGGTTGTGATGTCGCGCGAGCGTGCGAATGAGCTGGGGCTAACACCCCTGGCGCGCTTCGTCTCCTATGCAGTTGGCGGTGTGCCGCCGGAGATCATGGGAATGGGACCAGTCGTGGCGGTGCCGAAGGCTTTGAAACTTGCCGGACTCAAACTCGAAGAGATCGATCTGATCGAACTCAACGAGGCGTTCGCTTGTCAGGCCCTGGCTGTCATGCGGGAACTCGGAATGGACCAGGAGCGCACGAATGTCAACGGTGGCGCAGTCGCGCTGGGCCACCCACTGGGCGCCTCGGGCGCGAAGCTGACTGTTCAATTACTCGGTGAGATGCGTCGTCGCAAAAGCCGTTACGGCCTGGTGACGATGTGCGTCGGCGGCGGACAGGGTGCGGCTACTGTCTTCGAGAATCTACAGAGTTAACCGATGAAACCTGACGATCCCTATCTCGGCTTTCACGTCTCTTCGCGCGCGCAAGAGCTATATCAAAAGCTTCAATCATTTATCGAGGTCCAGGTCTATCCAAATGAAAAGCTTTTCCACGACCAGAAGAGTCAGGGTGAGCGTTGGCAGCCTGTTCCCCTGATGGAAGAGCTGAAGGCAAAGGCGAAGTCTGAAGGTTTATGGAATCTATTTTTGCCGGAGAGTGAGTATGGCGCGGGCCTGACAAATCTCGAATACGCGCCGATGGCCGAAGTAATGGGTCGCTCGTGGGAGTTCGCGCCGGAGATTTTCAACTGTAGCGCGCCTGACACCGGCAACATGGAAGTCCTTGTTCGTTACGGGACCCCCGAGCAGAAGGAACGTTGGCTAAAACCACTGCTCGACGGTGAGATTCGTTCCTGCTTCGCCATGACTGAGCCTGATGTGGCCTCTTCGGACGCGACAAACATTCGCGCCACGATCGAACGAGAGGGCGACGAATACATCATCAATGGCCGCAAGTGGTGGGCGAGCGGAGCGGGTGATCCGCGCTGCAAGATCGCAATCTTCATGGGGAAGACCGACCCGAGCGCGCCCAGGCACCAGCAACAGTCGATGATCCTCGTGCCGATGGACGCAGCCGGAGTAAGAGTGGTGCGCCTGCTGACGGTGTTTGGCTACGACCACGCGCCTCACGGTCATGCGGAGCTTAACTTTGAAAACGTGCGAGTACCGGCGTCAAACATCCTGCTAGGCGAAGGCCGCGGCTTTGAAATCGCCCAGGGTCGTTTAGGGCCGGGCCGCGTTCATCACTGCATGCGCCTCGTGGGAATAGCGGAACGCGCACTCGAAGCAATGTGCAGACGCGTGAACCAACGAACTGCTTTCGGAAAACCCCTCTCCGAGCAAGGGACGATTCGGTCCGACATAGCAAACTCCAGAATTGAACTGGAACAGACGCGAGCGTTAATCCTAAAGGCCGCTTACCTGATGGACACCGTCGGCAACAAAGCGGCCCGCGCGGAAATTGCGATGATAAAAGTGGTCGCTCCCAATATGGCGCTACGCGTGCTTGACCGTTCTATCCAGGCTCACGGCGGCGGAGGTGTTTCGGATGATTTTATTCTGGCCGCTGCATGGGCCAGCGCCCGCACGTTGAGACTCGCTGATGGACCCGACGAAGTCCACCTTGAAGCAATCGCGAAGATGGAGCTGGACAAGTACAAAGAGTAGGTTTGAACTTCCAGAGCTACCGGGAAGGGTGAGCCGATCTCAGAAGAATAGGACGATCCACGAAACGCCACACGAAATGACACGAACTCAAAGGTCTTTTCGTGCTGCTTCGTGTGATTTCGTGGATCGCTCCTGTTTTTCAGCAGTCTGCAAGGCAAACACGTATGAGCACCAAGCAAATTGAAAACCTCGCCGAACTCCAAACCCGCGTTGGGAGCGAAGTGGCCTTGAGCGACTGGTTTGAAGTAACTCAAGAGCGCATCAACCTTTTCGCCGAGGCGACTGAGGATCGCCAGTGGATTCACACCGATCCTGAACGCGCGGCGCGTGAGTCGCCGTTTAAGCAAACAATCGCACATGGCTTTCTGACACTCTCCCTCTTGAGTGAATTGATGAAGTTGGCGATGTCGGTCGCGGGTGTGCGGATAGGTATTAACTATGGACTGAATCGCGTGCGCTTCGTGAGACCTGTGCCGGCTGGAGCACGCATTCGCGGACGCTTCGTGCTCGCCGCGCTGGAACCGATTGCAGGCGGTGTGCAGGCTATGTGGAACGTGACAGTCGAGCGCGAGGGCAGCGACAAGCCATGCTGCGTAGCAGAGTGGCTCGTGCGTTACTACAGTTAAGCAAAAAAGGAGACATATCGATGGCTGACTCCAGTGCCAAACTACTGGTCACTCTTCAGGATGGCATCAAGCGCATTACTATCAACCGTCCCGAACGACGCAACTCCGTTGATAGCGAGACTGTGCAACTGCTCCGCGATGCGGTTCAGCACTCAGTCGACGATGGCACGCGTGTGGTGATCCTGACCGGCGCGGGCGAGTCATTTTGCGCGGGCGCGGACCTCGCGGCTACCAGCGCACGCGACATCGCGGATTTCGATGTCACTAAGTCGTTACGCGAGAACGTTAACCCGACCATACTCGCGATGCGCGCCTTGCCGGTTCCGATTATCGCGCGCGTTCACGGACACGCTGTAGGAGTCGGCTGTAACTACGCGCTCGCGTGCGACATGATCGTCGCCTCGGAGCAAGCCCTCTTCGGTCAGGTGTTTGTCCGTATCGGGCTGATGCCCGACGGCGGCAGCACATTCTTCCTGCCGCGTCTCGTCGGTTATCACAAGTCGTTTGAATTGATGACGACTGGCGAGATCATCGGGGCGCAGGAAGCGCAGCAACTCGGCATCGTTAACAAGGTTGTCCCCTTCGCCGAGCTGGATGCAACGGTCGCCACCCTTGCCGCGCGCCTGGCCCAGGCGCCGGGCCTGGCCGTAGCAAAGATCAAGGCGGGCCTCAATCACGGATCGCAAAGTGATCTCGCCACCGCGCTCGACTTTGAAGCAGTCAACCAGGACGCCTGCTTTCATTCACCCGATTTCATCGAAGGCGTCACGGCTTTCGTGCAGAAGCGCAAGGCCGTCTTCGGCAAGGGGGCTTGATGATCGGGGCAGTAGCCCGACCGTTAGGGAGGGCGTTAGGGTCCGTGAAAAGCGCTCCCTAACGGTCGGGCTACTGCCCCGGTCTACCGCTGGCCGTAATAACCAAGAGGCACCCAAAAGAACAAGATAATGAACGACGCTGCTATCTCATCAGATACAAAACCGGTGCGGGCGAGCGAGCAACTCGCCTGGGATGCACTCGAGAGCTATCTGCGCGGGCGACTCCCTGCGGTAATGGAGGGCGGGTTCGACCCCGCACCCCCCATGTCTGTCGAGCAGTTTCCCGGTGGCCATTCGAATCTGACTTACTTGCTGCGCTTCGGCAATCAAGAGTTTGTGATGCGCCGTCCGCCGTTTGGGCCAGTGCCGCCCAGGGCACACGACATGGCGCGCGAATATCGCATTCTTGAAGCAGTCCATCCGGTGTACTCGTTGGCGCCAAGACCGCTCGTGCTCTGCGAAGACGCGAGCGTTACGGGATCCACATTCTATGTCATGGAGCGCCGGCGCGGTCTCGTTGTGCGCACCATGGAGCCCCCGGAGTTAGCTGACAAACCGCCTGAGCGCCGGCGTGCGAGTGAAGCAATGGTAGACGCGCTCGCAGATCTCAATAATGTCGACATTGCGGCCCATGGACTCGTGGCCCTCGGCAAACCGGTTGGATTTGTCGAACGACAGGTGCGCGGATGGAGTGAGCGCTGGAAAGGATCCAAGACCAGTGAATTACCGGAGATGGACGCCCTTGCCTTGTGGTTGGTAGAGCGTTTGCCGGGCGATCCTTTGCGACCGACGATGGTGCACGGCGACTTCAAACTCGATAACGTGATGCTGAGTCAAGACGATATCGGGAGGGTCGTGGCAGTTTTCGATTGGGAGATGAGTGCCGTCGGGGACCCCCTGGTAGACCTGGGGATCCTCCTCGCCTATTGGGTCCATGTTTCTTCTGCGTCACAACCCGATGCAGTGGCCTCCGTTACTCAACTGCCAGGCTGGTTCACGCGCGCTGAAGTTCTCCAACGCTACGGCGAGAAGACGCAACTGGATCTGAGGAATATCGCTTTCTACGAAGTCTTTGCTCTCTTCAAACTCGCTGTCGTACTGCAGCAGATATTCTATCGATATCATCGCGGGCAGACAGACGATCCTCGTTTCGCCACACTCGACGAGCGAGTTACCTGGCTCGCGCGCCTCGCTGCGGCGCTCACGGAGCAGGCATAAGAGTCACTGGGCAAGGAGCAATTAAGTGGTCCTTTGATCTTCTTGAAAACTGGGCTGGTTTAGAGAGCGGACTTGTCCGCCCGGCGGGGCACAAGTGCCCTTTCTAAACGGGACAGTTCAGACTCGAGTCTGTCACACATTAGCTACGGTTGGCGGTTTCGGGTTCGCCACTTAGCGCCGCGCGCAACGTCGGTGGAATCTCTGTTGGCTTACCATTTTGAAGGACCACTACTGTCATCGTCCCCTCAATCGCCACTTCTTCCTCAGCGTCAAAAACCTGATAGTCGTACCGGATTGAGGTCCGACCCAACTGGCCCACAGTGAACCGCAGTCGGAAAGGCGCGTCGAGCGTGATGATCCGGCGAAACTGACACTCAAGATGCACTCGCGGAAAATCATAGTCGTGGCGGCGCACATCCATAGGAAAGCCAAGACTCCGCACTAGTTCGCTCTCGGCCTCCTCGATGATCTCGAAGATACGAGGGAAGTGCAGCCGCCCGGCGGCGTCAGCGTCGGCCCAGCGGAGACGGCGTTTAAATTCTATGGAAGCAGGAGGCATGCGTGTGACCCTCTCTCTTCAGTCCGCACAGCGGACGATCTGACGATACTCCAGCACTTGAAGTGGCGGTGTCAAAAACTAGGGATCTCAGCGCCAAAGGCGCGAAATGTAATAGCCCAGGGCGACGCCCTGGGTGCGGGGTCCATGAATTTTGGAAGCGCTGAAGGCGCGAAATGGAGTCTCGACCCGAAACAGTAGTGATTGTGGCAAGTCGATCATCATTTCGCGCCTTCAGCGCTAAGAAGCCTTCAACTGGTCTCACCTGGGCCGATGGCCCAGGCTATTACATTTCGCGCCTTTGGCGCTGAGACCCGAAGTTTGACACAGACACTTAAGTGCTGGGCTATTATCAGTCGTCTTTCCACCTTGTCTCCGGTCTATACATCGTCCACTGCGCGGACTGAGAGAATCAGTGTGCTGCAAAGCGCGCCGTCGCCCCCTGTTAACGCGAAGAAGAGCCTCTTCATACAGAGGCTCTCCTTATGAACTTCGTAAACTGCGGACCTTCTTGCGCCGGGCGGTTAAAAACTGAACCGAGCGCCGAACTGCAACTGTCGGGGGTTGGCAGCCGAAGTAAAACCAAGCGGCTCGGTCGGGGCTGCGGCCCGGTTGCCGCGCGCGCGCGTAACGCTCAAGGCTCTCCGTTGATCGGTTGAGAGACTCCCGACGACGTTGTTGATGCCGGCTAGATTCGTCCGGTTGAAGATGTTGAAGGCTTCAAAGGTCAACTCCAGGAACATGGTTTCTTTAAACGGAAACCGTCGTGCGATGCGCGCGTCGAAACTGTAGAAAGGCTCGCCGATGCCGGTGTTACGTCCCGCGTCGAAAGGGCGATCCGATTGTGAACGACCGTCGTTGTTGGCATCGAAGCCGAGCAACAAATTGAACGGGCGACCGGAGCCGGCAATGAAGATGGGAGAGAAAACCCAATCGGCGCGTAGCTTGTCCCCAAACGAGTCGCCCTTGACGGAGCTGGCAAAGACGCCGCTAAAGACGGCGCGATGTCGCTGGTCAAAAGATGAAAGGGCGCGGTCGAGCCGAATGTTCAAAGGATTCTGTGCCGAAAAGTCGCTGTTGAAATCCGTCACCTCGTCAATGGACTTTGAAAAGGTGTAGTGCGCGTTGAGGCTGAAGCTGTTGGCAAAGCGACGCTGCACGGAGACCGTGCCCGCGTGATAGAACGAGTTGGCAGACGACTCGTAGATGTTGTCCTGGAAGCGAAGGGGATTCAGGAAATCGGACGTTGCCGGAAGAGCTCCGGTGCAGGTCGCGGGAATCGCCGCACCGAGGCGGAAGAAGCAGGGGTTCGTCGTGCCGGTAACAACGAGCGAAGACTTGTACTGGTTGATGTCGCGATTGCGCGTCAGGTGAAGGCCGCGCGTGAAGAGATAACTGAGTTCGAGCGACATGCCCGACCCTAAATCTCTCTGGAGGCCTGCGCTTGCCTGATACGTCATCGGCGTTTCATAGTTAGGCTCGACACGGAAACGAACTTCGAGCGGCGCGCCCGGCCTCGGTATGATGCCAAACTGCACCAGGTCAGCCGCCGTAATCGGGCGAGTACCGATGACTCCCTGCGCGAGGAGAGTCTGATAGATAGCGAAAGACGACGGCACGCCGAGCGGCGCGGAAGTGGCGGTGGAAAGCACGATGTTGATGTTGTCGCCGGGAATGCCGCTGAGAGTCTTGGTGACGTTCGCAACGGAATAGATCGTGTAGCCGGCAAAGATGCCCGCGCCGGCGCGCAGCACGGTTTTGCCGTCCTTGAACGGATCCCACGAAAAGCCGAGACGGGGTTGAAAGTCGTTTTTGTCGAGCGGCATGTAAAACGGCTCGTCGCTGATCGAATACCGCAGCCCGTAGGTGAAAGTAAGATTCGGGCGCGGCTTCCAGGTGTCCTGTCCGTAAAGCGCGTAACGATACGTATAGGAGTCAACCGATGCCCTGCCGAAGCCCTGTTGATAGACGATGGGCAGGTTGAGATTAAACGACTGTAAGGCGGTCAAGGTCCCTGGAGTATTCACTGCCGGGAGCAAGGCCGGGTTGTTCGCTTGCAGAAACGCTCTAAGGCTCGTAAGCGTGGCGGCCGGGATGATGTTTGCCAGAGCAAGGTTGGGGCCGAAATTGAAACGCCCGCCGAAAAAAGTGTCGTTGTTGGATGATACGTCGCTGGCCTGAAACGCCCCGCCGAATTTGAGCGTGTGGTTGCCGGTGACGTGGGAGATATTGTCGATGATGTCGTAATCGCGCTGGATGGTGGCGGACGGCAGGAAGATGTCGCGGCCGAAGAAACCGAAGCCTTCGATGTTGAACTCAGGGCCGATTGAATCGTTCGGAATGACATCGAAATCGAGATACCTGTACTGGAGTTTTAACTCATTGACAGTACTGTCGCTGAACTGGTGGTTCTGCGAGGCCAGGATGCCTCCGTTGAAAGTGTCCAGCGTGCGCCCGCGAGATACGGCGGTGAGCGCGCCGGCGGCCTGGTTCTCAAAACTCGATTTGTTGAGGTTGAAGCGGATGTAAGCCGAGTCGCGCTCGCTGAAATCATGATCGAAGCGAGTGCTGAAAGTCGTCTGGCTCGACTCAAAAGGGAACTGCCCGCTTGCGCTATTGAACAAATTGATAGTGCGTGGGAAGTTGGTCGATGTGGTTGTCAAAGTGGAGCGCAAGCTCGTCGCGAGCGCTGCGAAGGGCGTGGTCGCGAGGTAGTTAAAAAGCCCGGCTTGTGAAGACGTGATCTGAAAGATCTTTGGATCGTTGAGCAGGTTGACAAAGGTGGTCTCATCCTGGCTAAAGCGTTCGATGGCCGCGAAGAAGAAAGTCTTGTCCTGCTTGATCGGGCCGCCGATCGAGCCCCCGTATTGTTGGCGGCTAAATGGTGATTTGCCCAACGGGTTGAAATCGAAGGAATTGCGGGCATCGAATCGCTGGCTGCGGAAAAGGCCGAACACACCGCCGTTGTATTTGTTTGCCCCTGATTTGGAAACGATGTTGACGATGCCGCCCGATGCTCCGCCAAACTCGGCGTTGTAACTGTTGCGCAGCACCTGGAACTCCTGAACAGCTTCCTGGTTGACGGTCGCCTCAACCCCACCGGAAACTGTGTTCGTGCTGCCGCCGTCAACGGCGATTAAATTGCCACGACCGTTGTTGCCGCCGAAAGAGAGTCCCGAATTCGGAGTCTGGGCGACGCGGAAGTCCGACGAGTCGGCGATGTTATCTGAATCGTTTACGCCGGGTGTCAGTAACGCATAATCCAAATAGTTGCGCCGGCTGATCGGCAGATTGGTGATCTGTCGCACGTCCACGACGGATGACTGTTGCGTCCGATCGGTGTCCACCACTTCCGCCCCCGCCACCACATCCACCTTTTCCTCGATGCCTGCTACCCCAAGCTGGATTGGGATGTTGGCCTGCTGCCCGACAGTCAATTCTATGCGCCTCGAACCCGGGGCAAATCCGGCGGTAGCTTCGACCTTCAAGTCGTAGGAGCTTGGGGGCAGGTTCAAGAAGACATAATTGCCTTCACCGTCGGCGGTCACAGTGCGGCTCGTGCCTTTATTGATATCTGTGACAGTGACGGTGGCGTTAGGAACGGCCGCCCCGGCGGAGTCTATGACTTGTCCACGCAGCTCCGCGGTTGAGCTCGACGCCTGCGAGAAAGCTGGGGAGACTCCGATGACGAAGACGAAGCACGCCGTCAACAAAACTTGAGTCAGGCTTCTCATTGAAAATATCTCCTTATGGTTGGAAGGACGTGACGACAAAGCTTGGCAGCCAGAGCAGCGGACGTGCGAGAGATGCGTGACGGTTGATTCTTAAAGGTAATTGACCGGGACACGCGGGTCGCGCAATAATGGCTACCGAACGGTCGGTAAATTAGCACCGGGCCACGAAAACGTCAAGACTTTATTCAGGTCTGCGTTAGGTTTACCTGTTTATTTTTCGCTCCATTAAATGCCCTTTGGAAGGGGTTTTCTATGAAACAGGAACACCCGCGTGCATGGTTCACGCTCTGGGTCTTATTCGCCATCAACGCGATGAACTTCTTCGACCGACAAATACTCGGCGCGGTCGGCGAGCCCGTGCGTAAAGAGTGGGGGATGAGTGACGGAGCGATGGGCGCGCTCGGCACCGCTTTCACACTGCTCTATGCCTTCGTGGGCGTGCCCTTCGGACGCCTGGCAGACAAATCCGGACGCAAGTGGATTCTCTCCGCAGGCGTGTTCGTCTGGAGCCTGATGACCGTCGCTTCCGGGTTTGCGAGAAATTTCTGGCAGCTTTTCGTGTTCCGTCTCGGCGTTGGTGTTGGAGAGGCTTCGTGTGCTCCAGCCGCAACCTCACTGATCGGTGACCTCTTTCCAGCAAACCGGCGAGCCAAAGCCCTCTCGGTGTTTATGCTGGGATTGCCCATCGGCATCGCCCTTAGCTTCGCCGTGAGCGGGACGATTGCGCGCTCCTACGGCTGGCGACTGGCATTCTACGTGGCAGGCATTCCGGGTCTACTCTGCGCCCTTGCGGCCCTGCTCATCAGGGAGCCGAAGCGCGGCGCGAGCGAGGTGCAAAAAATCGGCGGGCGCAAGCGCGAAGGCTCTCCGTACCGGCTGGTGCTCTCGACGCCGACAATGCGCTGGCTAATCATTTCTGGCGCCTTGCACAACTTCAACATGTACGCTATCGGCTCTTTCATTACCCCGTTCTTGATGCGCTATCAGGGTGCGGACATCCGTTCCGCCAATTTCGTGTCGATGGTGGTCTACGGGTTGTCAGGCGCGCCGGGACTGATTCTTGGCGGCATCGCAGGCGACGCCATCGTGAAGCGGCGCGCCAACGGGCGCTTACTCGTCGGGGCTCTGGCGATTCTCGCATCAGTGCCATTCCTCTTTCTGGCGTTGCAAAGGCCGGGCAGCGACACGCTGGGATTTATGTTGCTGATGGGAACGGGCTGTGCGCTGATGTACGCCTACTACTCGACGGTGTATTCGACGATTCAGGACGTGATCGAGCCGTCATTGCGCGGCACGGCGATGGCGCTCTACTTCTTCGCGATGTACGTGCTTGGGGCATCGCTCGGGCCTTACGGAACGGGTCTCGCCAGCGACTTCTTCACCGCTCGCGCGGCGAGCTCCGCGGGGGTGACGAGTTTGACACAGCAGGCGCTCGAACCTTTCCGAGCCGAAGGGCTGCACACCGCGATGTATCTCATCCCTGCCCTCGGTGTGTTGCTGACTTTGGTATTGTTCGCCGCCTCGCGCACGGTGACAAAAGACATGGAGAGAATTCAACGCTGGATGCGCGAGTCCACTGCTGCAGATGCGCTGGCCGAATCCGCAGAGGTCGAAGCGTCGGGCCAAGTTCGGCAAATTGAAGTTCTTATTCGTAGCTAGGCTTTGGGGCACGCTGGCGACTGAGCGTAAGAGGATACGGCGCCGGATTTCTGGTGATCGCGATCTAAAGGCGAATGTTAAGCAGAGTGGCGGCTAGCGCTGGTTATCTTGAAGAAGGCTTTGCCTCATAACCCCTCGAAACACCTGTTTTGCCTCAAAAAGCAATTTGACCGCTGTAAATGAGCTGTAAGCGTTTAACCAAACTGACTGGTACAATAGTGGTGTGGATCAGAACAGTATTACTATTCCCCTAGTAGGCGTGAGAGAGCACACGGAGGGTTATCCGGTGCATCTTTCCCGGAACGCTACCAGCGGACGCCTTGTTATTGAAGCCCTAAACGAATGTGGAAACCGCACAACAGAAGTCGATCTGTGTGACCTCATAGACTGGTGCCGAATGGGGCCTAGTCAGGGCCGTGTTGAGGGGCTGGGATTCCGGTTTATGTCGGGTTCGGAATAATGGAAGTAATCATACGAGAAATTGAAGCGGCTCTTGATGCGGGTTTTTATTATCTCGCTATTGCGATTACGCTCACACTTCCCGATATTTGCGCTGCCCTTGAATCGCCACAAGGTAGAACATCTGGAGCACTGTACAGAGATTGGTACAACGCTTGGTTAGCGCCGTCATATCCTGCGGTCACGGCTGATGATATGTATAGCTTACGCTGCGGCCTTATTCATCAGGGCAGGTTTGGTCAGGGCAACATGCAATTTGGCCGCATTTTATTCACATTGCCGACTCCACAACGAAACGTTTTTCATCACATCATCATGGACGATGCGTTGAACCTAGACGCCAACAGATTTTGCCGAGATGTGCTACAAGCCGTTAGGCGGTGGTATGCGGCAAATCAAGGCAATCCCGTGGTTCAGGGCAACCTGCCTCGACTTCTACAATTTTATCCTCACGGATTGGCCCCTTACATCATTGGTACGCCTTTGATAGCCTGACCTCCATTTTCCAGACCAACACACTAACGGAGCACGCGGCACTAGCTTAGCATCAAACGTGAGCGTTACGCCGCTTCCTCGGTTGCAAAATTAATTTCAATTCCCAGCTCATGCTGTGACTGAATAACGACGCAGAGGTCTTGAAGAACTAACAATGATTGAAACTGCCTGAGCTACAACCCTGGGATTCCAATGCGAAATAATCTGTTCGCGAACTCTGATCACACCTTTAGTGGCCTTGTGATTCGGCGGCGCTTATGGCAGGCATCCCAGCTTTCGGTCAGCTACAGTCGATACACTGCCACTTACGTTAACGTCAGCGGTGACGAACGGCGCGCAAATATCGATGTCCGGTTTACTGGCAATAAGAACGGCTTCGACCGGGACAGGCATTTGCTGCCGGCGCCCAGGGGTACTTGGTTAAACCAGTCGACAACGATGAGTTGCTCCAGCAACTCTCGCGACTCATTTCAGGAGCGAAAAGGGAATAAGCTGAAAGTTCGCGCACGGTCAACGGATTTTAGTCTCAAATGGCTTCTTCGCGCGTATGCGCTTAGGTTCTGACTCGTACGTCTTTATTAGGCTTTCCGCTTACTCTATAATGCCCGTGTGCCGATGAGTATAGTCTAGTTTGGCGGTGTCGGCAGACGACTGGCACCCAAGAATTCCGCTGCTTGACGAGCGCAAGCTTGCGTTCAATCGAGAACCAAAACCATGAGCGACGAGAAGTGGATTGTTTCAGACAAAGATCATCTCGGCGGAAAACCACGCGTGCAAGGAACGCGCATTTCTATAGCTTTTCTGCTTGAATGCCTGGCTAGCGGTATGAGCGTCGCGGAGATTGTCGATGCTTATCCGACCTTGACTAAGAACGCCGTGCAGGGCGCGTTGCGTGAGCTGGCGCACGAAAAGGAAGTTGCGGCGGCGTGAGGATTCTCCTCGACGAAAACATGCCTCGAAAGTTGGTTGCGGGCTTAGTAGCAGAAGGCCACGAGGTGGATTCGGTAAAGTCGCTCCAGTTAGCGGGAATCGACAATGGAGCGCTCTATCAAATGGCAGCGTCGAATTACGATCTTTGCTTTACGCGTGACGCAGAGTTTTCAAGACGAGTGCTGTCGAAACCCGCCCCGCGCTTGAAACTGGTTCATGTAGTCATTCCGCAAACCAAGCAAGACGAATTCGTGCAGCAATCTCACAACGTTTAGGGAAACAGATTGGTCAGGCCATAAAAGCGGCGATGATTGGCCCGCAGAAGTTCACCGCGGCTGATTGGAGGCCATTACCGAATCGCTTGGTGCATCGCCACCCACGGTGCCTTCAATGGACTCGCGCTCTAAACAGTAGAGGTGATTCAATAGCAGAAACTCAGCCAATTGGTCGGTGCGATAACCTTGTGGAACGGCGTATGCAACCAACTTCTTACTATGAAGGCGTCAGCCTATCGCGCCGGCAGCTGTAAGGCTTTGTTAGGCATCGCCCTTGGTGGGACCGAGGCTTTTTTGATTCTCTTTCGTAACTTTGATGAGGAACCGCAAAGCTTGATTCGCGGCAGCTGCGTCTGGGAAGGCATCCGCGACATCAGGTTCCAGCCTGACTACATCGCCGAAATGCTTCCGTCCGGGACCCAGCTTCCTGACACGAAGACTTAGCAGATCATATTCAGGTCGCAACTCATCTTCTAATTCTGATTCAACCTTCTTCATAAGCTTTTCGCATCAGCCGTCCGCTTCACGGACTACGAATCCTTCTGCCCTTCATCCCAGCAGTGAACTGCTGGGCTACTATCATTCGTCCGCTTTGCGGACTGATAGATCTACTCCCTCGTGCAAAGCCCTACTACGCCCCTCGTTCTCCCAGAATCCTGGCACTTCCTAACCTCCTGTCACTCCAATTTCCTCTTCGGGCCCTGTTTCATTGAAATTCGATTCGGTATTCGGCTTGCACTACTCGTAATCGCTGCTCGAAATTGAACGCAACGGGCCCTGCCTCGAGGAAATCATTCGATGCCGAGAAGTATTCCTCGTTTTCCCTTTTGCAAACGGCGTAACCAGTGAAGTTAAAGGTCGTTAAAAAACTCAAGAGTCTGCCTCAAGTAATTCTCAACCCCAAACAATATTGTGTACCTGTGAAATCAATATTCACTCGCAACTTCCAGATGGCATCGCCGATCGGCGCGACTTTGCCAAGGGTGATTCGCCGTATTGGGGTTAACATCATGAGATTCAAGAAGCAAAATAGCTTGGCATTCCCTATCGTGTCCGGTAAGAGCGGAAGTGGCAACAAAGCAAGTAGGCGAAGGCAGTTCAAACATTCATTTATCCGACTCTCTGCGTTTACAGCGTCAAGTTCTCTAAACGCAGTGTTTGTTTTGATCTTCACTCTGACAATGGTCTTTACTCCATTGCCGTCGTCGCTGGCTGCCACTCCGGCGTCAGGAACTATCAGCCCATCTGGCCCTACTAACAACTGGGTCGGGCCGCCAACAGGTGGAGCATCTGCTAACGAATCTACTTGCGTAGATGGAGTCAACTGCGACAACTACGCGCTGAACGTTACGGGCACAACTGCTGACTGGGCCAGCAAGGAGATCTCGATCAAGATCACCTGGACCATCCCAGCCAATGATTACGACCTCTACGTTCACTTTGACAGCAACAACAATGCAGTTCTTGATAGCACTGACCCCGTAGTTGCTTCATCTGGTGATGGCGCTCCCGAGACTGAGGAAGCAACGACGATCGACCCTGCTGCCAGTGGAATAGGAAGGTACTTCATCCATGTTGTTTTCTTCTCCGTGACGCCAGGAGATCCCTACTCCGGCAGCGCTGCGGTTCAAAACAAGCCCTCGGGCCGCAATGCAAACTATTTGAAAACCGGAATATCGTTTAGTGCAAACGCTACCGTAAAAGCGCCCGTGGCAGCCCGTGATGGTGAGCCGAGCGGCAGGACCGACAGGTATGGCAACCACTATGTCGCCGGCATTCGTGGCGTTCCCGCCGGCGTCGACTTGTGGTATTTCGATTTGCAGCCCGGCAGTCCCGGCTATGATCCGCTTATGCGTCATCCGGTCTATCGCGGCCAGCCGGACTCATTCACAGGGGATGACCAAACCGCTGTGGGAGCTGACGGAGGCGGAGACGTCGATCTTGCCGTTGGATTCCCGCCTGCGGGTAATCCAGCAACCCTTGCTTTTTCAAGTCTCGTAGCCGCCAATATCTCAACGGGTAACTCTATCGATCGAGGACAGAATTTCATGTTGAATCCGCTCGGCAATGTGACGGGCGGCGCTCCCGGAGACGACCGGCAGTGGCAAGAATTCTTAGGCGCCAACACCGTCTATCTTCTATATCGAACGCTCGCACCGGCCGTGACTATGATTCAACGCTCGAATGATGGCGGGTTTACCTTCGGACCCGCGAAAACTGCCGGCGCGATTGGGCAGGTCGGTTCGATTGACGTGCACCAGGCGTCCGGAACTGTCTACATCAGCGGCAGCACCGGCCAGGTGTGCGTCGGCACTCCGCTTATCGCGGGCGTAGAACCTTTAACTTACGACTGTCATCAGGCCGCGCCAGAGGCGAACGTGGCAAACATCTTCTTCGTCGTGAAGGTTGCAGACGATGGAACGCCAAATGGTACGGCTTACGTCGTTTACTCGGATGGCAAAGACATCTTTCTGCGGCATTCCACCGACAAGGGAGTTAACTGGAGCCAGCGAGTGCGCGTAAGCGATGGCCCGGAAACAAGGACGAGCCTGCTTCCGTGGATGGAAACTGGACCAACTCCCGGCTCCATTGGTATCGCGTGGTATGGCACCACAGAGCATACTAATAACGATAACGCTAACTGGAAGGTCTTTTTCGCTCAGAGCTTCAATGCCGACCAGTCCCAGCCTGCGTTTCGCCAGGTGGCAGCCAGTGATCACTTCATCCATGCGAGTAACATCTCAACGGGGGGAACCCTTGGGACCGCTAATCGCAACCTGCTCGACTATTTCCAAATCTCGTTTGATCCGACCGGTGCCGCCGTTATCGACTACACCGATGATCACAACGATTTCGACGGCCACACGTTTGTCACGCGGCAGATTTCTGGTCCAAGCATCAACGCTGAGGGAACGACAACTGTTCCGGCGCCAGTTCCGGGTACTGGGCCTTTTAATCCAGGTCCGCCAGCCCAACCTGGCCCAGGAGGCGAGCAGGTAACCGACTTTCAGCAGGACGTGTCAGACGGTCTCCTCGTCGTAACTGCGAACGATGATCCGCTGGACATTCTCTCGATTAAGTATTCATGCGAGAACTCACCCACCGGTCCGGTGATTGTAGCGACTATGAAGGTCTCGCTCCTGAGTGCGGCTGATGTTTTGCCCGGTGTGAACAACTGGCGCATGAACTTTACAGCGAACGCGCCTGAATCAAAGCTGAGCGCCACCGGAGATTACACTTATGGGCTTTCGGATCGGGGTGACCAGTTTTATGTGCGCGCCTCAACCGATCCATCCCAAGCGTCTCCCTTCTCGTTCGGCACAGCGGTCAGGAATTCCGACGGCACCATAACCTACACCAGGCGGGGAGCGGCTGATAGCGGAGCCTATGACACCGTCAACAAGACAATTACTGTCAGAGTCTCTGCCAGCAAGCTGAATCCATTCGTGACTCATGGGCCGGCCGTGGGCGCTGGTTCAGTGCTGGTGGGACTGAGGGGTCAGTCGTTCACTTCGCAGGTCAACGCCAAGCGCGATCTAACCCGCGGTGGTACGCAATACACAATTGCAAGCTGCTCGCCAACACCGACGCCAACACCGACGCCAACACCGACGCCAACACCTACTCCCACATCGACGCCAACACCTACGCCAACACCTACGTCAACACCGACACCAACACCGACACCGACGCCGACGCCGGCACCAGCGGCCCTCAAGGTCACTGGGGGTGGTAGCATTCTGGGTAAGGTGGTTAACTTTGGATTCAACGCCGACCCGGTACCCAGCGGTCACCTGAACTACTGGGACAAGGAAAACAACATTCATCTCGTTTCGGACAGTATCACCGGCTTTACCAAAACTGGTCCAAACAAGGTGGTGTTCTCAGGCATCGGCCACGTCGGCAGCACTTCAGTTATGTTCACGGTCGAGGTTGAAGACAACGGTGAGCCCGGGACTAACGACACCTTCAAAATCGTCATTACAGGAGGATACGCAGCGCGTTCAGGTGTCCTTACACAGGGGAACATTCAGATTCACTATTAGCAGGAGTGACCGGAATGAAACCCTTTTTTCCAACTCGGCGGGCCGGCTCCCTGGCGGGGCCGGTCACGCTCTTTTTTCTTATCCTACTCGTTCTCGCCTCGCCTGTTTTGGGGCAGCAAAGTCAACAAACACTAGTCATTGATTCCATTCTGGGAGTGGGTATTGGAACAAGTCTCGACCAGGCCCATGAGAAGCTCGATCGTTTAAGCAGCCGCGAAGGACGCGACGACAGGGAAACACGGGACGACAAGCAAAAACGTAGTCATAAGGAAGCCTGGGCTCTGAGAGGCACGAGCTACGTTACCGTTGCGTTAAAGGTTGATCGAGGAGGTCACGTTGTCTGGATTACTGGCTTTGTGCGCCAGGGAAAAGAGATTCCTTTTGCGAAGCTGGGGAATCTCTCTTCAGCCACAGCGGTAACTGACGCACGCGCGATTTGGAATGTCGCCACGCCAAGCGGCGGCTATCGTGTGATTGCCAAAGGCCAAAACGGCAAGGCGCGCGTAGTCTCGATCCTCTCCCTCGCACGCCCACCAATAGAATAGCACTGGTGCCGCTCGCACACTGTCCTGCGATTGTTCTCTAGTCTGCCGTCTTTCTTTCGATGTCTACAACGGCTCTAGCACCCCGACTAAAGAAACTTTGGGCTTGTCGTCGGCATCTCATACTGTCCAATCGCTATTAGCAATCTCATTGACTAAGGGAGACTGCTAATCAGGAACGTTGACCAACAAACGGCCCGATGCCGGAAGGGATCGCGTTACATCACTGTGCCGTCGTTTTGACCTCCTACTCAAGATATCCAGTCGAGATGCGGATGGACCACGGACCCAATATCCGTTGTCTACTTTCAAGCTCGGCCGGAGAGTCGGCGTGAGCGTGCCTGTAAATTTACTGAAAATAAAAATGGTGCCGAGGGCGGTAGTCGTACGCACGACCTTACGGTCAACGGATTTTAAGCCCGTATCGTGGGTACTCGCGTCATTCAACTACGCGTTGCCAAGTAGTATTTACCGACGCTTCAGCCGTCAAAGCAAGCTACGTCTGGCTTGGTACGAACACGTATGCCCCTCATCTTCCCCTCATCTTTCCAGGTCATCGTGCGAAGCGGTATTAGAGTCTTCTATTATTATGCCGGTTGTGGCTGCCAATACTAGAAATCCTCCTCACGGTGAGCGGAGGCTTTTCGCTGGTATTTTTTCAAGCAAACTATCAGACCAAAAGTTGCTCTGAAGAAAAAGTGGTAGTAGTGTAGTCGTGTTTCACAAGGATAGATCCCCGTTAGGCATAGACGTGAGGCGTGTCTCAAGTGTGAGCCTACACAGCCCCGACCTTGAACGCCCCTCAAAACTCATAATTCTCAGGTCTTATTACGAGATATCCAGTCTCTTCAAGCGGAAGCTTCTCATTAATAGTTAGACGCTTTTATACGGCGCATAAACACTGACTCAAGACTAGCATTGCAGGTTTTTCCAACGTTGGTGTTAGTCAGCCTTGGGTGCCAGACTGCGCGAGGCCTGGAAATGTACAGCTTCGTGCGGTTCTGGCGCAATCTCGGCGGAGGACGATCCAATGCCCAATCGGGAAGAAGGCGGGCCCAGTGGCGCCGGTGCGGGTAAAGGGCAAGCGACTCTCTCGCCTCCCGCCATCTCTTTGCCAAAGGGAGGCGGTGCAATTCGCGTCATCGGCGAAAAGTTCACAGCCAACCCCGTCACCGGCACCGGCTCGATGACGGTGCCCGTCGCGACCAGCCCGGGCCGCAACGGCTTCGGCCCCGAACTCTCGCTCTCATACGACTCCGGCTCGGGCAACGGCCCCTTCGGCTTCGGCTGGAGCCTCGCGCTGCCTTCCGTCACACGCAAGACCGACAAGGGGCTGCCGCGTTACTTCGACGCCGCCGAGTCCGACGTCTTCATCCTGTCGGGCTCGGAAGACCTCGTGCCGTTGCTCGCGCCGGGCGGCGGACGCTTCGAGGACGACACCACCGCGCCCGGCTACACCATCCACCGCTACCGGCCCAGGGTCGAGGGCACCTTCGCGCGCGTCGAGCGCTGGACGCGCGACGACGACCCCGCCGACGTACACTGGCGCTCCATCTCCAAAGACAACCTCCTCACGCTCTACGGCAAGGACGCGAACTCACGCGTCTTCGACCCCGAAGACCCCTTGCGCATCTTCACCTGGCTCATCTGCGAGACCCGCGACGAGAAGGGCAACGCCCTTCTTTACGAGTACAAGGCGGAGGACGGGGCGGGCGTCGATCTCTCTCTCGCGCACGAGCGCAACCGCGGCGGCCTCGAAGACCCGCGGCGCGCGGCCAACCGCTACCTCAAGCGCGTACGCTACGGCAACCGCACGCCGCTGCTCGACAACGCCGGGCGGCGGCCGCGCTTCCTGACCGACGCGCAGACGGAGAACGCCGGCTGGATGTTCGAGGTCGTTTTCGACTACGGCGAGCACGACGCCGACGCGCCCGCGCCCGACGACGCGAGCCAGTGGGGCTACCGCGCCGACCCTTTCTCGACGTACCGCGCGGGCTTCGAGGTGCGCACCGGCCGCCTCTGCCAACGCGTGCTGATGTTCCACGACTTCCCCGACGAGGCGGACGTAGGCGGGGACTGTCTGGTGCGCTCCACAGACTTCACATACTCCCACGAGCAAGACCCCGCCGACGCGCGGAACCCCGTCTACACCTTCCTGCGCGCTGTCACGCAGTCCGGCTACCGTCGTCAGAACGTCGGCTACCTGAAGCGCAGCCTGCCGCCGGTCGAGTTCGAATACAGCCAGCCCGTCGTGCAGGAAGAGGTGCGTGAGGTTGACGCCGAGAGCCTTGAGAACCTGCCGGTCGGACTCGACGGCTCGGCCTACCAGTGGATCGACCTGCACGGCGAAGGCGTCCCCGGCATTCTCGCCGAGCAGGCCGGCGCGTGGTTTTACAAGCGCAACCTCAGCCCCGTCAATTTGAAGATCGAAGAAGGCGCGCAGCGCGCCGAGGCGAAGTTCGCGCCGGTCGAGTTGGTCTCAGCCAAACCCAATCTCTCACTCGCAGACGGGCGCGCGCAGTTCATGGACTTGGCCGGCGACGGCCAGCCCGACCTCGTCATCTTTGAAGGCCCCGGGGCCGGCCTCTACGAGCACGACGGCGACGAAGGCTGGCAGCCCTTCCGCCCCTTCACCTCGCGCCTCGAACGCGACACGCGCGACCCGAATCTCAAGTTCATCGACCTCGACGGCGACGGTCACGCCGACGTGCTCGTCACAGAAGGCGACGCCTTCGTCTGGCATCCCGCAAAGGCCGAGGAGGGCTTCGGCCCCGCCCGCCGCGTCCACCAGGCGCTCGACGAGGAGAAGGGCCCGCGCGTGGTCTTCGCCGACGCCGCGCAGTCCATACACCTTGCCGACATCAGCGGCGACGGCTTGACCGACCTTGTGCGCATACGCAACGGCGAGGTCTGCTACTGGCCCAACCTCGGCTACGGCCGCTTCGGCGCGAAGGTGACGATGGACGACGCGCCCCGCTTCGACAGCCCCGACCAGTTCGACCCCGGCCGCATCCGCCTCGCCGACATCGACGGCTCCGGCACGAACGACATCATCTACCTGCACCGCGAAGGCGTGCGCCTCTACTTCAACCAGTCGGGGAACGGTTGGAGCGCGCCGCAGCCTCTGAAGGTCTTCCCGCGCGTGGACGACCTCGCCACAATCAACGTCACAGACCTGCTCGGCAACGGCACCGCCTGCCTTGTCTGGTCGTCGCCCCTGCCCTTTGACGCGCGGCGGCAGATGCGCTACGTCGATCTGTTGGGTGGCCGGAAGCCGCACCTGCTCGTCCGTGTGGTCAACAACCTCGGCGCGGAGACACTGGTCGAGTACGCCTCCTCTGCCAAGTTCTACCTGCAAGACAAGCGCGACGGCAGGCCCTGGGTCACGCGGCTCCCCTTCCCCGTGCACGTCGTCGAGCGCGTGCAGACCAACGACCGCGTCGGCGGCAACCGCTTCGTCACGCGCTACGCATACCACCACGGATACTTCGACGGCGTCGAGCGCGAGTTCCGCGGCTTCGGCATGGTGGAGCAGACGGACACGGAGGAGTTCGCCTCGCTCAGCGCAGGCGACGCCTTCCCGTCGGCTTCCAACGTTGAAGAAGCCTCACACGTGCCGCCCCTGCTCACGAGGACCTGGTTTCATACCGGCGCTTACCTCGGCCGCGATCACGTCTCCGATTTCTTCGCGGGGTTGTTGGACGGCGACGATAAGGGCGAGTACTACCGCGAGCCGGGCTTGAGCGACGACGAGGCCCGGGCGCAGCTGCTCGAAGACACGTTGCTACCCGCCGGTCTCCTCCTCGAAGAGGAGCGCGAAGCCTGCCGCGCCCTCAAGGGCTCCATGCTGCGCCAGGAGGTCTACGCGCTCGACGGCACGGGCACGCCCGACTACCCGGTCGGCCACCCTTACACAGTCACCGAGCAGAACTTCAACGTCCGGCTCCTGCAAACGCGCGCCGGCAACCGCCACGCGGTCTTCTTCACGCACGCGCGCGAAGCCCTCCGCTACGACTACGAGCGTGACCCCACAGACCCGCGCGTCCAGCACGCGCTGACGCTTGAGGTGGACGAGTTCGGCAACGTCCTCACGTCGGCCGCGGTCGGCTACGGCCGCCGCCAGCCCGACCTGAGCCTGCCGGCGGAAGACCGCGCCAAGCAGACGCAGACGCTCATCACCTACACCGCGGGCGGCGTCACCATCTCGCACGACACCGGCGCGGCCGCCATCGACGACGCCGTCGATTACCGCACGCCGCTCCCCTTCGAGACGCGCACGTACGAGCTGACAGGCCTGGCCCTGCCGCCGGGCCGCAGCCGCTTCACCCCGGACGAGATATCGAACGGCGGGGCCGGTGCGCTGCCGATCCCTTACCACCAGCAGAGCCCGGCCCCGAACGTTCTACAGAAGCGGCTCATCGAGCACGTGCGCACGCTCTACCGCCGCGACAACCTCGCGGGCGCGTTGCCGCCCGGCGAAGTGCAATCGCTGGCGCTGCCCTTCGAGAGCTACAAGCTCGCGTTCACGCCGGGTCTGTTGGCCGGGGTCTACGGCGTGCGTGTGACCGACGCCTTGTTGGGGGACGAGGGCCGTTACGTCCACAGCGCGGGCGACGCCAACTGGTGGATTCCCGCGGGGCGTGTCTTCTACTCCCCCGGCACGGCCGACACGGCGGCTCAAGAGCTGGCCTACGCGCGCGCGCATTTCTTTCTCCCGCACCGCTACCGCGACCCCTTCCACACCGACGCGCTCCCTACCGAGACCTTCGTCACCTACGACGCACACGACCTGCTGATGTCGGAGACCCGCGACGCACTCGGCAACCGCATCACGGTCGGCGAGCGTGACGCGGACGGCAACCTGACCACGGCGGGCAACGACTACCGCGTGCTCCGGCCGCGGCTGGTGATGGACGCGAACCGCAACCGCACGGCGGTTCTCTTTGACGCACTGGGCATGCTCGCGGGCACGGCGATGATGGGAAAGCCGGAGGAGATTCCGGCCCCGGGCGACAACCTGTCCGCACCATTCAATCCCGACCTGACCCAGGCGGAGATTGACCAGTTCTTCGCCGACCCGAAGGGGGCGGTTGCGACCGCGTTGCTCGGCGGCGCCACCACCCGCATCATCTACGACCTGACGAGATACGGGCGCGAGCCCGACCCGCAACAGAAGTCACCCGCCTTCGCCGCCACGCTCGCCCGCGAGACGCACGCCGCCGATCAAGTCCCGCCGGGCGGCCTGAAGATTCAAGTCAGCCTCTCTTATTCCGACGGGCTCGGGCGCGAGGTTCAGAAGAAGGCACAGGCCGAGCCGGGGCTCGCGCCCGCGCGCGACGCGGGTGGCGAGATCATTGTCGGGCCGGACGGCCAGCCGCAGTTGACGCCGGGCGATGTGACACCGCGCTGGGTGGGCAGCGGCTGGACGGTCTTCAACAACAAGGGCCAGCCCGTCCGACAATACGAGCCCTTCTTCACAGACACACACCGCTTCGAGTTCGACGCGCGCATCGGCGTCAGCCCCATCCTCTGCTACGACCCCGTCGGGCGCGTGGTCGCCACCCTGCACCCGAACCACACCTGGGAGAAGGTCGTCTTCACTCCCTGGGAGCAGGAGTCGTGGGATGTCAACGACACCGTGTTGATAGCCGACCCCGAGAACGACGCCGACGTGGGCGAGTTCTTCTCGCGTCTGCCGGACGCGGCCTACCTGCCCACCTGGCACGCGCAGCGCCAGGGCGGCGCGCTCGGGCCGCGCGAGCAAGCGGCCGCCGCCCGGGCCGCAGCACACGCCGGCACGCCCGCGCGTTCATGTTTCGACACACTCGGCCGGACGTTCCTCAACGTTGCACGCAACAGGGTCGTCTGCCCCGGACACGACCTCGACGGCACGGAGGACGAATTTCACACGCGCTTCGAGCTGGACATCGAAGGCAACCGGCGCGCAGCGCGCGACGCCGTCGAGCAGAACGGCGACGCGCGGGGTCGCGTCGTCATGCGCTACGACTACGACATGCTCGGCACGCGCATTCACCAGTCTGGCATGGAGGCGGGCGAGCGCTGGATGCTGAACGACGTGGCGGGCAAACCCCTCTATGCATGGGACAGCCGCGGCCAACGCCTCCGCACCGCTTACGACCAACTACGGCGGCCCGTCGAAGTACGTCTGCGCGAGGGTGCCGCGCCCGACGAGCTTGTGGTCGGCCGTACTGTCCACGGCGAGACGGAGCCTGACCCGGAGGCCCGCAACCTGCGCGAGAAGGTTGTTCGACTCTTCGACCAGGCGGGCGTCCTCAACACCGACGTTTACGACTTCAAAGGCAACCTGCTCAACAGCCGCCGACGGCTCGCCGTCGATTATAAAGTGACGCTGAACTGGTCGGCCGCCGTGCCGCTCGAAGACGAGACCTTCACGACCGAGACCGCATACGACGCCCTCAACCGACCCGTCGAGCTGGTCGCGCCGCGCAGCGACCTGCCCGGGGCGGAAGTCAACGTCATCCTCCCGACCTACAACGAAGCGAGCCTGCTTGAGCGTGTCGAAGCGCAACTCGGCGGCGCGGCAGTCGCCACCACTTTCATCGACGACATAGACTACGACGCCCGCGGGCAGCGCACGCTCATCGACTATGGCAACGGCGTTCGCACGACCTACGAATACGACCCGCTGACCTTCCGCCTGACCCGTCTGCTCACGCTGCGCGACGCCGCCGGCTTCCCGGACGACTGCCCGCAGCCGCCCCCCGCGGGCTGGCCCGGATGCCAGGTGCAGAACCTGCGCTACACGTACGACCCCGCCGGCAACGTCACACACGTCACAGACGACGCGCAGCAGCGCGTCTACTTCCGCAACCGGCGCGTCGAGCCGAGCGCCTCATACACTTACGACGCCGTCTATCGTTTGATCGAGGCGACGGGGCGAGAGCATCTGGGGCAGGTCGGCGGCGCGCCCGTCGCGCACTCGCACGACGACGTGCCGCGCGTCGGCGTTGATTGGTCGGCGAACGACGGCAACGCGCTGGGGACGTATGTCGAGCGCTACGTCTACGACGCCGCGGGCAACTTCCTGAGGACGCGGCACCGCGGCACAGACCCGGCGCAGCCCGGCTGGACGCGCGAGTACGCCTACGGCGAGGCGAGCCTGCTCGAACCGCTCAAGCGCGGCAACCGTCTGAGCGCCACCTCGGTCGTCAGCAACGACCCGCTCGTCGTCGAACCCTACACGCACGACGCGCACGGCAACATGACGACGATGCCGCACCTGTCGCTGATGCAGTGGGACTACGGCGACCGGCTCCGGGCCACGTCCCGGCAGGTGGTCAACGCCGGCACGCCGGAGACGACCTGGTACGTCTACGACGACGGCGGACGGCGCGTGCGTAAAGTGACCGAGCGCCAGAACGGCACGCGCCGCAACGAGCGCATCTACCTCGACGGCTTCGAAGTTTATCGCGAGTATGACGGCGGCGGCGACACCGTCACGCTGGAGCGCGAGACGCTGCACCTCATGGACGACAAGCAGCGGGTCGCGCTCGTCGAGTCGCGCACGCGGGGCGACGACCCCGGCCCGGCGCAACTCATCCGCTACCAGCTCGGCAACCACCTCGGATCGTCCAGCCTTGAGTTAGACCAGCAGGCGCAGATCATCTCCTACGAGGAGTACACGCCTTACGGCAGCACGTCGTACCAGGCTGTGCGCAGCCAGACCGAGACACCCAAGCGCTACCGCTTCATCGGCAAGGAGCGCGACGAGGAGAGCGGGCTCTATTACCACGGCGCGCGTTACTACGCGCCGTGGCTGGGGCGTTGGACGAGCTGCGACGCCGCCGACATTAGCGACGGCCTCAACGTCTACGCCTACGGCCGGGACAACCCCGTCAACAACGTGGACAAGGACGGCAGCGCCAACCAGCCGATTCACGACGACCTGACCAAACTGGTCGCCCTGCAATACACCGACTCCGAGACCGCCGCACAGATCGGGTTGGCCGCGAACCTGCCGGACACGAAAGACGATTTAAAGTCTGTACCGAACAGCGCGAAGGGCGACCCCAGTAATATCAACAGGGATGTCCATGTGTTGTGGCACGGCTCAAGGGAGAAGAAGGTAGAGATCACCCTCAAAAACTACCGCACCCGAAATCCCGACGGTAAGAACCAGGACGAACAGATTACAGACGCCGGCGTCAACCTTCTGCATCCTCTGCAAGACGCCAACTATCACGTCGCTGACCACACCTTCGGCCCGGGGATCGGCCATGCCTTGAATCCGGAAATAGATTTAGCCGTCGGCGAGAAGAGCTTCAAAGAGTTCTATCAAGTGGTTAAGGACACTGAAACAGGGATCGAGTTGATGAGAGAGAAAGGCGTCCTCGGCGACAACAACGACCCCTCGATTAATAAAATCTCAGAAAAACAATGGGAGGGTATCTATAACGATCTGAAGGCTATCGAAAACAACTACAGCACCGATTTCACATTCTCGAAGATTGTGGGGGCCGGGAGCATCCTCGGCCTGTTCGCGGGCACGATTGCAGGAGCAGTAATAGGAGCAGGGATCGCTTTCTTAACCGGGCTCGGCGGCTTCCTCGTAGAGGGGTTCACGGGCGGAAACTCCCTCGAACGGATTGAGACCGCGGTCACGAAGGCATTCGACATCACTTTTAATAGCGTCCAGTCAATACTGGGTGTGGGTGTGGGTAACGTGCTCGGTTTAGCGCAGCCGGCCGAGAGGGACAGACTGCGGGATGTAATCGCCGAAAAACAGTCTGCCTACATGCAGGGGAAAATCGCGGAGATTCAAAAGAATAATCAGATTCAAACGGATATGAATAAAAAGTGAGCGGAGAGGTCGAAGGCCGGCCGCCTCGCGCGAGACCCGCGCCGTCTTTTGCACGGGCCCGAACGAGTTGACGAAACCGGGCTGACGAAAGTGTGTTGACTTAGAGGCCGTGTTTTCGGTCCGGGCGGCAAGCACGAAGACTGAAGGGAGACCATCATGGCGAACAGTTCGAACTCACCTTACACGCTGAACGGCCGCGTCACCGACCAGCGGGGCGAGCCGCTGGAAGGCTTGACCGTCCGCGCCTACGACAAAGACACACTGTCGGCGGACGACTTTCTGGGCGAGGCGCGCACCGACGCGGACGGCCGCTACCGTATCAGCTTCACGGAAGAGCAGTTCAGGCCGTCCGTCCTCGAAGTCGGCGGGCCGGACGTTTACATCCGCGTCTTCGACGGAGACCGGATGCTGGGTGAGAGTCAGGCCGAGTCCTGCGCCGAGAATCAGGTCACAATCGACTTGCAGGTCCAGCGCGACTCACGGGTTGGGCGTGGCTCAGGGGCCGGACGTCCCGCGGCGGATACGGAGGCGCGGTACGTGAGCGGCGTGGTTCGCGACGCACGTGGAAACCTTTTGCCCAACATCCTGGTGATTGCCATCGACCGCGATCTGCGCAGAGAGCAGGAGCTGGGGCAAGCGACAACCGACGAGCGGGGCTTCTACCGAATCAAATACTTCACGTCGGATTTTATCAGAACTGAAAAGGGCAGCGCCGACCTCGTCGTGAAAGTTCGCTCGCCGGCACTCGGCGAGCGGGCCTTCGCGTCGCCGGTGCTCTTCAACGCCCCGCCCGACGCCACGGTGGATGTAACTATCCCGGCCGAGTTGCTGCCGCCGTTGGACCTGTTCCAGAAAATCCGGCGGGAGTTGACGCCCCTGCTGGGAGACGCGAAGGTCGATCAGTTGCAGGAGGACACACTTCGCCAGGAACCGAGAGAGGAACTACGTCACCGGGACGTGAGTTTCGCTGCCGGCGAAACGGGTTTAGATAAAAAGGAGGTCGCGCGCTTCGTCCTCGCGCACAAGCTGACCATGTATGTGGGACTCCCGGAGAAATTCTGGTTCGCACTGCTGGGCAGCTCCATCTATCGGTTCGATGAAGAGCGGAGCCTCGGGGAGCAGTTGAAGGCGGTGCTCGACGCCCTGCCCACGCTCGACGCCGACGCCGTGCGCAAGGCGATCCACATCGCTTTCAACCGGCGCGATATCTCAGGGTACCTCACGGCCGAACTTAACGCGCTGATCGAGGAGTTTCTCACGCTCGTCGCGCGCCGCACCGTGAGCGACGAGGAAGGGTCGACGTTCTTCAAAGCGGCGCTCGAAGACGCCGGGGTCAAGACTACGGAGAGGCAGGAGAAGGTCGCACGCCTCTTCGGCGAGCACGGCGGGCTCACGCCGGAGTTGTTAGAGAAACTGAAACAGGATCGCTCTTTCAAGCCGAAAGAGATCGCAGACCTGCGCACCTCCTTCGAGCTGGCGGAGCTGACGCGCGGCGACTTCAGCGTCGTCAAGACGCTCAAGGAAGAGTTCGGCGTGCGCGAGCCGGAACAGATTCGCACGCTCGCCAGAAAGAGCGAGGCCGAGTGGGTGAGTCTGGTCACGGCGAAGCACGACGCGGGCGACATCAAGCTGCCCTTCGAGGTCGGCCGGCTCGCCGACGAGGTCAAGCCGCCGGAAGCGGAAGTGTACGGCCGGACGCTCGCGCGCCGTTTCCGCGAAGCCTTCCCGACGGCGGCCTTTGCCGGCGGCCTGGACCGCGCCGCACAGGAAGGCGGCGCGCGCGGGCTGCGCCACGCCGAAACGCTCGGCAGGTTCTTAGCCGGTCACGAGAACTTCGAGCTGCTGAACACGCCGGTCGATGAGTTCCTTGAGCGGCACGCCCGCCCTGAGTTCCGTGAATCGGCCCAAGACAAGAGCTTCAGGCAGGAAGTCAAAGCGGTGCAGCGCGTCTTCAAACTCGCACCCACGTTCGAGGCCACGGACGAGCTGCTGGCCGACGACCTACGCTCCGCGCAGCAGGTCTACCGGCTGGGCGAGAGCGAGTTCGTGCGACGCTACGCGCGTCGCCCCGGCTTCACCGAAGAGAGCGCACGCCGCGCCTGGAACCGCGCCGCCGACACGCACGCCGCGGCGGTGACCATCGTCACAGATCTCAAGGCGCTCGAGGCCGAAGCCCTGCCCGAGGCGCTGAAGAACGGCGACGAGGCCCTTAAGCAATTCCCCAACTGGAACAACCTCTTCAAGGCCGGCGACCTCTGCGAGTGCGAGCACTGCCGCTCGGTCCTCAGCCCCGCCGCATACTTCGCAGACCTGCTGATGTTCCTCAAAGACCGCAACGCCGAGAACGGTCAGACGGTCAAAGACCTCCTCCTCACGCGCCGCCCCGACCTCGGCTTCATCGAGCTCAGTTGCGACAACGCGCTCGTGCCCCTGCCCTACATCGACGTTGTGTGCGAAGTGCTGGAGGACGTGATCGACAAAGATGACGAGAACGACCTCCAGCTGACGGGCTTCAACGCAATCCCCGCCGACCCCGCCGCGGCCCGCGCGGCCGTCGCGCAGGCGCTCGCGGACGCGCTCGCGGACCCGGCCAACCACGGCAAAGAGAGAATCCCGCTCGGCGACGACTTCTCGCTCTCGCGGATCGACCACCCCGCGCCGACGGCCGACGAGTGGGTCGCGCACGGCGAGGACGTGACATACCTTCTGAAGAAGGCGGCGCCCGCGTCCGACTTCGCCGCGAAGATTCTGCGCAACACCAAGGCGAGCGCCGACGAGTTGCGCGCGTACCCGCAGTACGTCAACCCCAAAGCCTACGCGAAGCTGCGCGAGGCGAAGTACCCGCTCACGCTGCCCTTCGACCTGTTCGCCGAGGAGGTCAGGGCAGCGTTCCAGAAGACCAATCTGCAACGCTGGGACTTGATGCGCACACTGCGCGGCCCCGCGCCCAACAACCCCACCGACGGCGAGATCGCCGCCGAGTACTTCGGCATCAGCGCCCCCGACGAAATAGAACTCATCCTCGTGGCCGACACGACGGTCGGCGGGCAGCGTGAGGTCTGGGGGGAGACCGGCGGCGGGTGGCTGGCCGCCGTGGGCAACGTCAAGAATTTTCTGCGGAAGACGGGCCTCGAATACAACGACCTGCTGGCGCTGCTCGACCTGAAGTTCATCAACCCCGACGGCGACATCGTCGTCAACCACCTCGACGACTCGTGCGACACCGAGCAGAAAGTCATCCAGGTCTTGAACCCCACCCGGCTCGACCGCATCCACCGCTTCCTGCGGCTGTGGCGGAAGCTTAAGGGCTGGAAGATGTGGGAGCTAGACCTCGTCATCCGCCACCCGCGCATCGGGGGCGGCGCGCTCGACGAGCCGTTCCTGATTAACCTCTTCTATTTCAGCTTGCTCAGAAACCGTTTGGGCAAGAAGGCGACCGTCGAGCACGCGTGCGCGCTGTTCGGCGACATCAACACCGAGACGCGCTTCACCAACCTGCACAAGAAACGTGAGAACGCCCTCTACCAGAACCTGTTCCTCAACCGGAGATTCTTCAAGCCCCTCGACACGGCGTTCGAGCTCGACCCGGCGACGGGCGACCTCGGCCCCGTCATCGACCCGAGCACGGGCGCTCCCGTCATCGATCCTGACTCGGGACTGCCTGCGCCGCACCGTCTCACGGACGAGCACCTCGTCCTCGATCCCGTGACGTTGACGACGACGCCCGCGCCCGCCGATCACCGCTCCGTCATCATGGCGGCGCTCGGCATCGGCGAAGCCGACCTGACCACCTACGCGGGACTGACCCGCGCCTCCGACGGCGCGCCCTACATCGACGACGCGCTCACGCTCGCGAACCTTTCGTTCATCTGGCGCCACGCGTGGCTCGCCAAGCTTCTGAAGTTCAAGGCCGAAGAGTGGAAGACGCTGCTGAAGCTTTCGCAGCAGGACATCGACGAGTTCGGAGACCCGCAGGCGGCGTGGGAGTTCGTGCAGACGGCCGACCGCATCAAGGCCGCCGGCTTCACGCCGGACGAGCTGAGCTGGCTGCTGGCCGCCGACCGCGCGTCGAAGGCCGCGCCGAAGGAAGCGGACGCCGCACGCCTCCTCGCCGCTCTGCGCAACGAGCTTCAGGCGATCCGCGCCGAACACGTCACGGCGCAGCTCGACTCGCTCACGCCGGACGGCCTGACGACGTTGCTGACCACGCTCCTACAGAAGCTCAACCGGGACGAGGCTGCGGCGCAGCTCTTCGTCAGCGCGCTGCGCGGCCAGGTGATTCTTGAAGCGACGGCGGCGGGACTCTCTCCTGACTTCGCCTTTCCCGCGAACGTCAACGGCGCGCCCAACAACATCCCCGTCCGCAGCGACCCGGCGCTCCACTTCAGCGGCGCGTTGACGGAAGCACAGCGCGAGGTCTTGCTGAACGACGCTTCGCTGGCCGCCGTCACCGGACTTCCGGCCTACCAGCAGGCCGTCGATGAGCTGTTCCAATGGCCGGGGCGCGCGATAGTCGCGGGGCTGCCCGCGGGATTCAGCTTCCCGGAAGAGATCACCGACTTCCCCAACTTCATCCCCATCCTCTACGCGCCGGTGCTGCGCTTCACCGGCCTGATGAGTGAGGCGCAACGCGCGACTCTTTTGGCCGAAGCCGCGCCGGCAGACCCGGCCGAGCTGACGGCCTTTGAGCAAGCCGTCGAGGAGCTGTTCCAACAGTCGGAGTCGGCGTCGGCGAACTACCTTTCGCTTGAGGTGGAGGCGGCCTTGCCGGGCGGCGTGACGCTGCCGCCCGATAGGCCGTCTATCCCAATCCACTACAACCCCGCGACGCAGAGGCTCGGCTTCGTCGGCGTGATGACCGAAGACGAGCGCGCGGCGCTCGTCACGGCCGGCAACCCTGCCGACGCAATCAACGAGCTGTTCCGCGTGCCGCGCCTCGCCGTCAAGTTCTTCGAGCCCGTCTTCGAAGCCCCGCTCGAACTGCTGCCCGCGGCCGTGGACTTCAACGCGCAACTGTCCGCCGACCTCGCCCCGAAAATTTCTTACGACGCCGAACAGCGCCTGCTGCGTTTCGCGGGCATCATGAGCGGAGCGGAGCGTGCGCTGCTCCACGCACTCGTCCCCAACGTCCCGGCGGAGGCCGCGTACCACAACGCCGTCGATAGCCTGGGCGACCAGCCCGCAGCCATCGTCGCGACCGACGAGCGCGTCTGGCTGACGGACGCGGACCTCGACGCCTCGCAGGCAGCCAACGACACCTTCCCCAAGCGCCTCGCGAACGCCGCCGGAAAGGCCCTCGCATACCTTTCGAAGACCCTTTCGGAGAAGGCCGTCGTGCGGCAGAGCGCCGCGGCGACGGGGCTGACCGAGGCCGTGACCCGACGCCTTTTGACCAACTACCCCGTGCTCCCCGACACGCTGCTGGCACACCTGACGGGCGCCTTCGCCGCCACGACGGGCGCGGTCGATTACGCGTCGATGAAGACGACCTTCGACGGCTGGTTCTGGCTGGGCCGCGTCGCGACGATGCTGAAGAGGTGGAAGCTGACGCTGGCGGAGCTTGAGACGTTCGACGGCCTGACCGCCGCGGCGCAGCTCCTCGCCTTTTTGTCGCTGCCTCTGGACGACGCGGGCGCGGTCGCCTCGCTCGAACGCTTCCTGCGAACCGGCCGCCTGCTGCGCGTGCGCGACCAACTGCCCGAGACCGGAGTCATCCTCTGGGAGGTGTTGGAGAAGTTGGACGGCGGCACTTACGCCGCGGCGGCGGCAGCCAGTCCGCCGACCACGGCCGAGCAGTTCTTCGCCGCCGACGTTGCGCTGCTCAACGAAGACTGGCGCGTGGTGGACGTGGCGGCGCTCGTCTCCTCGCTCGACCTCGCCTTCCCGGCCGACTACCTTTTGGCCGAAAGCTGGGAGCGACTGCGCCGCGCCTTCTACTTCCTTGACAACCTCAACGCCGGCGCCGACACCGCGAAGAGTTTCGCGGCGGCCGTCGTCGGCTACGACGAGGCGAAGCGGCTGAGGGAGCTGCTGCGGGCCAAGTTCGGCGAGGAGACGTGGCTCACTCTGAGCACAGAGATTCAGGACGTGCTGCGCGAGCGCAAGCGCGACTCGCTCAACGCCTACATGCTCACCGAGCCGACAGTCCGCCCGCTGCCCGCCGACATCCCGAGCGGCAAGTGGGAGAACGAGAACGACCTCTACGCATACTACCTGCTCGACGTGGAGATGTGCTCCTGCATGGTGACCAGCCGGCTGGTGCAGGGCTCCGGGTCGGTGCAGCTCTTCGTGCAGCGCTGCCACATGGGCCTTGAGCCGAACGTGAAAGTCAACGGCGACGTGGACAGCGCGTGGCGCTGGTGGAAGTGGATGCGCAAGTACCGCGTCTGGGAGGCGAACCGCAAGGTCTTCCTCTGGCCGGAGAACTGGATCGAGCCGGAGCTGAAGAAAGACCGCTCGCAGTTCTTCAAAGACCTTGAGAACGAGCTGCAGCAAAACGAGATCGACCAGTACAACGTCGAGGCGGCCTTCACCAACTATCTCGAAAAGCTCGACGGCGTCGCGCAGCTTGAGATCGCCGGGTTCTACCACGAGGACGACGGCGACGAGACCATCGTCCACGTCTTCGGCCGCACGCGCGGCATGGAGCCGCACATCTATTACTACCGCAGCTACGACTACCGACAGTGGACGCCATGGGAGAAGATCGACCTCGACATCCAGGGCGACTACCTGATCCCGGCCGTCCTGGAGCGCCGGCTGTTCCTCTTCTGGCCGGTCTTCACGGAGCTGCCGCACAAGACGGCGAACGACACGATGACGGCGCCCAAATTCAACACGGAGAGTTCGTCGTCGGTCAACGTGCCTAAGACGTGGAAGCAGCTCAAGCTCCAGATCGCGGTTAGCGAGTACCGGCAGGGGAAGTGGACGCCCAAGCGGGTCTCCACGGACTCCGTGCTGAGCGATTCGTACAAGGTCGAGATCGTCAAGAAGTACTACCACTTCTGGGTCATCGACCGGAGCGAGATCGACGGGCGCTTCGGCATCCGGTGCGAGGGGCAGAGCCTCGGCAGCGACGGCAATCGGGCTTACGCCTGGATAAACGCCACGTTTGAAATCGCCGGCTGCAAGGGCGTGCCCGTCGTGTCACACATCGAGGGCAACTACAGACACGCCCTCCGGCCGGAGGAGGCTTCCACCGGCGACACGACCGGGAGCGATACGGCGTTCGCGAAGTACGTGGAGATCGGGCCTGTCCAGCACCGCGACGACCACCCGCAGCAAGACTTCACGCTGTGGAACGTCTTCGCCGGAGTGTTGCCCTCGGGGAACAACTTCTCGACGATGGTCGTGCAGAGCCTGACCCCCATCCTATGGCTGACGCCGGGGATTTTCAGGATGACCCCGCCCTGGCAGTTGTCCTACATGGATAAGCTCTGGCTAGACGGGCTCATGGCGCTCGGCGGCAGGTTCGGCGAGGGGCTCATCCCGATGGGGACGTGGCTCCCGTACTTTTACAACGACCAGAAGCGCACGTTCTTCGTCCTGCCGTCGTTCGGGCCGGTCAGAAAAGGTCGGGGGCCGCGCGGCGAGCCACAGGGCGACGGCGACGGCGTCAGGAAGTACTACCCCGACATTAAGAGGGACTTCCGCGCGTGGGAAGACTTGTTCGCCGCCCTGATACGATCCTGGATGCAAGACGCCGACCCGAGCACGCTGCCCCCCGGCGTCAGGCAGCAGTTCGAGCAGACGCTCTTCAATGCATTCCCCGAAGAGGGGCCGCCGCCTTACACCGACGAGCAGTTTATGAGCCTCTTTTTCCGGCTCGTCATGCGGGCCTGCCACCGCGGCCTGGGCGCGTGGTCTCTGGTGCTCTTTCAGCGGCGTGAGTTCCACTTCAAGAATTTTTACCACCCGTTCGTCTGCGACCTCGCCCGGCTGGTCTACAACCCGCTCAAAGGCATCCCGGCCATGATGAGCCGCGAGACGCAGTTGAAGAACACGGGCTTCAGCTTCAAACATGCGTACCAGCCGACCCCGGCCGTCGTCGAGCCGGGCACGGTTGAGTTCTACCCGGAGGAGGTCTTTGACTTCACGCCCGACGGCGCTTACTCGCCCTACAACTGGGAGCTTTTCTTCCACGCCCCGCTGCTAATCGCCAACTCGCTCAGCCGCAACCAGCGCTTCGAGGAGGCGCACGACTGGTACCACTTCATCTTCAACCCCATCGGCGTCGAGAGCGCGGTGCCCGGCGGCTCGGCGATGAGCAAGTACTGGATCACCAAACCCTTCTTCGAGACGACCGACCCGCAGTACGTCCAACAGCGCATCGACAACATCATGCTCATGCTGGCGGGCGACACGACCGTGCCGGGCTTCTCGGCGCAGGCGCGGAAAGACCTCGAAGCCCAGGTGCTCGACTGGCGCACGAACCCCTTCGAGCCGCACCGCATCGCCAACTACCGCACGGTCGCCTACCAGAAGACGGTGGTGATGAAGTACCTCGACAACGTCATCGCCTGGGGCGACTACCTCTTCCGTCAGGACAGCATGGAGAGCATCAACGAGGCGACGCAGCTCTACATCCTCGCGGCGGAAATTCTCGGCCCCCCGCCGAAGAAGATTCCGCCCCGCGTGAAGCCTCCGGTCGAGAGCTTCAACGAGCTGGCGGACGAGTTCGACACGTTCTCGAACGCGCTGGTGGAGGTCGAGAACCTCGTCCCGCCGCTCTCGGGGAACGACCCCGACGGCAAAGACCCCGCGCCGCTGCCGATGCTCTACTTCTGCATCCCGCACAACGACAAGATGCTCGGCTACTGGGACACCGTGGCCGACCGCCTCTACAAGATTCGCCACTGCATGAACATCGAGGGCGTGGTGCGCCAGCTCGCGCTCTTCGAGCCGCCCATCGACCCCGGCGCTTTGGTCAAGGCCGTCGCGGGCGGGCTCGACATCTCCAGCGCGCTCGCCGACCTCAACGCGCCGCTGCCGCTCTACCGCTTCAACGTGCTGCTGCAAAAGGCCAACGAGGTCTGCAACGACGTGAAGGCGCTCGGTGGGGCGCTGCTCGCCGCGCTGGAGAAGAAGGACGCGGAGGCGCTCGGGCTGCTGCGACAGAGCCACGAGATCAAGCTGCTCGAAGCCGTCAAGGCCGTGCGCGAGCAGCAGATCGAAGAAGCGAAGGAGAACCTTGAGGGGGTGTTGAGGTCGAAGACGGTGATCGAGACGCGCCGCAACTTCTACCGCGACATCGAGCGAGTCAGCTCTCAGGAGAGGCTGCACCTCGACAAGCTGAGCGCCTCGCAGACCAAGCAGGACCTCGCGCAGGTAATCAAAGTCACCGCCGCCGGCATCTCCATCATCCCCGGCATCAACATTGGCGCCACAGGCTTCGGCGGCTCGCCCGTCGCCACGTTCAAGATCGGTGGCGTCGAGTTAGGACAGGCAGCGGGCTTCGCGGCCGACGTGCTCTCCCTGCTCTCGCAGATTGACGCGGGCGACGCCCAGATGGCCTCTATCAACGCGGGCCACAACCGGCGCTGGGACGAATGGAAGTTCCAGGAGGCCGTCGCCAACAAGGAGCTTGAGCAGATAGAGAAGTCAATCGCCGCCGCCGAGCTGCGCGTCGCGCTCACCGAGAAGGAGCTGGAGAACCACGTCCTCCAAATCGAGAACGCCAAGGCGACCGACGCCTTCATGCGCTCGAAGTACACCAACCAGGAGCTGTACCAGTGGCAGGTGGGGCAGATTTCCGGCATCTACTTCCAGAGCTACCGTCTGGCGTACGACCTCGCGAAGCGCGCCGAGCGCTGCTTCCGCTTCGAGCTGGGCTTGCAGGACAGCAGCTACATCAACTTCGGCTACTGGGACAGCTTAAAGAAAGGGTTGCTCTCGGGCGAGAAGCTACAGTACGACCTGCGCCGTCTCGAAACGGCTTACCTTGAGCAGAACCGGCGCGAGTTCGAAATGACGAAGCACGTCTCACTGGCGCTGCTCGACCCGCTCGCGCTGGTACGTTTGCGCGAGACGGGCCGCTGCTTCTTCCGACTGCCCGAGGAGATTTTCGACCTCGACTTCCCAGGCCACTACTTCCGCCGCATCAAGTCTGTGAGCCTGACGCTGCCCTGCGTGGCCGGGCCCTACACCACCGTGTCCTGCACCCTGCGCCTGCTCAAGCACAGCATCCGCGTCAACACGGCCAACGGCGACAACGGCTACACGCGCAACGCCGACGACGACGGACTGCCCGCCGACGACACGCGCTTCGTCGAGAACAACATTCCCGTCAAGGCCATCGCCGCCAGCAGCGCGCAGAACGACAGCGGCGTCTTCGAGCTGAACTTCCGCGACGAGCGCTACCTGCCCTTCGAGGGGGCGGGCGCGGCCGACAGCTCGTGGTCTTTGGAGCTGTTCACAGACCTCCCTTCGAACAACCCCGACCCAGGCGCGCCCGACTTCGGCAGACCCCTGCGCCAGTTCGACTACGGCACCATCTCCGACGCCGTCGTCCACTTGAAGTACACGGCGAGGGAGGACGCCGGTGCGTTCAAGAACGGCGCAGTGACACACCTCCGGGACTACTTCAGCCAGGACGGGGCGACGCCTTCGCTGCTCATGCTCAACCTGCGGCAGGACTTCCCGACGCAGTGGCACCGCTTTCTGCACCCGCCCAACGCGGGGGACGCGAACGTCTTCGAGTTGCAGATGGCGCCGCGCCTCTTCCCCTTCCGCGATGGGGGGAAGACTCTGATCATCAACAGGGTCTGGCTGCTGGCGCGCTGCGCGGACGCGGGGACTTACGAGGTCGTGATTGCACCCCCGCTGCCGCCCGGCCCGGACACGTTGACGCTGGCCCGAGTCAACCTGTACGGCGGTCTGCATTTCAGCCAGAGGGATGTCGCTGTCGAAATCGACCCGGCCGACCCGCCCGTCACCTGGCAATTAGAAATGACTGGCCCCAGCGGGAATTTGCAGGAAGACCCGGTGACACAGGCCATGGAAGTGGGCGATGTATTCTTAGTGTTGGGATATGAATGGGAATGATCTTTAGTTCATAGCGCGGTCGCAGAGGCCGACCTGCGCGAGGAACGATTCCACCATTCGAAGGCGCCGGGGACATCAGCACCTGGAAGCTTGAGTTGCCTAAGACCTTTTCGCCAGTTCGACTACAGACCATCTCGGACGTCGTCTTCCACATCAAGTACACGGCCCGAGACGAGGGTGGAGCGGTGCGAAAGGGGCGCTTGAAAATCTGTCCGGCGACCCCGAAAGCCTTCCTTCGCCAGGCCTTTTCAGCGCCCGCCACGAGTTCAGTTCGGAATGCCATAAGTTTCTCAAGCCGCTGGAGTCCGAGCCGAATCATCTCTCAGCCGAAGCAAGTGATGTCGCTCGCTGAGGCGTTGGAAGATATGGACGTCATTTGTCACTATACGGTGGGCGACATGGTAGCGTGAGACGAAAACGCGCAGCTTTAGTGGTTTCCTTCAAATCCCCACGCACCCACCCGCACCATGGTTTCCTACTAGTGCTATTCAAACGAGAGACCTCATACAATGGCCCGTGCTTGATGAGGGGCTCCCAGCGAATACGCCTTTGCAATTTTCCTCAATGATATTAACGAAAATGGGTTGCGCAACGGATGAAACTCCGTTGCGAAAAATTAGTTCATATGAGTAAGTGTTTGTAAGTCGTGGAAATGATTGGTGCCGAGGGTGGGAGTCGAACCCGCACGACCTTACGGTCAACGGATTTTAAGTCCGTTCGATGGCATCTTACCTGATCTTGCCAAACGAGATGAACCAATACTCACCGGACTTGCAGCCGTCAAAGTCGTGCTTCGTCCGGTTACGTCTGGCGACGGAATGTCGTCATTTTAGCGTCATCCTATATTGAAGAAAGCGCGGCATTTTTCACACCGTTGGAGTTCTCCCGCCATCGATCACTCATTCGCTTCCGGTAATCTAGGACGCACCGTCTGATGCGAGGATCGTGACGAGTTCGGGGCTAAGGATGTGATTCTCGAATTCGATGAACGGCTACTCCAGCGACAGTGATTTTCACAGCAGCGATGATAGCGCCGGCTCCAGACGGCAACGAGGGCGATCGCCAGGACGCGGATAGCAGTGATGTGGTGAAGGTGATAGCCACAGCGATGCTGATGAATTGAGATGGTTACCCCTCATCGTAATTGCCGTCACAGCAGCCTGTAGACATGTCGAGCCGAATCTGGGAACTACCTAGTTTGTTTTAAGCCAAAGAGAGTGTGGGTGCCACCCGGTAGGGGATCCACAGATCGTGCGCTTGGGCCGAACGGCGGGCTACAATCAATCTATGACCACCGAAGAACCGTTCACCATCGGTGTCGAAGAGGAATATCAGATCGTGCATCCGGCGACGCGAGAGTTGCGCTCGCGCGCGCAACTCATCTTGCCAGAAGCGCAGGCGGCGCTCGGTAACCAGGTAACTCCAGAGCTTTACCAGTCGCAGATCGAGATCGGCACATCGATCTGTCATACGGTGGCAGAGGTGCGCGCCAATATTGTGCGCCTGCGCGGGGAAGTGATTGCCGCGGCTGAGAAGTATGGCAACCGGATCGTGGCGGCGGGCACGCACCCCTTCTCGCACTGGGAAGATCAACAACTCACGCCTAACGCGCGTTATCGCGGCATCGCTACCGAGTTTCAACAACTCGCCAGCGAGCAACTGATCTTCGGCTGTCACGTGCACATTGGAATAAGTGATCGTGAAGCGGCGATCCGGGTAATGAATCGCTCGCGCCTTTGGCTGCCGCCGCTCTTGGCGCTCGCGGCTAACTCGCCTTTCTGGCTCGGCGTAGACACTGGCTACGCCAGCTTTCGGACCGGCATCTGGCGGCGCTGGCCCATGGCTGGCACGCCGCAGTTCTTTGCTTCGCGCGCCGAGTACGACGCGCTGGTTGACACGCTGGTCCAGACGGGAAGCATCTCCGACGCGACGAAAATTTACTGGGACGTGCGACCCTCCGCGCGCTTCGAGACGTTGGAATTTCGCGTCACTGATGTCTGCCTTACGATAGATGAAGCAGTGCTGATCGCCGGCCTCTGCCGGGCCCTGGCGCGCACATGCTACGACCAGGCGATCGAGAATGAATCAGCATTGGATGTGCGCCCGGAACTATTGCGCGCCGCCAAGTGGAGCGCCGCACGCTACGGCCTTGAAGCGAAGTTGATTGACGTAGCTGACAAGCGCGCCGTCCCGGCGCACGAGTTGATTGAAAAGCTACTTGAGACTCTCCGCCCGGCACTCGAAAGGTACGGCGACTGGGATGAGATCAACTCCCTTACGCACGATACGCTCGCCCGCGGCAACGGCGCGACTCGTCAGCGCGCCGCCTACGCGCGCCGCGACAACTTTGAAGATGTTGTTGACCTGCTAATTGAAGAGACCGCGCAAGGCACTTAGTGACCGTTTAGACCCCCATTCTTATAGAGGAGGCAATTCGTCGTTGACGACTTGAGAAGGTTTCTTCATGAGTGACGAGCCTAACCCACAGGTGGATGAAAGAGACACCATCACCCCAGCCGAGCGGAGGAACATCTGGATATGGGCGATCACGCTTGTAGTCCTCTTTGCCGCCGCTGCGGTCATCACCGCTGGGGCGGTGTATAAGAATAAGATTGCCGCCATCGAGCGACACAGTGACAGAATGAACCCTGACGTAGGTGAGGGCGGGACAAAGCCTCCACCAATGGCCCTGCCCGCGGGGGCGAATCCCGTCAGAGCCGGCATTTATGTAGATCGGATCATCGATCTCTCCGTGAAAGAGGCCAGCTGGACCGTCGACTTCTACCTTTGGTTCCGCTGGAACGGCACGGCAGTCGATCCGGGAGAGAAACTCCAAATCGTGGACGGGTCGGTCGAGTCAAAGGAGAAGGTGGACGAGTACACCAGCGGCGACGAGCGTTATGTGCTCTACAGGGTCATTGCCCGCATTACCAAATTCTTCGACGTCTCGCGCTTCCCGCGCGACGACCACATACTGACGATCAACATCGAGAGCACTGCCTCAGAACGCGGCGAACTCGTATTCGTCGCCGACAAGGAAAGTTCCGGCCTCAGTTCGCGCGTCCAGCTCCCGGGGTATTCAATCTATAAACAAGTCCTACTTGAGAAGCCGCACGCCTACAAAAGCACGCACGGCAACCCTCGCCTGGCCGCAGGAACCGAGAAGGTTCAATCACAACTCAGGATGGGCGTCTGGATCCAACGCCAGGGCTCAGGGTTCTACTTGAAAATGTTCGTGGCCCTATTTGCGGCGGTGGGGGTAGCCCTAATCGCATTCTTCATTAAGCCGACGGACGTTGATCCACGCTTCGGGCTTGGTGTCGGCGCGCTGGGCGCTGTCATAGTCAACACGTACGTCACTTCTTCCCTCGTGCCTGACACTGGGGTGATGACACTGGCGGATATCGTTAACCATGTGGGCATTGTAACGATCTTCCTCTCCTTGCTGCAGTCAGCGATCTCGCTGTACTTGTATGAAAAGAAAGGCAAAAAGACGCTTTCGCGCCTTTTCGACCGGGTGTCGTTCGTCATCTTTCTCGCAGGGTATTCGGTAATCAACCTGGTCCTGCCTTGGGCGGCGACGTTATGAGTAAACGATCACCTTGAAGCGAGAAAGCATGATGTTGACACGGGGTTGGAAAATCAGCGGGTGGCGATGGAAGACGTTTGCTAAGCATCTCTGGACGAAAGTCAACACAGATGACGTGCTCAACCGAGCGGCGATTCTTTCCTTCTACTTCCTGCTTGCGCTCTTTCCACTGCTGCTTTTCTTGACGGCTCTCCTGGGTTCCTTCGCCGACGCGGGAACGGAGTTGCGACGCAATCTGCTCACTTATCTGAGAGCGATTGTGCCCGTCTCCGCTTCCGACCTCATCAACACGACAGTTGACGAGATCAGTAAAGAGAGTAGCGGCAGCAAACTGTCGTTTGGTCTGCTGACATCACTGTGGTTTGCTTCCTCCGGCATGGGCGCGATCATCGAAGGGTTGAACGTCGCCTACGACGTGAAGGAGACGCGCGCGTGGTGGAGAAGAACTCTGCTCGCCATCCTGCTGACGATTGCGCTCGCCGTGCTGATTATCACCGCGCTGGCGTTGATGTTCTACGGTAGTCGCATTGCCGAAGGGATTGCGAACCGCTACGGTTTCGGCGCTGCATTTTCCGCAGTGTGGACGGTCTTGCGATGGCTGTTCGTGCTCGGCTTCGTCTTTCTTGCCTTTGTGCTTATTTATTACTTTGCGCCCGACCTGCACGCACAGCAACTACGCTGGCTGACACCGGGAGCGGCGGTCGGCGTCATCCTGTGGCTGCTCGTCTCTTTTCTGTTCGGCTCATATCTCAACTTCTATAACACCTACAGCGTCGTCTATGGCTCACTGGGAGCGGTCATCATTCTGTTGCTGTGGTTTTACTTGACTGGCGTCACGATCCTCATCGGCGGCGAAGTCAACGCCATTATTGAGCAAGCCGCAGCTCGTGCGGGAGACCGTGAGGCGAAAGCAGCAGGGGAAAAAAGTCCAGATGAAGATGCTGGGGTAACCGTGGCAGGAGCATAGCCGGCGTAACGATGTTACAGCAGTCGACGAGGAGCGCGAAATCCATATCTTTGTCAGTGAGCTTCTTCGCTCAAGGGGGCTTTTCCGGGAAGCGTGAACCGGAATGTTGTTCCCTCCTTAAGCTTGCTTTCGACAGTCACTTGACCGCCGTGCGCCTCGACAACCTCTTTCACGATGGCTAATCCGAGGCCCGTGCCGCCCTCCTTTTCAGGATCGGTCTCCAACCTCTCGAACACCTTGTCGATCCGCTCCTCCGGGATGCCTGCGCCGTCGTCGATTACCCAACACTCAACCTCGTCGTTCGCGGACTTTGTTGTCGCGCCGGTCATAATTTTACCGCCGGGCGTGTACTCGATCGCGTTGGAGAGCAGGTTCTGAAAGACTTGGTTCAGCAGATGGGCGTCGGCAAAGACGATCAAATCTTTAGGGGTGGTGTTCGTGATGCGCGTGCCGGAGCTCTGCGTCAACGGTTGAAGGTCGTTTATCAATGCTTCGATGAGCGCCCAAAGGTCAACCTCGCGGCGCTGAAGTTTGAGCGACGTGATCGTATCGAGATTAGCCTCTTCATGGAGAACCTTGATGATGAGCGCGTTCAACCGGTTGGCGTTGCGGTGGAGGGTGTTCAGCATCATTACGGCTTCTTCATCCTTAACCTCGTCAGGGAATTTGCGTTCGAGCAATAATGTCGCCATTGACATTGCGGCGAGCGGGGATTTGAGGTCATGGACGACGAAGGAGAGATGCTCCTCACGGCGTTGCTGCACCTCCAGAGCCTTTTGCGTCGCATAAGTTTTGACTGCCAGTCCAATTGCCCGGTCAAGCACGCGGTTGACGATGCGCGCCGCCCACCCTTGCAGGCTTATACCGTGGCGTTCGCCAAGGGTCTGAATGGCGTCGCGCAGCACGTTATATTCCGTCACCACCTCCTCGACATCGAACCCGATGCGCAGCCGATCCAACCCATGAATAACCGGATTTTCTTTCAGATGCGCTTCAATGAGGGTCTCATCGCAAGCCGCTTCCAGTTCGCAAGCCAATTCCTCCAGTAGGTCGGGAATGTGATTGTTAAGGGTCGGGGCGTCGAGATGCTCAGCGATGGCGAGGCGGCGGACTTCTTCGCGCCAGTGGGCGAGCAGTTCATCGTGCTTCTGCCTGATGAGCGTCGCAAGTTGACCAAGATCGGTTTTGTTCATCCTCGCCCCGGAGAATTTCGCCATCATGCGACGCGCCGCTCTCGGCTGCCAAATCTGATGCTTGAAACTTTAGAAAGCCTCATGCGTTCGATATGTTCTCCTCTGGGAACAAGCTTACTGGTTGCGGGTCCGAAGATTTGTGAGGCGCTTCCGCCGCAGCAAGATATCCCTATCGAGACACCACCTCAACCATTCATGATCCTGCGATATGCCACATGCAAATCCGTCAGGCGGTCTGCGGAAGCAGGATCACTCCGAGCCAGCAAGGTGATAATCTCATCGCGGCCGGCAAACAACGGCTGCATGCCCTGTCTTTGCGCCTGTGTAAAGTTCGAAGTATCCCCCTTATCAATTTCCGCACGTAAGGATGTAAAGAACTGGCTGGCAGCCTGGCGCGCGGGCTCATAATCACCTCGCCGCGCGTCAATTACTGCTGAGGCAAGATTACTCTGCATCCTGACAAGGATTAACTGGTGCTCTGTCTCGACCAGACTACTGGTAGCTGACCGAGCCTTGAGCCACATCGGGACGAAACCCAGCAGGAAGATGACGAGAATTACGCCCGCATAAATGATGAAGCGCCGCATTACAGGACTTGTGTTGACCGGTTTGGGTGGTACGTTTTCACTCATGATGTTTGGCCTCATATGACGCACGCGAATAAGTTCAATGACGGTTTACGAATGTGCGGTTAACCCACAGCAACGGCTGCCATAAGCCAATCATGTCACTCACTATCGCTTGTTTTCTGAATTAAGAGAGGCTTCTTACTTTCCTGCCAATCCTCGGCCATACGCTCCAGGGAAGGCTCATACCTCTCGAAATCCTGTCGCACTAGTGTGGCGGTTGATTGGGTCACAAGGAAGGCCGGCTTCTGCTCAGGATCATCATCCGGTTGAGACATCTCGAACAGTTCGCTAGTGTCGTTATCAATGATGACAGACACGCCGCACCACCTTAGATTCTCTGGACCTGGACCATCGCGGTCATCTTGCCGTGGGGCGGTATCCGCGCAGTGCGGCGCTACCACGTGTGCCGGGTCGATGCCAGCCATGTTTGCAACGTCTACAGCCTGTTGAACGAGACTGCGAGCGTTGTTTAATGCTTCTACTTTGGTCATGGCCTCCCCCGTTCGACTTGGGGCAACTAAGCTGTTTGCCGCTTGGCAATCTGAGACAGTGCGATTGTCAGGGCCACTGCGCCGAGCGTCTTCACCAACGTCGGATGCTCGGCATAGAAGTTACTCACCTGATCAATTACCGAAGGATCTCTCTTTTCCGCCTGAGCCGCGATCTCCTCCACTGCCTCGGGGGAGATTTGGTCAGCTTGCTCGGGTGTGATTTGGGTCTGTTGCCCCTTGGTTAACATGTCGATCACACCGGACAATCCCGCGCCCGAATTGGAACCGGTTCGGCGTGATAAGACCTGTGAAAGAATCATTGGACCAGCGGTCCTGATGAGCGTGTTGAGAATTCCAGCCCGCTGCTCACCAGTTGAGTTACTGAATAATTGCCCGGCCATCTGCCCGAAATCAGGTGTCTGGTCGGAACGAAAGGCGGCGGCTAGTCCATCAGCTAGCTCAGACTGGGGCGCAGTTTGTGCGATTTGATCGAAATCATCGGGCACAGTTGATCTGGCGGGTGCTGCTCCGGCTCCATTATATTGCTCCAGTAGTCCGCTGAGTTGATTCATCCAATCCATCTGGTTTGACCTCCAACATTAGTGTTCACAAACTTTGAAGCGTGAAAGCTTGAGTGATTGGAGCAGGCGCAAGCCGCGACGGCCTCCACCTGCTTCGAGAGAGTTAAGAGTCGTTTTCAGGCCCTTGCGCTTAGGACTTGGCAGGGATGGTCAACTGCTGACCGACCTGAATCTTGTCAGGGTCTTTCAACTTGTCGCGGTTGGCGTAGAAGATACCCATGTATTCGTTCGAGTCACCGTAGTGTTGCTTGCTGATCTTCGAGAGCGTATCGCCCGCTTTGACCGTATAGGTCTGACCGCTACCGGCACCGCCGACTGCTGCGCCCAGCGCGCGGCTCGCATCAACGATGATGTCAGCAGTAATGTCGTCCTGATTCGGGCTGACGAGTTTGACCTGATCCCAGAACTTGCTCTTGGCCTCTTCTGTGGGCGCAGTGCCTTTGATGAAGAGCTTGTTGTCCTGCACATGCAAGTTCTGAAATTGCACGTGCTGCTGGTCGGCGGTTGTCAGCACCGTCTGGTACTTCTGCTTCAACTCGTTAAAGCGTTTCTCCGCATCCGGTTGTTGTTGGGCTGCTTGGGCTCCCTGTCCAAACATCTTATCGAATAGTCCCATTTCTTTTTCCTCTGTTTCTAACCTCGGGTGCCGAGGCGCCATTAATATGCTTGACGGGGGATAAGTTACCTCTAGAGTGCAATGTCTATGCCGTAGATATATTGGAGAGATAGGGATAAATACTTCATAAAACTGGCATTAATCTTACTGGTATTCACTTGGCTTTTGATTTTGAGTACGTCCCGCCTCGTCAGACAGCGAAATCGTACAGGTATAGGAATTCTTTAATAATAAGGAGGAGAGGCAACTCGCTTCACTCTAAGTGCCGTTTCGATATTTCTGAGACTAGACAAATTGCGGGACATGTTGAGCGCATCGCTCATCTCATGCCTCAGGCGGAATGCTTTGCGAACCCGCTTGCGAGCGGACTTCAAGTGGCCCATCTTCCTCAGTACGATGCCTAGATTGTTGTAGCTGTTAGCAATACCGATCTTGTCTTGATAGTACATCCTGACCTTCATGGCCCGTTGGTGGAAAGCAAGTGCGGTTGACAGCGCTCCTAACTTTCGGAACGTCACTGATGGTTCAAGTTCATCGTTATGTAAGAACTGAGTAATTCTTGGTTCAATCTTCCAGAATGCATTTTCACGACGCCGGTTTTCAACATTTCGACAAAGTTCTCCGAGCTCTTCACTGATAGAAGCCATTCCTTTTCGGACACTCTTAGCGAACCTTTCCTCGTTAGTGGTAGGAATCTGAATACTGGAGATTTCGTCATCGAGCCAGCCAGAATTATCGGGAATACAGTAAAACGAAAGATTGCACTTAGAATCCGTCTTGAATAAATCAGGGATTAGATTTTGCAGGATTCGTTGAACTTGCGTGCTAACACACAGGTAGCCGGTAAAAATGAACATCCTGCGAAGTCTAATTTTGGGGAACCTTGTGGCACTTTATTCCTTTCTTCAGTTGACTCTAATAAGATTCATTGAAACTGTCCATTGTGAATAAAAGAAAACAATCTGTACCGGCCACTTGGTCTGGCTGTTTCGCTTGCTCTGCACCTCTGTATCTCTAACCGCTTGGATGCGCGCTCTCTCTTTACCTCATGTCATTAGCATGGCAAGATGCGAGAGCCGACGACGAAGTGAGGCAGCCTTGAGCTATGAGAGTTCGCCACCGCTTGTAAAATAGGTTCTAAGCTGAGTGGTAGGCATAAGGTGTCGTGCGCCGGTTATCGATAATGTATCAAGCTGTTATGAGGATTGGACCGGGACAGATCGTTACCGATGATTAAGAAGATCGCAGTTGTGAGTTGAAACCGTTGGCGTTCGCAGTCTTTTGGCCGAATCGAGTACTGGGACAGACCTTGACAGATTGGAATCTCGGCCAGTTATAATCTCGCCGCGCAAACATCTAGTCAACTGATCTCAAAACTCACCAACTTCACACGACGTTCGGAGACATCATGTACACACAAACCGTGATTGATGGACCTACCTACAATGACGCACAATTGCTCGTGCAGTTGTATGCGATGTATCAGAAAGGCCCGATCCGAAAAGGGTTCCTCTGGTACCTCGACCACTTCAAGGAGGACATGGACCCCTCCAAGGTGGATTACGCTGCCCTCGCCGCCCGTAACCCGCGCATTTCTGAAGGCTACGATGCGTGGACGGCAGTAGCCTCCTTCTTTGAGACGGTCGGAGTGCTGGTTCGCAACAACGTTCTGAATGGCGGTCTCGTCTTCGAGCGTTGGCCTGTAGAATGGTACTGGCGGTACTTGGGGCCGCTAGTCCAAGGCGAGCGCCTGAAAGGCGCAGTTTGTGATACTGCTTGCTTCGCAGATAACTTTGAGTGGCTTGCCGAACAGGCCAAGGCATGGCGGAGCAGTGATCAAGCCAAAGCCCAATGGTTGACCAGGCTATCTCGCGAGAAGCAACGCTCGGCAGATAAGACCCCGCCAAAACGGAAGCCTACCACCAAAAGACGGTGATGTCTCACAGGTGGAGCCTGACAGTCGATGCTGACTACCCAAGCTCCGGTCTCGTGCGCCGAGTAACCGACAAAGAGCGGGCTATCTACGCACGCGACGGCGCAGCCAGACTAAAAGGGATCCTTCCGCTGGATTGGATCGACTACCTCCGCAAGGCCGTAACGCGACTCATGAAGCGTTCCGTTCCGGCGTCTCAAAATTACGCCGTCGCCGGTGAGCCGCGATTCTTCGGCCTTTCGTTTCCATGGCTAATCGACAACGCCTTCGAAGCGTGGGCGATACGCGGCCCACTAAAGGATCTGGCGCGCCAGATCATGACTGACGTCACGAGCCTAAACTTTTTCTACGATCAGATCTTCGCCAAGGAACCTCATGCCACTAAGACAGCAATGTGGCACCAAGACTACCCCTACCTGCCTCTCAAGGGAGACCAAATCCTGCGTTTTTGGGTCCCCTGCGACCGTGTGACAGCCCAAAGTGGAGCAGTTCACTATCTGAAGGGCTCTCACACCTGGGGAATCGTGTACCACCCGCGAGGTTATAGGGCGATCTCGGAGTATCAGCCTGATTTCGATGCTGAATACGATAAGTACGACTGGCTGATCGGCGAAGTAGAACCGGGTGACGTGCTGCTCCATCATCCGAAGGTCGTCCATGGGTCACATGGCAATACGACCAATAGGTACCGCCGTGCGCTCACAAATATCTACACTGGCAACCTGGTGACGTGGGACCCGCACCCGGCAAGTATGTTCAACAACAAAGACCAGACCGGCCATGTGAAGGTTCCACATCTCAACCCGGGAAGTCCGATCGATTGTGATCTGTTCCCACGCGTTTGGTCGAAGTCAGGCCGGCGGCGGCCGCTTAGGCCTACAGGAACACTGCGGAGAAGGCGGTAATATTCACCACAGTTGCGTCAACTTAAGTTATTGAGGAAAAGACAACCACCGTGTTTGATTAGATCAACCCGTGTTTGCTGATCCGATCGGTCGACAGTCTCAATTCTTCGACCTGCTGCCGCGACGCAAATTACCTCTCTTTCCATACGGCAAATCTTGAGTTCATGACTCCCGATAATCACAATCGGTACCGATGACTGCCAGAATATCCAATGCGTCGCCATCCTGACAGGTGTCGAAGCTGGACGGACGAGAAGGGAAAGCCACAGAACAAGGCCGTGAAGATGCTTCTCCTAAGTATCAAGGATCCGCCGTCCAGAAGAAGTCCAATAACGAGAGCAGCGGCGACTAGATGCCCAGTGGGATCCTGCAAATGCTTAATAAGAATGTTGGCGTCCCGTACGGGAGTCGAACCCGTGTCGCCGCCGTGAAAGGGCGGTGTCCTAGGCCACTAGACGAACGGGACGCATGTGGTGAGGGGTCGCTAATCAAGCAAGTCGATTAACTTACCGTACGAGTTTACCGCTGTCAAATTTAGAGTCCTCGTTAAAAAACTAACCAAATACGATCAACGAAAACACACGAAACAACACTAACTCTTCTTCGTGAGATTTCGTATGGTTTCGTGGATCGTTTAACCCGGCGAGAGCACTGAAGACCAGACTAAACCTACCCAAATTCGTTCTGCATTCACACGGAAGAACAGATCAAAATACGTAGCGGAATGATTTGCGGTTGGAGGGTTAGACGATCTTGTAAGAGGCAGTCACGTTTGGAGTCGACCATTTATGAAATGAATACGAAACCCTTCTTAGGTTCGTGCTCGTCGCCCACTCACGGAGCCTTCTCTGAAGATTTATTCAAGCGTTCAACGTCCTTAATTATCAGTTGACTATTCTCAATAATGAATTCGAGATCCCGTCGCGCCTTTGTCGCTTCCTCCACGTTGACCACTTCGGTGTTCCTGAATATGGAGTTCTTCACAAAACTCATGATGACACTGTCGAGTGAAAGCAGGTCCGACTTGACGTCGGCTACATTGAGCGCCTTCCGGTGTTTGCCCTTCCAAGCTTCCTTTAACTCCGGCTTCGAAAGGCCCAGATTGTCCCGTAGACGGGCGGCACGCTTTCGGATTTCCGTTAGAGCTTGACCGATGTTCACGAAGTTAGGTGATGCCGCAGGCATAGCCGCGCTCATCATCTTGTTGTTGACGATCTGAATCTGTTTGTAATCCTCAGCGATCTCGGCCGCGGCCAGCTTTTCCTCTTCCGGGGACAGGGGCTGCGCCGCCGCCTCTCGCTCCATTTCCATCATTTTGAACTGACGCGCGCGTATGCTCTCCGGTCGCAACTCGTCGCCGGGCCTTGGGCTACCCGGCACGGGGGGAGCTTGATTTCGATTACCCGATTGGCCGTTAACGGTTGATGGCAGAACAAGCCCCGCCATCACAGCCAGCATAGTCAGGCTGACCCAGATAAACCTGGTATTAGGGTTTCTCATCGCGGCGCTCTCTCAATCTCAAAACTGCCTTAGACGGTCGGCAGTATAGTCCTGTGTAAATCTTCCGACAATCATTTACTCGCCGGAGGATCGCCCCAAATTCGTGAACGAGACGCGATAGCTTAAGCATCCAAAATTTTGTATACCAGCCAGAATTTCGGATATAATCATGCGGTCAAAAATAATTAGCCGAAAGATGCCCGAAAAATCGCCTTTAGAGATGCGGGGCACCCCAACCCTCTGCGGAATAAAACCTGCAAGAGAAAAGCAAACCATTGGATTTCACTCGGGATCTTGTAGGCCCATTGCCCTTAAGATTTACTAAGCAGTGATTAGATAGTCCACTCTTTCGCAGCCGAACTGAGGTATTTTTCGGACCTGGAATCTCGCTCGCGCCAGCCCGGAGATAAGTACTTTAACTCTCTCCGGATCAGCTAGCAGCGTGTTGTTCAGGCACGGTGTTTTTGAACCGGTTAATCCTGGCGCAATGCCGGGATCCCTACTTCTTCTAAGGAGAACTCCCATGAACGGTAAGAGCTTTCTGAAAGCTAAGACGTTTCTCGTTTTGAGCGCGAGTTTGTTATTGGCGCTGTCTTATAGTGTGTCTCTCGCCCAATCGGGTGCCTCCTCCGTGCGGGGAACTGTCGCGGATCCGCAAGGCCGAACACTCGCCGGTGCGACCGTCACACTTTCAAATACCGAAAGAAATTTTTCGCGCACTCAGACAACCAGTGAAGACGGTGGTTATGTATTTTCATCAGTTCCCCCAGGTACCTATCAGGTCACGGTGGAAGTGAAAGGGTTTAAGAAAGCCTCGATAACCGAGGTTCAGGCACAGGTGGATACGCCAGTCAGCATTGACGTTCAGCTTGAAGTGGGCGATGTGTCAGAGACCGTGACTGTCTCCGGCGCCGGGGAAGCGCCGCTAAACACTACGGACGCCACAATAGGAAACACATTCGAGAGCCGAAGAATATCGGAGTTGCCGCTGAACGCCCGTAACGTAGTCGGCTTGCTCTCGCTTCAGCCGGGCGTCACGCGCGGTGGGGCTGTGAATGGGGGCCGTTCCGATCAGGCTAACATCACGCTTGACGGAGTGGATGTAAACGAGCAACAGCGAGGGATAGACGTAGTAAACGACGAAGCCTTTGCCAGTGTTCTCAGGGTGACGCCCGATTCGGTCCAGGAATTCAGGGTGATTACCACAAATCCGAATGCCGAACAGGGCCGCTCCTCGGGCGCACAAGTGTCCCTGGTTACAAAGTCCGGCTCGAATGATTGGCACGGTTTGCTATACGAGTATCACCGGAACACACTAACCACTGCGAACGACTTCTTCAACAACAAAGCAGGGGTGCCCCGGCCGCAATTGCTGCGAAATATTTTTGGCGGCTCGCTGGGCGGTCCGATCAAACGCGATCGAGCCTTTTTCTTTTTCACTTATGAGGGGTTCCGTGAAGCAACAGCCACCAGCGTAGTCAGAACTGTTCCCCTTCCGGAAACCCTGGGTCGAGGTCTGGTCCGTTATGCCCTCCCGTCAAGCGTCAGTGGAGGTCTTCCGTGTCCCACCGGTTCAGAGCCAAACAGACGGTGCGTTTCGCTAACACCCTCGGAAATTAACGCCTTCTACACCGCAGCTAATGGAATTACTCCTGGAGTCAACCCGGTTGCCTTGGCAACTCTGGCAGACGCGGCCAGAAGGTATCCGGCGAATGACACTACCGTTGGCGATACGTTGAATACCGGCGGGTTCCGCTTCAATGCCACCACTCCCACCACGACCGATACTTACATCGGCCGCGTTGACTTCAATTTAACGGATCGGCAGACGCTCTTTGTGCGTGGAAATTATCAAGACGATTTGGTAGGACAAGCGCCTCAGTTCCCGGACTCTGCATCGCCGAGCATATGGTATCACCCGAAAGGCCTGGCAATCGGCCATACGTGGACCGGCGCGAGTAACTTCGTCAACAGGTTCACTTACGGCTTGACCCGACTTGCTTTCAGCCAACTTGGCGATTCGAGTGATAACCAGGTTAGTTTTAGGTTCATATTCACTCCGGCCCCGACGCGAACTCTTACACGCGTGACCCCTGTGCACAATTTCGTTGACGACATCTCGTGGGTGCGAGGGAAGCATAACCTCCAATTCGGACCGAACATTCGACTCATCAAGAACCAACGACTATCCTTTGCCAACTCGTTCGACTTTCTGCAAACAAATCCCTCGGGTTACAACGCATCCGCCGCCGTGCTCACCACGGCCGGAGCAGACGCCACAGGTGGCGCTATCTTCCCGAATGTCGCCCCCACATCACTGGGCCCGCTTCGCAACGCGCTAACAGCCGTAATTGGCAGGTTTTCTGGATATTCGGCAAACTTTCTCTATGATGCTGACGGCAAGCTCTTACCCACAGGTTCACCTTCTGAGCGAACGTTTGCCACCGAAGAGTACGATGTTTATGTCCAGGATAGTTGGCGCATGAAGCCAAATCTGACGCTCACTTACGGCGTGAGGTGGTCAACCTCGACACCCGTGTATGAAGTGAATGGATTTCAGATAGTGCCCACCGTTCCGCTGGGCGAGTATTTCGAACAACGAGTGGCCAGCGCTGACCGTGGCGTCCCTTTCAATGATCCCATCACCCTGGACAAGGGGGGCAAGTTTTACAAAAAGCCAGGTTTCTATTCTCAGGACTGGAACAACTTTGCGCCTTCAATTGCCGTTGCCTATTCACCTGATTTCGGCGACAACTTCCTGGGTAGGCTGGTTGGCCGTGAGGGCAAGAGCGTCATTCGCGGTGGCTTCCGCATGACTTACGACCGGATCGGCAGCCAGTTGGCCGTTAACTTTGATTTGGCTAACCAACTTGGCTTCGCCTCCGCCTTGAGCATTCCGGTAAACACGTACAACGTGAGTACCCGCCTCGCGCCTTTGTATACGGGTGGGATTCCAAACGTTCGCACGCTGCCCCTCATTGCCGGAAACTTTAGCAACCAACTTACCTTCCCGTTGCTACAGCCGTCAGATCAGGCACAGCGAATTGAATCATCTCTGGACAGCGCCATCACCACGCCCTACAACTACAGCGTTAACGCAACCTACGAACGCGAGATAGGGAAGGGCTTGTCTTATCAAGTGAGTTACGTCGGCCGCTTTGCCCGCGATCTGCTGGCCCAGCGCGACATCATGCACTTGAACAACCTGCGCGATCCGGTTTCGGGGCAACTTTGGTACGAAGCGATAAATCAACTCATTGATCATCGCTACGCCGGAACACCGGTCCATCTGGTTCCGGCTATTCCCTGGTTCCAGAATGTCACCCCCGGACTCGCTGGTACGTTCACAATTCTTGGAGTGTCGCGAGCGCTTACGGCTACTCAGAGAGCTTATCAGCGAATTGCGATGCCATCCGTCGGAGGCGCTAACGTCACAGACTATACGTTCCGGCAACTGCAATGGGACGACAGGCCGATCTCAGCCTTTAACAACACTTTCTTCCACCCTCAATATGCCGCTCTGAACGTCTGGTCCACGATTGCAAAGTCGAACTACAACTCTTTGCAGTTCAGCATGCGCCAGAGATTCAAGAGCGACGTGCTGGTAGACTTCAATTACACCTACGGGCATTCGCTCGATAACGCCTCCGGACTCCAATCGGTCGGTAACTTTTCCACCTCCGCGTTTATCTTCAACCCGTTGGATCCTGATGGTAACTACGGAGATTCCGATTTTGACGCCAGGCACATTATTAATGCCAACTGGCTGGTCGCGCTGCCTGTTGGGCGCGGCAAGACCTTCTTGAGCGGTTCTAACAAAATCGTTAATGGCATTTTCGGTGGCTGGCAAACGACAGGTATTTTCCGTTGGAACTCCGGGTTGCCCACCGGCACTGCGAATCGTCCTTTCGGTTTCCAGCGCTGGCCGACTAACTGGAATCTTTCGTCGGGGATGGTCCGCACGCGGCCGTTGGTAACGAATCCCACAGACGTGGGCGGTGAACCGAATATCTTCAGTGATCCGCTAGCGGCGCTTTTGAGCTTCCGTGATGCGCGACCCGGAGAAGCCGGTGACCGTAACGTTTACCGTAACCCAGGGTATTTTGCTTTGGATGCCGGCCTGTACAAGACGTTTGGGTTGCCCTGGGAGGGACACAAAGTGACGTTCCGATGGGAGGTTTACAACGTGACGAACACTCAACGCCTAACTGCGCCGGCCGGATTCGCAATCTCCGCTACGGATCCTTTCCTTTCCGGACAATTTGGCTTGCCGGCACTAGCTACAGCACCGGCGGACTTCGGTAAGTTTACGGCGACGCAACGCCCGCTGGGTGAGAATAAGGCTGGTCGCGTAATGCAGTTTGCGTTGCGCTATCAGTTCTAGATTCAAAAGACTGAGGACAACAAACACAAGCGGGCTGGAGAGGAATCTCCAGCCCGCTTTTTGTAGGACAGACATTCCTGTCTGTCTAACGTTGGATATTTGATCGGTCCCCAGTTCTTCAGTCACCGCACTCTTTGGCCCGCGGCGGCCCGGCGCCGCTTCCTTAGGACCATTCAACTTTAAAGTTAAGAATTTCTTTTGGTTACTCGGGATAGCTGCTCGCCTGGTCAGATCCCAGGAGTCGTTCTCGTACGCGGTCGTGAGCTTCCATCATGCTCATGAACCGGCGCTGCACGATTGAACGCACTTCAGGCGTGGGCTCCGTCACCGGAGTGGTCCTACCAGACTTCTCTCCACGGAATGTGGATGGATTTTCATAAGCGGAAGTATTGCTTTCCAAGCTCGGTGAGAAAATGCGTCTCAACTTCATATCCCGCGCTCCTTTGTTGCTCTTCAAGCTCTTGCTCAACGTAGTGACGACGCCGAAAGGACAATGTTTTAGCAAGTCTGCCTGGTGATTCGGCTCACCTATTAGAAGAGAAACTGGGCAATGGACGTACCGTTTGACATGCATCGCGCCATATCTCGTTATTGCTCGTATTTTGACTCTTTTGGGGCGTTTCGACTGCTCAGCGCAACCCAATCTGCCGTATCGTTTTGGAGGTTTGGCCGTAAGTGTTTTGTGCGGAATCAGGTCACTAATGAAGGGGCTCAGTGGTACTGATGCAGTTTGCTAATCTCAGCTGAAACGCAATCAGTTACAGAACCCAGCGCGGTAGCGCGGGATCCCGGAGGCAACTTAGCCGTAAGGTCGGCAATGCTTCTTAATACTCAGGTTCCTGAAGCATCCCGCGCATCCACCACCCCAGCGGGGCTGCCCCGCCGGGGACCCCGGTCCGCGCTGGGTTCTGTAACTGATTGCGTTTCGGCTGAGATTATCAAACTGCATCAGTCCCGACTCAGTTGAGGATTTGCTTACGGCTCTGATTATTACGTTGTCGCCAGAAGGAATACACCAGAGTGAAAGACAGCGATAGCCAGGCCAGGCCTTCCGCGATCGCTGCTAACACATCAGTCAAGTAATGCGCGCCGAGATATATACGGCTGAAGCCCACCAGAGCGATCAAAAGACAGGCAATGAGGATAGTAAGCAGTCTGACGCCACGATGTTTTGTATTTGCCACGATCAACGCCGCGAGGCACCCATACAAGACAGTTGCCGTCAAAGTGTGTCCACTCGGAAAGCTGTAGCCTGTAAAGGTCATAATCGGATCATCGAAACTAGGACGCGCACGTTGGAACGCTGTCTTCAAGAATACGTTAAGGAGCACCCCACCCAGGATCGAGATCAGTAGAGTAGTGAACCAGTAACGCTGTCCCCGCCAGAGCAGAAAGATGCCAACGACTGTCGCGAGCGTGCTGGCAACAACCGTAGAGCCAAGCGATGTCACGTACCGGAAAGCAGTAACTTGGCCCGGGGTCCTTTTCGCGTGCAACCATTGACTTAGCTGGGCATCCGTAACAGTCAGCGGCTCACCTTCCATCACCTGATCAGATATTTGGGCAAGCACGATGGTCATTGCCACAAACACGAGCAGACCGATAACAAGATGCCAACCGAAGAAGCCGTCAGAAGTGGAACGATTTTTCATTGATGTTGGCTTACTGGAGCCGCGTCCAGCCATCAGCCGAATGTTTGAAACGTTCGGTACTAGCAACGACGAATCCAGCACGATCGGGCTCCCACTCCAATCGTTCGACCGCGATGTGCGGCCTTTCAACTCGGATTACGTTGAAGGAGTTTGCCTCCCCGCGGCCGCGGCTTGATGTGGCGGTGCCCGCCTGCACGATCAGGGCTGAGTGTCCTTCTATTTTATATCGCTCAGCGCTGTGCGTCGTGTGGCTGGTGTGTAAATGTCCGGCGAGAAACAAGTCTGCGCCACAACCAGCCAGGTGTTCCATTGCCATCCGTGCGCGGCCAACCAAATCGCGTTCATGATGACCTTCGGGCAAATCGAAAGGATGATGTGTGACCACGATTTTGACAACCTTCGGGTCAAAAGCGCAAAGCTTTTCGCGCATCCACGCCACTTGCTCGTCGTTTATGCGTCCACCCTTGATAGTGAGCGAGCGGGCAGTATTGACACCCAGCACCGCAATTTCCTCATCATGATAGAAGGGACGTAGATCGTCGGTAATGTAACGCCGGTATTTGTCGAGCGGAGTAAGGAAACGCGCGAACACGTTGTACAGCGGAACGTCGTGGTTTCCCGGCACGACAATCTGCGGCTTCGGCAAACGATCCAGGAATGCCCGGGCTTCTATGAATTGATGAGAGCGGGCCCGCTGGGTCAAATCGCCAGACACTGCGACCACGTCGGGATTGATGCTGTTGACGGCCTCGATTAGCGGCTCCACCACTGGCAGATGAATGTGGCCAAAATGAATATCGGAAATATGAACTATCGAGCGCATGTTCGTCGTACGGTTATTCAGTTTTTGGGACCATCACACACAATGCGCGTGGGCGCACACGATAATGCAGCGGTGGGTATATCGTCATCACCTCGCCATCAAGCGCCACCCGCAATCGATTGTGCTTCGTATCGATCCAAATCTCTTTAGAGCACATGGCCAGGAAATCTTTTTCCTGGCGTAATCCTCCGAACAGCGCATGCAGCGCCAAACGGATCAATCCCAACCGTCCGATTCGATTAGTCACATAAAGACTCAGTTTTCCGGCATCGAGACACGAGCGACTGCCAATGTTCAGCGTCTCCATCTCGTATTCATTGTTGCCGATAAACACGAAAGGTGTGCGGGTGGAAAAATCCTTGCCGTCTACGCTCAAACGAACATGAAGAAATGGGTAACGCCGCAGGACTGAGAGCGCCGCCCAAACAAACGCGGGCCACTTGCCCCATCCCAGTCGTTGCTGTTTTTGACGTTCGCGAACGATGCTTGGATAGAGCCCTAAACTTGAGTTGTTTAAAAAGATGTGACCGTTTACTTCGCCCGTGTCGATACTTGTCACCTTGCCTTCGAGAATTGTTTTGACCGCACCCTCGAGGTCGAGCGGGATCTGTAGATCTTTCGCCAGATGGTTCATGGTGCCGAAGGGTAGTATTCCCAGGGTCTTCTCAGCATCTATCACTGCCGCGGCCACAGAGTTGATCGTGCCGTCACCACCGCCCGCTACGATCACCTCGGCGTCAGATTGAGCCGCTCGCTTGGCCAGATCCACAACCTCTGGTCCGCTACGCGCCACAGAAATTCGCACTTCAGCATTAGTGGTGGCGAACATCTCAGCGAGACGTCGCAGCACATCTTCTTTATCGTCGGCCCCTGAGCCAGCATTGATAACCACCTCGATTTTCACTGCCGGCATATTAATCGCAGCTTGTTACAAAGTCGTAGCGCTGGTAACCCAAACGTTAGCGAGAGTAACGCAAACTGTTAGTTTGCGGATCGTCGGCTCAAATGCCCTCAGCGCGATTAACGAACCATCCCTAACCGGCGCGTTGATGACGTTAGTGTCACTTCGTGTGATTTCGTGGATCGTATCCTGAGTGCGATATACTCTCAAACCTCCATGCCCAGCAACCCTTCTCGTTCAAAAACACTGGACCTGTCTACCATAGCCGACCAGGCGATGATCGATAACGGCTTCGACCCCAGGTTTCCACCCGCAGTCAAAAAACAGGTGAACTCGATTGTTTCAAAGTCTTCCCATACCTTCGTCGATCCCTCCGCGCTCGATTTGCGGGAGCTTTTGTGGTCCTCGATAGATGACGGTAAGACTCGCGACCTCGATCAGGTTGAATATGCAGAGAAGCTTCCGAATGGCGATGTTCGACTGCGGATCGGTATTGCCGACGTCGACGCATTTGTTGAGAAACAATCGGCAATCGACAAACATGCAGGGAGAAACTGCACTTCGGTTTATGCCGGCGTGAAGACGTTTCCGATGTTGCCTGAAGAGTTGTCAACCGATCTAACGTCGCTGAGGCAAGACGAGGATCGGTTTGCAGTAGTGACGGAGATGACTATCAGCGCCGACGGCTCGGTAAAGTCGTCGAATTTTTACCCGGCGATCATTCGAAACCAGGCAAAGCTGTCCTATGAAGAGATCGGCGCCTGGCTGGAAGGGAAGTCGGGGCCGCCAAAGATGCTGAAGTCAGTTCCGGGCCTGGAAGCTCAAATCCGATTGCAGGCAGAAATAGCGGAGCGGCTCGCCGAATCCAGGAGGAAACTCGGCGCAATTGACCTGGAGACAATCCAGTCGGTCCCGGTCACGGACAAGCATGGAAAAGTGATCGAGCTAAGAGTTATCGAGCCGAATAGCGCGCGTGAGTTGATTGCCAGCTTCATGATCGCAGCAAACGTTGAGATGGCAGAGTTCCTGGAAAGCAAAGGTGGACCATCGCTGCGCCGCGTGGTTCGCAAACCAAAATACTGGGATCGCATTGTGGAGATTGCCGAGGAGTTGGGCGAGAAGTTGCCGGCAACCCCTGACTCCCGCGCCCTGGCTGGTTTTCTTGAACGCCGCAAGAAAGCAGATCCACTGCACTTCCCGGATCTATCACTGGCAGTCGTGAAGGCTCTTGGCCCCGGGGAATATACAGTCCAGGTGCCGGGTAAAAAAAGCGAAGGGCACTTTGGACTAGCGGTTCAGGATTACACGCATTCGACTGCTCCCAACCGCCGGTATGCGGACTTGATAACGCAACGACTGGTGAAAGCAGCCCTGAAGAATGATTTGACCGGTATCAAGAGCGGTCGAGTGTCCTCTCCGAAGAAGTCTGCTAACAAGAGAGTTCGGCCGGCTGTTTATGCCAAAGATTCATTCGGCAATAACAAGCCCAATCAACTCTTGCCTTACACATTGGAAGAGCTAAGACAGATCGCCGAACGCTGCACTGAACGCGACCACGCCGCTCGCAAAGTCGAGCGCAAGATGCGAAAGGTTGCGGCAGCGGTCCTGCTCCGCGACCAGATCGGCCAGGTCTTTGAAGCTATCGTGACAGGCGTCTCGGAGAAGGGAACGTTCGCGCGCGTTCTCAAACCACCCGTCGACGGTCGCATCATGCGTGGCGAACGCGGCCTCCGCGTCGGGGAAAAAATCCGCGTCCGACTGCTGTCCACAGATCCTGAAAACGGCTTCATAGATTTTGCGCGAGCGAAGTGATGAGTGCGGCAGCTACCGGCGAAGACGATCCACGAACTCACACGAAATCACACGAATAATTGTTAGTGTTGTTTGGTGTGATTTCGTGGATCGTTTTTCTCTTTTCAAATGAGCGCACAAAACCCAGCTTCCTGCATCCTCGCCGTCTCTTTGCTATAATCCCGCATCCTTCGTGGCGGGGTAGCTCAGCTGGTTAGAGCGTGGGATTCATAATCCGAACCCACGTAAGTTTTTAACTCTATTGAATAAAACAGGTTGCAGCCACGGCGGTTTTTCTCGGGTTTTTGATGATTCTTTATGCAGCTATATCGCTTGCGAGTGCCTTTATCTGAATTCCCGTCACAATACCGTCACAAGTGAGATCGACCGCACACCATGCCTTGGCTGAAGAATCCACCTGCTCGCCCAGCCAGTAGACCCACCACGATTCCGAATCAAGCGGGACACATAAGCACAACTAATTCGTTGCATCTAGATTCAGAATCAGAGACACTTGGAGCATGGAGCAGAGTGCGCGGCTTCGTAGCCGCCTTGGTCAGTTACCATGGTTACTGTCAGGTCTGGTTGGTCGAAATGAGATTTGGTCGAAATGAGATTCGGTCGAAATGGGATTCAATCGAAATGGGATTCATTGACTTGCTTCTGGCGTTCAAATAGTATGCGCGCGCCTCAAAAGCACTAACGCGAGGGAATCTTCGGACGGCCCCTCGCAGGCTAAGTGACGTTTTCAGCCCGTACGCCTTATCGATCGCATGCACCGTGCGGGATGCTCGCCAGCTTTTCCACTTGGAAAACGGTTTTCGAAGCCAAGTTTACTTGCGAGACGGTTTATGAGTTGAACCATCCTCCAGCAACTCATATCTGGATCCAAGGTTTGTGCTCTCACTTCTGGAGGGCGGACCGACGCGCCTGAAGCTGTTCGGCCCGGGAGCTTGACCCTTCAATCGAAAAGGAGTCCTCAATGAATAGATCTATTGCCTCTCGAATAGCTCTTCCTGTCGTTGTAATTGCAGTATTGGCCCTCCTCCTGAATCCGTCACAGAAACTGCATCCGACAGCTAAAGCCCAAACGGCTCGCACACTGTCGCCCCCGAACATGGTTAGTTGGTGGCCAGCGGACGCGAAAGCGATTGACATCATCGGCAACAACGGCACGCTGCAAAACCGTGCGACGTTCGTTACGGGCGACCCCGCCGTTGAAGCCCCAGCAACTCACCGCGCCCGGCAAGTTCCCGAGGGGCTGGTGAAATCGGACTGGGCTAGCATCCGCGCGGCCTACGAAGCGAGCCGGCACCGCGTCTCCGCCGTCGAGACGGGCGGGCATCAGGCACGCAATTCGGGCCAGCAATGGCGCACGCACTTTGACGGGCGCGGTTTTCTCACCCAGCCCGACGCGGGTGGCTGGCAATGGGGCCTCGAATTAAAACACTATGGCTTTCCCGGCCAGGAACGCGCCATCGGCGGCCAGGCGCAGGTGAACACGGCGGGCCAGCGCGTTGCTTATGCGTGGGACGATACCTTGCAGGAATGGTTTCTCAACGACCAGCGTGGCCTCGAACACGGCTTCACCGTCAAGGAGCGCCCGACGGGTGCTCCAGCCCTCAGCTCTCAACCCTCCACTCTCAACTTTCAACTGGCCGTGCGCGGCGGACTGCACCCGGTCATCGAGCCGGACGGCGGCGGCGTGCGTTTCGTGGACACTCAGGGCGGCACTGTTCTCACCTACGCCGGCCTGAAAGTGTGGGACGCGGATGGTAAAGTCCTTCCCGCCCGCTTCGAGGCGCTCGACTCTCGACACTCGTCAGTGGTTACCCTTTCGGTTGACGAGCGCGGCGCGCGCTACCCGCTGATGATCGACCCCATCGCCCAGCAGGCTTATCTCAAGCCCGCCGCCGTCGGGACCACGCAGGCGAGAGACAACTTCGGCCAATCGGTGGCCCTCTCTGGCGACACAGCGATCGTCGGGGCTCCATTTGAAAGCAGCAACACGACGGGCGTGAACAGCACGCGCAACGAGAGCGCCGCCGCCTCGGGCGCGGCCTACGTCTTCACCCGAAGCGCCGGCGTGTGGACGCAGCAGGCCTATCTCAAGCCCGCCGCCGTCGGGACCACGCAAGGGGCTGACAATTTCGGCTTCTCGGTGGCCGTCTCGGGCGACACGGTGGTCGTCGGGGCTTACTTGGAGGACAGCAGCACGACCGGCGTGAACAGCACGCCCAACGAGAGCGCCGCCGACTCTGGCGCGGCCTACGTCTTCACTCGCAGTGCCGGTGTATGGACGCAGCAGGCCTATCTCAAGCCCGCCACCGTCGGGACCTCGCAGGCGGTTGACCTGTTCGGCATCTCAGTGTCCATCTCAGGCGACACGGTGGTAGTCGGGGCTCAGCAGGAGGACAGCAGCACGACCGGCGTGAACAGCACGCCCAACGAGAGCGGCGGCGAGTCCGGTGCGGCCTACGTCTTCACCCGCAACGCCGGAGTGTGGACGCAGCAAGCCTATCTCAAGCCCGCCGCCGTCGGCGTCACGCAAGAGTTGGACTTTTTCGGCACTTCTGTGGCCGTCGCGGGTGACACGGTGGTCGTCGGGGCAAACGGAGAGTCCAGCAGCACGACCGGCGTGAACAGCTCGCCCGACGACAATGCCCTCTTGGCCGGCGCGGCCTATGTCTTCACCCGCAGCGCCGGTGTATGGACGCAGCAGGCCTATCTCAAGCCTGCCGCCGTCGGCGACTTTCAGGATTTTGAGAATTTCGGCCTCTCGGTGGCCGTCTCGGGCGAAACGGTGGTCGTCGGAGCTTTCCTGGAGAACAGCAGCACAACGGGCGTGAACAGTCCGCCCGACGACAATGCCCAATTTGCCGGCGCGGCCTACGTCTTTACCCGCAGCGGCGGCGTGTGGACGCAGCAGGCCTACCTCAAGCCTGCCGCCGTCGGGACCACGCAAGCGGGTGACAATTTCGGCTTCTCGGTGGCTATCTCGGGCGACACGGTGGTCGTCGGGGCTCAGCAGGAGGACAGCAGCACGACCGGCGTGAACAGCACGGCCAACGAGAGCGCGACTGACTCTGGCGCGGCCTACGTCTTCACTCGCAGTGCCGGCGTGTGGACGCAGCAAGCCTATCTCAAGCCCGCTGCCGTTGGGACCGCTCAGATTCGTGACAACTTCGCCATCGCGGTGGCCGTCTCGGGCGACACAGTGGTCGTCGGGGCTCCTTTTGAAGACAGCAACACGACGGGCGTAAACAGCACTCCCAGCGAGAGCGCCACTGACTCCGGCGCGGCCTACGTCTTCACCGGGCTGGCAGTGACGCCTGCTGAGGCCATTCAGAACCTAATCACTACCATCAACAATATGGGACTGCCTGCCGGGGTGATGAACAGTCTAACCGCTCCACTGGGCCAGGCTTCCAACCTTCTAAACGACAACAATCCCAACAACGACATTGCCGCCTGCGGCAAGCTGAACGCTTTTATCAATCAGGTCGATGCCAAACTCCAGAATGGACAGCTGACTTCGGCCCAAGTCAGTCAGCTCTTGCAGGCGGCCAACGCCATCAGGGTGAGTCTAGGCTGCTAAGACATTGAGGTCTCGTAATCGGAACCTGACTTATGCTCCATTCTGAGGGTGCGAACCTCCATTACTCACACCCTGACAGTAAGAAGGCCGCTTGAGTGGATTCAGGGAAGGGCAAAAACACATAAGAGAGGCCGTAGTGAGGACAAATTGAGAGAGTTGCTTTAGCCGAGTTTTGGCGTGTGCGGCCCGCCGCGCGAGGGCCTCCCTTAACACACAAACACAATCTATCAAGGTCTTCGCACAGTAGCCCGGAATGGTTTTATGATTGGAAACGCCCCGGACTAGAGCAGCAGATGTATTACGGCGTTGATGAATTGATTCAGCAATACCGGGCCAGATAATATGGCAGGAAAAGGAGATCCAATGGCTGGAAAATACGAAATCAAAAAAGGCAAAGGCGGTTACCGCTTCAATCTCAAAGCCCCAAATGGGCAAACGATACTGAGCAGCGAGCAGTACACCACCAAGAGCGGAGCCCAAACCGGCATCGCTTCAGTAAAGGCCAATGCGAGAAGCAAGGCTCACTTTGAAGAGCGCAATGCGAAAAACGGGGAGACCTATTTCGTTCTCAAAGCCAAGAACGGGGAAATCATCGGCCGCAGCGAAACTTATGCGTCACCGTCCGGGCGAAAGAATGGAATTGAGTCGGTCCAGCGAAATGCCGGAGCAAAGATTGACGATAAGAGTTAAATATCAAAGCAGCGCTTCCGCGTGTACCAAGAAAGGCTTTTGTTTAGCAGAAGAGATTTTCTGAAGTTAAGAGATTCTCAGACCCACCAGCGTGCCTGAACCCTTGGCTTGAATAGGCTCCTGTATATGACTCGGAGAGTGGAAACGTGCAGAATGATCTCTAAGACACGAAAGCTAATTATTGACATTCCTTCGAGTGGCACATGATTTAGAACGACTTTATCTATCCACCATGCAGTAGTCGCCCAAACAGACAGAACGACGCAAACCAGTAGCGCATGCCCTACTATTTCGGCCAATTCCTTGACACCAGCTTCGTTTCCATCCCTCATAGTAAAATCTCCGATTTGTTATGCCGGGCAGGAACGCCACTTTTGCCAGCTAAGAAATAATTTGGCGTCATGGCAAAAATCGCTTACGATCCGGGCATATCATTTACGAATGGCTTTGCTCGAAAATATTGAGAGTTAAGCACGATGAATGTAGATCCACGAGAAAAGTCCCTTAGGAACATTGCTCAATGGCACGAAATGTCAATTAAGTTACGGCTCTACACGTGGAAGAAATACGGTTGGCTCACTAAGCTTAACGGGATCGACTTAGACGACATTGCCCAGCAAGCAATCGTAGATACGTTCAGCGGACAACGACGCTGGCCGCCGATAGACGCGGCAACGGGAATTGAAAAGCCAGATGTCACCCTCTTCTATTTTTTATGTCAAACCGTAAGAAGCATTGTTTCTCATCAAGGACAAGGGCCTCGGCCCGTAGACTTTGACAGGATCGACCCGCGAAGCGACGGCCCACAATACGAAAACGCCTATGCAGGCACATCAGCTCCATTTCTCGTTAGACCAGCCGACATCGAAAGAGCCGCAGAATACAACAATCTAACGGACAAGATGTTAGAACTTACCTCAGGGGATAGCGATCTTTCGCGCATTGTCAGGTTGTGGCGTGCGTGTCCCGACCTGAAACCGCGTGAAATCGCTGAGGAGTTGCAATTTACTATGCCGGAGGTGCGCGCCGCTCAAAAACGGCTGAAACGCCTCTTGGACGTACTGCGGAGGAAGGAAGATGAATAGTCGCAAGTCAAAGGACACGCACACCGAAGCGATCCGAGAACTAACGCAACTCAGCGAGCGGCTGGAGTCTGATGTAGATCTAATAGAGGCCATGTCGCTGCATGAAGCGCAAGCCGAATTGCGCGCATTGAAGGTCGACCCAAACAGATCTATCGTTCCTGGGAAGATTGAGAGGCCTCCAGAACGAAAGGGAATGCGTCTAGTGTTTTTTGTTGGGGGGAGCGCCCGTCTTGCTTTTCAAAACTCCCTGATAGAACTCACCGACGGCATTAGAGAATCTAACCAGGAAGTTAGGCATGTTGATATGTTTCGCGCAACGGACTGCAATCGTGTTGCGACGAGGGAAAAGACTGGTCCCGAGTGTTACTTCCCTGAAAAGACTACGGCCGAATTACTCTCTGAGGTTATCAACCAAAGGATAATTGATTCGCAACGGCAAATAGAACTGCACCGAGAACTCTTCTCCCTCTCTGAATTAAAGCTTGAGCGCACCTTCAGCGAGCTGAAGTCTTTCTCGCCTGAAGGCTTAGAAAATGAGAGATGGTTCGAAACTTCTACAAGAGGTTCAAAGGTCTATGGTGCCTTAGCCAGTGCCGTTACAATCGCTGCGGTTCTGATCGGGATTCTTAATGCTCCGATTCCAAAGTTTCTTTTCTCATTACTGTCGACGGTAGCAACTTTATTCCTGGTATCGCTAACGGGGCATCTCTTCCGGGCCAGCAACAACGCTACTCTCGGGACGGGATTGGCGAAGCTTAAAAGAGCGATGACTGGAACTTCCGCTCTGATTGTCGGATCACTGATCGGAATTGGAGTGATGCGATGGACGGGAGTCTCGACTAGCCACTTGTTGTCAGGGTTCTTAATCGCGACGGAATTCCTCTTAATCTTGTTAGCGGGACAATGCAGCGCATCCTATGCGCTTATTAACTGGCCAGCGAAAGTTAAGAAGAGACTTCAAAAGATCGAAAGAGAACACGAAGAGAGGAAGCATCGAATCATGGCCGAGGAGAGCGAGTTGAAGTCACTCTTTGATGCCCGAGCACGCCTGTTAAACGATCAACGTCCAACAGTTGACCCCGCATTCTTCACGATCATGAATTAGACCAAAGCATTGCCTGACAGTTCTCAGCCGTGCCGGAATGTTGACCTAACCCCTTTATTCTGCTATACTTAAAGCAGAATAAAACATCGGATAGCGAATACACTCACACATAGCCAGCAAAATATTGGCTATCCCAGCGCTAACCCCCGAAACAAAAACCAAAATAACAACTAAATCCATGTCCACCAAAGAACGGCAAGCTCTGCTTGCTTCCGACGATCTCCTGTCCATCGCCCAGGCCTCGCGCCGCACCGCATACTCCGCGGAGTACTTAAGCTACCTGGCGCGCACCGGAAAACTTCCGGCCGTAAAAATTGCCCGCAACTGGCTGACGACCAGTAGCGCCCGCACTGGCCTACGCCTTCACGACTTTAAATGCGCATGGTTTGACGAAAATGACTAGTTCGAGTTCTTTCGCTCCACGCGGTCTATCACCCAAAGAAGCCATCCACTCTTGTATAAGGCTGGCCGCTTTGGTTATGGCGGTTCCAACGTGATGGTTATGGTTCCGTCCAGGTTGGTTTTGATAACAATTCGCCATTTTGAGGTAAGGTGAATATTGAGGTGAAGATTCATTTTAGACCCTCTATTACTCTAAGATATCCCTTCTTTAAGGGCTGAAGGAATTGAACCACAGCCCGCGGAGGTTAATTTCCGCAGTGGTCAGTGAGGAGCCCTTTGAAGACTCTGAAGAGTGGATAGCGTGCTGAACTAACAAAAAAGGGCGGGCAAGGCATTCAACCCGCTCGCCACCTCTTTGCTATTCAATTGTTAGAGGCCGGTGATCTAGCTCTTGGACCCTTCCTTCGCTCGTTATCCACGCGGCGGAAAAGGATCCTGGCCGTAACTATTCTTTTCGCGAATGCGTCCGTCAGGGCGATGAATTACTACTTCGGCTCGCTGATTAATCGCAATTTCTCGCGCGGCAGCTTCAGCCTCACTTTGCGTATCGTGGATGCTTGTAAGCCGTTCGTTGCCTTCACCTCGAACACCCCAAACATCACCGGCTGGTACGACATGTTGGTTCTTACCCATTTGTTTTAGCTCCTCAAAGCAGAGAACTGTCCTTCGAGGAGGGTGAAAGTTCCGCCCCCCTCTCCGGGTCGAATAGGCTGTTAGGCTTTTTGCACTAACACCCACGTTGTCGCGTGCCCGCCACCCCAAGAACAGGGTGGGAACACATTGTGAATGGCAATCGGAGCTGTGTTCGTCGGATGCGTCTTGCACTTGTAGACCCCCGACACCTTGCACTTCTCGCCCGTCCGCCCTTCAACTGCGCTAGCACTGCTCACGTTGGAACTCATGAATTCACCTCTAGTACGATTTGTCCGTACCTTTGATTGACCAACCATTTTTGATATGCTCCAACGCAGAGAGGCTAATAACCTCTTCGGGCTGAATCACATCGGCCCCAGATCGGGCGCCGCCATCCAACTAGTTTCGCGACTGAAGATGACGACGCCCTTTCCCTTTTCTGAAGTGCCTTCAGAACTTTTTCAATTGCTAAGGCCGTACCCTTCCCAGAAGGTAATACGCATCGAGATGTGGCTGTTTGTTGTAGTCTGCCCAATCGTCCAGTGCCTTTTCGATCTCACCGATCACATTGCCGCCGAGAAGCGGCACGACCTTATCGCTAATCCAAGCTTGATAGTTGTAAATCGACTTGACGGCCGCGCGGATCTTGTCCCAAATTTCTTGACTGATCGGCCGCTGAAAAATTGTTTGGAGATCGGCGTTTGCAAGCCCAAGCTCCAGCCCAATTGCATCGCGCAGTCGACGTGACCAAATACGCACGGCTCCCTTCTTCCAGAGATTTTCGCTAACGGCGGCTTCCGGCGTGAGTTGTTTAGTCTTTCGAGATCTTGGCTTATTGACTGCGCTACCGTCTGCGGTGACCTCTTGCGTCTCTCCCCAGTGTTCGAGTGTCTCATCGGCGAGGATGTTGCAAAGGCGAACGAGGTTCCGGCGTTCTTGCTCCCGCGGCCATTCTTCTTTAGCCAATTTCGTTACAACCTTGTCGGATGGATCCTGTTGCACAAACTCTTTCAGAATAGTTGACTTCAAAAGGTCGTACCCAAGCATCTTCCCGCCACGTTTTTGCTGTTCGTCTTTCCGGATGTATTTCTGCAACTTGCAGGATGGTTCCTCCATCGTCTTCAACTCCCCGGTAGTCGCATCCTCGTATTCAATCTCGTGCGTGTCTTCAAGGACCGCGTAATATACGTAGTCAAAGATCGAATCAAATTCCAAGGCTCGTTCATACGTCGGTAGGGAGGAAATAAATCCCCGTTCACTTCGCGGAAAGGTGTTGGTGAGTGGATTTTGAAGAAACTTTGCGAATTGAGATTCAAACATCTTCGCCCTGCGACTCATTAGAACGCGTGAGCGAAACTCTTGCTGTCTCAGGGCGCTGTGGGCTTCAGTGTTCCACCTGAATGCTTCTTCGTCTGATAGTTGGTCTGCCAGGTATATCTTGCAGGTGATGCTTGTTGCACCTGCTAATACTTCAGCCGCTGTGCCGTGCGATCCGTCGAAAACCGCGACCTCGTAAACCCCTTCTCCCCTCCTGAGTAAACGACACTGGGTTAACTGAAACCGAGTTTGTCGATCCAAAAAGGCTTCACTGAGCTTTTCGAGGCGACCCCGTTGCAGGTGTCGGGGGTTCACACTCTCGTCGACGGACAGCAGAGTTGCAGGCAATTGAGCAATAGCAAATAGTTTCCCCGTTCGTTCTTCCTTCTGAATTGGCCCGTTGATAGTTCTCTCGGGCCAGGCAAGAGCTACTTCTGCGCTTCCCTGCGAGGCATTACAGAAGTTCACTGCCCCACCATGGCGCACTTCCTTTAGGATGTCCCGGAGATGGAGCTCTCCGTTGTTGTCAAATAATTCGCCGATCTTCTGCTTGATCGAAGTCTTATCGGGCACCTTGATGTCTTCAATTTCGTCCTCGATTGGCGGCTCCGTGACCGCACCCATCTGTACATGTTCTTCGGCTATCATAAATTCTGCCTCCACCAGAGTAGGAGCGCGAAACCCACCAAATTCATCTGTACGGCGCATCGCGCCGGCGCTGAACGCCGTGATAGAGAATAATTACGCGATTTCGCGATATTTGTCAAGCGCCGCCGGCGCTGAGGTCGGCACATTGCAAAAACAAGACATTCATCCGCTTTTCTGGAGTTGTCCTATTCGAGGCAGAACTTTTTGTTGCCTTCCATCTCAAAGTAAGTGGTGAGACTTAGATTGACGAATGCTTTTAACAAGCATTGTTTATTACTTGGAGAGTATATTAGTAACTAAGTATATAGTTAGGCAGGATATATTTGACAGGATATTATTTGTAAGGTATAGGTTCTGACCTATGGCAAGAGTTCCAATCACAGTAATGGGCTATCGTTGCGAACGCTGCGAGCATGAGTGGGTGCCTCGTGATAATGAGAATGGCAGTGGCCCACGAGTCTGTCCAAAATGTAAAAGCCCCTACTGGGATCGTCCCAGACAGGCCAAGTCGATGACGAATTACGAAGATTTTAGAGACGCAATCCAACAGGCTCTCAAGGCCGCAGGTGGGCCGCTGACGTGGACTGAAGTTAGAACGAAAGCCAAGCTACCACAGACGTTCCCTAATAATCAGTGGGTTCACAGATTAGAAAAGGATATTGGCCTTGAGCGGCATAAAGATAAACAGGGTGTAATACACTGGCAATTGAGTTAGTATTGGGCGTGCCTCAACCCAACCGCTTAAAGCTGCCAAGCGCCTCCGCCAAACGACAAGCCGAAAATAAGATCATCTGGAACGAAGCCAGGCAACCTGAGACCGCGGAATTTTTTACCATTGGTTACACCGGACGGAAACTGCTTGAAATTCTAGAACTGCTTGTCTCGCATGGAGTGAGAACGCTCATGGATATTCGCCAGAATCCGGTCAGCATGTATCGTCCAGAGTTGAGCAAGAACAATCTTAGGCGAGCGGTTGAAGATCAGGGAATGCTTTATAGCCATCTTCCCGAGCTTGGAGTGCCAAGGGATATTCGCGCCAAAGCTATAGCGACCGGAACTCGTGAAGTGATTTGGGAATGGTACGACGATCAGATCGTTAGTTCTTATATTGGTTCTAACCTACATCGTTTCCTCAATACGATTGAACACCCCGTTGCTCTTATGTGCGTTGAGGTCGACCCTCGCGAATGTCATAGGCATAGACTGTTTTTGGCCCTTGAGCGAATGGGCTTGAGAGGCTTCGATCTCTAACCCACGAGAGATTACATGCCGCCTTCGGAAAGAAAAAGGGCGCTAATTCTAGTACGAACCTATCCGACGCCTGCGACGAATGGCGTTGAGGTTTCGTGTACCGCCGCAATTACTGAGGACGGAAATTGGCTCAGACTGTTTCCGATTCCTTACCGTTTTCTAGATTTTGATAAGCGGTTTCGAAAGTACCAATGGATCGAAGTAGATGTGACGAAAGCCAGGGATGGTAGGCCGGAGAGCTATAAGATTGATCGTAATTCAATAGAGATAGTTTCCGATGTTTTACCTACCGAGAACAATTGGAAACAACGCAAGGATCTTGTTTATCCACTTAAAGCTCATTGCATCTGTTGCCTCAAGAGAGACCGCGACGCAAAGGGTTATCCCACGCTGGGGATATTCAAGCCAAAGGTAATCGAGAAACTTATTATCAAACGCACTGATCCCAATTGGTCGCAAGCACAGTTGGACATTCTGCGTCAGAATAATCTGTTTGAATCAGGCCCAACTCAAGAATTAGAAAAAGTACCGTTCGATTTCAGCTATCGATTCCAATGTGACGAACACACCTGCAAAGGACACACATACAAATGCACGGACTGGGAAATGGGAGAATCGTGGCGTAGATGGTCAAAGGACTACGGAGATGGTTGGGAGGTCAAATTTCGTCAGCGCTACGAAACTGAAATGATTGAACGCAATGAGACACACTTCTACGTAGGAACCGTTCATCAACATCCGCACACGTGGATCGTTGTGGGCTTATTTTATCCGCCAAAACTCAACCCGCTACCATTATTCGATACTGCGATCGATGACGAAGGGTGAAAGACAAGCATACATCCTACAGCTGGATGATGAGCTACTCTTAGGCGGAGTGATTCTATCCGAGTGGTCAACGTTTCTTGTTCGAGATGCGGATGAAGCGTTCTGCGCGGGTGCGGACTTGGCGGCCATTCTAATTTCGCAGGCAGCTATTGAATGCCACCTTCGATATGAGTATTTTCCCCACGATCAAAGAAAGTTTGGATTCTATGACCTTATAGAACAAAGCCCACTTGCGCCGGAACTTAAAACCACGTTGCACACACTGCGGAAATATCGCAATCGGTGGGTTCATGTTAACGACCCACATGACGATCAAGATTTGCTTGAAAGACCCGAATATTACCAAGCTGAACTTGAACAGACCGCAATTGCAGCTTCACGAGCATTACGGGAGGTGATTTATTTAGAGCAATGGCTATAACATGAGTGAGCCAATATTCCATCATTATGTACCACGCTTCTATCTTGCGCGATTTGCGAACAAAGATAGAGCCCTGTGGGTGTATGACAAATCGCAGGACCGCGTATTTTCAACGGGGCCTGAGAGAATTGCTGGTGAGAATGAGTTTTATGAAGTGCCGGAGTTGGCAGAGCTGGGTTTAAGTACGCTGTACCTGGAGAAGCAATTTGCCGATCTGGAATCTGAGGCTAGTAAGATTACAGAGTGTTGGCTCAATCAAGTCGAGAACGATAAGGCCATCGACATTCCTGCGGTAAATAGAGAAATAGTATCCCTCTTTCTTGCCCTTCAACTTTTGAGGACTAACGAAGCGAGAACGCAAATTGTACAGTTCCACAAGGCGATTCAAATCTTGCAAGGGCAGGAACCTAGCCTTGGAAAAAGTGATCCGAATTATCTGCATACCAGCCTCTTATGGGATGAGGAGCTGGTAAATAAGATCGCTCAGAAGATAGCGCGCTGTAACTGGATTTTCGCTTGGAATAAGACAAGCAAGGGGTTCTACACGTCAGATCATCCTGTGTTGGCCAAGTCTTCTGATAATAAGAATTGGATCCAAGGGCCGCGAGTGTTTGATCCTGGCACTTCTCTCATCTATCCCCTAAGTCCGACGTGGATCTTGTATTGTGAGGACCGGGAACAACTGAAACGATTTGATCGGACAGTATCCCCTGTTGAGTTCACGGAAGATATGGTTGACCACGAGAATTCTGGACAAGTTGGAATGTCATATAGGTTCGTTTTCGCACATGAGCCAGACTTTGAGTTTGCCCGCATGTTTTGTGACCTTGAAAAACAAATCAAAGACCCTCAACGAGAGCGATACGAGTGGAATTGTTAAAAAGGCAACTTCCTTCAACGCCACAAACTTACCCACTACCTAGGTCGCTTGAGGGGATCCCGTATGGCGTACATGTCGTCTTCTCGCTCCCTCCGGAGCAGGTGCGAAACCGCTGTAACAAAGCGGCTTTTTTTCTAAGGTTCCAATTTGGATCTTTCAGTGCCCCTCGTGGGTCACCCAAAACCGGCCAAATGCAGGGCCGAACCAAGACAATTTGGAGGCGACGGTCGAGCTGGCTAAGGCGCAGCAGCTTGGCAGTTTGCCATTATTCGTCCAGGACGCTGAAAACCTTCCGGGCTATCAGATCAGAAAGTTAGGCGACCCGAAGATCGATGTTGGGTTTAGACACGAGGGTGATCACGTTATCATCGACCGCAAGTTTTATGGTAAGCCCTTACTGGGCTATTCTCAGCATCCAGAACGGCTGAATTTCCTTTGAGCAGGAAGGGCAATTATTTCCCCAAAGAGCCGCGGACGGGAAACTATTCGATCTGCCGTAACAAATGTCTCAGTACTTACTCGAACCGATCGTTCAACTGCTTGAGGGGAAATCCTAACTCAGTCTACGTGAGATACGGAAGGCTTACGTTTAGAAATTATTTCGCGCTCAGTGTCATTCTGTCATCGATCAAAGACTCCACACTCACGCCCGCCAGTCGCGCATACGCCAGCAAGGTAGGCAAAGGCGGCTCTCGCTCGCCTCTTTCATAGCCTGAAATACTAGCCCGATTATCTACTCCAAGATGTGAGGCGATCTCGCTCTGAGATAAACCCAGATCGTTTCGGAGCTGCGTTAGTTTCTCCGCAAGCTTAAGGGGATACGGTCGGCGCCGGCTGGCCATCAGGATCGTTCTCCTGATGGATTGCTCTTGCCTTTAGTACGAGTCCGTACTAGACTGCGCGCCGTGTTAGAGGATGCCCGGAACGCCCGTTCCGTCCGGGCGAATCTCATTAGCCAGTTGATCCTCTACTCTTAATAAACATCACGACCTTTTTGAAAGCTTAACATAGGTGAGCGCGACTCCCGCGTCAGTAGCGGTTGGCGGCCAACACTGACGCTTGCGCTCCCTTAGAGGGCGAGCGGCGTACCTGGGGTGAGGACCGCGCCGTTCGCTCTCGCTCTAACCGTGCCTCGATTATCTACGCCGTGAGCAATTCTCGCAACGTCCAAATGTGCCCCGTTAGCCGGCTCTCCGTCGCGGGAGTGCATCGGATGCTGGAATGAATTCGGCAAAGTTTGTAATAGGCGAAGTAGAGCGCGAGAGCCGCTTGTAGGTTCTCCCACTTCTTTGAAAAGGCGTTAGTCAAACGGGTAAGCCTGCGAACCGACGTGCGAATTGATAAATTGCTGCGCTCAACAATGCTGGTGCAGATTCGACGCGGATCAGGATTTCCAATCAAGGGTTTAATCGTCGTGCCTGCCACCTCAGGTGGCGAATACTTCTGCTCACCTTCCCGGTCGTTCGCGTAGATTGTGATCAGCATCGCGTAGTCCACGCGAACGCTTAGCGAGTAAGAACGGCGTTCTCGTAGGGCTTCCATCCGTCTGTAGTTAGTTGAAAGTGTCCACTGGTAGCGCGGTCTAACTTCTCCGTGAAAGCCTCAGTATCGACTATGCCACGCTCGCCCGGGTGCCACGCCAGTATGAGCTTGGTATTACGCTCAATGCCGACAAATGTATAGTCATCGCCAACTTTGGGATCGACTATTTCTTTATGCAGTTTGTGGCGATTGTTAAATTGCACGAAGCCCCAAAGACCCTCCGCCAGTGTCCCTGCAACGCGGGAAATTCAGTCGCTAGCAACGCACACTGCTGATCGCTAGCGGGAACGCGGGCTACGCTCCCGCCCCGGCGGAATTCGCCTTGGAGATACTTAAAAAGCCGAAGTCGTGTGGCCTCTAACTCAACCTCCATCGGCTGAAGATTCTGTTCGTAGAACATCTTGGCTTCTTGTCTCTTTTTGCCCTTTGGCGCGAATCGTTTTCCCTCTGCGCATCCATCCTAACGCCAGCCCGTCCGCACAACTCGACGCTCCGCTTTGAGTGCTCCACTGCGTTACGCCAGACGGTTTTCGGGAGTGACTGCAAGGGCTGGAACTTCCTTAAAAAACCACCCAAAGGAGCAAACGACAATGGAGAATCACGTCAGCCAATTACCAGCAATTCCAAAGTGGTCCGCCCTATTAATCGAAGCTGTCACTAAGCCAGGACTGATCATGAAAGCGTATAGCGCTTTTCATGGTTACTCGACAGGGAATCAGATTCTGGCGTTTGTGCAGTGTCTGATGCGCGGATTACAGCCCGGTCCAATTAACACTTTTCCGAAGTGGAAAGACACCGGCCGTTTTGTGAAACGTGGCGAACGGGCGCTGACTTTGTGCATGCCAATTACTTGCAAACGCCGTGAGGAAGGTTCAGACGAAGAAAACACATTTACCAGCTTTGTTTATAAAGCCCGCTGGTTTGTTCTTAGTCAGACTGACGGGCAGAAACTGGAACCAATTACGGTCCCGGAGTGGGACGCAGACAGAGCGCTTTCCGCGTTGAGTATTGAGCGCGTTCCATTCGATCACACGGACGGTAATATTCAAGGCTTTGCCCGCAAGCGCCAGATAGCAATCAACCCGCTTGCTCAACTGCCGCACAAAACGCTTTTTCATGAAATGGCCCATTCGATTCTACACACGTCAGAGGGCGATTTTGCGGACACTGAAACCACGCCGCGCAGTCTGTGCGAAGTCGAAGCGGAATCCGTGGCACTTCTGTGTTGCGAATCGTTGAGCCTTGAAGGAGCCGATTACTGTCGCGGTTATATTCAAAATTGGATCGGCCGTGGCAGTGGTTCTAATGCCGAAGCAATACCCGAAAAGAGCGCCCAAAAAATCTTCCGCGCTGCCGATCAAATCATTCGTGCCGGACGCTCCGAAAACCATCCGGTCACGGTATAACCAATCCCTGAGAACGAACCGCGCCAGCCGAGGCAATAGCACTCGGCTGGCGCTTTTTTTTTTGGCCGGGAAGCAACTGCGTCTAGTGGCGCAGTTGCGTCAAAATTTTCAACTAAAATCCTACCCCAAACGGGACAACTTTTTTCCTTGAACTCTCACTGACATTGATTCCAAGTCCCGAAAGTTTGACGATGCTATTTGTCTCTGTTCTGATTCCCAATTACGACTCAAAAACTTTCCAGTTGTTGCGATACTCTGCGAGGTCTTTCGGATGAATCCCGGCATCTTTTTATAGTCAGCAAACCACTTTCCAAATTTGGCAGGATCGGATCGAAGATCACAGGCCGGCACGATGTAATAATCGGGCGGAACGTCCGGCTTGTTTAGCACAACAAAGACGTAATAACAGGCATCCTGGACGCGCTCCAAACCGATGAGAAAATAGTTCGGAATTCGGAGCGCTTTTACTTGGATTGTGAAGCTCGTGCCTTTATCGTTAATGGCGAACAGATCTATTAATTTTGCATTCCCCAGCGTCAGAGAAGTTTGCAAGCCTCGTTTAAGAAGTTCAGGAGCAACAAAAAACTCGCCGGCCAACCCCGACTTTTGACCGTCTGAACGTTGCTTCGATACGCGCTTTATCGGTTCCTGTTCATTCAAGGCATCCTTCTAATCCATCACGACTCTCTCCGTTCGTGATCTTACTGTACTTCACCATCAAGTAATCGCCGCCACCGCGCACCGCCCTCACATCCTACAGTGTTTAGACCAAGTGTTTCTTTCCAAACGCTCAGACGCCGCACGGCTCACATAAGACCCTCCTAGTCACACGTTGGCTACAATCCTGCGACTTCAATTGAGAGAAAAAATAAAGAAGGTGCTGCGCACCTGAATGAATGAGACACGACACCCCCGGTCGCGGGGCTGTCGCGTTTACGTTGTTAACGCGGTGCGTCAACACATGCAAATAGAACCGTTTACGCGTTAACATTCGCTAAATCGACTTTGATTGTTTACAAATCGCGCTTTTGACGTGTAGCTGTGCTTGTATCTTTTCTAGCTGTTAGTGTTATGAGTCTACCCGTATTGTTAACTCCTTAAGAATCATACCTATGTCTTTCCGTGTCAACGCTTTATCGTTTAACTTTTCGCTTGGCGCGGTTAAGAAACCGATCTATCCCAATGGCGCTCAACTATTTGGCCCTTAACTTTTTGCCGACTTTTCGCTCGTTCCGTTTAAGAATCACATCTATCTCCTTCAGAGAGTGCTACTTACTCCTTAACCGAAAGGTTTTTATCGCCTTATCTGCCTGCATCCTGTCTTGCGCCTTCTGTGGGCGTCGGATCGGTGGTCCTGGTCAAGTTGTGAACGTTACCGAACCGAGATCCTAGACCACGCTCGCCATCATTACCGCACACGTCCGGCATCCTGATCGCTCGACTGCACTACTGGCATTCTCGCTTGCACCTACCTATGCAGCGGCGCCTGCATCACTGCAAGCACGTTTGCACCACTGCAATCAGACTTCAGTACTGTCACGGCGAATGGGAGGTTTAGAGATAACTTCCGCTGCGGGTTTTCCCCTCACTACCACCTCCGCACCTGGGGTCAAAACCATCACTGTTAAGACAGGAGTCGCTGCGAAAAAACTTTGCCATCGCTCATCTTTCAGATTCCCCCTGTAGCCGCATTCTCAGTCGGCAGCCCGCCCGCACAACTCTCCGCTACGCTGCGAGTCCTACACTAACGTTTCGGCCCTGCGGGTGTGCGGTCAGGCACCCAGCCGACTGTCAGTTGTCGCTAAGATCAAAACTGCTGATTGCGGCGTGGTAAGCGCCACGTCTCGCCGTTGAAGTGGTAGCTTTTCTTTCGCAGCGAAAGTTTTCTTTCGCTTTTAGGCTTTCTTTCGTTGGTCCAACCATACGCCCTCCGAGCAAAGAGCATTGAATTCCTAGTGTTTTGCGACGTTCGCAACGGGAGCCATGTAATGACACCCTTTGGCATAACAAATGCCCTAACAAGACAGTCAACAGAGGTAACGGCTGACCTCAGCCGCCACATGTTTTTTGAATGAAGAATGAATTGATCCCAAGTGGCCCAACATTTCGCCACTCGATCAGCAGGCGTTTTCAATCCAACTTCTAGTTGCAAAGCGACGGAAGTTTGGCGCAGATTCCGCGTCCATTTGAGCAGAGAAATCGCAGCTTGAATCTTCGCGAAACCGACTCCGATCCAGACCACGCCGGGAGCTTTGGTTTTCGCCTCTGTTATGCCCCTTCGCTCACCAGAAATTGAATCTTGAATAAGAGAATACCGCGTTCGAAAAAAGGGAGAATTACGTCTTGAAGAAAGCTGTAATCCCACCCACGTTCGGCAGCGGAAACGGTCATGAACACGAGCACAAAAACGAAATCAAAATCGACGCCGTTGAGCTCCATATTACCTTCTGAGTTTTGCGCCATGATGACCATGAGCAGAGCAATTTCCGCAGGGCAGGCCCTGGACTATTACCGGCAGGAGTTCACCAACTCCAAAGACAATTATTTCAGCGAAGCGGGAGAAGTTAAGGGACGCTGGAGCGGTAGCCTGGCCGACGAGTGGGAGCTAAAAGGCGACGTGCTTAGCGAACAGTACGAGCGCTTAGTTGCCGGTCAAGATCCGCACACAGGTGAGCAACTTGTTCGGGCAGTTAAAGCCCGCGAAACGGTTAACGAGTTCGGTAAGGAAATCGTCACGAGTGAGCATCGC
>JBBPIC010000131.1:0-4134 GCA_038040525.1 Acidobacteriota bacterium | reverse complement strand
GAGCCTTTCCGCAGTGTGCGGCGGCAGAGCCGCATGCCGAGGACTTCAAGATCTCCTCAAACTAACTTTTCGGGCAAAGCAAGTACAACCTTTAGGTTGCGTCTTCGCGACCAGGCGGCTAAGGCTTCAGGTAGCTTCTTCGCCACCCGCAAGCTAAAAACTGTACTCTATACGCCTCTTCCGGCGACTATTTCTTTGCGCCGGCCGCGTTCGGTCCGACAGGTCTGCTGAAGATCTTGAGCCACAGGAAACCGATTGTTCCGGCCGTTGACGAGGCCACCAAAATCGCGATCTTAGAAGCGTTTATCAAATCAGAGTTTCCGACAAAAGCCAGATTTGTAATAAATATTGACATCGTAAAACCGATGCCGCCCAAAAGGCCGGCGCCGAAAATGTGTCGCCAATTCAAATCAAGTGGAAGCCTACAAACGCCGATTGCGACGGCGGCGAGACTTGAAAGCGTAATACCTAAAGGTTTGCCTAGTATTAAGCCGCCCATGATGCCCAACGTATTTGCGCTGGTTAAGTTTGGCGCCCAATCCGAGCCGATTACAATGCCCGTATTCGCCAACGCAAAAATCGGCAACACTATGAAGGCCACGGGCTTTTGCAAAAAGTGTTCTAGCCGGTGCGAAGGGGATTTTTCGTCATCTTCTTTAACGGAAAAAGGAATGGCGAACGCCAGCAATACTCCGGCAATCGTCGCGTGAACTCCGGATTTCAACATCAAGAACCACATCAAAATGCCTCCGAGTAAATACGGAACAAGCGACATCACTCGAAAAAAACGATTAATTACGAGGAGTAAACCAAAAACTGCTATGGCGCCGAGTAGATATGCAATCGAAAGTCGTGCTGTGTAGAAGACGGCGATAATAATAATCGCGGCCAGGTCGTCCATCACGGCAAGGGCGGTCAGAAATACTTTTAGAGCAGCCGGAATGGCGCTGCCCAAAAGCGCGAGAACACCCAAAGCAAAAGCAATGTCGGTCGCCATTGGAATCCCGATTCCGGCCTGAGCCGCAGTTCCCGAATTCAAAACGAAGTGAATCAATGCCGGCACACAAACACCGCCCATTGCCGCGATGATTGGAAGCAAGGCGTTTTTGAAATTCGAGAGCTCACCGTTGTAGAACTCGCGTTGGAGTTCTAAACCGACAAGCAAAAAGAAAAACGCCATCAGCGCCTCATTAATCCAATGCTCGAGACTCAAGCTGCCGGCATGTATTTGCCAAATCCTCCGGTAATTCTCGCCAACATTTGAATTCGCCAGCGCAAGCGAAGCGACAGTGCAGATGATGAGCACTACCCCACTCGCCTTTTCCGACTCGAAAAAATCCCTGAATGTCTTCGATAATTCTTTCTGAACAACGTCCATACTTGTCCTTCGGTCGCGTAAAACGATGCGCGACTATGGTGTCCCCCACCCCTGGCAGGCTGCTGAAAGATTAAGAACGATCCACGAAAGCACACTAACCGGCACGAAGCTAATGCCTTGTTCGAGTCATTTCGTGTGCTTTCGTGGGTGGTCTTGTTCTGCAGCGAAGGAGGTTAAGAATCGTGGCGAAGCACCCATTAAGCTGACCTGTTTCAGTCGGGAGCTGTGACCGGCCACGATATCCACGGCGGAGCGGGGCACATCAAAAGCCCGGGCCAGCGTACGGACCAGCTCCTCATTGGCCGCTCCATCAACTGGTGGGGCGGCGATCCTCACGCGTAGTGCGCCGTTATGCTCGCCTACTATTCGGCTCTGTGATGCTCGCGGCACCACCTGGACCGCGAACAAGAGCTTCCCGCTATTTTCTGAGTAGCGAATCACTGCTTGTCAAACGCCCAATTTGAAACTTGGGATGCACGATGTAGTTCAGAGTTCAAGCTTTAGCTTGCGTCGCGATGTGGCAGCTAAAGGCTGAACTGCTGAACTGAACTACAAGCCTGAAGTCTCGCATGACACATTGGACTTTGGACCTGGACTTTCCTACGCGAAGAACTGCAATTGATGCCCTCGCAAAAGCGTACCCGCAATGGCGGCTTGAATGAGCCACAAGATGATGAAGGCTACGATTGGGGAGATATCAAATGCGCCAACTGTCGGTACGATTCTGCGCAATGGTCCAAGCATGGGGTCGGTGGCATTAGCCAGAAAACGCATTATGCGGTTTCGATAGCTGATCATTCCCCAGGAAAAAATTATGCGAATGAAAATCAGCAGAATATAGAAGCTCACCATCCCATACAGCACGTAGCCGACGGTGGCTACTAAGGCGGGCTCTTGTAGGCTTAACAAGATTCCGGCAAGCATATTCGCAATGCTGGCAACGAGCTGCAAGCAAAACCACCCTACCAAAATAGCCAGCAGAATGGTTACCAGCGGGGCATATTTGGGATCCACTCCAAACCCCATCAGTGCGCGCCGTACTGGATCGATGAAAGGATCCGTGAGCCGGCGAATCGTACGGGCGGTCCAACTGAAGGGGTTCACATCAACTTGATTTGCGATGAAGCGCAGAAGCATCAGCGCGATCACGGTTACAATAGTTGCAATGACTGCCCAGGTAATGAACCAGTAAAGCCTAGTTATGATAAGCATAGTATTGTCCGGCAAACTAAAGTTTGCGTGACCAAATTCTAACTTCGTTCACCGAATATGGCAGTGCCGATGCGCAGCATCGTAGCGCCTTCCGCGATCCCTATCTCAAAATCGTGACTCATACCCATCGACAACTCACCCGGCAACTCACCGAAGTGGCCCTGAATTTTTAATTCGTCTCGCAGCTCGCGCAAGGTTTTGAAAAAAGGTCGCGCGCAATCCGGATTTTCGAAATAGGGTGGCAAAGTCATTAATCCGACCAGGCGCAGCCGCTCACAAGCGCCGAGAGCTTCCAACAGCTCAGGCAGTTTGCCCGGATCAATTCCGGTCTTACTTTCCTCACCGCCAAGTTTGACCTGAATCAGGACCGGGAACGCCTCTCTTCCCTCTTCAACACACAAACGCTCCAGACGACGCGCCAGATTGGCGGAATCAAGCGAGTGCAGGCAATCGAATAGCGCTACAACCCGGCGGGCTTTGTTAGGTTGAAGATGGCCCACCAGGTGCCACCTCGCAGCCTTGCGTCCGAGCGTGACGATCTTTTCTTCCGCTTCCTGAACGCGATTTTCGCCCAGATCCGTAATGCCCGCGTTAAGAGCTGCCTTCAGTGTTTGGGGCGGATGAGTTTTGCTGATTGCGATCAAGGTAATCTCTTCCGGACGCCGATCGCTCAGCCGCGCGGCGGTAATGATCTTTCTCCGAACGTTCTCTAATCGTGCGCTAATATCTTTTGGTTCGACTGGAATCGTTGCCATTTTAAGTACAATGAAATCGAAATGAAACTACAAGACTGTTTCGGTCTTGTTGTTGAATACTCACCTTAGCAGATCAAATCGTGCGTTGCATCGCGTGAAAGCAGTCGTCGTTGGCGACCGGTTGCATTCGGTTGAGACCATTGGTTAATGTTTGGATCTGATGGCTCGACGCTTGTAACGCACCGAAGCGACTCTCCTCTTGATTCAGAAAGTTGGACTCTCCTCTTGAGACAAATAACGTCGAAAACTTAGGAGGATCTTTATGCAGCATTCGGTTAGCAGGAGAAATGTCATCACCGTTATCGTTATGGTGGTGTTGGTGGTGGCGGCTATTCCGGCCACATCTTTTGGGAAAGACCGTGGACGGCGCCAACGGGGTTGCGACTTTGACCGGCGAGAGTGGAGGGAGAGTCGCTGGCGACCTAACCGCGATAATGGCTGGCGCAGTCACCGCTGGCGTGGAAATAGCTGGAACAACGGCTGGCGCGGAAACCGCGGGAGGGCAAGTGATGGCCGTTTTCTGGCGCAATCGTAATGATGGCTGGGTGAATAGTCGCTCGCGAGATAATCGCTGGTGGGCCAATCGATCCGACGATCGGAGACGGTGGGACGACAATCGACGCTGGAACACTCGCTTCGATCATCGTCGGCGAGACACCTGGTCACGCAACGTGCGCTTGCGAAGAAACTAACCGCGCTTCAGCGCTAACAGCCGAGCGCGGCCGACATGCTTCAGGAAGCTCTGATCAAGTCCGCTGTGGGTGATCTGTACCGCGAAGCGGTTATGTA
>JBBPIC010000130.1:0-4161 GCA_038040525.1 Acidobacteriota bacterium | reverse complement strand
GGAGGGTAACGCGGCCGATACCGCGTTACCCTCGCCACAACCTTATCGGAGGTATCGTGCAAAATCAAATATCAATATTCCCCGCCTGGTGCTCAGGTGACATCGTTAGCTTGGCGGACGGCCACTGGGGCGCAGTCGTGTCGCCCACATCCACCAGGTGGGACGAGTTTTGGGTCGAACTCCGGGGCTATGACGGCATCGACGTTGCTGTCAAGTTTGCGACCCGCGAGTACAGGACCGTAAAGGTTGGTGCCGCCTGGATGGAGCGGCGCAACGTGTAGGTCTTGCCTGACGCCCATAGAGAGGCTGTAAGTATCTCTATCCCTAGCCCCGGGTTTGATGGGGCGGTGGTCTGTGGGGTGCCTGAAGGCCCACAGGAGCGTATTGTCCGTGCGCGGATCCGGAGACTCGCAACTCCAGGTCGGGTCAACGGCAGAAATTACGTAATGCCCCCTCCCACTCACCCTGGTGAGGGGGCTAATTCGCCAGCACCGCTATCAAAATCTGATAGGGGGAGGGGGGGCCCGTGCCTCTTCCCACCCCATTCCCTCTCTCTGGCAAACAGAGAGGGGAAATGGGGGGGGTGTTTTAAGACTTTGGATTGCATTTTTTGCATAAACTATCCAAACATATGCTGAAATTTCTCAAATTTCGGCAATTCCCTTTCGAAAAAATGAAAAAAAAGCCGAATAGCGGTATACTTTGGGATATCATGGAGCAATGGTTATCCGACACAGCCCGGTACCTGGAGGCGTCCTATGGATTGGCGAGCGGTTTTGCGCGAGATATTGCACGTCTCCTGGCCTATCTTTACCAATATGGTCTTAACCCGCGTGTTACGTCGGGTTGGCGGGACCCGGCGAAGCAAAAGGCCATGCAAAAGAGGTGGGACGCTGGGGACCGGGCCGGACTCCGGGCTCGACCTGCCGCCGACTCCCTGCACTCCGCCGAGTCGTGGGGACGACCCGCAGCCCAGGCCATAGACATCGTCACAAGTAACGAGCAGCTCGCGGCTCAAATTGCGCGTGCGCTCAAGATCGGCGCGGGTCTGGATTTTAAAAATCCCGATCCTGGCCATTATTACAGTAAAGGATGAGCGTCCCATGAATTACGGCCTATTAGCGTTGGTATTGCTCCAATTTTGCCTATCCGTTGTGTGTTTGGCTGCGGCTGTGCGCCTGTGGAATATCCAAAGCGCGCATGAGCGCGAGACCTCCACGCTCGCTACTGCGATCGCGGAGGCGCGCAAAGATGCAGCCCGCGCATTGCAGGTTGTCGAGTCGCTTGAGTTGTCGCATTACAAGGCGTTGCAAGGGCGACAGCTCGCGCTTGAGACGGAGGTAGCGGCGTGGCGAGTAAAGGTCGATAGCCTGGATGAGAGTGTGAAATCGCTGTCGGCCAAGCTCGCGTCTCGTGAGAAAATCGAGAAGCGGAATATAGAGCGCCCGGCGGTCCTGGTACCAGAGCCAGAGGCGCCAGCCGGCCCCATGACCGTCGAGCAGCTGATAGCAGCTGGCCACGCGATCCCTTTGGACGGCAATCCCGCCGGACAACCGAGCCGAAACGGTAATTTTGGGCGAAAGGTATGAGGTAGTGTATGGGCTTTGCGAGTCTCTTACGCAAGGGTGCGGGTGCCCTTGCGAAAGTTGGTAAAATCCCCGGCGTGGGCATGATCCCCGGCGTGGGCAATGTGCTCTCCGGAGTGTCCACGGCGGCGGCTCTCTACGGGGGATATAAGGCCCTCACTGCCGGCAGCGGCGGCGGCGGCGGCGGCGGCGGCATGCCGCCGGGAATGGGCGGCATGCCCGCTTTGCCCGGCATGCAATCGCGTGGCCAGGTGATGCCCATGCCTGGGCAAACCGGCGGCTTTGGTGTCCCACGCGGGCCCGGCGGCGGCATGCAAATGCCGTGGCGCGATCCGGCCATCCCCGAGTATCTCAAGCAGTTCGCCCTGGACGACCAATTTTTGCGCCCGTACGTCCGTGCCCCGCGTGGCTACGTCCTGGTGCGGGACGCGAGCGGGAGGCCGTTTGCTGTGCTCAAGAGCATGGCCAAGGCGTTTAAAATGTGGCGACCGAAACCCAAACCGCCTATCTCGGTCCGTGACTGGCATCACCTCAAGGGCGCGGGCCGGGTGGTTGATAAGCTGAAGGACATGGAAAAAACCGCGAAAAAAATCGCAAACTTCCACGCGCCGCGCGCGGCCAAGCCCACGAAGAAAGGAAAGTGATCAAGATGAAATCTCTGGAAGAAGTGGAACTCGACCTCAAGGCGGTAACCTCGCGGTTAACCCTAATTGACGAGATAATTAAGGCGTCGAAGCTGGGCCGGGACATGCGGATGGTTTTTAGGTGCAACCACAGTGGCCTGCACTTGCCATCCGACTACATCAAGGAGTGGGGCACACTCTACGGCATCGGTCTCGGTCCGGACCCGGTGTCCGAGGTCCTCGACACGGACTACAACGTAGACCCGCCCGCCATCACCCCGGCGATCCGCTCCATCGAGCAGATCATGCACCCCGTAGGCAATGTCCGCGTACAGGTGGATATGGACTTGGTGAGCGCCGATGATCTCAACCTGGCCATATTGGTCAAGGATGATCCGTACATGATTGAGCGGGCCCGTATAGTGCGTGGCAAGCAGCTGATAAACCCAAAAGGGCGTCTCCGCGTAATGCAGGCTGCCTGGGAGAGGAGAGCATAGGATGCAACCCATTATAATCGAGGACTCCATATCCATTGCCGCAAACAGCGTCAACGACAACGTGATCGTCTCCAATGCGTCACTCCGCCGTTACCTACGCGCACCGTTCGCAGCTCAGGGCAAGCTCTTGGCCGTAGGCAGCGCAGCGGGCCTTCGCATCTCCTTGGACTACGGGAGTAAAAACGTGGTGGGCGAATCCGACTTGAGAGTCGGCACCGACTTACAAGAGCCGCTCGACGTCCTGTCGGATGCCTGGTACCCCAACGAGGGTGATCAGCTGGTGCTCCGGTGCGCCAACAGCACGGGCGGAGCACTCGACTTGCGCTACCGGATCATGCTCACCGCGTGGGATGGTGATCTCCCGCCTGACTGTCGAGTCATGCAGCGCGGGCCGATTTCGGTGGCGGCCGCCGCCGTGGATGTGCAGCTGCTTGACGGCTTGCGGTACGAGCGGGCCCCGGTGGACTCCATGATGGAGATTTTTATGACCGCGTCCGCGAGCGGGCTCAAAAGGCAATGCTTTGTCGATACAGAGTCCATCGCTCCGCCGTCCGCAATCCCACCACTCAACCGGATCCCGCAGGATCCGTTTGACAAAAACGTCGAGGGCATCGAGGTGCCCGCCGACAAACAGATCGAGTTATCGGTGAGCAATCCCACGGGTGGTGCGGTGTTCGTATCCTGGAAGCAAAAGCTCCAGGAATTGGTGCGCGCATAATGCCCGGCTTCAATGACGACGAATCCACGTCCGAAATAGGTAAGAAAAGCCTATTGCAGCGGCTGGGGGCGCGGCTGGGAGTGGTGGATCTGAAGCAGGCCCCCAGTCGGTTGAATGTCCGCCAGGTGCAAGTGGTATCGGTGCTCGACGGGCCCGCCACGGACTACACGCTGTTTGATTGGGGCATCCTGAAAAATATGGCGGCGCTGGCTAATTATCAATTCGCCATGGGAGGGCCCAAGCCAGCGGGAACGGGCGAATTCGATACCTCGGAAAAGGAAACGAGGCTTTTGGAATTGACGCTTTACCTGACGTTCACGGCGGGCGGGGCTGTTGCTTTCGCGGGAAAGCAAATCGGCGTTGCGGTTTCCCGCCTGCCGTTCGATACCACGAACTTTTCTGTCGGCTACTACAACCAGCAAGCCATTGTGGTTAATGCCGTCGATACGAATTACACGTGGACAATGCACGGCTATAAGGACAAGACCGCGACTCCGGAGACTTCCGTATGGCCCGTCCTGCAATTGTGGATTCCGCAAAAGCAACGGTTCTACGTCACTCTCTATTCATCGGACGCGACGGTTTTCCCAGCGGCAACCTTTGCGGTCTGGGCTGGGTTTGTTGTGCAGACCCCGCCGGGAATCATCCCACCACTCTAACCGGTAGGCTCTAAGCCTCGCAAGGAGGGTAACGCGGCCGATACCGCGTTACCCTCGCCACAACCTTATCGGAGGTAT
>JBBPIC010000023.1:0-94662 GCA_038040525.1 Acidobacteriota bacterium | reverse complement strand
CCGCGACCGCCACGGTTCCAAATGCCCGCAACGGTTCCACGGTACATTCAGGCAGAATTACGGAAACAGCCGGCGGCATGGCGTTACTTCGAGGGGCTTGCGCCCTCACAACGGCGACGGTATCTCGGCTGGATAGAATCCGCCAAGCGCGAGGGGACAAAGGCCAGGCGTCTGCAGGAGGCGATTCGCCTACTTACTGCAGGCAAACCGCTGGGAATCAAGTAAAACAGCCGCCCAACAAAGCCTTGCAGCTGACGGCCGTCGTTCGGCAGCTGATCCGCAGAAGGCTGGGCCTTCAACTTAACCCCCACACGCACACCCGAAACCCTACACCCCATACCGCATCCTCCAGTTCTCAAGGCCTGGCGCCCGTTAACTGCGCCGGCAGCGGCTTATCAACTTTCGGCCGAGCAGCACGATTAGCAATCTCCCACAGAGTCATATAAATCGTGCGGGTGAGTTTCTCCATCTTTTGATAATCAATCTTGTCCGGAGAATCACCTGGCCGGTGATAGTCTTCATGTTCGCCGTCAAAGAAGAAAACGATGGGAATACCTTTGCGCGCGTAGTTGATATGATCACTGCGGAAAAAGAAGCGATTGGGATCCGCAGGATCGTCATAGCGAAAGTCGTAAGTGATATTCAAATACTGTTTGTTTACGCTTTCAGTTAACTCGCCGAGCTCCGTACTCATCATCTTCGAACCGATTACATAAATCTCATTCGGTCCCGAGAGCCCTCTGTTTCGCGGATTAATATCGCCCTCTTTCTTGCTGCGTCCAATCATATCGATGTTGATCTGAGTCACAATCTTCTCGAGTGGAATCGTGGGAAACTCCGTGAAGTAACGCGAACCCCACAGTCCCTTCTCTTCGCCCGCATGCCAGACAAACAGGACCGACCGTTTAGGTCGTATACTCGCCTTCGCGAGGGCTTCAGCAATGGCGAGCAACGCGGTCGTGCCGGAACCGTCATCGTCGGCCCCGTTATAGATCGCGTCACCGTTAACTGGGGCGCCAACCACATGATCGTAGTGGGCGCCGAGGGCCACGTATTCATTCTTCAACACCGGATCACTGCCTTCGAAAACTGCTACGACATTTTGAGTGGTTGCGGCGATGTCAGACTTTATCGCGACATTTATCGAAAGCGTTTTTTGCGGGCCTAAAACAAAAGGCTCCAGCGGTTGACCTCCATATGCCGCCTCGAAGATTGCGGTGGCATTCTGTTTCTCGCCCTGAAACAGCGAAGTACTTAGACGAGGCGCAGCAACAATTCCTGGCATCTGTAAGCCACTGGATGTCTGAAACTTTTCGACCACAGTTGATCCTCGTTCGGTTATGCGGGCTCGATTACGTTCCCAATTGGCCAGATATTGGAAGTCGGGAACTGTGACGATACCCACCACACCCTGCTTCGCGGCATATTCTGATGGGTTCATCCAATCTTCTCCACGCTTACCCGCAAGATCCGCGCGGGTGACACCTCGCGGCAAACCATCTGGCGGCGAGAAAATGATTGCTATCTTTCCTTTAGGGTCTATCCCCTTGTAGGCATCGATGTTCTTCGATTTGATGAACCAACCGTTGCCGGCGAATACAAGTTGGGCCGATATGTCCGCTGGGCGCGCGAGGGGAATGTAGTCATCGCCCATGGTCAGTGTTTGATTATTGAATGATACACGCGTGTCAGCCTTGTCGATGGCGGTCCTGCTCAAAGCAATCTTTTGAAAAAATGTGCCATCGTCGCCTGCCTGCTTGAATCCCCAGCGCGACAGGTTCATTGCCAAAAACTGGGCGACGGTATCGAGTCCGCGCGAGGGTGTGTCGCGACCTTCCATAACGTCGGAAGCTATAAAGGTCAGGTAGTCTCGAATCTGCGCTGCGGTAATGGTTTCCGCGCCTCTCTGCGAAGCGAGCGATGCGGGCGCGGCTTTCGGATTTTTACTGGGTTTGCGCTGAGCGTTGGCCGACGGGAAGTTGAAAACGAGAAGGCTCGTCAACAAAACCGTGGCGAGTAATCTTTGCATAATCTCTCCGGTGAATCATTTTGGGGCAGTGATACTAAGCTTTGGTAACGCAAACTGTTAGTTTGCGGATCGTTAGTTAGAAGCCTTGCCGCGCATACCCTAACGATCCGCAAACTAACAGTTTGCGTTACAGCGAGAAGTTACGCTTGCTGGACCGCCTGCACCATTCTCATCAGAGTGTCTTTCGCGTCTCCATACAACATTCCAGTCACATCTTTGAAGAACAAGGGGTTCTCGAGGCCAGAAAACCCCCTTCCCTGACCGCGTTTCAACACAACCACTGATTTGGCACGGTCGACCTCCAGAATGGGCATGCCGGCAATTGGACTGCCCGGATTATCTCGCGCGTCAGGATTAACTACATCGTTCGCCCCGATGACGACGGCAACATCCGTCGCTGGAAATTCCGGGTTGATCTGTTCCAGCTCATACAAAGATGAATACGGCACATTTGCTTCTGCAAGCAGTACATTCATGTGACCCGGCATGCGTCCGGCGACTGGATGGATACCATATTTAACCGTCACCCCTCTCTTTTCAAGCGTGTCGGCCAACTCTCTTACGGCATGCTGCGCTTGCGCTGTTGCCATGCCATATCCGGGGACAAACACAACCTGCTTCGCGTAAGCCATCTGCACTGCGATGTCTTCAATGCTAACTTCCCTCATTACGCCGCGCTGCGCATCACCGGATTCAACCGAGCTCGCACCGCTGCCAAACGCGCCGAACAACACGTTCCACATCGAACGGTTCATTGCCCGACACATCAGGATGGACAGGATGAAACCCGAGAAGCCGTCGAGCGTCCCCGCGATAATCAAAACCTTGTTTGATAAGACAAATCCGGTCGCCGCGGATGCCAGCCCGGCGTAGGAATTCAAAAGCGACATCACTACCGGCATGTCGGCAGCTCCGATTGGCATCACCAACAAAAGACCAAAGACAAACGCCAGACCGACCATGATGAAGAAAAGCGGCATCGACCCGGGGACGAAGATCAAATAGATAAAGATTCCAACGGTTGTCGCCAGCAAGGCCATGTTGAAAATGTTCTGCCCGCGGTAAGTCAACGGCGTGCCCCGGACCAGACCCTGCAACTTTGCAAATGCCAACAAGCTTCCGGTCGTGGTTAAGGCGCCCAGCATCACTTCAAAGCCGAGGGCACTCATGGTGATCGTTTCCAGATGTCCGCCATGTCGTAAGAATTCGGAAATCCCAACCAGCGCTGCTGCGAAAGCGCCAAATGCGTGGGAGAGCGCGGTCCGTTGCGGCATCGCAGTCATAGGGACCCAGAGGCCCATCGCAAGACCCACGAGAGAGCCCAGCACCAGGCCCAAAATGATCCATGTGTAAGTGATGATTTCGAGGTGCAGGAGCGTGCCGACGATCGCCATCAACATGCCAAACTCCGCGAGGTGCATCCCGCGTTTGGCAGTTTCCGGATGGCTCATTCCCTTGAGGCCGAGAATGAAAAGAATGGAAGCCAGCAGGTAACTTAGTTCGATGAAATAAGTGCGCAGGTTCATTTCAGATAAGCCGCCAAGACGCCAGGATCGCCAAGCGTGTGAATTGGCCAGACACCAAGAGCGTAACCACTCAACCTATCTGCCGGGGGCGTTGTTTCTTGGCGCACTTGGCGTCTTGGCGGTTGCATACTATTTGTTACCTTCTTTAGGTGTCGTCGGTTTCCGCTTGAACATCTTCAGCATGCGATCAGTGATCACGAAACCGCCAACGACATTGGTAGTCGAGCAAAACACAGCGGTGAAACCAAGAATCGTACTAACTGTGCCGTAATCCGCGCCTGCCGTAACAATCGAACCAACCAGCGAGATCCCGGAGATGGCATTAGTCGCCGACATCAAGGGCGTATGCAGGAGCGGCGGCACTCGCGAGATCACCTGGTAACCGACGAATGCTGCCAGCGCAAAAATGTAGAGCGCGGTGATAAAGGATTCTGTTGTCATCTCTAGACCTCTTAAGATCCGGCGCTACCGCGTTCGGTTCTGTATTTGATTCCTGGATTCGTTCGAAGAAGACGATCCACGAAACCTCACGAACGAGCACGAAAAGTCGTTGGTGTGTTTCGTGTTATTTCGTGGATCGTATGCCTATGCTTTCGCCTGCTCCGCAGGCTGGTCGCGTGTTCCCAGCCCACCAGTCCCCATCGCAGCCGCTACTCGCTGGTTTACAAACTGTCCTCCATGCGTGACACACGACGGCCCAACCACATCGTCATTCATGTCAATTGACAACTCCCCGTCTTTAATCAACAGCGACAGAAACGCTGTGACGTTGCGTGAATAGAGTTGACTGGCGTGGACCGGAACAGTTGCGGGAAGGTTTGTGGGCGCCATAATTGTCACGCCGTCTCTTTCGACAGTCTCATCCGCTTTACTGAGAGCGCAGTTCCCGCCAGTCGCCCCGGCTAGATCTATGATTACGGAGCCTCGCTTCATGCCGCGCACCGCTTCTTCAGTCACCAGCAATGGAGCGCGACGCCCAGGAACCTGTGCAGTGGTTATCACCACGTCGGCCGTCTTTGCATGTTCGGCTATTAGATCTCGCCCGCGGCTCATTGCTTCCTCAGACAACTCAACCGCGTAGCCCGCGGCATCCTCAGTCTTAATTCCGCCGAGGTCTACTTCCAAAAATTTTGCACCCAGGGAACGCACTTGTTCGCCCGCCGCGGCTCGCACGTCGTAGCCTTCCGCTACTGCTCCCAGTCTGCGCGCGGTGGCAATCGCCTGCAGCCCCGCCACTCCGGCGCCAAGGACCAACACCCGCGCCGGCGGCACTGTGCCGGCCGCGGTCATCAACAAAGGAAACATCCTGGGAATCTGGGAGGCACCGACCAACACCGCTTTATACCCGGCGACAGTGGCCATCGACGAGAGTGCGTCCATCGCCTGGGCCCGCGTGATGCGCGGAACCAATTCCATGGCAAACGTAGTAAGGCCGGCGGCCAGCGCCGGCTCCAAAGCGCGAGGTTCGTCCAGCGGTCGTAGAAACCCAAGCACTACGGCGCCGGTTTTCAATCCGTCGAAAACATCCAGACCCGGCCGGTTTACTACAACCAAAACGTCAGCCGATTCCAGGAGGCCCTTGCGCTCCGTTGCAATCTGGGCATCTACTTCGCGGTACTCATCATCCGAACGCGCCGCACCTAAACCTGCACCGCTCTCCACAATGACCGAAGTCTTCATGGCTACAAGCTTTTTGACGGACTCAGGCATCAACGCCACCCGCGCTTCTCCCGGTAATGATTCTCGCAGCACGACAATGTTCATTGCCTTGTCCGTTCCGGTAAATCTCGTACTGTTGGTTGAAAAGAAAATAGAGAAACTAGTCGGGCAGGAGCTTTAGCTGTGGTTCCATCCACGGGGTGCTTTGGCATAGACCGTTTGGCTCAGGAAACTTAAAGTGCTCTATTTGTCGATCGAGAGCGGCGGAGATTAATAAGCGATTCGCTGCGCAGTATCGCATCAGAAACCGGCATAGACAAGATTTCCATTCATCATCTTTTATTTCTCACTGAAGGAGACCGTGTGAAACCTCTCAGGTTGGGAAGGAGGGCTTGCCCCCGCTCTTCGTGGCGCAAGATTCAATCATGAAATAAATTGAGCACCTCTGGTATTGCGAGATTTGGCTGAAGGTGCGGGAATCGCTTTCTTGAACTGAGGTAATCAAACGAAGAGCGGGGACAAGTCCTCCTTCCCAACCTGAGAATTTTTCACACCGTCTCTAAAAGCCCACCGCTGTTTAATTGGATCGAGATGATGCGGATTCTCGTTGGCTGGTAGTGGGTCAGTTTGGTTGAGAGTGTCCGATAAACTTCAGGAAGCTCTGAATAAGTCTCGGCTTGGATTTGTACCGCGAAGCGGTTATGTAGTTTAGCCCAGGGTTGCCGCGTTGCGCGGCTACCCTGGGTAAAATAGTCTGACGATATTCAACCCCAACGGGGTTGTGTCGGGTTCGAGGGGCATGGGCAGGCATTGATTAACTGAAGTGTCCGATTTGGAAGGTACAGGCGCAACCCCGTTGGGGTTGAGCTCTTTCACCAATTCGATCCCAGGGTAGCCGCGCAACGCGGCAACCCTGGGCTGAATTACATAACCGCTTCGCGGTACGGATCACCCACAGCGGACTTGATCAGAGGTTCTGAAGTTTATCGGACACTCTGACCCAAACTGACCCAGTACCCCTTATTCCCCAACTTGCCATAAGCGCCCGATCCGATCATAATAAGCGGCCAAATGATTAGGACCTGTAAGCGAGCCTTAGGCTCGCTTTTTGAATTATTGGGAGCCATGTTTAGTGAAGCAAGTTAAATCCCGCCGAAGTCCCCAGCTTAATAGAGTTCTGTTCATTCTCGTGGTTGTGCTTTCCTGTCCGACAGGACTGATGGCACAGTCGTCCGAACCATCCACCCAAAGTGCGGAATCCATCCAAAATCGGATTGAACGCGCTCGGGCCCTGGTCGCGGCCCACCAATTGGAGACGGCAGCCAGCGAACTCGAGTCGGCGAGAGCGGCAACACAGGACTCGTCGGTTCGTAACATCACTTCCTTGATGTTGATGAACATCTATCTCGAAGCGGGAAACTACGGGCGCGCTGAGGCCCTTCTGGAAGAAAACTTTGGCTCGCGTTCGTCACAAAGTGGCGGCACCTATTTCGCGCTCGCCGGACAAGCTGTAAACGGCGCCCGCATCCATCTCGCCCGCTATCGTGGGCTTGGCATCAATACGACCGCGCAAAATCTGCCCCTGGAAGCCGTCAACGATCTGGATCGGTTGCGATCGTTTCTGGAGCGGATGATTGCGCACGCTAAAGGGATTTCAAACGAACGAAAGGCCTACGATTCACTCTCCTTACTTGAGGATGTCCTTGGCATCAGGCTCTCGCTGGCGAGAGATGCTGAAGAGCAAACAAAGTGGAGCACTGAATACTCCGGCGCGCGAGAACTGTTAGCTTCTCAAACACAAATTGCCTCACGCGGCGGGATCTCAGCATTACCTCCTGCAAAAACTTCAGCCATTAAGTCTTCATCACCATACTCGATCCGAAAAAGCTCAGAAGTCATAGACACGAAAGCAGTGGAAAAAGGCAATCATTCCGCGTCTCCGTCTCCAACTTCAACCCCAACAGCTGCCGACGGTGAAGCCAACTCGGAAGCTAAGCTCACCGATTTTGGCATGCTTAATTTCAAAGCATCAAAGAGGGTCCTGCCCCGTTATCCGCCAATCGCCAAGCAGTTGGGCACCTCAGGGCTGGTCAGAGTCCACGTGGTTGTGGATGAAACCGGCAAGGTGGTCAATATTTCCCGCACTGAAGGCCCGCTGCTTCTCCGCCAAGTGGCCGAAGATGCTGCCCGTGGGTGGTTTTTCGAGGGGATTATGGGGCCTGGGCAAACGATTCCTGCGGGCCGCTTCACCGGCTATATCGACTTCAACTTCGCACCTAAGTCTTGATTAAACAGGCTTTAACCTCACGAAATCAGTGGCTTAGCAATGTTGACTAAAAAGTAAGGATTAGTTACACTGCTTTGGAATTCGACGACAAAAGCTAATGAAGATATCCGCACAAGAAGAATTTGGATTGCGCTGCCTCCTGCAGCTGGCGCGTGCTGAAGTGCACGAGGAATCTCTGACGCTCGCACAAATCGCGAGGCTGGAAGGAATCTCGGTGGCGAACGCCGGCAAACTGATGTGGATTCTTAATAAGGCAGGGTTGGTGCAGTCGCAGCGGGGCACAAAAGGTGGATATCGCCTGGCCAGACCAGCGGCCGACATACACCTGAACGAAGTGATCAGCGTTTTGGACGACGAGCGGATAGAAACCCATTGCAATAGTTATGCGGGCGTCCTGGCATCCTGTGTCCATACGGGCGATTGTGGAATCAGACCCGTAATCGTTGAGTTGCATCAAATCGTCGACAACGCTTTATCCGAGATTACATTGTCGCAACTGCTCGGCACAGAGGCGACGGTTGATGCAGTGCTGCACAAGATTCAAGGTGCGAAGCAATTGCAAAGGACGGAATCAAATCACGCGCAAGTGTGATCCAAAGCAATACTAAAGATTAGAAGGCCACGGTTTCATAACAGATGAGCACAGCAGAACTCTTAGCAAAACAGGAATATAAATACGGATTCGTAACAGATATCGAGTCTGACGTTATTCCGCGTGGTTTGTCGGAAGACACGATCAGGTTGATTGTCGAGAAGAAGAATGAGCCCGAGTGGATGCTTGAATTTCGGCTCAAGGCATACAGGCATTGGTTGACCATGACTGAGCCGAAGCACTGGCCGAATATTTCTTATCCCGAGATCGACTATCAGGATGTCATCTACTACAGTGCTCCCAAGCAGAAGGTAACAAAGGCCAGCCTCGACGAAGTGGATCCGGAGTTGTTGAGAACTTTCGAGAAACTTGGGATTCCCTTGACCGAACAGAAACAGCTTGCAGGCGTCGCAGTTGACGCGGTCTTCGATTCGGTTTCGGTAGCCACAACCTACAAAGAGAAACTTAAGAAGCACGGAGTGATCTTCTGCTCGTTTACAGAAGCGATTCGCGAATATCCGGATCTGGTTAAGAAATACCTGGGGTCCGTGGTTCCTACGAACGACAACTTTTTCGCGGCGCTCAACAGCGCAGTGTTCTCAGATGGCTCGTTCTGCTTTATTCCCAAGGGCGTGCGCTGCCCGATGGAGCTCTCAACCTACTTCCGCATTAACAATTCGGAATCCGGACAGTTTGAAAGAACTTTGATTGTTGCCGAGGAAGGGTCGCACGTTTCATATCTCGAAGGTTGCACGGCCCCGAAGTTTGATAAGAACCAACTGCACGCGGCGGTAGTTGAGCTGGTGGCGCTTGACGACGCCCAGATCAAATACTCCACGGTGCAAAACTGGTATGCAGGCGATGAGCAGGGTGTGGGTGGCATCTACAACTTCGTCACCAAGCGCGGCAAATGCGCGGGCCGCAACTCTAAGATTTCGTGGACGCAGGTCGAAACCGGTTCGGCCATCACCTGGAAATACCCATCCTGCATTCTCCTTGGTGACAACTCGATTGGCGAGTTCTATTCAGTGGCGCTGACGAACCACGCGCAGCAGGCTGACACCGGCACAAAGATGATTCATCTGGGTAAGAACACCCGCTCGACAATCATCTCGAAGGGAATTGCCGCGGGAAAATCGAATAACAGTTATCGCGGTCTGGTGAAGGTCATGCCGAAAGCAGAAAACGCGCGTAACTATACGCAGTGTGATTCGATGCTCATAGGCTCAAATAGTGGCGCGAATACGTTCCCGTATATCGAGGTGATGAATAACACTTCAAGTGTGGAGCATGAAGCCTCTACTTCGAAGATCAGCGAAGAGCAGTTGTTCTATCTCCAGCAACGCGGGATTTCGCAGGAAGACGCCGTGTCGTTGATCATCAACGGCTTTTGCAAGGATGTATTTCTGCAGTTGCCGATGGAGTTTGCGGTCGAGGCGACACGTCTGCTCGGGCTGAAGCTCGAGGGCAGCGTCGGATAGTTATTGCGCGTGACAAGTAACAGGTGACAAGTGACAAGTAACAGGGCCGGAAGTTGCAATCAGTTTTTGCTTGTCACTTGTTACCCGTCACTTGTCACTTTTTTTGGGAGTAATTAATGTTAGAAATTAAGAATTTACATGCCGGTATTGACGGCAACGAGATCCTGAAGGGCATCAGCCTGACGGTTAACAAAGGTGAAATCCACGCCATCATGGGGCCTAATGGGTCTGGAAAATCCACCCTCGCCAAAGTCCTGGCCGGACACCCGGCATATCAAGTGACCCAGGGCGAGGTCCTTTACGAGGGGAAAAACCTGCTCGAGATGCCCCCAGATGAACGCGCGCGTGAAGGCGTTTTCATGGCCTTTCAATATCCAATCGAGGTGCCTGGTGTTTCCAACGCGCAGTTTCTCCGGCTTGCCTATAACGAAAAACGGAAGCATCTCGGTGAAGAAGAGCTGGATCCACTCGAGTTTAAAGATCTCTTGAAAGAACGCGCCAAGGTGGTGGAAATGGATGCCAGCTTCATGACACGTTCCGTTAATGAGGGGTTTTCAGGCGGTGAAAAGAAGCGTAACGAGATTCTGCAGATGGCTGTGCTCGAACCAAAGCTTGCCGTTCTCGATGAAACTGATTCCGGTTTGGACATTGACGCATTGAGAATCGTCGCCGGTGGAGTAAATCAACTACACAACCCTGAGAACGCGGTGATCCTGGTCACACACTATCAGCGTTTGCTCGATTACATAGTGCCGCAGTTTGTGCATGTGTTGGCGAATGGCCGCATCGTTAAAGAGGGCGGCAAAGAATTAGCTCTCGAACTCGAACAGAAGGGCTACGACTGGCTCAAAACCGCTACGCCGGGAGACGGCCTCGTAGCACAGGCGAATTAGTAAAATGGCTACTGAATTATTAGAACAGGCAAAATCTTACCAGCACGTATTGCGGGCGATTCACGAGAGTCAGGTAGGCTCGGGTGCTCCGTGGTTCGATCGCCTGCGTGGTTCCGCCATGGAGCGGTTCGCGGAACTTGGGTTTCCATCGGTAAAGGATGAAGAGTGGAAATATACCAACGTGGCGCCTATCGCCAGGATGCATTTTAATCCCCCGACCCCTTCAGATGCAGTAGTCACGGACGACCGTGCTTTGATAGATCTCGGGATTGTGGAAGCCCGGGAAAGCCAGTTGGTTTTTCTTAATGGCATTCTCCGCGATGACCTGTCGTCGATGACGGCACTTCCGGAAGAAGTGGTGGCTATCGATCTCTCGCAGGCGATTGCTGATCCCCGATATGGCGAGCTGGTCTGGAAGCATCTTGCGCAGGAGGCTGACTATGTCGCCGATGGTTTCGTTGCGTTGAATACTGCGCTGATGTCCCACGGCGCATTCGTCTACATACCAAAAGGCGTGGAAGTCAAAGTACCTCTGCATTTGCTTTTCATTTCAGACGGAGTGCAGGCTGCGAGCTTTCCGCGCGTGCTGCTCATAGCCGAGGAGAACAGCCGCGCAGTTTTGGTTGAGAGTTATATAAGCACGCGCGAAGCTCAGTATTTCACCAATAGTGCTGTTGAGGTTGTCCTGAAAGACGGCGCCAGACTCGAGCATTACAAAATACAGCGCGAGAGTATCGAAGCCTTTCATATTGCGACCACGGCCGCTGATTTGGGAGCCGGCGCGAGTTACGACGCCACCAGCATAACTTTCGGCGCGGAGCTTTCCAGGCATGACGTTAACGTAAGAATGGACCACGAGGGTGCGGAGTGTTGGGTTGACGGATTGTACATTGTCACCACCGGCCAGCATGCGGACACACATTCGCTCATCGATCATAGAAAGCCACACTGCACCAGTCATCAACTTTACAAAGGGATCCTCGACGGGAAGTCGCGAGCGGTCTTTAACGGAAAGATTTTCGTTCGTCACGATGCTCAGAAAACCGATGCCATGCAAACGAACAAGAATCTCCTGCTCTCGAACGAAGCCCGCGTTGATACAAAGCCACAGCTCGAAATTTTGGCTGACGATGTGAAGTGCGCGCATGGCGCGGCGGTGGGGCAGATCGACGAGGATGAGTTGTTTTATCTCGCCACGCGGGGAATTCATCCAGACCTGGCCCGCAATCTTCTGACCTACGGTTTCGCCGAAGAAGTTATTGGCAAGATAAAGATCGACTCGATTCGCGCCCAGTTGGATAAGGCCGTTTTGAATCGTCTCAATGCTCGACTTGAAGCATAGTTTGGAATCAGTACTCCCACACCGGAGCCGGCATCAGGTGATTGATCTGTTTCCATTTCGTGTCGGTTCGTGTGAGTTCGTGGATCGTCATTATTTAGGATTAGCAGGAAACGATCCACGAAGTCACACGAACTGACACGAAACAGGCACGAATACCTAAGGCTGAATCGTTTTGAAGTATGGCAACAATCGAGAAATCCGTCTTATCAGGACCGCGCGCCAACGCTGGCTTTGATGTGGCCCGAATCCGCGAAGATTTTCCTGTCCTTCGTCAGATTGTGAATGGTAAGCAGCTCGTTTACCTCGACAATTCCGCGTCGTCGCAGGTCCCTCAGGTTGTCATTGATCGTGGCAGCATCTATCTCGAAGACGAACATTCAAACATCCATCGGGGCGTTCACTATCTGAGCCAGAAGGCCACCACAGCCTATGAGGGCGCGCGCGAGAAGGTGAAGCGTTTTATCAATGCGCGCGATGCAAAAGAGTGCATTTTTGTCAGAGGTGCGACCGAAGGTATCAATCTCGTGATGCATGGCTACGGACGCAAGTTCATTGGCACAGGCGACGAGATAATTATTTCGGCGATGGAGCACCACGCGAACATCGTTCCCTGGCAGATGCTATGCGAGGAAAAGGGAGCGACGTTGCGCGTGATTCCCATGAACGACGCCGGCGAACTAATCCTGGACGAATACAAAACCCTCTTAAATGAAAAGACCAAATTCGTCGCCATCACTCATGTATCCAACGCGCTCGGCACGGTTAACCCGATCAGGGAAATGATTAACGAGGCGCACAAGTATGGCGTGCCGGTGTTGATTGATGGGGCTCAGAGCGCACCGCACATGTTGGTTGACGTTCAGGATTTGGATTGCGATTTTTTCGCCTTCTCGGGTCACAAGATGTTTGCGCCCACGGGCAGCGGCGTTATCTACGGCAAAGCCGAGCTGCTTGAGCAGATGAATCCTTTCCAGGGCGGCGGTGACATGATCAAGAGTGTGACGTTTGAAAAGACTACTTATGCCGGGTTGCCGAACAAATTTGAGGCGGGAACTCCAGCTATCGCGTCGCAGATTGGTTTGGGCGCCGCTATTGATTATCTGAACACTATCGACCGGGTCCAGGCCACGGCCCATGAGCACGAGTTGTTGCGTTACGCTACCGAACGCTTAATGGCAATCGAGGGAGTGCGCATCATCGGCACCGCCCGAGAGAAGGCCAGCGTGCTGTCGTTTGTGATTGATGACATTCATCCGCACGATATCGGCACCATCCTCGATCAGGAAGGCATCGCTGTGCGGGCGGGGCATCACTGCGCGCAACCCGTTATGCAGCGCTTCAACGTGCCGGCCACAGCTCGCGCTTCGTTTGCCTTCTACAATACAAAAGAAGAAGTTGACGTTTTAGCGCGAACGGTAGAACGGGTTATCGAGATTTTTTCGTAGGTGAATGGTGAATGGTAAATCGTGAATCGTGAATCGTGAATCGTGAATCGTACAAACACCGTTCACCTAGGGTCTCTTAACGAGTTTCACGATTCACGATTCACGATTCACGATTCACGATTCACGATTTACCATTCACCATTCACCGCATTTCATATGTCTGAACTCAGCGAACTCTACCAACAGGTCATTCTCGACCACAATAAGAAGCCGCGTAACTTCCGCAAGCTGGAATCCGCCAATCACAGCGCCGAGGGGTTTAACCCACTGTGCGGTGATCAATTAACCGTTTATCTGCATCTCGAAGACGACGCCGTTAAGGAAGTCAGCTTTGAAGGCTCCGGATGCGCCATCTCAAAAGCCGCGGCCAGCATGATGACTCAGGCCATCAAAGGGAAGAGTAAGAGTGAAGCCGAACAGCTCTTCAGTGAGTTTCATCAAATGGTGACGGGCGAGCTCGATGAAGAGAATACTGAAAACGGTCTGGGCAATCTGAAGATCTTTTCCGGCGTGCGGGATTTTCCAGTGCGCGTAAAATGCGCCTCGCTTCCGTGGCACACGATGCATGCCGCTTTGAATAACAAAGAACTCGTCTCCACCGAGTAACTTTAGCAGCTCTTGGTTCAGGTTTGGATTAACCTGGTCGAGACGCCTAACCAATTACCCTCCGGACTTCGTCCCACGATATAGACGGGAATGTTGATGGTTCCAACCTTGTAGACCTTCACATCCGCCAGATTGTTTTCAATCACAGCTTGCAGCTTTTGAAACTGCTCGTTTTCACCAAGAAAACGTTCCGTGGTGGTTTCGTCGATCCTGGTATCGACAGGCCGTTCGCTAACCCCGCACAGGTACTCTTGTGTGGTCGGAATTTCACCGCTCCATTCAATTAACTCGAATGGGTAATCTGATTCACTCATGACCAGTAAACCAGTGGACGCATCCTTCAGCTCTGCCAGTATCTGTTTGTCGCTTTTCAACGTCTGCTCGGGTTGCTTAGGAGGAAATTAGAAGGGCGGGGATCCGTGGAATGGACACCCGCCCTCGATTAAGTTGGAGGATGCTCGCCCTATCAGCAAGAGCCCCGGGAATCAGGGTTATGGAAGAGCATTCACATACGCAACGCATTGACCCTGATTTGGGAATGACGGCGAATTAAATAGCCGCCAGCCGCCATTCTTGCACTGATCTTTGTTCACCGGAGGTCCAACTACCTGATCGCAACTGTCGCCGATACCGTCCACGTCGAAGTCTGCTTGATCAGGATTGACAACGAAATCACAATTGTCATCGACGTCGGGGACGCCATCATTGTCGTCGTCCAAGTCGTTGACATTAGGAATGCCGTCACCATCGGTGTCCGGAAGCACGGTTATGTTGACCGTGGATACGTTAGAGTCGATAGGCCCATCACTCGCTTTGAAAGTGAAACTATCGGGTCCGCTGTAATTCAGGTTCGGAGTATAGGTCACTGTAGCAGTGCAGGAACCGCCCGAGCATGAAACAGGTCCGATGGGTCCTAGTGATCCTTCTGATGGGCCTGAGACGATTGAAAAGGTAAGCGTATTGCTATTCGACCTGACAGCCTCCAGAGTGATGTTTACCGGCGTATCTTCGACAGTCGTCGCCGATTGATTGGCAGTTCCCGGCGGGTTAGTTCCGTTCGTGCCCGCTTCGACGCAGTTTTCAACCGCGTCTGGCAGGTTGGAGAAGAAGTCATAACCCGTGAGAGCCTCAACCGCATCAACCGTTGTGATGTAGTCTTGCCAATCATCGTTTCTTATTCCCTGAACGTTCGGCATGATGACCGCAAGGGTCCTGGTTGAACAGCTTACGCGCGCCACGTCGTCGCCAGTGGCCTTCGGCATTATTAACGCGACCTTCCAGGTTTGAGCCGGAACGGTTACGTTGCCGCCTGCGATCGTGGTGGCTGCTCCATTGCTGCCCGTCCCTCCAGTACCTGCGCCCCCAGCGACGATGTATATCTCATTCCCGCCAACCACCTGGGTCCTTAGATATCCCTCCATATTGGCCCATGGACCCTGATTGTTGTCAGGAGCCTGGGGAATTATGTTCGTCATCAGGAACGTAGCCTGATTGATTGGAGTTGACGTTTCCTTGTCTCGATCCGCATTGGGAACCATGTGGCCTCGATCAAAGCCTGAGCCTACGTAGTCAAACCCTGAAACGCGGAACCAATCGGCTGGTACGGCCGGGTCAGCGCGAAATGTATCGACACGCTCCAGCGTCCCCACCCACTCATCCGCGAGGTGCCAGCTAACCCAGTTCGCAGTGCCGAGGGACCGGTTGTACGACAGAGTGAACTCGGGTTTATCCATCAAATAATTATTGTCGCTAACAGCGGCAGATCCACTGGGATTTCCCATTGTCAAATGGACATCCGAGGTGTACGGCGGCGCCGTGCCGGTAGCCACCGTAAACGTAAAGACCTTGTTAGCGAGCAGTGTGTCGGCGTTCGGGTTGGGATCGTCGCTGTCCACATCGTGAACTGCATGTTTGAAGATGGTAACAGTGCACTGCTCACCGGCAACGAAGTTGACGTTCGGCGTGATTGTGTGTGTATCGCCACCAAAGAACGACCTCACAGTCGCACTGTTGTGGTTGCCGCTTGTAACGCAAGTAATGTCATACCAGCCATCATCCACCGTCACTGGCTCGGTGAAGCTAATGGTAATGGTGGCATCGCGCGGCGCGGTGGTCGCGCCGTTTCGAGGATCGGTAGCAAAAACAAACGGTCCGATCTCAACAGTAGGCGCTGTCTTGCGGGGAGCCGGGATTCCCGTGACGAAATCGGCTGAATTATTGTCGCTGTCTCTGGCTCCGTTGTTCTTCCGGAACAAGGAGGTAGTGTTATTCCCCGGGGTTGGAGCCGCTGCGGTTTCAGAACAATTCGCGGTTCCGTAACCAACAAAATCAACGACCGGATTTCCGAGCGGGCAGAAACCCGCCAGTTCGTCGAAGTTGCTAACGAGGGCGACTTTGCCGTTCGTCGCACTCATGTTTATGTCGCCGTTTATGTTAGCAGGAGGCAGGGGGCTTCCTACTGCGCTGTTATTCGTCCCCAAAGCGACTAAATAATACTCGCCCGGCGCGATGGTCCCGGCCAGCGGCTGCACTTGCCAGGTCACCCCAGCCGCTGAGGCGTACTGTATTGACCAGCCTGTCAAGTTGAATGTGGTGGAGGTATGTGGATTGTGAAGTTCCACGTAATCATGATTGAAGGTCGCTCCAGAATTACCCCCCCCGCCATACAACTGGCTAATAGTGACGTGATCCGGAATCAGCGGCAGGACACTCACCATAATAGTTGTACTGGCTGTCCGAAGCTGATCATCCGAGATCGTTACTGGCAAAGACTTCATACCGGTTGCATTATCCGCCGGTATCGTGGCCACAAACGTGAAAGTGTTTGGTCCACCGCTGAAGACCTGCGTGGGTGAGCCATCAATCTGCGAAAGGTTTGCGGTTACTGTGACGCCAGTGCTGGGTGGAGCCTGGGCTGGAGCCAGGTACACCGTCAGAGTAGTCGACTCTCCCTGCAAGACGGAGCTGGGATTTGCCGAACCGAACCCAGTCAGACCCGTGCAGTCATTAAATGGCGACGAGCTGTTACGAGGACTCGGCTCGCTTATCAGAAAATCCTTAGCGTTATCGTCTGTGTCAAAACAACCGTCATCCTTTCTGAAGGCGGCCGTCGTATTTGACAGCGTTGGGACCTGTCCAGCACCTTCAAAACAATCCACAGTATTGTCCGGCAGAGTATTGCCATAGCCGACGAAATCAATAATTCCTGAACCCGTCGGGCAGCTCAAGGTCAGTGCCGTGGTGTTGCTTACCAACGCTACTTTTCCGGAAGTTGAACTCACAGGGATCGTCCCAACCGCATCGGGCGTAGGAAGATTTTCCGTCCCACCGGCTCCCTGAGATTCTTGAATCAGGAAGTACTGACCGGGTTGAAGAACAAAGCTTGGAAGCGGAGTAACGCTCCAGGCGGAGGAGTTGGGCCCTGCAGTGGCGCGGGCCTGTACCGACCAGCCACCTAGATCAACCGGGTTAGAACTATGGTTAACGATTTCGATGTAGTCGTTTTTAAGTGTGGACCCAGCGTTCCCGCCTCCCCCGTATACCTGACTGATTACGACGGCTCCATGTGCCACTTGAACACTAACCACGACCGTGCAGGTAGCGGTTTGGGGAGTGGGCGAATCGTTGTTTGTCCACTGAATATCGACATTGTAAGTTCCAAGCGCTGTAGTGTTCGCAACGTTCAACGTAGCCGATGCAGTGCCCCCTGACGCTCCTGCAGGGCTGAAGCTGTCCAAGCTAATGCCTGCAACGGAAGGACTAGTGATAGCCGCACTCGTCACGGTGCCGTCCGGATCGCTGGCGCTGACACCTGTGGATCCCGCGCTGCCATGATCCACATTTAACGTTCCGGGACAACTGGGTGAGATTCCCTGATTTGGTGGGGTGACTGTGACTTCGACGATGCATGTGGCCGATTGAGGAGTAGGAGAGTCGTTATTCTGATACTGAATCGTGACGTCATAATCTCCTGCCGCCGTGGTATTCGCCACGTTCAGGGTTGCGGTTGCCGCACCGCCAATGCCACCCGCGGCGGTGAAGCCATCAAGCGTAATCCCCGGAACATTTGCACTGGTGATCGTCGCACTTGTAACTGTCCCGTCCGGATCAGTTGCACTAACGCCCGCAGATGTCGCTGTCCCCTGCGCAGTAGTCAAAGAAGTTGGACAGTTTGGAACGATCGCCTGGTTGTTAGGCGTGGGTGTACTGGAAAGATTCTGGGGATTGCTTGGAGTTAGTACCTGAAAATCAACACTATTGTTGTCGGTGTCTTGAGTACTACCAGAGGCTCCTCCCGGCTTGCGCTCATATCCGCGATTAAGGTTCGCCGCCGAGGTGGTACCTAGCGTCGGTAAGGTCGTCCCCTCCTTGTATGCAGAGCCAGCGCTCATCCCGACTTGGTCAACAATGTTCGAGGAGGCGTCCAGCAGCGCGATTCCCCCATCATCGGTAACGCCAGTACCATATGTTTGATTTCCCGGGACGCTGCCGCTGTAGCCGGACGCTCCGCTATTTGTCGCCAGGAAATGACCACGAGCAGGAATGATAGTGCCGGCATTAATTGTTACCCTCGTACTTGCTGTACCGGCATTGTTCGAGCCATTGATCTTCCATCCACCAATATTTATGGGGTTGTTTGTGAGGTTGTATAACTCAATAAACTCGTCATTGCCGCCGCTCGGTCCTCTAACTCGAAATTCGCTAATTACAACTGTAGCCGATATGGCCTGCACCCTACGCGGGAAGTACATTTGCTGAAAGAATAAAGAAACGCCAAAGAGAGTGGCGATCATGAGAATAAACAGACGAGTCCGCGAAGGGGATCTGAGGGCGTTAGGCATAGATAGGTCCTTTCAAATCAGTTAAGGGTAATTCCGGACACTTTTTATCTGGGGACAAACCAGAAGATAAGATTAGGAATGCGCGATGCTTTTACCAGTATTCTTGCTACAGGTCAAGGTGAGATGCCTAGTTTTTTGCATTAGTTGTTTGTGCTACTGGAATATGGGTTTATCTCGAGAAACGTCGATTGCTGCCAGAGCTTTTGCATAAGGTAAAAAGTTGCCGAAGAATACGACTTGCAGGCTGACAAACGCGACGTCGGTGGGCATAATGGCTGCTCTTCCGGATTACTTGAATATTCTCGATGGAGCGCTCCCCAAGTGATCATTTCTTCAATCGAACTGCGTGAGATTCGACTGCCGTTAATTCACTTTTTCGAAACCAGTTTCGGTCGTACCACTGAACGGCGGATTGTGCTGGTGCGTGTGATCGACAAGGAGGGCGCCGAAGGTTGGGGTGAATGTACTGCAGGCGAGGGACCGTTCTATTCGGAGGAATGGACGGAAACCGCATGGTCAACGATAAACGACTTTCTGGCGCCCTTGCTTATTGGCAAAGGGATTGAAACAGCAGCAGGGGCTTCGGATCTGATGCGCGCGGTCCGTGGGAACCGGATGGCGAAGGCTGCCATTGAAACAGCCTGTTGGGACCTCGAAGCGAAGACTCTTGGGGTACCTTTATGGAAACACCTTGGAGGTGTGCGCAAAGAGATACGTTGTGGGGTCTCCATCGGTATTCAGGACTCGCCCGAGCTATTGCTTGAGAAGATTGAGAAAGAAGTTGCGGCCGGTTATCAACGTATTAAGATCAAAATAAAACCCGGTTGGGACGTGAATATTGTTGAGCAGGTGCGTAAACAGTTTCCGGAGATCCCTCTGATGGGAGATGCCAATTCCGCGTATACGCTGCGAGACGTAGAGCTTTTCAGGGAGTTGGACCACCACAATCTAATGATGGTCGAACAGCCGCTGGCCCATGACGACATTTTCGATCACGCTAAACTTCAGGAACAGATCAAGACACCGATCTGCCTCGACGAGTCGATACGCACCCGCGAAGATGCGGCCCACGCCATCTCGCTCGGCTCCTGCAGAATTGTTAATCTAAAGCTTGGCCGGGTGGGTGGCCACTGGCACGCAAGGCAGGTGGAGCGTTTCTGCCGGGAAAAGAATGTACCTGTTTGGTGTGGCGGTATGCTCGAATCCGGCATCGGCCGTGCACACAACATCGCCATGGCGACGCTCGAAGGTTTTACTTTGCCGGGTGACGTGTCAGCCAGCGCGAGATATTGGGAAGAGGACATCATCGATCCGCCGGTGACTGTTTCTCGCAGTGGAACAATCGAGCCTTCCGACGAGCCTGGAGTCGGATATGCAGTTAAGCTTCAAAGGATTGAACAACTAACGGTGCGGAAAGCGGTGCTTACATAGTTCGTGCTCGTCCACCGTCGGATTTATCTGTGGGACCTGAGAGGTGTGTGTTATCGCAGGTTGTAACGCAAACTGTTAGTTTGCGGACGCTGCGCAAGAGAAGGGTTACGGTTTGAAGGCTTCTGCCGCTGCCTCCGCAAACTAACAGTTTGCGTTACAAGGCTTGCGATCCTAAACACGCAGATTTTCACGGTACAGAGTACAAAGCAAAAGCACAAAAAAAAGACTGATTCTAGCAACACATGGAACTCTCAATTTCCAACACCACGTTATTGAGTGACTACTTCCTCAGCCGGCAAGAGGCGATCGTTGCGTTTGCCCGCGCGTTAGTTGAAACGGAATCGCCGTCAGGCGATGCGGCGGGCAGCAAAGCCGTCGTGTCGCTCCTGGCTGCTGCTGCCGTGGGAATCAGCCGAGTCACATCCATTGAGCGCGTTGCCAGCGAAGACTACGGAGAACACCTGCGTGTAAATGCGTTTGGTGATTCGCGCGAAAAGCCAATTGTGATTCTGGGACATACCGACACGGTCCATCCTCTCGGCTCGCTAAACCAACGTCCCTGGCGCGTGGAAGGTAACAGAGCGTACGGACCCGGCGTTTTCGATATGAAGGCTAACTGTGCGCTGGCGATTGAAGTCATACGGGCCTGCGTTGCTACTGGTCTAACTCCGAAACGCCCGGTTGTTTTGTTGTTGACCTGCGATGAAGAAACGGGAAGCCGCACCGGAAAACAACTCGTTGAAGCAGAAGCGCGCCGAGCGCATGCTGTTTTAGTACTCGAGCCCCCAGCGTCTGGCGGACGTGTGAAGACCGGACGCAAGGGAACTGGGATATTTACGATTGAAGCGCACGGACGTGCGGCCCATGCGGGCCTCGAGCCTCAAAAAGGCGCCAGCGCGATTCTGGAATTGGCCAGGCAAACAATTCGATTGCATTCATTGAACGGCTCAGGCGGGATCAGTGTAAATGTTGGCGTCTTTAACGGCGGCACACTCTCCAATGTTGTTCCCGCGTTGGCGCGAGCAGAAGTTGACGTTCGTTTCACGACCGCTCCGGAGGCAGCAAAGATCGATCACGAAGTTCGTAACTTAGTTCCTTATGACGAGCGCGTTCAACTGATTGTGAAGGGCGGCATAAACCGTCCACCGCTGGAGCGGACCGAAAAGGTCCTCCAGTTGTATCAAACCGCCAAAGCCATCGCGCAGGAATTAAAATTCGATTTGGGGGAAACACAGGTTGGCGGGGCGTCCGATGGGAATTTTGCCGCGGCCGCCGGAGCTCCAGTTCTGGATGGTCTTGGAATTGACGGCGATGGCGCTCATGCGACTCATGAACACATCGTTCTTTCTGACATCCCACGGCGCGGCGCCCTGCTCGCCGGGCTGATTTCAACACTATGACCTGGCGGGTACTAATCAGCGCCCCCTACCTGCTTCCGGTTCCGGAAGAATTCCGTGCAAGACTCGAGAAGGAAGGCGTTGAGATAGTAACCGTTGATGTAAGCGAACGGTTAAGCGAAGCTAAACTCCTCTCTGTTATCCGCTCGATCGACGCCGCCATCTGTGGGGACGATACGGTGGTAGCGCAGACCCCGGCGCTTCATCCTCTGTGTGAACTCTGTGAACTCTGTGCCTCCGTGGTGAATTTACCAGGAAAAGGAACTACCACAGAGACACAGAGTTCACAGAGCTTGCACAGAGAAAAACCGGATTGCGTTTATTCACGGCAGACCTGACTGCCGCAATCTTTCTTGGCAGCCCTCCGGGTTGCTGAACTTTTCTCTGGTCTACCGGTGGTCTTCGCTACGCTACGACCACCGGCTACTTTCTGACAGCCCTTCAGGCTGCGAGCCGGCGCCGCGTTCGGTTCCGTAACTGAAGTCGACTTACCAATCCCGTACGCTCGGTTCTGAACCACAAAGATGAAAATCGCTACCTGGAACGTCAATTCAATTATCGCGCGCTTGCCGCATGTAACCCGCTGGCTCGAATCGGCCCAGCCAGATGTGCTTTGCATGCAGGAGACAAAATGTACTGACGATAAGTTTCCCTTTGAAGAATTTTCGCGCATCGGTTACTGCCCCACCGTGTTTGGTCAGCAAAGTTATAACGGGGTGGCCATCATCGCGCGCAAAGAATGCGTCGAAGTGCAGCGAGGCAACTACCTAGACCAGGAGGGCGCGCATGCGCGTTTGCTGGCCGCGACTATCGATGGCATCCGCATCGTCAACGTCTATATCCCTAACGGCCAATCGGTAGGTTCTGAGAAGTTTGACTTTAAGCTTGATTGGATGAAGCGTTTGCGCGGGTTTTTCGACAATCACTACCAGCCAGATTCACCGGTTGTGCTCTGTGGCGACTTCAATGTCGCTCCCGAGGACCGCGATGTTCATAATCCTCAGCTTTGGCAGGAACGAATCATGTGTAGCCAGGCGGAGCGCACCGCGCTCGATGAAATAAAACGCTGGGGATTCACCGACTCGTTTCGGCTTCATCACGAAGAGGGCGGACAGTTTTCCTGGTGGGATTATCGAGCTGGTGCTTTTCGACGCAATATGGGTTTGCGCATCGATCACATCTGGGTAACGAAACCGCTGATGGCGGGAAGTGCAAATACGTGGATTGACATAGAGCCCAGGACGTGGGAACGGCCATCGGACCATGCGCCGGTGGTGGCCGAGTTCAGCAAATGATTACGAACCATAAAGGCGGCTTAGTCTCAGTGTCCAGGCCGCCTTTATGTACGTAATGAAGATCGAAGGACTCGTTTAGGGGACCGTTGTCGGAGTGCCCATCTCATAACCGTAGCTGAAACCACCGATAAATCCCAATATCATGTAGATGATCAACAGCACCGTCCAGATCATCATGATGTTTTTGACGCCTAATCTGTCTGCATTCATCCAGCCCCAGATGAAGGCAAATAGACTGCAGAGCAGTCCGATGATTCCTTTCACCGCGCCGTCATTCTGGAAAATCTTAATGAGGACGATGATCCAGCAGACGACGCATCCTATCAGCGCCAGCAAAGCAAGTATTCCTACCATTCGGTTTTTCCTCCGTTCAAACGTTTAGTTAAAGAGCAGGTGTCTCAACCCCGCATCAGCCGAACGAAATCTCCGCGAAATAGAAGCAGTCTCGCCAGCCAGTAGAGAATTAGACCAACCAATAAGATGACAGTGAAACCGGTGCGCCTATCCATATACTCTACCGAATTGATCAAGGGCGTTCTTGCCCTTTCGGGCAAAACAGCTGCGACACCGGCCAGGCAAAGTCCCAGCATGAAAACAGGGGCAAATGCATGAAAGTTAAAAGAAGCATGAATGTCGCCGTGGATCAAAAATCCGGTTGCCCGTGTCAATCCACACCCAGGGCAAGGGACGCCGAATAGCTGCAAAACAGGACAAGGCCATCCGGGCAAGCCGGCCCAAAGCAGAGCAAAGTGAAGTGCTGCTAATCCCCACAGTCCTATGGCTGAATTCCGGTGGCGGAGCAGAGGAGCTATTGATGGGGGATTCAGGCTAGCTAACATCGGCGCGCATTCTATAGCAACGCAATCGCAGATGGCCAAATTATTTACTCTGAGAAAGATTTTTTTACTACAGACACTATCTACTACATGTTTCGAGGCATTAACGGCTCCAGAGAAGGGGGTGGCGGAGGCTTATGACCCATCAACTGCGTGGGAATCAACTTGGCGCTTTCAGTTTGCTGCTCATCAATTTCACGAACCACCATTATTGCGAGGATGGCAGCCAAAATATCAAGAATGCCAGTGAGCACACCCAGGGTGGCGGAAACCTCAGCCGTTAACTGGCCTCGCCATGTCAAGCGAAAGTAAACTTGATTGGCAAAATTGGAAACCAACCAGACAGCCCACCACAACGGAAAAAAGCCTGGTGGTCCCGGTTCACTAAACATCTCTCCGGAGTTCGGCACACTCTTGCTCCAAAGTTCCTTCATGGCACGGTAAGGGACCACCAGTGAAACAAACGGAACAAAGAAGCTGCCAACGGCCCACCCGGAAGAATACTTGATATTGTTTCGGCGAACTCCAAAGCTCGGGAGGTTTTCGTAAGAGCGATAGAGCCACATCAGGAAAGCAACGATAGTGGCTATGTAAACCGCAATCTGCATCAGACCCAGCCCAAGCTGCAGAAGTGCTACGGCCAGGACTTGCGGGTCGGTGATTTCTTCATCGTCGCTTAAAGCTAGTTGGGGAAAGAAGAGCTCCAGAAGTGAAAGCAGCGCCGAAGCCAGGCTGAGGAGGGCGTTGACAATCAGCAGAACGCTGACAATGCGCGCGCGGTTATGTGCTGACAGATAAGTATGCTGAAAGGTGTAGGGGTTGTAGGGCGGTTGCGAGCTGATGGCGTCAGGCCTTTCCTCACAGACCAGCCAGGACGCAACGTTACAGCGGTCGACAGGTGCTTATCGGCTCAGTTGGAAGTTAATTCCGCAGTCTTCTCGGTAATGTCCTTCTGGGCCCACTCGTTGTCGCGGCTGGCTTCGCCGGCCTTGCTACGCTTGGCTGCTTTCATTTTTTGAACCAGGTCCATGTGAGTTGAGAAATAACCGAGACTCTTGCCGACAAATTCCTCGACGGTGGTGAACCCCTTGTCGACCATGAACTTTTCGAGCCCGGCATTCAACTCGTCGATCATCTTGACGCCGTGTAGCATCACGCCCGTGCAGAGCTGCACGGTTGAAGCGCCGAGCAACATAAACTCGAGTGCATCGTGAGAGTTTTCTATTCCGCCGATGCCGCTGATTGAAACGTCCTGAGGCAGTCCCAGGGCAAGTTGGCTAACCATTCTTAAGGCGATGGGACGCACGGCCTGTGATGAATACCCACCGGGCACAGTATGTCCCTCAACCGTGGGCATCGGGCGCAGAGTCTCAAGATCAACACCGATCACAGACAGGATCGTATTGATCGCGGAAACGCCAACGGCCCCGCCGCGCACGGCTGCCAGGGAGGGTTCATTGATATTCGTGATGTTGGGTGTCATCTTTGCCCAAACCGGAATGTTGGACACTTCGGTTACCCAACTAGTCACTTCCTCGCAAAGATCGGGATGTTCGCCCATCTCCGAACCCATCTTGCGTTCGGTCATTCCATGGGGACATGAAAAGTTTAGCTCAAACGCGTCTACCCCTGTGTCCTGGACCATGCGAGTGAGTTCCTGCCAGCGACTCTTTTCATACTCCTCCATGATGGAAGCAATCAGGATGTGTTTGGGATAATCCTTCTTGACCTGACGAAACTCTTCCAACCAGACGTCAATCGGGCGATCGGAAATAAGTTCAATGTTTTCAAAACCGATGACTTCGCCAGAAGTCTTTGAGCGCAGTTTGCCGTAGCGCGGCACGACGTTGACTACCTTTGCTGATTCAAGGCTAACGGTCTTTGCCACAGCGCCGCCCCAGCCTGCATCGAATGATTTGGCGATCACCCTGGCGTTTGTTCCCGGCGGGCCAGAGCCCAGCAGAAAAGGGTTGGGGAAGGTCATTCCATTTACGGTAATCGATAGGTCCATGGTTACTCCGTTTCAGGTCTCAGGTCGGTCTCAAGTCTCAGGTCTCAGGTCTCAAGTCTCAAGTCTACTCCCTGGAGTGCGCCGCCTTGTCGGCGCTTTGGCCCGCTACGACCTGTCGTAGCTTCGTTGCGCTTGAATAATACGTGAAATCAAAGCGACCTTCTGCGCGAGATCGCGGCGCCAAGCCACCGCGGGCCAAAGCGCCGACAAGGCGGCGCACTCCAGGGAGTCTGAGACTTAGTCGGCGACGAGCGCGCCGTAAGTATCCGGCCGGCGATCGCGGAAGAATTGCCAGGTGTTGCGAACTTCTCGAATCTTGTCGAGATCCAGATCGGCAACTACCAGGGCATCCTGATCGCGTGGCGCCTCCGCAACAAACTGTCCGCGCGGATCGCAGAAATAGCTCTGACCGTAAAACTCGCCAATATCCCAGGGCTGTTCGTGACCGACCCGATTGATTGCTCCCATAAAATATCCATTGGCCACTGCGTGAGCAGGTTGTTCGATGCGCCAGAGATATTCGGAAAGGCCAGCGACGGTGGCCGATGGGTTGAAGACTATCTCAGCGCCGTTTAGACCGAGAGCGCGCGCTCCCTCAGGAAAGTGCCGGTCATAGCAAATATAAACACCAATGCGCGCGAACGCTGTGTCAAACGCTGGGTAGCCAAGATTACCGGGCTTGAAATAAAACTTCTCCCAGAATCCCGGATTGACGTGGGGGATGTGGTTCTTCCGATACTTGCCCAGGTATCTGCCGTCGGCATCGATCACCGCAGCGGTATTGTAGTAAACGCCGGTAATCTCTTCTTCATAGATCGGAACGACGATAACCATGCCGTGTGCTTTGGCAACTTCCTGCATCAGTCGCACGGTTGGACCGTCCGGAATCCTCTCCACCGCTTCGTACCAGCGCGTTTGCTGTTCAGCACAAAAATAGGGCGTCGTAAAGACTTCCTGCATGCAGATAATCTGCACGCCCTGCTCAGCTGCTTTCTCGATGAAGCCCAAATGCTTTTCGATGTTAAGCCGCTTGATGTCATCAATGGGCAAATCGGTTGGGGCTGCATTCGAGCATTGAATAAGTCCACATTTGACTATGCGTGGCATATTAACTCCTTAGTCCGAAAATCCCTGGTCCAACGTCTTAAGTTAATAATGTCTAAGCTCAAAAGCGCCAGCTCAGGCGGTGGACCTTGGACGGTCGACTTTCGATTTCATCAGAATGTAATAAATTACAAAACCGAGCGCGAAGGTTACAAACCAGGCGTAAGTATACAGCGTGTCCAGGAAATTCGGTTGTGCAACCTGCCCTCCAGGCGTGGAGGCCGCACGCAGGAATCCCGGAACGACCGGTGCAATTGACACCACCAACGCTATTACCGCGCGAATATTAAACCCGTGCCAGTAGGAATAGGGCCCATTGGATTCGAATAAGCCGGCTAAATCCAAACGTTGTTTTCTAATTACCCAGTAGTCGCAGATCAGGATTCCCGCGATCGCCCCCATCAATCCGGAGTAGCCTATCAGCCAGGTGAAAATGTACGCGCCCATCGTTCCCATTAGCTTCCACGGCATCATGACGACGCCAATAAGAGCGGTGATGAGCCCCCCGAGAACGTAAGAGATTCTTTTCGGGTTTAGATTCGAAAAATCGTTTGACGGTGAAACAACGTTTGCAGCCATGTTCGTAGTCAATTGGGCAGCGAAGATTACCGCCGTCGCAAAGAGAACAATGGTGACGCTGTCAAACTGTTTCATCAACTCGACGGGGTCGGGAATTGCTCGACCATAAATAATCAAGGTCGCGCTAGTTACCGCCACGCCAATAAAAGCAAAGGCGGTCATTGTGAAAGGCAGTCCCAATGCCTGACCGAGCATTTGAGATTTTTGTGAACGAGCGTATCGAGTGAAATCAGGAATATTCAAACTAAGCGTGGCCCAGTAGCCGACCGAGGCCGTAAGAGCGCCAGGGAAGATTTGCCAAAAGTTGTTTTGTTGCTTTTGCAGGGCGGACGACTCGGTCAACACGCGCGCCAGTCCGCCTGCCTTCCAGGAAGCCCAGATCAGAAGAATTAATCCCCCCGCGAGCAACAAAGGCGCTGACCACGACTCAAGATGCCTGATACCCTCGATGCCCTTCAGGATGATAAAGACCTGAATACCCCAGAAGAGAAAAAAAGCAATCCAGGTGTGGACAGCAATATCCAGGACGCTCGCGCCGCCGAAGATATTGGCCCAACCGGGCCAGATCACACTGAACAAGGCATCGATTGCGGTTCCACCAATCCAGGTTTGAATTCCAAACCACCCGCAGGCAACGATAGCCCTAAGTATCGCCGGAATGTTGGCGCCCTTGGTGCCGAATGAAGCTCGGGCCAGAACAGGGAAGGACACTCCGTACTTCGTTCCGGCGTGCGCGTTTAAAACCATGGGAATTAAAACAATCGTATTACCCAGCAGGATCGTAATCATTCCCTGCCACCAGTTCATTCCCGCTTCAATGAATCCACCCGCGAGCGTGTAAGTGGTAATGACCACGCTCATGCCGATCCAGAGAGCGGCGATGTTCCAGGTGGACCAGGTGCGTTCTTTTATCGTGGTCGGCGCGAGGTCTTTGTTCCAGAGAGGACTGCCGGACACGTCCTTGCGGAGCTCTTCAAAGTCGCGCTGGGTGATGGCGATGTGGGAAGAGGTTGAGTCAACCATAGAGGGTTTTGTCGAGTATCGACATTCTCACAACGGTCATCAGGCGCTATTGGAGTCTGAAACTTACCGTGACCTGAGCAGTTACGGAGATCAGACCCGGTGCGATTGCGCTGTCCGATTCGCGATCCGAAAGGGTGCCGGCGACGCCCACAACGTTCTGAGTCATTGCTCGTGGAGTGTAGTCGCCGCTAGTTTCGGTTATGGAGTAGGCTGGCCCTATTGTTTGTCCAATTTCGCCGGCCAGCAGTCTGGCTTTCTCCTGTGCGGCCTTGATGGCCATCGCCCTTGCCTGGTCTCGATGTCGCCGGACCTGCGAGTCGCGAAACTCGACGTTTCTGACGCGGGTCGCACCCGCTTTAAGTACATCCGAAAGCAAAGCATCAAATCGTGGAATATCACGCAACCTCACGGCGACCGTTTTTGAAACCTGGTAACCGACAAATTCGCGCCTTACACCTCGGCGTGCTTCGTAATCCAGATCGTCGACGTTGTATTTCGGTTCGACGCTGATGTAACTGGTTTGAACGTCTTCGTCCTTGACGTTGTTTCGCCGGGCGATCGCCAGTATCTCCCGTATGCTGGCGTCGGTCTTGTTCTTCGCAACGAGCATGTCTTTATCAACGGATTCGACAGAGAGCGTAAAAACGATTTCGTCTGGCGGCACCCGCACCTCAGCCTGACCCGAGACGGTAATTAAGGGTCGGTCCCGGGCCTCCTGCGCCAGAGCAGGACATGCAAATAGCATCGTAGCGGCGATCAGAAGGAATAGATTTCTCATGAAAAGCCTCGCGCTTCAGAATCTACCGAAGAGTTGTATGTTGATATGGTTACAGAAGCACCGCCGGCGAAGCTTGTAACGCAAACTGTTAGTTTGCGGACGGTTGGATTACACTAAGCATCGCATCTAACTCACGATCCGCAAACTAACAGTTTGCGTTACGAAAGCCCGGGCAAAACGGAACGCACAAAAACTTGGATACGAACTCGCGAAATTGTTTGGGAAAGGCCCAGCAAGCCGCATAGTAAGGCACTGACGGCGGGGCCTACAAGCTTAATCTTCGCCGGTTAGTAGCTGGACGGTTTGAGTCTTCACATCGCCACGCAGGTGCCTCGTTTTAAGAACTGTCCATCACCGGCCTTCCCTTTGTATTCGCCGTTTTCGATCACGACCTTGCCGCGTGACAGAACCGTTTCCACTACGCCTTTGATTTTCTTTCCTTCGTAGGTGCAGTAATCGACGTTCATGTGGTTCGTCTTCAGGCTTAGCGTCTGTTCTTTTTCGCCATCGAAGATAACGATGTCCGCATCCGAGCCAACCGCGATGGTCCCTTTTTTCGGGAAAAGACCAAACATCTTCGCCGCCGCGGTTGAAGTCAGTTCGACAAACCGGTTGAGGCTAATCCGATTTTCCACTACGCCGCCGTTGTAGATCAGAGGGACGCGGTTTTCGACTCCGGGCGCGCCATTAGGAATCTTCGTGAAATCGTCAAGCCCCAGCTCCTTCTGTTCCTTCATACAGAAGGGGCAATGGTCGGTTGAAATCACCTGCAGGTCGTCGGTCTTCAGACCCTTCCACAGCTCAGCCTGATTCGCTTTGTCACGCAGCGGCGGAGTCATGACATACTTCGCGCCGTTGAAGCCCGGCTCGTCGTAATCATCGAGTGAAAGAAAAAGATACTGTGGACAGGTTTCAGCGAAGGCCGGGATACCGCGATCGCGTGCCTGGCGGACCTGGTTCAGCGCATCGGCGCAGGAAAGATGGACAATGTAAACGGGCGACTCAGCCATCTCCGCAATTGCGATCGCACGATGGACGCCTTCAGCTTCCGCAATAGTCGGGCGAGTCAGCGCGTGATACTTGGGGGCGGTATGTCCCTTGGCGAGTGCGTGCTTGATGATCTCATTTATGACAATTCCATTTTCCGCATGCATGCAGATCAGGCCGCCGCGCTCGCCGGCGGCAGACATGGCGCGAAAGATGGTCGCATCGTCAACCAGAAACACGCCCGGATAGGCCATGAACATTTTGAAGCTCGTGACGCCCTCGTCCATGGCTGTGTGTAATTCTTCGATCTGGCTGTCTTCCAGCTCAGTGGTGATGAGATGGAAGCCGTAGTCGATTGCAGTTTTGCCTTCAGCCTTCTGGTGCCAGTTGTCGATGCCCTCTATGAGCGACTGGCCTTTATACTGGACGGCGAAGTCGATGATCGTGGTGGTGCCACCATGGGCGGCAGCGCGTGTGCCGGTGAGAAAGTCATCTGAAGATTGCGTCCCGCCGAAGGGAAGCTCCATGTGCGTATGAGGATCGATGCCGCCGGGGATCACCAACTTGCCCTGAGCATCGATTACTTTGTCAGCTTCCATTTCAAGCTTGGCGCCGATGACGGAAACTTTCTCGTCTTCGATCAGGATGTCAGCGCGGTAATCGTCGGTGGCGGTTACGATTCGCCCATTAGTAATTAGAGTTTTCATAAGAAGGTGATTCACCGTTTGGTCCACAGTCGCAGTTTTCCAACTAAGAACGATCCACAAAATCACACGAAGCGGCACGAAAAAAGGTTTTCGTTCGCGTCATTTCGTGTGCTTTCGTGGATCGTCCTCCTCGCGCACCACTACTTTAATCAATGCAACGTCGCAAACCCTGCGTCGAGAGCCTCGATCATTTGGTCAACGTGATCGGTTGTCGAGTTAAGCATCATTCCTGTTCGGATGACATTGCCGTAAAGTCCACCCTTGCCGATCAAAACGCCGCGACGCTTCGTTTCTTCCATGACAGCAGCCACAGCTTGGGGCGCGGGCTCTTTTGTCTCACGGTCTTTAACCAGCTCGAGTCCCTGCATCAGGCCCATCCCGCGAACGTCGCCAATTACCGGGTGTTTGTCTTTCAGCTCTTCTAAACGTTGGCGCAAATAACCTCCGACCACAGCAGAGTTCCGCCTCAGGTCTTCTTCCTCAATAACTCGAATAACCGCCAGCGCGGCAGTCATTGAAACGGGATTGCCGCCGAAGGTTGAGAAGGTCAATCCCGGATACTTGTCAGCAACCTCCGGGGTGGCGACTGTAATCCCGACGGGGGCGCCGTTGCCGAGACCCTTGGCGGACGTGATGATATCGGGTTCCACGTCCCAGTTCTCGATACCAAACCACTTTTCGCCGGTGCGTCCCCAGGCGGTTTGTACTTCGTCGGCGATAAACAAACCTCCGTGCTTGCGCGTGATTTCTACGGCGCGTTCAAAGTAGCCAGGCGGCGGAACGATGAATCCGCCGACACCAAGAATCGGTTCCGCCATAAACGCGGCAATCTCGCCCGTCGTCGTGGTCATGATCAACTCTTCAATGTCGTTTGCGCAGGCAAGACCGCACTCGGGATAGGTAAGTTTGAAGGGGCAGCGATAGCAATAAGGCGCGCGCGCATGAACGAAACCTGCTACCTGCGCCGGCAATGGACGCCACGGTGCGTGGCCCATTGCCGAAAGGGCCGTGGCGGATCGGCCACTATAGCTATGACGCAACACAACTATCTCGTGACGACCCGTGGCAAGCTTCGCGGCATGAATTGCCGTGTCGTCGGCTTCAGTTCCGCTGTTGGTAAAGAACGACTTCTTCAACCGGCCCGGCGTGATCTGATGAAGTTTTTCTGCAAGATCGGATTGCGGCTTATTCGCGTAAAGGGTCGACGTATGTGTGAGGGTCTTGACCTGGTTGATAATTGCTTCCGTAACCTTAGGATTTGCATGGCCCACGCTGACCGTAAGCACGCCGCCAAAGCAGTCGAGATATTTATTGCCCTCGTCGTCCCACACATGGAAACCATCTCCACGGACAAGCGCGATCGGCTCCTGATAGTAAGTAGCAACGGCGGGGAAGAGATATTCTTTGTGCTTCTGGACCGTTTCGGATGCTGTTGGTTTGGCTTCGACGGTGCTCATAGCTTTTCCCAAGTGACAAGTGACAAGTGACAGGTTACAAGCCAGATCAGAAGTTGCGTCTGACGTTTTGTGTTAGTCCGACAAGCATCCGACCTACGCTGTCTAGTTCCTCGCGAATTGCTAGATAGCCATTTGAACCCAAATAGCCTAATCGCTCCGCAATCAAAAGCTCCGTTTCGAGTTCACTAGCGGATCCTTGAGCGTTGGATAAAAAGTGAGCAAACTCTTTTGAAGAATGCCGTCCTGCTCCTTCCGCGACATTTGCGGGAATCGACACCGCGGCTCGCCGGATTTGAGACCTCAAACCATATCGCTCGTGGGTCGGAAACGATTCAGTTTGCCGATAAATACTAATGACCAATTCGATGGCCCTTTTCCATACGTCGAGTTTTTCGTGGGGTCTCATTATTTTGCTCCTTAGTCTACGCTTACGTTTTTGGTTGAGCGGCCTCGTAATTCCCCACCTTTGAAACTGGTCATCTGCGATTTTACTTGTCACCTGTCACTTGTAACTTGTCACTCTTAGTATAAATTCCCCTCGCGTTTGCGACCCGTGTAATCCACGTAAACGACCTTCAACTCAGTATAAAAATCCAGCGCGGTTGACCCCTGTTCGCGATCGCCAATACCTGTGCCCTTGATCCCGCCAAACGGAATATGCGCCTCCCCACCGGTCGTCGGTGAGTTGATATGCGTCATACCCGTTTCGATCTCGTCCACAAAACGGAAGATGCGCGCCGCGTCGTTCGTGAAGATAGAAGAAGAGAGTCCGTATTCCGTGTCATTCGCCACCTGCATCGCCTCGTCAAAATCCTTCACGCGTAATACCGAGACCACTGGTCCAAAAATCTCTTCGCGGGCAATGCGCATGTCCGGCGTGACGTGATCGAAAATGGTCGGCTTCACAAAAAACCCTTTGTCGAGTCCGTTGCCCGTGGCCCGCTCGCCGCCATATAACAACGTCGCCCCATCTTCCCGTCCGATGTCGATGTACTTTAGTACCGTTTTAAATTGGCTCTCATCTACACTCGGGCCCATCTCGGTGTTCAGATCCATGCCATCGCCAATGCGCATCGACTCTGCACGCTTGACCAATCGCTCAACAAATTCGTCGGCAATATCGTTGACTACCACTGCTCGACTCGTGGCGGTGCAGCGTTGACCTGACGATCCGAAGCCGCCCTGCGCGGTTGACTCGACTGCCAGATCGATATCGGCGTCTTCAAGAATGACAACCGGATTCTTGCCGCCCATTTCGCACTGGACCTTGCCGCCACGTCTGGAAACTTCTTCGTATAAACGAATGCCGACCTCGTTTGACCCGGTAAAGGAAACTGCCTTCACGGCCCGGTGATTGATAATCTCGTCGCCGGCTTCCGATCCCGAACCCAGCACCAGATTTAAAACACCGGGAGGAATTCCGGCTTCTTCAAAGATTTGGACGATGCGTACTGCCGTCGCTGGGGTCAGACTGGCGGGTTTGAATACGACAGTGTTGCCGGCAACCAGCGCCGGAGCAATCTTCCACACCGGAATCGCTACCGGAAAATTCCACGGTGTTACGCAGGCAACCACACCGAGTGGTTGCTTGATGGTGTAGGCAAAGTTTGACGGCAACTCAGATTGGATTGTCTCGCCGTTCATCCTTCTTGATTCGCCGGCGCAAAACTCCGCGACATTTATCGAGCGCTGTAATTCGCCGCGCGACTCGGAGATCGTCTTACCTTCCTCGCGAGTCAGGATTTGTGCCAACTCTTCCTTGTGTTCTTCCAGGAGGCTTGCGGCGCGCGCAACAATTCGCCCCCGGGCTGGCGCAGGGGTGGCCCGCCACTTGGGAAAATTTTCCGCTGCCGACTCGACTGCGCGTCTCGCCTCATCTCGACTCGCTTGTTTTACCGTACCGATTACGTCATCGGTATTCGCAGGGTTGACGTTTGAAACCGTGCGTGACGACGTGGATTCGATCCACTTGCCGTCAATGAAATTTCGATAGGTATCCATGGGATTGGTCCGACAAGCTAAGTTGTCGCTCTAAAGGTGACAAATTAGATTAGATAGAAAACGACAAACTGTGGTTTGTCGGGTGATCGAAAGACTCAAGCAAACCGGTAATATATCACAATGACTGGGGTTTGATCTTGACGGCCGAGCGCTTGATTGCGTCGTGTGCGTTCTCTGTGTCTCTATGGTGGATCTTACCCGACGAAGGCCCACCACAGAGACACAGAGAACACAGGGGAGGCACAGAGGATCGCTCCCTCGAACTTTCCGTGCTATATAACTTCAGATCGTGATTCACAATCCAAAGCACGCCCAAAGCGGATGAGCACAACTCCTACCCAATCGTCACCTAACAATCTCTCAGAACTGCTGGCTGAACGCGTTGAGCAGGCGCCTGAAAAGCACTTTCTTTTTTCAGAGTCAGATGGCCGGCGATTGACTTATGCAGAGTTCAAAGATGCCGTCGACCGCACTGCTCGGATGATGGCTGCAAGCGATATACGCAAGGGCGACGCAGTGAGCCTGTTGTTGCCAAACGGCGCCGAATACATCATTGCTTACTTTGCTTGTTGGAGACTGGGAGCGGTGGCGGGGCCGGTCAATTCCTTGCTCAAAACGGATGAAATTGCCTACGTGATTTCCGACTCGGAGGCAAAGGCCCTGATGGTCCACTCGGATTTTCTGCCGACGATCGAGGACATCAGGTCAGAGTTATCAAGTCTGCAGGCTGTTATTCGGTTTGACGATGAAGAGGTGGCGACCAGAGACTTCCGTCCGGGGCCGGGTGAAGCACCAACTAGTTTAGATTCATCGGACATCGGCCTTGATAGCGAAGCGATCATAATCTACACCTCCGGCACGACCGGAAAACCCAAAGGGTGTCTGTTAACCCACGGCAATTTGATTGCAAACGCGCAACAGATAAGCGAGTGGCTCAGATTCACGAAAGACGATCGTCTGTTGACCATCATGCCGCTGTTTCACATGAACGCGGTTTCCGTTACCACCATGTCGGCGCTTTATGCGTCTGGCTCAACGGTCGTCAGTCCAAAATTCTCCGCCTCGCGATTCTGGCAAATTATTTCTGACTACGAGATCACGTCCTTTGGTTCGGTGGCTACGATGCTATCGATGTTGCTGAGCACATATCCCGATGGAGTTCCCGCAGGACTGAAGACTGATCAACTGCGCTTTGCCATGTGTGGCTCAGCTCCCGTGCCGGCCGAAATTCTGAAACGCTTCGAAGAGGCTTTCAATTGCCTGGTAATTGAAGGATATGGCCTCTCCGAATCAACCTGTCGTTCGACATTCAATCCACCGGATCAGCGGCGGCGGCCCGGCTCGTGTGGAATGCCGATTGGCAATGAAATGCGTGTTGTCGATGATGATGACAAAGAGGTAGCGGATGGTCAGTTGGGAGAAATCGTGTTGCGCGGCGAAAACATTCTCAAGGGCTATTACAAAAACGAAGAAGCAACTGCGACAGCTTTTCGTAATGGCTGGTTTCACACCGGAGACATAGGTTACCGCGACCCGGATGGGTTCTTTTACATCGTCGATCGCAAAACCGACATGATCATTCGCGGAGGTGAAAACATTTACCCGCGTGAGATCGACGAAGTGTTGTACCAGCACCCGGCAGTTGCGGCCGCCGCGACGATTGGAGTTCCTGACCCACTTTACGGCGAAGAAGTGGCAGCTTTCATTGTGTTGAAAGAAGGAAGGGAAGCGACTGAAGACGAACTCATCACTTTTTGCCGTGAACGGCTCGCCGATTACAAATGCCCGAAGACTTTGCGGATCGTAAAGGACATTCCCAAGGGGCCCACGGGAAAGCTGCTCAAGCGGGAGTTGGTTAACAAGTTTACTCAGTCTATGTGACCACTCTTCCGCTTCCTGGTCCTATCAGGCCTCGCCCTTCATTGACAGCACCAGATAGCTCACATAGACTGCGGCCGCTTACAGATTGTAATTTGCACACGGCAGCTTAGGTGCGATACCCAAAACGCCAGTGTGTGGTGTTTCGAACGAATCAAGCCTCCAGGATTAGTTTTTCCTCGCCGCTTCAACGCTCCCGATCCACGCTTCAACAATCTTCTGATTATAAGCACAACGGTTTACACACCGCCTGACGGGTGCGGACGCTCGGACGGTAGCGTGTGGTGTTAAAGAGAACAAAGCCCCGGGATCATTTCCTCCCTTTCGCTTTTCCTCGTAATCAACACCTGAGCTCGTAATGCGATCAGATTATCCCTGCGAGGGTTCGATTTCTGTCGCGTCATTTGGTCGAAGTTTGACCTCCCACATATTTCAGAACAAGGAGAATCACGATGAAATTTAGGAACCTTGCGGTCCTTCTGGCCGCGACAGTATTGGTTGCGTTAGCCCTAACAGCTCCCAGAGGTTGGAAGGCAACCGCAGCCACGCTGGAAGTAGACGACAATAACATTCAATGCCCAACTGCAACGTTTGCCAGTATTCAGGCAGCAGTGGATGCGGCCGGTCCTGGAGACACCATTCAGGTGTGCGCCGGAATATATAACGAAGACGTAAACGTACCTGCGACTCTGACGGGGCTAACGCTCAACGGCGCTCAAGCCGGCACCTCGGTGACAGGACGGACCGCTGGCAGCCCAGTAGAATCTACCGTGAATGGTGAGGTTACGATCCGTGCGACGAATGTGAAAATGGATGGTTTTTCGATCACTCATACTGAGTCTGACTCTGCTGTCACTGCAATCACCGTCAATGGCGGCGCCGATGGAGCCATGATTGTCAACAACATTTTGGACACCATCGTAAATACAGCCACTGGGAACAGCACGGCCCAGGCAATCTACCTTTCTAACGATGGGGGAACAGACGGGCCTGACAATGTCTCGATCCTGGATAACAGAATGAGTAACATTAGCAGCAACAGGTCTGCGAAAGGTGTCCTCATCGGCGCTAATGGAGGAACAAATCCAAGCGTGAATACGCTCATTCAGGGAAATTCGATTCAAAACGTAAACAGCATTATCAGCGGAGCCTATGGGGTTTCTGTCGCTACCAGTACGCCCGGCGTAACAGGCTTGGAGATAAGGGACAATGATTTCAATACCCTGACCAGCGGTGGTTGGGTTCATGCGGTTGGGCTGGAAGGCAACACTCCCGGGGCCATTGTCGATGGTAACGACTTCACCAATCTGGTGAACTCGAATATTGATAATGTTGCAGTTTTTTTCCAGTCTAATCCATCATTCGCGACGGTTGAGGTTCATAACAATAACTTCAATTTGACTACTGCTTCATTCGGGATTGCTCTTCATCCGGCGCTGGTTATCAGTCACGGGAGCCTCGGAAGTGTAGATGGCGCCTGCAACTGGTGGAATAGCCCCACCGGTCCCACTGCTGCAAGTAACCCCGGGGGCACAGGCACCAAGGTGGGATCCAATGTCAGCTATGAGCCTTGGCTCATCGCGCCCGCACCTGGTGGAGCTTGCCTTGGCGGTAATGTTCCTACAAACAAGAACCAGTGCAAGAATGGTGGCTGGATGACGAGTGTTCGCTCGGATGGCAGCACCTTTAAGAACCAGGGCGATTGCGTGAGCTACACCAACAACGGTAAGTAAGCGCATCGCATTAAACGAAAAGGGGCGGGCCATAACAGGCCCGCCCTTTTCTCGTTATTCTTCGCGGTTAGGGGCTTGATTGGTTATTACCTGGAAACCGTAGTTTGATCACGAAATCTCGCTTTGACATTTTGATGGCTGATGTCATAAATTTTCCAGGAAATTACGATCATGGGTACACGCCGCCAAACGGATGCGGACGCTCTGACGGTACGCGTGTGGTGCAGGGAATCAGCCTTTGAGCTCGGTCTGGCCTACCACTCCTAAATCAACCCCCGCGATTTTCGAGCCTATTGATTGTCTCTGCTGAGATTTTGTCCACGGTAGCTGATCGTATGCTCTGGTCTAAGTTTCCTGATCAGCCGGATTAAGAGATGTAAACCAGGGCCCGTTTGATTCATCGAGGATTTTTCCTTGAAAGGAGACGTTCCAGCTCTTCGATTCTCGCCCCCCCTTTCAGAAAACTGCTCAACAATCTATTTGGAGGTAGAAGAAGATGTTAAGACGGATAACGAAAACCATTGGTATACCAGTCCTGGTCGCAGTTTTTGGTGTATTAGGTATGGCCGCCACCGCTTCGGCACAATCTGCGAACGGCCATGGAACCTTACTTGTCGTAAATGAAAAAGGCTCTGTTAGAAGGCAGTTTTCTTTTAGCGCAAAGCGGCAGGCAGACGGGTCGGTCAAGGGCCAGGCGATTCTCCATAACCCCGCTTTCGAGGGTGCAAATGGTAATACTTACCAGCTCAAGATCGGTATTAGTTGTATGAAGGTAAACGGAAATGTCGCTATCTTTGGCGGTACAACGCGAAGAACAAATGACCCCAATCTAGTGGATACTGTGTATTTCTCGGTCCAGGACAATGGTGAACCCGGACGAGAAAGAGACAAGATTAGCAGCGTGCTCTTCTTTGATGATGACCCGAATACCACCGGAGATCCTCAGCTCTGCCAGGGAAATGTACCTGGAGACTTTCTCATGAACACGATCGAGTCAGGGAATATCCAGGTCAAACCGTAGGGGTTTAAGCATCGACCGACATCAAGCTGCCTTCTTTGTTATTAGCGCATGCGCCAACGAACAAAGGTAGGCAAGTCGCCCATAACAAAAGGGCGAGGCTGGTCATTCAGCCTCGCCCTTTCTCTTGAGACTCTCTTCTAATCTAAGCTTCGCGAGACTTTTGCCCCGGTTTCATCTTTAGCGTCATCCTCACTCAATGGTTCCAGCAAATATCAAAGGTAACTTCTTTAAGTGGAGTTCTTATATGAGGACACGATAGGCGCTGGGATTGGTTTTTAGATGAGGCAGTTTGCCTTTGACAACGTGCGTTAATTCACATAGAGTACGCGCGTCTTACGAATTGTAGTTGGCACACCGCCAGTTTGGTGCGGACACCTGACGGTAGTGTGTGGCATTTGGAAGAAACGAACCCGAAATAGCTTTTCCTACCGCTTCCGATCCACGCCTTTAAACAATCGCTCTATGCCCCTGGGTGTTGACGTTTGTCGCGCCAGCACTTTGGTCGACGTTCGAACCGACCTCCCACTCAGTTTTGATTAAGGAGAATCAACGATTATGAATCTGAAAAAACTAGCCACGTTATCCACCCTGGTTCTGGGGTTGGTGCTAGGCCTCGTGATTTTTGGCGGACAGCGAACCCAGGCCGCTGACGTCTCATGGTACGTATCAATGACAGGTAACGATGAAAACAATTGCCTTTCCCTCCTGACGGCGTGTCTAACGCTTCAAGCTGCCATCGACAAGGCATCGCCAGGAGATATCATCCACGTTGCGGAGGGAATCTACCCCTACGCAGGCGTAGTTACAGTAAACAAGACTCTTACCATACTGGGAGCCCAAGCCGGCGTCGACGCGCGAACGCGCATTGAGCCATTGGAATCGATCCTCGAAAACACCGGCGGAATCTACGTTACCGCAAACGACGTGGAAATTGATGGTTTCATCGTGCAGAACAGCACGGCCGGAGCGTTCACCGGTTATGGAATAGCTCTGGGAGCCGGAACGTCCGGTGCTCACGTCATCAACAACATCATCCAGGACAACATCATCGGCCTGGGCCTGGCGAATAATCCGGCCGGCAATCAGGCCCTCATTCAGTACAACCAGTTTCGCAATAACACTCGACCCGGCGCAGCCAGTGGCCACCACATCTACTCGGATGAATATGTGGCTGGCTATGGTTTAGGCATGGATGACGTCTTGATCGACAGCAACGATTTTGTAAACGATAACGGCGCGGTCACAGGTACCTGGGGCATCGGTATTAGCAATACTGACGCCGCCAAACCGTTTACGAACCTCCAGATACAGTACAACCGAATGGACTCTGTCTCACCCGCCTCGCGCGGTATGTACTTCTACGGCACCGACTCATCTACTATCAGGGCCAACTCCATCAGAAACAAAACGAATTATGCTATCGGTTTCTTTGGTAGTGATGATGGAATAACGATTGAGTGCAATAGCATCCTGAATTCCAACCGGGGTATCTACGTTGGTGATGCATTCACAGGCCTGAACTCGACTATCACGGCGAATGACAATAACATCGCCGGTAATGCAACGGCCGGTCTTCAAGTAGCCTCAGGCACGTATTCGGGCGGTCCTGGAAGTCTGAATGCCGAGAACAACTGGTGGGGCAGTGAGTTCGGGCCACTCACTCCGACTGAACCCGACGCTCCCGAAAACGCAGTAGTCGATCCTGACGGCGTTGTGGACTATATACCGTTCCGAACCGAGGCGATTAATGACTCGGATGAAGACGGGATACTTGACCCCTGCGACGTAGGTTGCCCGGAACCAAGCGTATGCGGTTGCGGCATTCCTGAAACCGACACAGACGGGGACAGCGTGCCCAATTGCATAGACAACTGCCCCAGCGCAATAAATCCCGGCCAAGAGGATGCAGATGAGGATGGCCTTGGGGATGCCTGCGACAATTGCGATGCCGTTCCAAATGAGGAGCAAACAGACACCGACAACGACGGACTTGGCGACGCCTGTGATCCTTGTCCGAATTCGCCCTTGAACACAGCTGGCTGCGCGACTAACAGGAAAGACTGCGAAGATGCTCGTGATGCGGAGAAGAGGGCCTTCTACGATCAACAAGCGGCCGAGAAGCAGGTCTTTTATGATACGCAGCAGGCCGAGAAGAGGGCCTTTGATGATACGCAGCAGGCTAACAAGCAGGACTTTGAGAATCAGCAGGCAGCAGACAAGGCGGTCTTTGATTCTACTCCACACACGATCCAGCAGAGAAAGGCCTTTGCGGATATGCAGAGAGCTGAGAAGCAGGCCTTTGACCAGAACCAAAAGGCCGAGAGGGCGGCCTTCCTGGACGAGCAGCATGCTGAGCATCAAGCTTTCCAGTCCCAGCAGAATTCCGAGAAGCAAGCCTTTTTGGAACAGAACCAGGCTGCGAAGGAACTGTGCAAACAGTTACCGTGAAGGGGATGGAGCGGTGAGGAATCACAACTCTGAGCCTCCAACAGCAGAGCGTAACTGCTAAGCGGAGTCACGCTTTCGTCAGTCAAACTATGAGCAGCCTGTCGACTTCTCGGCGGGCTGCTCATCTTTTTACGGATGGACTGCACCCTTCATCTCGCGCGGCAAAAAGGAAAGGGCCTGCAACACAGGCCCTTTATTTCATTTACAGCCGAATGGAAACGGGGCGCTTCCTAATGGCTCTCACTTAGATTCGAAACCAAAACGGCGCTGGTCTGGTGCCGTTGTCGAAGCCGATCAATGGCCCAGGCCCCCCCAAGCCACAGCGCGCAAACCGAAATCATCGCCAGAGAAAACCACTTGCCATAAAGACCGTCGGGTGAAAACTTCTCGGTCGCTTCATGAAGCATTTCGCTGTTTGGCAACAAACCGGCTTCGGAGAATTCATGGAACGAATAAATGCCGACCTGAAGCATGAAGAGCAGCAGAAAGATGCCGGTAACCTGGAAAAATCTCTTCACATTGATGAGGTGGCCAAAGCGGGCCCAAGCCAATGCAAATAACAGCGCAGCGCCGAGGCCCAATAGCGCACCCGTAACCAGTTGTGAGTCGCGCACCTGCATCAGCAAAAGTGCTGTTTCCATTCCTTCGCGCGTGATCATGAGAAAAGTAAAAAGAAAAACTCCAGCCAGGGCTGCCAGACGAGAGGTCTGAGATGACATTTCGCCCAATCGCTGGTGCATACGCTGGCGCAACTTCGGTCCGGTCCGCCACATGTGGACCACTAATGTCCCGACCATAACCATGGCGATTAAGCCCAGAACGCCTTCGCGCAAGGCTTCATTCCCCAGGAACTGGCTGACTGATCCGCCAAGTCGCTCACCAAAGATTTGTACCAGCCGAGAATCGTCGACCCCTTTGGCCAACACATAACCAAGAGCGGCGCTGACGGTAAGTCCCAGCCCTAAAGCAACGTAAACGGCCGAGCTGAGCCACTTTTGGCCAGACTTGTGGAGATAAGAGAGAATCACCGCCACTAGTAGAAATGATTCGAAACCCTCGCGCAGGACAATAATGAAAGAATTAAGCATGGAATCAACTTTCGAGTGATCTTGTTGTACAGACTGCCTTAGCTGGAGGCCGTTGCCGGGGCTTCGACTTGAGAGTATAGTCTAAATGAAAACAGTTTTCAATTTCAATAAAGGGTAGGATAGGCATTCCTGCCTGTCTCACACCGTCAAGGAGCTTGTTAGACTTCTATCGGATCTTTACCAACCGCAGACAAGCAGGAATGCCTGTCCTACTTTATTGATTTGTAACGGGAATGATCGCCAGGTCCGCGCGAACGGCGCCAAGTTTGGTCATTGCAGTGATCCGAACCGGCAAGCGTCTGGGGTCGTCAGTGATAAAGACCCTTAACTGATACTTGTCCGCTTGTGCGTCGTCCGTGGTCAGAGCCACCTTGATCGCGGGGATGGTTTGGGAACCGATCTGCACCGGTTCTCGTGCGAGCGCCTCGATGAACAGAGTCTTTGGCTTGTTATTAACGAGGATCGAAACTGCAGTTCGCCGGGGAGGCGCAAGATTAAAGGTGCGCAAGGCATAAAAAAAAGAGAGGTAGTCGTGTGTGCCGACTGGAATCTCTATCCGATCGCCTTTCTCAGTCGTTGCGGTGCCGTGATCCTGGTTCATTTTAAGTTTTGTGCTGGAGCGTAGGCGACCCTCAACCAGATTTAATTCAGTCTGGAACGGAAGCAGGGTTTTCGGATCGACGTAGGAGTTGACCACGTCGGTAGCGAAGAACAAATGCTGAAGGGCATTGGTAGTTTGGGCGCCCAAAGTAAGGAACAATCCATCGCGATCAAAATACTTCGAGCGCCCCCGGACTTGAAAAGTGGCTATCCCCGCAGGTTGCGCGATGCTGGGTAGAAAGAGCTGGTAGTTCAACTGTTCGCCAACGCGAAATGGTAAAGCCGGCAACGCGCCGTTGTCGCCGGGTGATGGCGCTCCGGGCTGCACAGGGGTGACAGGTGCCGGAGTTGGCGTTGCTCCCGGCGGAGCTGCTGGAGTCGCAATAAACTCAGAGCCAGCCAGCTCAACGCGAATCTCACCGGCCGAAAGTTTCGCCGTCAACAAAACAGGGACGTGCCTTTGATCGTCGCTAAAGAATACCTGGATTTGGTACTTGTTTGCCTGCGAATTGTTCCTGACGTTTACTCGGGTGCTAATCGTGTCAAAGGATCCCACGTTTGTTTTAATTACCTGTCGTCCTCTTACTTCCACCTCAAGTTCATATGTTTGGGATTCGCCGCGCACGGACAAGTTGTAGCTCGCGCCTTCCTGGAGCGGCAGCGCTCTCACACGATAGACGGCCGAGAGCAAATCGTAGGTGCCGGCAACCTCGACTGTTCGTTTGTCCGGAAGGGCGGCAGTTCCTGCGGGTTGATTGAACTCGGCAGCGGTCTCGGACGTCCGGGAAGCTGCACGTATTATTTGCTGACCGTAATACGGGAGACCTGTGGACGGATCGACGTAAGTGATGTAGTCGTTATTGATGGCGTAAAGAGCAGCGTTAACCATTCCAATCGTCTCAACGTGCCCCTTTAACTGAATCCCGTCGCGGCCGAAAAAAGTGCCACGCGCCGCGACGAGCATCTCAATATGAGCGGCGCTCATAAAACTGGAAAAGGAGACGTTATAAGTGAGCCGTTCACCGACTTTGTATGGAGAGGGAGAGAAGGGCTGAAGATTTGTCTGAGCCGTGCCTTGAGCGTAGGAACCTACAACTAACGCTCCCAGTAACAGTGCAATGACGAATGAATGCCCAGCAGTCGCGAGTTTCAACCTTGATGTCACCTTTGAATCATAGTTCAAAATGCGATCAGAGCAAAAAGCGCAGACCGTCTGACGGCATTTCCCTCGTGAAAATGCACACTTCTACTCTAGCAGTTTGTAGTTCATGCTTTAGAGCCACTTGCAAAACTCGGAGTTTCGGGGTAACCAAAGAGGCAGATCCCAAAACTCCTAGTGTTTTCGATGATTTGTTTTTCAAAACTCTCTTCAACGACGAGTTTTGCAAGTGGCTCTTTAGCTTGTTCTGTCTGGCGAAACAGCAACCTAAAGATTGAACTTCAATCTCGCTAATGCCCCGCGCAGGATGGTCCACTGGGACCACACTTGTTTCTGCTAATTGTACACGCATTCCAACCGCCGAGGTTCCGTCACTTCATGGAGCACTCCTGGCCGCAACTGTCTCTATCTCATCAATAATGTCCCGGGCAGCCTGCGCGGGATCCGGGGCCTCCAGAATAGGGCGACCCACGACGAGGTAGTCTGCGCCTGCCATGATTGCCTCACGAGGAGTCGTCACACGCCTCTGATCACCCAGCGCGGCGCCTGCCGGCCTGACCCCCGGGGTCACTATGATGAATCCCGTCGCCTTCACAGTCGAGCGAACGACGCCCGCTTCAAGTGGGGACGCAACTACTCCATCCAGTCCAGATGCTTCCGCAAGAGAAGCCAGACGACCAACCAGATCTGCCGGCTCAGCAGTCAAACCGATCTCGCGGAGAGTATTTGCGTTTGCGCTCGTCAAAACTGTAACCGCGATGATTGCCGGCCGGGGGAGTCTTTCCACGTCGGCCGACTCGGCAACCGCATCAGCAGTACGGCGCATCATTTCTCTTCCGCCGCCGGCGTGCACATTGAAGATCGAGACCCCCAGGCGGGTAGCTTGAATGCCTGCGGCCGCGACAGTGTTGGGAATGTCATGAAATTTAAGATCCAGGAAAACCCTTTCTCCCTGCCCCACGATTTCCCGAACCAGGTCCGGTCCGGTAGCAGTAAAGAGCTGTGATCCGATCTTGAACATGCCGACGACTCCGCGCAGAATACTTACCAGACGCCGCGCCTCATCAGCATTCGCAACATCCAGCGCTACGATTAGTTTGTTGCGGTTGTCGTTCACTACTCACGTCCGTTGTGCTTTGCACAAAAAGTAATTAGATCAGCCCGCTTCCGGTTTGGGTACCGCTCCCCGAGCTGATTCATTGACCTTGGTGCAAGACCCGTCTTCGCACCCGTCAGAGACTCCAAATCTAGCGAAGTTCACTAAGCAGCGAGTTCTTTCGCACGACAGCCTACCGCCTCGTCCAGAGAAACAAAACCTTCGCGAGAGATTATGCTACGCAGGCCCTCGTTTATTTCCCTTACGATGGTCGGCCCTTCATAGATAAAGCCGGTGTAAATTTGGATTAAACTTGCGCCGGCGCTTATCATCTGCCACGCATCGTCTGCCGTGAAGATCCCTCCCACACCGATTATTGCCATTGAACCGCCCGTAAGATTGTGAAGCGTGGCAACCACATTCGTCGATCGTCGCCTCAAAGGAGCTCCACTCAAGCCACCGTCACCTACAGCCCTAATTCTATCGGCATCGGTTTTGAGGCCGCTCCGTCCGGTCGTCGTGTTTGTCGCAATCAAGCCGGCGACGTTGTTTCGTTGGACCACTCGCACGATCTCTGTGAACTCCTCATCACTAAGATCGGGAGAAAGCTTGACCAGAATCGGCAGCTCTGTCTGGCCCGACCTGTTGGCGAGTTGTGTATTTCTATCCTGCAATGCGCTTAACAATTCCTCAAGGTACGAGGCATGTTGAAGCTCGCGCAAACGTGGCGTGTTTGGCGAACTGACATTCACTGCGATGTAATCTGCCACTGGGAAGACGGTTTCGAAACTCTTCACATAGTCCTTAACTGCCTCTTCCAGTGAGACCTTCTTACTCTTTCCAATGCTGACCCCCAGCACGCAGTCCGGCTTGTTGCCCACAACGTGTTTAGCAAACGCTCGTGCACCACGATTGTTGAAACCGGCGCGATTGATCAGCGCCTGGTCCCTTGGCAAGCGGAACAAGCGCGGTCTCTCGTTCCCGGGTTGAGGGTGATAAGTAACTGTGCCTGCTTCGATGAAACCAAACCCCAGGGCCGCGAGCGACTCGAGTGCAATTCCGTCTTTATCAAATCCCGCCGCCAGACCTACTGGATTCGTGAACGTCAACCCAAAGCGCCTGAGTTTTCCAAAAGGACTTCGTCGGTAGCGTTCACCGAGCAAGCTTTTCGTAAGCTTCGGAATAATCGAAAGGGAATGGAGGGCCAATTCGTGCGCCGTCTCAGCGGGCAAGCGAAAGAGTAAAGGCCGCAGCCATGAGCGATAGAGCATCAGTGACAAGATAAACGCGTACAGGTGACGAGCGGGTCGATTCTAACTGAAAAGAGGGTTAAACGATCCACCAAATGACACTAAACAGTACAGGCGTATAGAGTCCAAGCTTTAGCTTGCGGGGCGTGGCCAAGAAGCCTGCTGAAGCTTGAGCTTGAGTGGTTGCGAAGAAGCAACCTGAATCGACCACCCCACGCGGGCTGCCCGCGCGGGGACCCCGGGGTTGTACTCTGAACGCCTGTTAACATTGATTCTCCTAACCAGTGCTTGTCACTGTTTACTGTTCTTGCTAGTATCCGGCGAAATGGATTTCATCGAGAAAGCGCGCATCATGGACGGTCCGCGAATCAATCGCGCGCTTGCCCGTTTGGCTTCGGAAGTGGTGGAGGAAAACCACGGAGCCGGCGACCTTTATTTGGTGGGCATACGACGCCGAGGCGTGCCACTCGCGGAACGCATGGCAGACAAAATTGCGGATCTGGAGGGCGACCGTCCGCCCGTTGGCATCGTTGATATCACGCTTTATCGCGACGATCTTTCTACCGTCGGAGCCAAGCCTATCGTCAACCGTACAGACCTGCCGGGTGATATCGAGAATCGCAACATCGTCCTGATCGACGACGTGCTCTACACGGGGCGAACCATCCGAGCTGCCCTGGATCAGTTGATCGACTTTGGCCGGCCGCGCCGGGTTCAGCTTGCGGTCCTGATCGATCGAGGGAAGGAACATCGCGAACTGCCGATTCAGGCCGATTACATTGGCAAGTTGGTGCCCACGAAAAAGAGTGAGATTATTAAAGTGATGCTACAGGAATTTGACGAAGAAGAAGGCGTTGTGATCGTCGAACGCCCACCGAGTGAAACGGGATGACACACAGCGGCCAGCGATGGCCGCTTTTTTATGCAGGAAGCAAGTCGGCAAACAACAAACAGCAAACAGCAAATCGGCACCTCCGATGATCTAAATCCATGTTCACAACGTCTACTTTGGAATCCACTGCCATCTGCCTTTTGCTGTGTGCTGACTGCCGATTGCTGTCTGCTATCTGCTAAAACATAATGAACTTCACCCGCAAACATCTACTAGGCATTCGTGAACTGGAAGCTGGTGAGATCACGCACCTGCTCGATACTGCCGAAACGTTCCGCGATGTTTCTCGTCGTGAAATAAAGAAGGTCCCCGCGCTTCGCGGGCGCACGGTTATCAACCTTTTTTTTGAACCTTCAACTCGCACTCGCACTTCCTTCGAAATTGCCGCTAAGCGTCTTTCCGCCGACGCGATTAATATCAGTGTTTCAACTTCCAGCGTCAGCAAAGGCGAGACCTTGTTGGATACGGCCCGAAACCTCGAGGCTATGTCGCCAGATTGCATTGTGGTGCGCCATTCTATGGCCGGCGCGCCGCAGCAACTGGCCAGAATGGGAAAGGCTCCCATAGTCAATGCCGGCGATGGCTCGCATGAACATCCTACTCAAGCACTCCTCGACGCACTTACGATTCGCGAGTACAAAGGCCGAATTAAAGGGCTGAAAGTCGCGATTATCGGCGATGTGCTTCATTCGCGGGTGGCGCGCTCCAATGTTCACCTGCTCACAAAACTCGGTGCGAGCGTCAGCCTGGCGGGACCGGGAACCCTCGTGCCCGAGGAACTCGAAGGATTGGTGGACCAGGGCCTGCGGGTTGAGAAGCGAATTGAAGACGCCATCGAAGGCGCGGATGTGGTGATGATTCTTCGTATTCAACGCGAGCGTCAGGACAATGCATTTTTTCCGTCGATGCGCGAATACGCGGTTCACTACGGGCTTAACTTAAGGCACCTCGAGCGAGCTGCAGCGGATGCAATCGTTATGCACCCTGGACCAATGAATCGCGGCGTCGAAATCGCATCGGAGATTGCCGACGGCAGTCGTTCGCTGATTCTTGATCAGGTTTCAAATGGAGTTGCTGTGCGGATGGCAGTCCTGTATTTACTAGCCGGCGGATCGCGGACGGATGGAGAAGGGAAAGGGCATTGAATAGAGGCATGCAGTTTAGAGTTCAAGCTTTAGCTTGCGTTGCGTGTCGAGGCGGCAGCCTAAAGGCTGAACTCTGAACTTCGGGCTTCAAACCCAGCACCATAAGACAGCAAACTAACTGTTTGCTTTGCGAAATATGAAACTGGTAATCGCCAATGGATACGTGGTCGATCCTGCTCAGGGAATCAATACCGGCAGAGATGTACTAATCGAGGATGGACGAGTTGTTTCCATACTTGAGCGAGGTCAGGAAGCGCCCCGGGATGCCAAGTTCCTGGATGCCACCGGCCTGATCGTAGCACCTGGTTTCATAGATCTTCACACCCACCTCCGAGAACCGGGAGCTGAATACAAAGAGACAATTGCTTCGGGAGCTTCGGCAGCGGTTGCCGGCGGTTGGACCACCATCTGCGCCATGCCAAATACGGATCCGGTGAACGATAGTCCGGCCGTCACACGATTCGTCATAGAGCAGGCCGAGCGAGCCAAGCTCGCCAATGTTTTTCCAATCGGGGCGCTTACAAAGGGTTCGAAGGGCGTGGAGCTGGCCGAGATGGGCGAGATGAAGAATGCCGGGATCGTCGCCGTGTCGGATGATGGTCGGCCCGTTTCTACTGCCGGAATGATGCGGCGGGCGATGGAGTATGCGCATGGATTCAATCTAACCGTGGTGGACCATTGTCAGGACGCTTCTCTATCTGCCGGAGGAGTCATGCATGAAGGCCGCTGGTCGCTGATTCTCGGGCTGAAGGGAATGCCCGCGGCCGCAGAAGATGTGCATGTGATTCGCGATTGTGTGCTGGCGAAGTTGACCGGAGCTTCAGTTCACATTGCTCACGTTTCGACGCGAGGCGCAATCGAGGCAGTGCGCCGCGCTAAGGACGCCGGACTGCCCGTTACTTGTGAGGTGGCGCCTCATCATTGGACGCTGACTGACGAAAGTGTCGCGGACTACGATACCAACACCAAAATGAGTCCACCCCTGCGTAGCCAGGATCACATCGACGCTCTATTGGAGGGCTTGCGAGATGGGACAATCGATGCGATTGCCACGGACCATGCTCCGCATCACGCTGACGAAAAGACGCTTGAGTTTGATCGGGCGCCGTTTGGCATCATCGGGCTGGAAACGGCGATTGGACTGGCGTTCGACCTGGTGCACCGGGGTGTCATCGATCTGGAGCGACTTGTGGCGCTGTGCTCAACGAATCCGGCACGGATTTTTGGTTTGAAGGATCGGGGCACTCTTGAGGAAAACGCGCACGCCGACGTGACGATTCTCGATCCTGCATGCGAATGGGTGTTTGATGTTGCTTCTTCAAAATCCAGGAGTCGCAACACGCCATTTCATGGCCGGGCGATGACTGGAGCTGCTGTGGCCACGATCGTAGGCGGCCGGCTGGTTTATCTAAACCCTGATTACAGTCGCATCACTGAATCCAGGAGCCGCGAGGCTTCCGCAAAGTAACTACAGTAGGACAGACATTCCTGTCTGTCGAACTCTCGCAAGAGACTCGTCATAGATCATCAGGCTTCGTCTTTCTTATTCCTGTTGTCTTATGAAGATTGTTGAGATCGTGGTGGCATCTCGACTGGGCGGAGTCGAGAGTCAGACAGGCAGGAATGCCTGTCCTACATTTTGTCGGGAACCCGCTTGCGCTCTCCCCTTCGCTCACGGGCTCCCTCCGTATCGGACAACCGCGAGGGTCGCCGATCTTGTACCGCAAACATTAGTTTGCGACTTGAAAACTAAGAGCTTTCGAAAATCTCTTACCGGCGCTTGTTCTTAATTCCAGCCTCCGCTGTTTCAATCGCCGCAGCTTAAGCCTTCGGACTCTCAACCTGCTTATTTCCCACCTGCGCATTTCAAACCTGCCTTAATAGTTATCCCTCAATACCAAATTCGAACCCCCGTGGTCGCTATGACAGTCCTAAGCGCGTCGCCGCTGCTTGTTTCCTGCAGTGTTCGACGCGCTCAGGCGTTGAATAGCAACGACTGTGCCAACGCGGGGCAATTACCAATAAGTGCTGGAACTCCAGCTATTTCTTGGTTTAGGGCTGAGGCGTGCTAGCGCGAAGACTTTCGTCTAAGGAATCTAGACGAAGTGGACTGCGCGTGATTGAGAATGCACGAAATGGAGTAGGGAATGTGAGACCGACTTCACTATCACTATCCACCAAGCCACACGAAACTCACTAAATCAGGTTAGTGTTGTTTCGTGTGTTTTAGTGGATCATATTTGCTTATGTGTTCAAAGCAGGACTACTAGCGAGTACGTGATCTGAGCTGCGCTAACCTGGATTTGAATTTGCTTAGCGCCACCGACCGCTTCTCCGCGCGTTTTCGGATCCTCCAGTAAATAACCTTTGCGATCGCAGTAAACATCAGGAGGTATGAAAACAGCAGTGCCAAGCCCACTTGGGAATCGCGGGGAGGGGAGAAGGCACCCCCTGTACTAAGCAGAACGGAAAAGCATAATCCACCGATCAGTGACAACCAGGGAACAGCAAGTCTCAGAAATTTTGGCTGTGTTTGCCAAAACCTCGCAACTCGATCAATGAGGAACACGATGCCTACAAGGAGCAATGGAATAATCGGCACCATCAACCTGGGTTCCCAAGGCAAATAACGCAGGTCATCGTAATAGTACGACGGTCCGGTCTCAACGACGGGGGCAGGCAAAAACGTCAAGATAATCATAAGCAGCTTAAAGTATGCTCGCCTGGGTCCCATCACTTTCCAGACGAAAAGAATTGACAGAACCAATGCTGTTGGTATTCCCCAGAGCGGTCTCGACAGAATCCGTTCGGAATCCCAGCCATAAGGTGCGCCCAACGCAAACGCGATAGAAATGCCTGCGATCAGTGAAATGAGTAGGTATTTGAAAAGTACGGAGATGCGCCGGATAAAAGAAGTCATCCGGGATTGACGTGGTTGAGGCTCCACCTTTGTAGGAGGCGTCGTTTCGGTGGCAGTTGGTTCCTGCTGGACAACTGCAGTTGGCAAGACTTCCGGCTCGACCGCCTTTGGGTATACCTCAGTAGTTTTTGGTGCCGCCGCTGGAGATACTTGAGGGGCGATTGGCGCAGCCGGCGGTCTCACTTCCGCTGCGAGCAATGCGTCGATCTCATCTGCCACTCGCGCATAGAGATCTTCGCGCGCGCGGAAAAACCTCAATAAGGCGATCACGTCGTCGAATTGTTTAGGCTCACGCAAGCCATGCTTTAACCTAATCACCAGTCCTGTTTGGTCCTCGAAGGATAAAACGTTTTGCGATTCAACCTTTTCTCTGAGGCTGCCCAAATAGGAAACGGGTGCAGGCGGAGGTTCCGGAAGTGGATCGGGAAGAGCCGGGGAGAGGGGAAGTGCTTTAAGAGCTCGCGCCAGTGATCGGAAGGCTGCTTTGTCCTCTTGCCGGTAATCGACAAATTGGATTTGGGCCAGGGCCTCCGGCAGGTAGTCCAGGGAAACACCGTCAGAAATCAGCACAGGCAAAATGCTTTTTTTCAGATCAGCTGCGTAGGTGTATTCGCGCCTGCAAGCTGGCGACTCCAGAGAATCAGGGGCTAGTGCGAAGGCAAATACCTCACACTTCCGAATCTCTTCAAGAATCAGGTTCCACCACGCTTGTCCGCCTGTGAGGTGCTGATCGAACCAGGCGTCGTGGCCCAGGGACTCGATGTCCTCCGCGAGCGATCTCGCCTTCGGCTGATTCTCTCGGCAGTAGCTTACAAACACGGCGGCCATAGTGCCCTCCGGGCTATTGCTAGCGACCTGGACGAGATCCAGTTGGACCTCACGAAAACTTTAGTTCAGAAGCACCATGCATGAGGAGCGAAGTGTTAATCCCGATTGGTATCCCTCATCACAAGTCAGCTGGCGTGTGATTAGCAGCAGGTGCAGGAGGCAGTATTCTAGAAGAACTCTCGTCACACGTCGATAGCGCGGTGGTCCCCGGTAGTATCCTGGTGTGTAGTTCAATGCTCTGGCAGGGTTATCACGATCCACGAAGCTACACGAAATTTCACGAAGAAGAGTTAGTGTTGTTTCGTGTGTTTTTGTGGATCGTCTTACATTAGCCGCGGGTCAATTGGCGATACTTAATCCGGTGCGGCTGTTCTGCGGCAACGCCGAGGCGCTCCTTCTTGTCTCCTTCATATTCTGAGTAGTTCCCTTCAAACCACACGACCTTGCTGTCACCTTCAAACGACAGAATATGCGTCGCAATGCGATCCAGAAACCACCGGTCGTGGGAAATCACGACCGCGCAGCCGGCGAAGTTTTCCAGGGCCTCTTCCAACGCGCGTAGTGTGTTAACGTCAAGATCATTCGTCGGCTCGTCGAGCAGCAGAACGTTGGCGCCCTCTTTCAACATCTTCGCCAGATGCACCCGGTTACGTTCACCGCCGGACAACATCCCGACTTTTTTCTGTTGGTCTGAGCCAGAGAAGTTGAAACGCGCTACGTAAGCGCGCGAGTTCACCTCGCGGGTACCCACCTTTAATAAGTCAGTGCCGCCGGTAATCTCTTCCCAGATTGATTTGTCACTGTCGAGTAATCGGTTTTGATCGACGTAACCCAGCGTCACGGTTTCGCCGATCCTGATTGAGCCGCTGTCGGGTTGTTCCTGTCCTGTGACCATCCGAAATAGAGTCGTCTTTCCGGCGCCGTTTGGTCCAATTATTCCGACGATGCCGCCTGGAGGAAGCTTAAATGTCATGTCTTCAACCAGCAGACGGTCACCATATCCCTTGCTGACACCGTCCGCTTCGATTACGACGTTCCCGAGTCGAGGGCCCGGCGGTATGTGTATCTCTAAATCTTCGCGTCGCTTTTCCGTCTGCTCCCGCAGCAGCTCTTCATAAGAGTTTATTCTCGCCTTGCCCTTGGCGTGTCGGGCCTTGGGCGACATGCGAATCCATTCAAGCTCGCGCTGCAGCGTCTTCTGTCTTTCGCTCTCGCTTTTTTCTTCGCGGCGAAGTCGCTCCTGTTTTTGCTCCAGCCACGAAGTGTAATTTCCCTTCCAGGGAATGCCGGCGCCACGATCGAGCTCGAGAATCCAACCTGCGACATTGTCCAGGAAATATCTATCGTGTGTGACTGCGATGATGGTTCCAGGATAACTTTGCAGGTGATGCTCCAGCCACGCGACCGATTCGGCGTCGAGGTGGTTGGTCGGTTCATCCAAGAGAAGAATGTCGGGCTTTTGCAGAAGTAAGCGGCAGAGGGCCACTCGCCGGCGTTCGCCTCCTGACAAGATTTTCACCGGCGTTTCGGGAGGTGGACAGCGCAACGCGTCCATTGCCATCTCTAAACGAGAGTCGAGATCCCAGGCGTCCTGCGCATCCAGCTTCTCCTGAACGGCGCCCTGGCGCTCCAGCAACGAATTCATCTCATCGACGGACATCTCTTCTGCAAATTTTGCATTAATCTCCTCAAACTCCTTAAGCAAGCTAACAGTTTGCTTTACAGCTTCCTCCACAACCTCACGTACCGTGCGCGAGTCGTCGATTAAAGGCTCCTGCTCCAGGTAGCCGACGGTGAAGCCCTGGGAGATAACAGTTTCACCATTGAAATCTTTATCAACCCCGGCCAGGATGCGCAGCAGCGACGATTTACCGGAGCCGTTGAGACCGATGACGCCAATTTTTGCGCCGTAGAAGTAGGAAAGGTAGATGTCTTTTAAGACCGGCTTCTTGTCGTAAAACTTACTGACGCCGACCATCGAATAGATAACTTTGTTTGGTTCTGTGCTCATAATTTTTTATCCAAGATTACACAGATCACGTCGATTTCAAAAAGCGCAAGGAAGACAAATAGTAGGTTGCCGGCGCAGATTGGCGGGATTGGACGGCGTGTCTTTTTCGAATTCAACGTCCTGTTTGCGGTAAAAACGACCCGAAAGGTAACGAACGCCAAAGTAGGCGCAAAAATCGCAAGGAGATTAGTACCTGGTCCCGGAAGTGGGTCAGTTTTGATAAAATCGAGCCGTGCAATGCATCGTCAGACTTGAGGCCGAAAGGCATTCATTACAGAACCGAGCGCGGTAGCGCCGGATGCTAAAGTCAACTTCGGGATATTCGTCGAAAAGGGCGAGGTCACCGAAAACCTGCTACCGGGCACTGCTTTCGTACGCGAGTTACCTCTAGCATCCGGCGCTACCGCGCTCGGTTCTGTAATGACTCTGGTAACTAGAAACTGACCCACCCCTTGGCCACGAAAGATATTTACATGCGGAGATCATTCTGATATTTTGACGTCTTCCCGACCTCCCGGGTGTCAGTTCACCCAAGACTCTTGCCCAGTAAAAGAACTTGCAAACCAATGTCACGTGACAAAGGGTTTGAATAAGTAAACCGTTGCCGTCGTAAGTTGTACCTGCAACGTCCCGGCAGAACCGTATTGAAGGCTGCAATGGTGTTAAGCAGACAATAACGTTAGGGGCATTTCTCACCTGACCAAATGGCAAGTGGCTTCAGTTCAACAACCGTGGTCATCTTGAACAGCTATTGGGCGAGCTGTGGCCTTACCCTCAACCAACCAACGGAGGCAGAAGAATAATGCGTATTAAATTGCTCGTAGTATTGCTTGGCCTGGCATTCGTGGCCGCGGCAATATTCCCCTTCACTAAGTCTGACGCCCAGCGAGGGCGCGCACGTCAACAACCAACCCCGGACGGCCCTCTGACTCGAGCGTTGCCGAACTATGACATCCGCCTCGATGGCAAGGGCGAGTTTTCTGACTACGAACTCACTTCACCAGCAGGGAAGCAGAAAGCCCTGCAAAACGCAGCAACACGCGCTCGAGTTGACGCTCTTGACCAATTCCGCGCGGATTTCGGGCCAGAAGCCGCCCAGAATCTGCGTGCAATCGCCAACGAAACTGGTGCGATGAAAAGCTTTTTCGTCGAAGGCGGAACTCTTTCCGAGCCTCAATCAGACGTTGCCGATAATATTGCTCGGAAGTTCCTGAATCGTCATCCTGCAGTCTTCGCACTATCACCATCTGCCATAGCCAACCTGAAGTTGGCAAAGGAAGACGACGACCGCGGGACTGTCTTTCTTGATTACTTCCAAACCGTGAGCGGCTACAAAGTCTTCGAGGGGCAGGTTCAGGTAGTGGTCAACAAAAACGGCGAAGTCCTTTCTGTCCGCGAAGGGTTCCTTATCGAAAGCCAGCCGGTCAAACTCAAGGCCGCGCTGTCCGAGGAACAGGGCATAGCTAAGGCTTTTGAATACGCCGGCAGAGATGTAATCCCGTCCTTCGCGCAGACTTACGCCAGAAGGTCAAAGACCGAGACTTCTCGATTTGCTAACCCACTGACTCCCGATTTCGAGGACATCATTTCGGAATTGAACGTCGTACGCGTCGGCGATAGCTCGCGTCTGGCGTGGCACGTCTACGTCGAAACCAGTCCCGAAGAGTGGTACGAGGTCCTTGTCGATGCGCAGAGTGGAAACCTGCTCTTGCGGCACAATCTCTATCTCGATCAGGCCCAGGGAACCGTCTACACTGAAAGCCCCGCCCATGGCGCGCGGCAACTCCTCTCCTTCGTTGGCGATACCACCATCAACACCAGCGCCGGCTGGATGGGCACCTCAACTGTGACCACGGGGAACAACGTCGAAGCCTATCTCGACACGAACGCTGACAATGCACCCGATGCAAACAACGGTACCGGCTTGTCTAACGGGCATGCGTTCGCTTCAAACCAGAATTTCACCTTCCCGTTCTCCACGACAGTCGATCCGCGCACTCAACAGGCAGCAGTGGTAACGAATCTTTTCTACTACAACAACGTCATGCACGACTTCTCCTACAACCTTGGGTTTACGGAGACGGCGCGCAACTTCCAGACCAACAACTACGGACGCGGCGGCACGGGCAACGACTCCGTACGAGCTGAAGCACAGGACGGTTCCGGCACCAACAACGCAAACTTTGCGACACCGCCCGACGGTTCTCGTCCGCGCATGCAGCAGTATCTATTCACTGGGCCTACTCCAGACCGCGACAGCTCAATCGATGGCGATGTGGTCTTTCATGAATACGGTCACGGCATTTCCAATCGCCTGATCGGCAACGGCAGCACCGCCCTGAGCGGCACGCAGTCGGGCGCGATGGGGGAAGGGTGGTCTGATTATTGGGCCATTACGATTAATGGAGACGGAGCCGTCGGCGAATATGTCATGAACAATACGATAGGCATCCGCCGGGCAGCCTATTCCGTACCTGCGAACGCCGTGCACGATTCTTACGCTGACGTCGGCGCGGGTGGATTTCAGGTGCACCGCGACGGGGAAGTCTGGGCCGCAACACTTTGGGATCTGCGTGCCACACTCGGCGCGGCGACAACCAACCTGCTCGTCTTGAACGGCATGAAGTTCACGCCCAATCGCCCGTCGTTTCTCAACGCGCGCGACGGCATCATCCAGGCCGATCAGAACTTGAATGCGGGCGCGAACCGCTGCGCCATCTGGACCGTCTTCGCGCGTCACGGCATGGGCGTCTCGGCGGTTGGTAACGACGGGACGACGCACACCGCAGCCACAGACGTTCCGGTTGATTGCGGAGGTACTTGCAGCTTCTCAATCAATCCGACGAGCGCTAGTTATGCAGCTGCTGGCGGCACGGGCAGTGTTAGCGTTACTGCTCCGGCGGGTTGCGCCTGGACGGCGGTGAGCAATGCCACGTTCATCACGATCACGTCGGGGAGTAGCGGCTCTGGTAATGGAACCGTTAACTACTCGGTCTCGAACAACACTGGAACGAGCTCGCGCAACGGCACGATGACGATTGCAGGTCTGACCTTTACGGTTACTCAGGCAGGCACGGGCGGCGGCGGCTCCAATCTGATTGTTAATCCGGGATTCGAGACGGCAACCGCGCCGTGGATTATCTCCGGACAGGTCACCCGAAGCACGGGCATTTACCCGCACAGCGGCGTGGCCTACATGATCATCAACGGTGTCAATAGCTCCTCGGGGACGCTTTATCAAACGGTGACGATCCCAGCCGGTGGTGGAAATCTGGATTTCTGGTTGAACATCACCACTAGCGAAGCGGCGGGCGCGATTATCTACGACCGTCTATTCATCGAAGTCAGAAGCACGACGGGAACGCTGCTGGCAACGCTAGCGACCTTTAGCAACCAAAACAGCGGCACGGCAGGCGTGTACGTTTTGCGGGGACCATACAATCTCAGCGGTTTCGCTGGGCAAACGGTCCGAATTCAGTTCCGCGGAACCAACGACATCACGCTGCCCACGTCATTCCGAGTGGACGACGTGTCAGTTCAATAACTAAGTGTCAAAATGCCGCGCGCGATGGCGGGCGAACATGATGACCAATTACTTCGAGCCTGGCGCCGGTCGACTGGCACCAGGCTCGTTTTTCTCGTGTAGAAGGCAACTCCTTGGAGTGCGCCGCCTTGTCGGCGCTTTGGCCTGCGGCGGCCCGGCGCCGCACTCGTGGATAGATGCAGGTGAAATCGTTAGGGGAATCCAGCGAAACGTGGTCGCGCCTGGCCGCCGCAGGCCAAAGCGCCGACAAGGCGGCGCACTCCAAGGAGGTGCCTGTGCCATGCGCCTACCTGGGCATCGGAACATATGCAAACGCCTTCGACTTGGTTCCCTCGCCGCCGTCGATGCTGGCAGTCAGTGAACCATCCGAACCTTTGCGATAGATGATTCGCTTGGGAAAGTCGTGCGCAGGATTCTCAAAAACGGCTTCCTGTCCCGAGCGGCGGGTGAGCTTGAAGTCAGTTCCAGGACAGCGTGCCTTTGGATGCGCAACATAGTAGACGTCTTCGCCACGTTGTTCGAGCCGCATGTATTCAAACTCAACAGTTCGGTCGCCCGCGACTGTGCGACTCATGCCAAGCATTAAGCCGCCGGCTGGCGCCATCCAGTGTTCCTCGATCTGAACTCGGCCACCTGGCGCAGTTCGCCAACCGCCGGCGATCCAAGCCAACTCAGAAACCGAGGGCGGGGCAACAGTGGCCTGACTAGCCGTGTATACGTCTGAGTAAGTCAAACTAACAGTCATTGCCAATACGAGCGTGGCAACTCGAACGACTTGTTTGATATTCATAGTTCCTCTCCGTTTTCTTCGGTGGCCGACAGTAGCTAATAGCAGGCGCGGCATTCCTATCCCCAGATTACACAGAATACGAAGATTAAGAAAATGAAATGCAGAACGCAGTTGGGTGTCTTAGTTTGTTAGTTTGGTTTCGGTCAGACAGATTGATCCACGAAACAACACGAACGAACACGAAATCTTGTTCGTGCTGTTTCGTGATATTTCGTGGATCGCTTTTGGCAACGTAGCGCAGCTAACGGCGTTTCTTGCTCGCCTTCTGCTTCTTCACCGTGGCGGGGTTCTTTTTAGACTTACTGGCCACCGTGGGACGGTCTGTTTCCTGCACAGCTTTAGGCTTTGCGGTGTTGCTCAAAGATGCATTGATAAAAGTTTCGGTCGGTCTCACTCCATCAACAAAAGCAAAGACATGGTAGTGATCGCGGTTTTCGCGCAACACTTCAATTCGGCCTTCATCTTTCAAACGGGCGAGATGACTCATCACGTGGGCCTGCTCCGCAGCCGTCATGTAACGATAGTAGATATCGAATGCCAGCCCGGTTGAATGCGGGGGCGTCTCGATGCGCGTGGCATTTGGATTCGTCTTGCTCAGTTGAAGTTGATACTCGTCCGGGCGCACCAGAGACGTTATCGGCAGCGGGCGATTGAATTTCTCTCGATACGCGACTGAAATCTCTTGCATCACCTTGAGCGCTTCGGGACGCATCGAACTGAGCAAGCGCACTTTCAAGTCGCGCCGCGCCGTCGCTTCCTCAATATTGAAGTCACGGCCGGGAAGACTTTTTCCGAGACTCACCAAAGATTCGTAGTTGCCGAAAAGTTGAGTCTTGGTTTCAGCATCGCCGTAATAGCGATCCAGAAATGCTTTATGCTCCACGGCCGCTTTGACCACTTTCTCTCTGGCGGCGATTTGACCCTGCAAGCCGGTGCGCTTCGAGCGCTCACGCCTGGTCAGCGTGCTTAGTTCTTTTTTGAGACCGGCAATTTCGTTTTCAGAGCCCACCCGCGATTCGGCGATCCGGGCGTATTCCTGCCGCAGGCCCGACTCGCTGAAGAGTGGAACGCTTTTGCCGTTTTCATATCGGGTAAATGGCTCTTTCCCGGCGCCGCCGCCCACACCGAACAGGATGTAGTTTTCGGTGACCGGCTCGAGCGTCACCATCTCGCCGCCTTTAATCATCTCGCCGAGATCGACTAAATCCTCGGGAGTTTGAACGCCATGTTGGCGAACCTCGGCAACTTGAACGGCCAGAAATCGTCGTGTGTCGCTGTAATGCCGCAGTTGCTGTGGAATATCCACTTTGGCTTGTTTGCCGGTAGGCTCGCCACGATCTTCCTTCACCATCGTCACTGCCTGTGTCCATGGATTAACTTCAGCGGCTTGCGCCGTCAAGGGCGTCGGCAGATAACTCGTGTAACTGTGACGGCCACGCTTTCGCAGACCAGGCAAAATGAGGAGGCCGGTGATTACAACAAAAACCAGAGTTATCAACAGCGGTGCTGAATGTCTTTTTATCTTTCCCATCGTGGAGCTCCTGCCCGTGATTCGTGACCGTTTCGGTTTGGTAAGCAATTGTTAATTTGTGTGTATGATTTTCTATTGCAACTTGACCGTCTCTGCTAAATTCTCTGCACGACGGTTAACAAAAAAATAGCTTGAACGGGGCGGCACAACCGGCACTGCCGGCCTCGTCAAGCTGCAACATCTATGATGACGCGAGGCGGTGAAAAGTACGCTACGTGGATAGAAAAAGTGATGACTCTTAAGCGGCGTCTTAGCACAAAAAGGTATCCTCGTTCTCCGCAAACGGGGGATGAGTGATAACAGCCCAGCGCCTTTTCAGGGGAACAAGCGAGGGCGCGTTGGGGTCTAATCGTCTACAGGATCTAGCTACGCGACGAGCGTCTCCTTGGAGTGCGCCGGCCCGGCGGCGCTTTGGCCGGTCGTAAGCCCGTCTTAACCTATTCCTCGCACGTTTGCAGCGAAGCGGCGCCGGGCCGCCGCGGACCAAAGCGCCGCCAGGCCGGCGCACTCCAAAGGAGAGGGCTTACAAAAACAACGCGGAGACATGGGTCATGAAAACTCTTTTCACACTTGCTTTTCTTTTCGGGGTTTTAATTAGGATTCTGGCCCCAGAGTTTCATGTAGCACGAATCGGTGAAGTGCTGATCATGATCGCGGTCTTCGGAGGAGTGCTCCTAATGGGGAAGAGAATGCGTACGAGAGATTTCAGGCCAGCGCCGGAACCTATTCGACTCGGGTTGCATAGCACTGCTGATTCCATACCACCTGCTTTTGACAAACATGGCCGCACGCCTTTTGAACGAGTCTGTACGAATGACGAATGACGAATGATGAGTGATGAGTGATGAGTGAGGAGTGATGAATGAGGAGTGATGATGATGAGTGAGGAGGGTGATCCACGAGGTCACACCCATCACGAAACGTCGTTGGTGTTATTTCGTGTACTTTCGTGGATCGTATGTCTTCGCCATTCGATGTCTGACTGCTTAGATGACCTAAAGATTATTCGACAGCGCAGGCGTGGCGGCCTTGGGGAGCTCAGGCGTGAAGTCTTCACCGGGGTTGATGAACTGATTTCGCTCGAACCGATATTGCTTGTCGTATAACTGCTTGTACCTTCCTCCCGCGGCCAGTAACTCTTCATGCGTGCCGCGCTCCACAATCTCGCCGGCTTCCAACACGAGTATTTGATCGGCGCTGCGAATTGTGGAGAGACGATGTGCAATTACAAATGTGGTCCGGCCACGACGCAGCGACTGCAAACCATCCTGAATTAACGCTTCGCTCTCGCTATCAAGACTCGAAGTTGCTTCGTCAAGGATTAGGATCCTCGGCTCCGCCAGAATCGCTCTGGCTATCGCCACGCGCTGCCTTTGCCCCCCTGATAACTTAACACCCCGCTCACCGACGATCGTGTCATAACCGTCAGCGAAGCCGTTAATAAACTCCTCGCAGTGCGCGATGCGACTGGCGGCGATGATCTCCGAGCGTGTCGCGTGTGGGTGAGAGAAGCCGATGTTCTCGGCAATGGTTCCATCAAAAAGAAAATTGTCCTGTAAAACTACGCCGAGCTGGTGTCGATAATCTCTCAACCTGAGAGAAGCCAGATCACGGTTGTCCACTGTGACCCTGCCTGCAAGTGGTCGGTTGAAAGCCATCACTAAACTAATCAAAGTCGACTTGCCCGATCCGCTGGAGCCGACCAACGCTGTGGTTGATCCGGCGGGGGCATTGAAGGACACATGTTTTAAGACGGGCGTGTCGTCGTTGTATTCAAAGCTCACGTCCTCGAAGGCAATCTCACCGACAATCGTGGGACAAGTTTGCCGTTCGCCATCGTCTTCATCTTCAGTCGCCATTCGCTTGATTTCTCGGATGCGGTCCAGCCCGGCAAAGGCCTCTGTAATCTGCGTGCCTATGTTGGCAATTTCCACCAGAGGCATGGCTACCAGTCCGGTGAAAATCATGTACATGAAGAAATCCCCCAGCGTCATTCGGCCCGCCAGGATGTCGCGACCACCTACGAGAATGAGTATGACTCCGATAGCGCCGACGATGATGGTGGAAAATGCGGTGACACCGGAAACTGCCGTCATCGACCGCGCCACATTACGAAACAGCCTATGCGCGCCGCGCGCAAATACCAGTTCCTCTCGCTTCTCCGCCGCGTAAGCTTTGACGATACGAATGCCGCCCAGCGATTCAGTTAAACGGCCGGTGACCTCCGCATTAATCTTGCCTCGTTCGCGAAAGAGCGGCCTGAGTTTTTTGAACGCCAGGGCCATACAGGCGCCGAAGGCCGCCAGCGCGAGCAACGTTACTGACGTCAAACGCCAGTTGAGATAGAACAGCACTACCAGAGCTATGGCCGCCGTGACGAGGCTGCCGACGAGTTGGACCAGGCCCGTGCCGACAAGGTTACGTATGCCTTCCGCATCAGTCATGATGCGCGAGATGAGAACGCCAGTTTGGGTTGAGTCGAAATATCTAATTGGCAGGCGCGATATGTGTTCCTGCACGCTTTTGCGCATCTCTGTAATGGCGCGTTGCGCGGCGACGCCGAGGACCTGCGACAACGCGAACGAGGTGGATGCTTGAACCAGAGTCGCGGCACCTGCTGCAAGTGCCAGCGGCATCAGCAACTCAGCGCGATGTTTGAGTATGACTTCGTCGATGAGATATTTGGAGCTGGCAGGCAGCACCAGACCGACGAGCCGGTTCAGGATCATGAGGGCCATACCCAGCGCCAAACGGTAACGATGGGCCCAGATCAATTCCCGCGCATCCCGCCATGCCGCGGCAGGAGTCAAACGTTTCTTCTTTTCCTGATCGAGAGCTGCACTCATAATGTTTACCCTTGCACAATACAACCGATCGCAGCTACAAGGACAGTTCAAACATGGCTTTTCCCTGGCAAGAAAAGCCAGAATACGATCCACTAAATTACACGAAAAGACACTAACGACATTTTGTGGTGGTTCGTGTGGTTTCGTGGATCGTCGGTTTCGGATCGATAGAGACGCCCAGACAAAGTATGGAGAATCCCACGTGAAAAGAATCCTATCGTCAACAGTCCTGATCATCTGTTTCCTTGAGATTGCAGTTGCTCAATCCCTTTCAGCGGAAGAGAAGAAGATCGTGAACTATGTTGATGCACACATGGCCGAGGCCATTTCGCTGTTGGAGAAAGTTGTCAACATCGAGAGCGCGTCACAAAACGTTACCGGCGTAAAAAGCGTCGGTTCAGTTTTCAAAAACGAATTCGAGGCCATCGGAATGAAGGCCAACTGGATCGATATGCCACCGGAAATGGGTCGCGCTGGACAGCTTGTCGCCGAAACATCGGGTGCGCGTGGCAAGCGACTACTCCTCCTCGGCCACATCGATACGGTGCTTCAGGGCGAGCGTTTCCGCAGAGAAGGGAACAAAGCCTACGGCACAGGGAGTTCTGACATGAAGGGCGGTGACGTCGTTCTGCTCTATGCCTTGAAGGCGCTCTTTGATGCAGGCGCCTTGAAGGACACGCGCATCATTGTCATGCTCACAGGCGACGAAGAATCTGTTGGCCGTCCTATCGAGAAGAGTCGCGGGGATATGATTGCTGCCGCCGGACGAAGTGATCTGGCGCTCAGTTTTGAGGGCGCCCGCGGCCTCGACGCTACAGTCGGGCGGCGTGGCAGCAGTTCCTGGACACTCGAAGTGTCGGCGACTACCGGCCATTCCTCGCAGATATTTAAGGAACGCATGGGCAGCGGCGCGATTCTGGAAGCCGCGCGCATTCTCAATCAGTTCTACGAACAGCTTCACACCGATAAGAATGTTACTTTCAATCCCAGTCTGATGCTGGGAGGGACGGAAGCCGAGCGTGACGACACGAGCGGGACGGCAACTGGAAAGACAAATGTCGTTTCAAAAAACGTGCTGGTCATTGGCGATCTTCGCTTCAGCAACGACGAACAAAAGGAAGCCGCTCGCGCGAAGATGCGCGCTATCGTAGCCGCAAATCTTCCGCGCACATCGGCGACGATAACGTTTGGCGATGGGATTCCCGCCATGTTTCCCACCACAGGAAACTATGCACTGCTCAACCAACTCAGCCAGGTAAGTCAGGACTTGGGGTTCGGCCAGGTCGGTTCAGTTGACCCCGCCGATCGTGGCGCCGGCGACATCGCATACGTGTCCCATCTCATCAGCGGCCTCGACGGCTTGGGGGCGGATGGAGCTGGCGCCCACGCTCCTGGAGAAACGGTGAACCTTGAATCAATGCCCATGTTGATCAAACGCGCAGCGATTCTCATCTACCGTCTCACACGTTAAAAGGACCACTGCGGCTTGCCGCCGCACATTGCGGAAAGCCTATGGCTTTCCGTCGATTGTCCCCTCGCTTTCTTTCCGGAGGCTGAGCCTCCGGAAAGGAGATTATTAGGCTCGAACCGGAAAGGCAGAGCCTTTCCGCACTGTGCGGCGGCAGAGCCGCAGTTCTATGTATTTCATCATCGCGCTGCCGCGCACGGTTCTAATACCTGGTCGCGAAGTGGTAGGATAGGTGAAACTTTCTGGAGGATACACTATGGGATGGGATGGCGATGATTTGGCTGGCAAAGCCGAGGAAGCATTCGAAAGACAACAGGCGGTCGCCGATGCTCGGGCGCACAAGGGCACCTCTTCTCCTGAGGAGCGGGCGCGCAGTGCGAAATTTGAATCGCTCCGACTGTCCCGCTCTCGGATCATGACCCAGCTCGAAAGCGCTACTAACCCCTCACATCGCGCAACGCTCGAGCAAGCCTTGAAGTCAATTAACGACCAGATGGCCGAGTAATCAATTGCGGTATTTCCTCACCCGCTTGTTACACCTAGTATTAGTCTCAGTTTTCGCCTCGCGCCCGAGAACTGTTCGCTCACCTCAAGTTCTTCCGCTCTGAGAACCAAAAACTTCCGGAACTTTTCTCCTTGTAGCGCGTCTTACTGACTGAAATTCAAATCTGGTCAGGAGTCAAATCGCCGAAAATGCCCGCAATTTCCGAGAAACTTGAGACCAAGGACGCGATTCTGGACGCCACTGACGTGCTTCTGGCGCGATATGGATACCGAAAAATGACGGTCGAGGACATTGCAACCGAGGCTGGCATCGGCAAAGGCACTGTCTACCTCCACTTCAGCAGTAAGGAGGAGGTGGTGCTTTCGCACATTGACCGAATAGTCGATCGCCTCAAAGACCGTCTGTGGGCGATTGCGCGTTCCGACTCCGGTGCCGCAGACCAACTGCATCGGATGCTCCTGACACGTGTGCTTTTCCGTTTCGACAGCATTCAGCATTACACGCAGAGTCTTAACGATCTCCTGGCCGCGCTGCGTCCAGGTTTACTGGCCCGCCGTGCGCGCTACTTTGACGAAGAGGCCCAGATCTTCGCTGATGTGCTTTCCCGGGGTCGAGATGCAGGAGAGTTAGAGTTTAGCGACGCACTCCCTGTCGCTTATGCATTGCTGAATGCGACCAACGGACTTCTGCCTTACAGCCTTAGCGCAACTGAGCTGGGTGAGCGGGAAGATGTTGAGGAACGAGCTGCCGCCGTTGCCGATCTGGTGCTACAAGGGTTGTTACCGCGCCACTGATGCCGTGCGTTCGCGGATTCAGAAGAAACCGTTATGTACATTTCGAACCTGATGCTTTGTCGATGGATAACGTCAACGCTTATGGCGCTTGCGCTTCTCAACGCCGATGCGTTTGGTCAGAGGCCACCTGACTTAAAGCTAAATCCCGACGCGAACCGGCAAGTGGTCGAGGGCGTGATCAAGGCGATTAATAAGTATTACGTCTCGGCTGAGATCGCAAGGAAGCTAGATGAAGACCTCCGACAGCGCTTGAAGAACGGGGAGTACGACAAAATCACCAGCGCCTTCGACTTGATAGACGCGCTCGACAATCACCTGCAGGCAGTCAGCAAAGACAAGCATCTGGCTTTGGCCTACAGTCACCTACCTGAGCCCCTAAACAAGGATAAGGACTTTAACCCGGAGACTTCTAAGGAGAAAGAAGAAGAACTGATTGCCGCTCGCGCGAAAAACTTCGGCTTCGAAAGGGTCGAACGGTTGCCAGGCAACATCGGCTATCTGGAAATGAATAGCTTCGTTCGCCCTGAGTTCAGCGGAGAGATGGCGAGGGCGAGCATGAGTTTTCTGGCGAATACTGACGCGCTCATCATTGACCTCCGCCGGAGTCAGGGTGGTGCGGCGGACATGGTGCTTTTTCTGGCTAGTTACTTTTTCGACGAGGAGCCGTTCCACCTGGGTGATTGGTATGTGCGCGCCGAAAACCGCGTGCAGCAGTGGTGGACTCTTCCTTACGTGCCCGGCAACCGATACCTCAACAGGGATGTGTATATCCTTCTGAGCAGAAGATCCTTCTCCGCAGTCGAAGGCCTGTCTTCTATTCTTAAGCATCATAAGCGCGCGGTAATCGTCGGCGAGCCGACGCGCGGCGGGACGCACCCTGGGAGGTTTGTTCGAGTCCACCCAAACTTTGCAGCCTTCATCCCGATGAGTTGGTTCATTTACCCCACGGGGACGCCCGCGTTTCCAATAGACAGGCCTGTTTACCCGACCACAAAAACAGACTACGAGGGCACCGGTGTTATGCCGGACATAGGAGTTCCAGCTATGCAGGCGCTGACGAAAGCTCACCTCGAAGCGTTGAATAAGAAGTTAGAAAGGGACCCCGGCCAGAAAGAACGTCTGGAATTAATCATTCAGGGTCTGAAAAAGGAATTGGAGGCGATAACGCGCAAGCCGTAGACACCGATAGTTAACCATTTCATCTCAAGGAAATCGAAAGGAAACTTCTTATGACTAAATTCTCAGGACCAAAAACCTTCATCGCCATCGTCTTGTTTTGCTTGGCTGCCTCGCTGATCTCGTGGGCACAGCAACCCGACCAGGCGCCGGATGGCACGGTCGATGCCGCCACCCGCACACAGGTCATCGACACTATTGTGAAGCGACTCAACGAGGCGTATGTCTTTCCGGATGTCGCAAAAAAGATGGAAGCCGGAATCCGCGAGCGTGTGAGTAAGAACGAATACGATCAAATAACTAGCGCCAGATCGTTTGGTGAAACGCTCACCAGGGACTTGCAATCTATCAGCAAAGACAAACATCTGCGCGTGCGTTATTCCCATGAACCGATCCCCTTGAGGGAGCGGCGTCAAGAGCCCACAGCTGAAGAACGTGAGGAACAGCGCCGCGATTTCACCTGGATGAATCATGGCTTCAACAAGGTCGAGCGCTTACGCGGCAATATCGGCTACATAGAGTTCTCGGGTTTCTTCAATGAAGAACTCGGGGCCGAGACGGTCGCCTCGACAATGAATTTTCTTAACGGCACCGATGCGCTGATTATTGACCTCCGCAACAACGGCGGCGGCAACCCAAAGATGGTAGCGCTGATCTGTTCCTACCTCTTCGGTGGTGATCCTGTGCATCTCAATGATCTTTATTGGCGCGAGGGAAACAAAACAGAAGAGTTTTGGACTCAGAAAGAGCTGGCCGGCAAACGCTATCTGAACAAGGACGTTTACGTGCTGACCAGCAAACGGACGTTTTCTGGCGCCGAGGAATTCGCTTACAACCTTAAAAACCTGAAGCGAGCAACCATCATTGGCGAGACGACCGGTGGCGGCGCGCATCCGGGTGGTGGTTTTCGCGTTCACGAACACTTCAACGTGTTCATACCGACAGGAAGGGCCATCAATCCAATCACCAAAACCAATTGGGAAGGCACAGGAGTAGCACCGGATGTTGAAGTATCTGCCTCGCAAGCTCTGACAGTGGCGCGGTTGATGGCCTTGAAAAAGTCGGTCGTCAAACTAACCAATCCCGGCTTCAAGGCTGGTGTCCAGGGTGAGATCAATCAACTGGAAAAGGAACTGGCAGAACTCAAAGCAAAAAACTAACCGACGAGGGAAGGGGAAGGGGAGAAAGGGGGAAGGGGGGAAAGGGTAAGGGGGAAAGGGTAAGGGGGAAAGGGTAAGGGTTAGGGATTACTGATCGTTTTGATGGGGACTGAGCAATGCACCCTCCGCTTCCCTTTCCCGTTTCCCCTTCCCCCTTACCCTTTACCCCTTTCCCCCTTACCCCTTTCCCCCTTACCCTTTCCCCCTTACCCTTTCCCCTTCCCCCTTTTTCATAATTTCCGCATGCGATTCAGCGCCGGTCGTCAACGCCCCGCGGAGAAAACTTCGGCGATCCATTTTGTTTCTGGTCATGAACAATGCTCAGTACTTAAGCTACTGGAAGTGTCAGGCGAAGTGTTTATAACACGATGTCACTGGTTTAGAGCGAGGTTCGTTGGGAGCTGAATGCTTAGAAAAGAAGGCAGCTTCGGGGAGCAGCTCGTCGTCCGATTTTCATTGCCGTGACGCTGAAAAAGCTCTCAGGATCAGAGGCAGGTTTGCCAGGAGCATTGTCAGCCAGGTGATTTTACGATTCCTGTCTTCAGCCAAATAAAAAATTCGCGCCGGAAAGTAAACCAGTAAGGCCAGTGCGCCGATGGCAATAAACCTGCCCAGAATCTCGGTAACCGTTCCCGTCTTGCCTCCCAGCGGAGTTGAGACGAGGACATCCCAGAAAGATGCGGAAGCACTCACGCCGCTCCACAAAATCTGCAGGCAAATCACATTGAGAAACATCATCACGTCGCCCAGCAGAGCAGACCGCCGGGTAGTCAGGAACTTCCACCTGGGTCTTTTCTTTGGTTTCAAGAAATAACGGTAGATCAGTAGAGCGTTGACGAAAGACAAGACAGCTCCACCAACAATAAAGAGTGCGCCTAGTTCTGAAGCAGGAGAGCCTCTCTCAAAAACTACCTCCGTGAGAATTATAGTGGCCGTCCCCGACAGCAGAATCATCAATACTACGTAAAACCACATTAGGCCGATGAGTAGACAGCCTGCGGGCGAGTTGGTTTCAAACTTGAATGTTTGGTGAAACGTCCAACGTTTCAGAATCGGTCCCAGCGGTTGTAGAAAGAAGACGCCCGCGAAGAACAAACCGACAGCAAGTTTCGCAAAGTTGTTTTCTTCGGCTTGGCGAACGAGCCTCAGAGAAAGCACCGTGAGGACGTGCATCAGGATCAGACTAATCAGGAACACCACAAGGTCCAGCAGAATGCCACGATTCCTGGGTTCAAGAATCGCTTTGAAATCAATCTTCTGCATTCAAAGGAATCGTCTAAGGCACCGGCAGCATTAGGAGGCACGCACCACTACTTCTTAATCTCATGCCGATAAGTTGCGCTCAAAGCTAACACCGCGGCGACTGCAAGAATTCCCGGCGCGAGCAAAGGATTTCCTCCCTCCAAGCCTCGCGATATGAGCTGCGCCGTGGTGGCGTCAGGTTGAATCTCTTGTTCAAAAGCAATGTTGCCGGCCAGGTGCTCGTAAATGCCGAAGAGGCTGCCGAGCATCACCAGCGACATGCACACGCGCAGGATGCGCACCGTGGCCTGCTTGGGGCTAATGATCACGGCCATCGCTGCAATGGCCCCCAGACCGGCTAAACCAAAGGCAAGCCACTGGATCCTATCTTCTGTGTGACCGACGAGCCATAGCTCGATTAGTGCTCCAGCAAAAAGCAGGACTGAAAGCACAAGCAGGAAACGCCGGAGTTGTCCTAATACTTCGGCAGCGCTCATGGCTGGGCCAGGTAAGTCTTCGCAACCGCTAAATCATCCGCTGAAACTTTCTCGGCGCACTTTGCCAGAAAAGCATCACGCGAAGCATACGGCCGTCCGGCGATTAACTCCTGCGCTTCGCTCGCGTCGAGGCCTGGAATCTGTTGCAGCGTCGCTGTGTCGCTTTGATTCTCATCAAGGGGGACGAAGATATACTTTTCATACTCCGCCACCTGGTCCTGACCGACGTATTTGCCCATCTCTTTTCTAAACTGCTGAATGCTCTTATACGGGCGATATTCTTCAAATTCGTGCACCATCCTGTTTCCCATTCCGGGAATGACGCGCAGAAAGTCTGCCGGAGAGGCGGTGTTGATGTTTAGCTTCGCTTTCGGTGCCGTGCTGGTCGCAGTCTGCGCGGTTGCGGCCGGACTGGCGTTTGAGTTGGCTGTATTTGTTTGTCGATTATCTGTGCTCGAACTACAGGCCGTGATGAAAAACGTAAGCGACACAAGTGTAAATCCGGGAATATACTTCGGCCGAAACATCGGTTCTCCCTTTCTGAACGAACTATTTGGAGGGGGCGTGGGCCAATTATACCTTTTTAAGGTGATTTGGGAATGGAGTGAGTGCCGGATCTTCTGTGCGTTATCTGTGCTTTCACAGAGAATGCGCAGCGCGGCCTAGGCCGCAACCAAGCGAAGATAAAACACGATCCACGAAATCACACCAAACGACACTAAGGATCCTTTCGTGCTGTTTCGTGTGGTTTCGTGGATCGTATCTTATTCGATCAAAATCTTGCTTGAAAGAAAAACAAGAAGCTGACGGTTTGTTTCTGAGAGCTCGAAGCTTACGACAAGAAAGCCGCGATTGCTGAAAACTACCCCCGCTTCTTGTCGGGCTTGGGTAGAAAACCACGTCGCTGTTGAGGGTCCGGATCTTTCGCAGACCCGGCACGCTGCTGCGGAAGCGTCTTCGTTCGTTCTTGCTTGTCTTTCTCTATGGTTTCTTTTAATCGTTTTTTCGCACGCTTATTCATAGGGAAACTATATCGTAGTATGGCGATAAGTGCAGGTGGAACAAAAGATTTACAAAATTAAGAACGATCCACGAATTCACACGAAAGGGCACAAAAGACTTCTCCTTTGTTCGAGCGATTAAGTGTCCTTTTGTGGATCGTCTTATTCACGGAGAAATTTCCTTTCAGGGCAACCTGCTAGTTCTCTTGATTTCGCTGGCTGTAGGCGCCCACCGCTTCGATGGCCCCCTCGTGCATTCGCTCGGGCTTCACGTAACGCCAGTGCTTTTCAAACTCCTCGTCGGTCATCTCATCTACCACTGCTCGTTCTTTGTTTTTCAAAAATGCTTCGGCCCATTGCCGTAGATCGTCATCCTGGTTGAGCGCTGTTCGCGCTGTGTGCATGTTAAGAGGCATATTCATAAGGGGTATGGTAAATGGTGAATGGTAAATCGTAAATCGTAAATGGGAGCGCTACGGCAGCAATCTCAGCCTGGAAGGCTGGGAAGTCATCTTGTTAAAAGGTCCTGGTCTCGAGGATCATGGCAAAGGTAACAGCACCCGCGTAAGCATTTCTGACCTGATCCGATATGCGATCCACTTCTGCAGGAGGAACATGCACTGCAATAACGTGCTTTGGTCGAATCTGATTCTGAACGATAGCGCGGCCAGCGCTCGACAATAGGTACCAGTAAGGAATAAAGGCAACGTCAATGCTTTCATCCTCCAAGCCCAGGCTGGCGAAGTTCTCCTCAGTCATATCAGCATCGCCAATGTGAAGAAATTTTTTCCCATTCAGGTCGACCACGTAGCCGAGGTTTTGGATCCAGCTAAAGTGTGGACTGGCGTGTCTTAACCCAAGGCCTTTGAGTTTTATGCCCGAAACATTCAGCGCGACCTTCGTCTTCCATTGATGAGGGACGCGTATGACTCTGGATTCAATCTCGCGAAAACCGCTGAAGTCTTTCTTCACTGCCTCAGCAATCTGCTCGGAAGAGACTAACTTAGCCCTTCGATTATTCTGTAGGTGAAGACCCACGGACAACGGATGAAAATGGTCGAGGTGAACGTGGGTTACTAAAATCAAGCTTACCTTGTCGTACGGTGGTGCGGCAGACTCCAATGATTTTCGCAAGGCATCAGGCGGAAACGCATAGTCCGGTTTGTATTCACGATGGAGTCCATCGATGAGCACATGCTTATCACCCGAGGAGATCAGGACGCCTCCGTTGGCTATGTAGGTGACAAGTGTGCCGGGATTTCTTGGAGCGTCACTCTGATTGCCTGTATCGATGCGGCCCGAGGCACAGAGAGATGCGACGAGAAAGAGTGACAACAATAAAACGTTGATGATTACTTTCATTTGAGAAATGGCGACTCTTTGGAGTGCGGCGGCCCGGCGCCGCTTTGGCCTGGCCGCGCTTTAAGGACTGACGAAATATTCACAAGCAGTTGATTCAGCAAAGGCGTTTGTGGCTCGCGGTTAGACCAAAGCGCCGCCAGGCCGGCGCACTCCAAAGAGCTACTTCGCTTCGAGCTTCTTCAGCATCTCGACCCCGTTATTGTTCTTTGGATTGAGCTCGAGAGACTTCTTATAGTTGGCGATAGCCAGTTCTTTATCGCCGTTTACCATGTAAGCCTCGCCTAAGCTGTCATACGTGTTGAATGATTGTGGGTACAACTCAACGTTTAGTTTTAAAAGTGCGATCGATTCCGGCAGCTTCTTCTGGGCTATTAACGTGTAGCCCAAATTGTTCAGTCTTTCTTCGCTCACTGTGACGTTGTCGGGTTTCTCTTTCTTGACCTTCCGGTAGCCGTCAATAGCCTCAGCGATTTTGCCGGCCAGCAGCATCTCGTAAGGAACAAGCGCATCAGCAGAAATTCTTCTTGCGAGAACCGTATTAGGGCCAAGCTGGATGTTGATCGCCTCGATGACTCCATTACCTGCAGCCGCGTGACCAATCCCAACCTTATCGCCGCTACGCGCGAAGTTGTATTTAGCGTTGGCGTCGCGTCGCACGAATGTGGTCTCAGAGATGGGGATTAATTCAAACTTTGGATCGCCTGTCGGCTGAGCGTAGAGTTTTCCGTTTTCGTTTCGGATTGTTAACACGCGGTCAGGGTTGACCTGAAAACGACCCTGGTATTCATTGAGCTGTGACTCACTTAGCGACACTGGCTCATAAGGGGCCGGCAAAAACTCGTCCCAACCATACTCACGCGCCATTCCCCGAATGACCTCTCTGAGGATCTGTCCGTTATCGGAGTTCACCATGACGACAACGCCGTAGCCTTTCTCCTTGTTGACGAGGAGTTCACACCGAAAGCCCGCGTTGGAACCGCCGTGGCCGAAGTAGATAGCATTTCCGTGCGGCTCGATGAAGAACCCCAGGCCTGCGCCTTCCATCAATGACGTGGTCATTTTCGCGGCGGACTCTTTTTTCAACACTTTATTCGAACGACCGGCTAGTGACAGTTGCACCTCGATCGCAAACTTCGCCAGGTCTGTGGGCGTAGTCCAAAGAGCGGCCGCGGCCATCTCTGGATAGACGTGAATCTTGCCTTCGATAGGGCTGCCGTTGAACGAATGACCGGAAGCCGCCCTGGCGCGCCATTCAGAAGAGAGCGGCTGGCTGTAAGTGCTGTTAGTCATCTTGAGCGGCGCCAGCACCGTCTCTTTGGCGATTTCCGGGTAAGGCTTCTTTTCGATGTCCATCATGGCCACCTGGGCGATGGTCGTGCCGCCGCCCGAATAGCGCACTTTCGTTCCGGGTTCAAGATCCACTCTTACGGGTGCGGTGTTTGTCGGCGCGCTTCCGTCCAGCACTTGTTGGGGGCTGGGGACTTTTTCGTTGACTGCATAACCGGGAAAGCCGTGCACGGTGGTGCCGCCGGTGTGACTGAGCAGGTGGGCAAGTGTCACTTTCGTTTTTGCCGTGAATTCATTTTCGGGAAGTTTCCAGGAGGTGAGCTTGTTATTGATGTTCTCGTCCAGAGAGATTTTTCCCTGCTCCACCTTTTTTAGGGCGACCATGGCAGCTACGGGTTTGCTGATTGAAGCCGCCTGAAACATGGTCTCCGTCGTGACCGGTTCGCTAGTCTCGACATCTTTGACGCCGTAGCTGCGCGCCCAGTCAACTTTGAAGTCCTTGATTACAGCGATGCTTAGGCCCGGCACTTTATGAAACTTCATTCGCTCCTCGATGGACCATGCAGCGTCACCCCTGATCAGAACAGGCGGCAGCAGACCCTGTTCGACGCGTTTGATTCTATGATCGATGCCGGGATCGGCTTTGGATTGTCCGAACGAGACGATGGGCAGAAGGCAAACGAGAACGAGCAGTTTCGCAATGAGTTGTTTCATGACGGGCCTCGGGAGAGAGTTGGAATTAGTAATTAGACGACCGAGTCTGGGGAAGCGCGTTTTACCATGTTTGGTTCAGGGTTGTCGAGCTTTCGGTACTGATGCAGTTTGGAGCAATCTACCTAATTACAGAACCCAGCGCGGTAGCGCGGGATCCATCTCAGGGAATGTAGTCTTAATTTGGAACTCCTGGCTATGCCAACGTTAAGTATATTCGTCCTAATGATTGTGGGGCGAGCACCCCTTGAGGCTGTCAGTTGCGGCTTTGCCGCGTTCCGTGCGGTAAGCCTATGGCTTACCGCAAACGGTATTTTTTGTCTGAGGCTACGCCTCCCCCGTTGCTTATTGCACCGAGGCAAATAACGCAGAGGCATAGCCTCATAGAAAAAGCCGCTTTCGGTAAGCCATAGGCTTACCGCACGGAACGCGGCAGAGCCGCCGATACGATCTTCGAACTTGGTCTCCAGGAAATGAAACCCTGTGTCCTCCACCTGCGTATGCGTCTCACGGCGCAGTTTGGACAATTATTTTCAGGCTGTTATCATTGCCGCTCTCTTCAAACAGGGATCGAAGGCTTCAATCTCAGATCTGACTCCAAACCAGACGAACTACGAGGATTAGCAGAATGAAAAGAATCTCTTTTAGCTTTATTACGCTACTTCTGTGCGCCTACATCGTAGTCGCTCAGAAAGTGCCAGTGCAGGAAGTCGTCCTCGACAACGGCATGCGCTTGCTGCTGGTGCCCCGGAAAGGCGACCCAAACATCGCCGCCGGCTGGGTGGCGCGCGTTGGCTCGGTCAACGAGCGTCCCGGAATCACCGGGCTCTCGCACCTCTTCGAGCACATGATGTTTAAGGGTACCCACGCCATCGGCACCAAAAACATTGAAGAAAACTTAAAACTCATCAAAGAAATGGATCAGGTCCGCGCCGAGCTACGGCAGGAACAGCAGGCACTGATTCTTAAAGCAAGGCTAGGTGAAATTCCCGACGCCAAAGATCCAAAGTATCGCTCGGAACGTCATAAGGAATTACTCGCCAAGTTTGACGCTCTGACAAAGCGCGAAAAGGAAATAATGGTGAAGGACGAGTTTGACCGTATTTACACTACGGCGGGCGGCTCCGGCATGAACGCCGGCACCAGTAACGACTTCACCGTCTATTTCATCAATGTCCCGGCCAACAAGCTGGAACTCTGGTTCTGGATGGAATCGGACCGTCTGCGTAATCCGGTTTTTCGTGAGTTCTATTCGGAGCGCGATGTGGTCCACGAAGAGCGACGGCTTCGGACCGACAGCACGCCGACAGGAAAGTTTAACGAGCAATTCGAATCGATGTTCTGGATGTCGTCCCCATATGGCTGGCCCGTCGTCGGTTGGCCCAGCGATCTCGAAGGAATCACTCGCGAAGAAGCGCTGGACTACTTTGCAATCAACTACGCGCCCAATAATCTGACGGCAGCGCTGGTTGGTGATATCGATCCTGCCCGGGCGGTGGAACTGGCAAAGAAATACTTTGGCACTCTGCCGCGCGGCCCGCGGCCGCCCGAGCCCGTGCGCACGAGTGAAATGCCACAGATGGCGGAGAAGCGAATGGTGGCTTACGCCGAAACCAATCCGCAGGTACGCGTCCGTTATCACACGGTTGCCGAAGGTCATCCTGATGCTTTCGCGCTGGACATTCTCGGCAGCGTGCTGAGCGGTCGTACGGGACGCCTCTACAAGTCTCTCGTGCTGCAACAGCAGATCGCCAATAGCGCCGCCGGATTTCAGAACGGCCGCAAATATGAAGGACTGTTTGAACTGACGGGTGTGGCCAAACCCGGCAAGACGCCCGAAGAAGTTGAGCAGGCCCTCTACAAGGAGATCGAACGTCTTCAGAAGGAACTGGTTGAGGCGAATGAATTGCAGAAAGTGAAGAACCAGTATGCCGCGGGCGTGTTTCGCGGCATCCAGGCAAACTTCGGTTTGATGGTCCAACTGCTAATCCGCGATAACACTCGAGGCTGGGAGACAATCAATAACGATCCTGCCCGGCACCAGGCCGTAACGCCGGAAGACATCCGTCGCGTGGCCAATACCTACTTCAAACCGGAAAACCGGACCATCGCGATCTACCACACTAAGAAAGCGGCTGCTGGAGAAAAGGAAGATCCGGCTCTCGCTGGACTATCCGATCAGGAAAAGACCCAGATTAGCGGCATGAAGGGGATGCTGGCCCAGGCAAAACCAGAACAGATCAAGATGATGCTGGGACGTATTGAACAGCAGGCCGCTTCCGCCCCGGCCGAAAAACAGAACTTTTTCAAGGTGGTCAAAACGATGCTGGAAGATCGCCTCAAGCAGATCGAAGGAGGTAAGCAGTAATCATGAAAAACCGAAAGATGCTTTCAGCACTTCTCGCTTTTGTTTTGTTGACGCTGTCGCCGATTGCTCTATTGGCCCAGGCGCCACAGCAGATTCCCGCACACCCGCGCGAACTCAAGTACACCACTCTTAGCTATACACCGCCAAAGCGCGAGCAGTATCGTCACGTGCTTTCAAACGGTGTGGTTGCTTACCTGGTGGAAGATCACGATTTGCCGCTGGTGAACGTGTCCACGCTGGTGCGGACAGGTTCCTTTCTCGATCCGGCTGGAAAGGAAGGACTGGCGTCGCTGACAGGCAGCCAGATGCGTGCCGGTGGAACAACTTCAAAAACTGCAGAGGAGTTTGATGAAGCTGCCGACTTTCTGGCGGCCCAAATCGGCAGCGGTATCGGTGGAACTCAGGGTAACGCGAACGTAAACCTGCTGGCGAAAGACGTCGATCAGGGGTTGGCGCTTTATTTCGACATGCTCAAGAACCCGCGCTTCCAGGAAGATCGCATTAAGCTGGCGAAGAGCCAGATACTTCAGAACATGGAGCGCCGCAACGACAGCACCACCACTATTGAGGGGCGCGAGTGGTCACGCCTGATGTATGGCAGCGACCATTTCTCAACCCGCGAAACAACCAAGGCTTCCATCGATAGCATTACTCGCGAAGACATGGTGGCCTTTCACCAGAAATACTACCAACCGGGTGGCTTCATCTTTGCAATCTCCGGCGACTTCAATACGAAGGATATGCTGGCGAAGTTGGAAACTGCGATGAAGGGTTGGCCGGTTAATAAGACCGCTGTGCCTGTGGTACCGAAACCGACAGCAGTGCCGGTTGCCGGTGTCTACACGGTCCACAAGGCTGACGTGAACCAGGGTCGCGTGAGCATCGGTCATACCGGCGCCATGCGCGATAACCCCGACGCTTATGCGATTGAGATCATGAATGACATCCTGGGGGGCGGCGGCTTTACGTCGCGCATCACTTCGCGGGTGCGTTCCGACGAGGGACTAGCCTACAGCGCCGGTTCCAGCTTCGGGATGGGCACTTACTATCCCGGCGTTTTCCGTGCCGCTTTCCAGTCAAAGAACCCGACCACGTCGCAGGCGATTGAAATCATCATGGAAGAGGTCACTCGAGTGCGCACGAGCAAAGTGTCGGCGGAAGAGTTGGAGACTGCCAAGAACTCAATCATTGAGTTTTTCCCGCGCATCTTCGCGACAGCCGCGCAGATTGCGGGCACCTTTGCTGGCGACGAATACACAAAACGCCGTCCGGATTACTGGGCGACTTATCGTGATCGCATTCGAGCAGTGACGGCCGAGGATGTACAGCGCGTCGCAGAGAAATACCTGCAACCTGACAAGATGGTGATCCTGGTCGTTGGCAACATCGATGAGATTACCAAAGGCAATCCCGACAAGCCGCAGTATACGCTCACCAAGATTGCCAAAGACGGAACCATTCGGCGTATTCCACTGCCGGATCCGCTGACAATGGTTTATCCGAACGCGCAGTAAGCGGATTCGGATGACGACAAACAATCAGGCGGCGAGATTCGATCTCGCCGCCTGATTCATTTGGACGGCGTCAGAAGCCCCTCCTTGGAGTGCGCCGCCTTGTCGGCGCTTTGGCCCGCGGCGGCCTGGCGCCGCTTCGGTTCGCAACCAGGTTAGCATCGAAGGTCGAGGCATCTCGCGGTTGGGCCAAAGCGCCGACAAGGCGGCGCACTCCAAGGAGGGGCTTGTTCTCGGATCAACTTTCCACGTACGGCTCGTGTAATTTGACCGGCGGCTTGCGTGGCTTTCGTAGTCTCAAGTTGAGCATCTCAACAAACAGCGAGAAAGCCATCGCGAAATAGATGTAGCCCTTCGGAATATGGTGATCAAATCCTTCGGCGATCAAACTGACCCCGATTAGCAGCAGAAAACTCAACGCGAGCATTTTCACTGTCGGGTGGCGTTGCACGAAGCCGCCGATCTTGCCGGCAAAAACCATCATGAATGCTATCGATACCACAACCGCAGCAATCATTATCTCGATGTGATCGGCCATGCCCACCGCGGTGATCACAGAATCAAGCGAGAAGATGACGTCAAGGAGAAGTATCTGCACGATCACACTCACGAACGATGACGCTACGCCTGCTGAGGCACGTCCTTCGTCATCTTCGAGTTTTCCATGAATCTCATGTGTGCTCTTACCAATCAGAAACAGGCCGCCAAGAATGAGAATAAGATCGCGACCCGAAATCTCCTGACCGAGGATTTCAAACAGTGGGTTGGTTAGCCGGATCAGCCAGGTGAGTGAAAAGAGAAGGGCAATGCGCATGAACATTGCCAACCCCAGGCCCACCAGGCGCGCTTTTTTCTGCTGCTCCGGCGGGAGCTTGCCCGCCAGAATTGTGATGAAAACGATGTTATCAATGCCCAGGACCAGTTCCAGCGCCGAAAGAGTAAGAAACGCGATCCAAGCCTGAGAGTCTGTTAACAATTCCATAAGTTGGTGTCCCTGTCTGACGAATGTAGTTTACTGCGTGAGGATTATACATACTCGATGGACTCAAAAAAGCACACAGCGAAATCTCATTTTTTTAAGAGTCTGTCGAGCAAATAGATAACTCTTTATTTCTCTGCGCATTCTCAGTGTTCTTTGTGTCTCTGTGGTTAGCTGTCCTGGGAAATCCACCACAGAGCCACAGAGTTCATAGCGCGGCTGACGCTGCAAAAGAGCTTCGAGTAGAGACGATCCACGGACATACACGAAAGGAACACTAACGTCTTTCGCGTTAGTTCGTGTCGTTTCGTGGATCGTACTTTCTTGCTCAAATAACATGAACTTGAACGTTTTGCTCGGCTGACACTTCCGCCTCTTTTGTTTAAAGGCTACTCTTTGGAGTGCGCCGCCTTGTCGGCGCTTTGGCCCGCGGCGGCTTGGCGCCGCAAATCGTGGCTAGAACTAAGTGAAGTCGTTGCAGGCCTCGAGCGAAACGTGGTCGCGCCAAGCCGCGACCGGCCAAAGCGCCGACAAGGCGGCGCACTCCAAAGTGGGGCCTGTTGGGCCACATGCTTATGTCGTCAAAGATCGCGGCATCCGGCGGCAGGTCCAAAAGCGGATGCCACTGATTGGTTCGACACTCGCGGTGACAACCTCAAATCCCTGCTGCTCGTAGAAAGGCACATTTCGCTCTTTCGCCGTCCATAAATACACCGGCAAAGCGTCCCGATCGGCCCTCTCCAGGACCGGGCGCAACAGAGCGCTGCCAACTCCTTGTCCCTGGTTTGGCGGATCAACTCCCAACAGAGGCAGGAACCAATGCGGTCCAGGCACTTCTTTCGGATGGAATTGTTCGACGTAATCACAAACTCGATTGAAGCGCTGAAATGGTTCCGCACCCAAAACCTCAGGGGCCTTGTCGAGGCCGGCCTGTTGGAGCCGTTCGGGTGTCATTTCGACTTCGCCTGTATTCAAGGAAGGAGGGAACCACACTGCTGTTCCGAGCGGTATTCCGGTGGTTGTATAGACCTCACCAAAGAAATATGTGTATCGGACGAAAGCGGTGAAGTGCCATGGTGTTAACCGTTTTCGTTCATTCTCCTCGGGATACATATAGACGACTAACGGGTCGTCGAAGAAGGCGCGGGCCATCAGTTCTCCCGCAGCTTCAATCTGGGATTCCTTTAGAGAAGTGATCGCGATATCAGATTCCATTGAAGTAGGATGGGCTTTAGAAACTGAATTGCACCTCTAGCTCAATCCGTCGATTGCCGGCAGCTAGATTTCCACCACCACCTCCGCCAAACCCTCCCGCAAGCGATATCGACTCGCCAAAAAACGGAGAGCGGAGGTTTCCGACCGGAGTTCCTTTGTTGGTCCGGTTAAAGAGATTTCGTATTTGCGCGCCGAATTCCAATTTAAAGCGACTGTCTTCGTCGCTATCACCGCCCCTGCTCTGCCCACCGCTGCCGAACGGACTATTGATTCCGCCGCGTCCGCCACCACCACCGCCGCCGCCACCCTGGGCGGTAGCAGACGAACCCTTTTCCCCACCGCCAAATCCAAACTCTTTCGTGATGCGTAGGTTGACTCCGAAGAACTCAGGTCCCCTCCCGAAGTTTCGAGGAATAATGGTGTCGCCCGGGTCCGGTGTAGGGTCCAGTGCACCAAATCGAGTGACGATAACTTCGGCCTCAGCAGGGTCCATAGCAAATGAGGGACGATCGGTGAAAAGAGTGTCACCATTGATATCGGTCCCGGTTGTGATGTTGAAGGGCACACCTGAGCGGAGTGTGATGAATGGACTCAGACTAATGCCGAACGGCGCCGAGAAGTTTCCGCCGATCACAAAGCGGTGACGAATATCCAGCTGCGCCCGGCCGTATTCTGTGCTGACGTCGTAGGAATCAGCCGGAAAAGTTCCGGGGCCGTCCGAATCACTTTTTGCGCCACCGAAAGCGTAATTCCCAAAGATGGAAATCCCCTCCCTGAAGTTTGAGCGGAGGTTCACAATCAATTGATGCTGATCAAAGCGCGCAGTTGATTCGTATTGAAGGATATTTCCGGCGCCAGGGATTGGACGCAGACCGTTGATGGGAGCGTTAATATTGCGCGAACGCAAAAAACGACGAGTGTGAGCGTTCACATAAGTCGCTGCCAACGTAGTCTTGAATGGCAGTTGGCGTTCGACTCCAAAGGCGGCTTGAATTGTCAGCGGCGCCTTCAAATTTGGCGAAACAATACGAGTGGTTTGTGGCTGGGCAAAGGCGGCTAGCTGGGTCGTAGTCGGCACGTTGGCCACGCTATTCAGCGTGAAAACCACTCCGTCGAGAATCGCCTGATTGGTAACGAGATACTGGGTTTGATTGATCCCATTGAAACGCAGCGCCTGAAGCGTATAGCTCTCGCCAAAGCGATCGTAGAAAAACCCTAAGCCACCACGAAAAACTATTTTAACTTTTTGATTTCCTTTGGCGCCTGGCGCGTAGGCAAAGCCAAACCGGGGAGCGAGATTGTAGTCGCTGGAGATATTTGTTTGTGCTTCGTAACGCAGGCCAAAAGAAAGCGTTAGTTCCGGCCCGGCGCGCCAATCGTCCTGCGCAAAAAACCCTATGTCGGTCTGCTTTATCGTTGCCTCGGGATTCCCGCCGGCAATCGAGAATTGTGTTGGAAAAGCGCCAGGCAAATTGCGAATGGTATTGCGATATTGATCCAGACTGGTAAAGGTAAACGTCCCGGCGAAGTTGTTGGGCGCGGAGTCAGCGAGACGAAGATGCCGAAGTCTGACGCCAACTTTCATTGAATGCTTGTCCCGCAGAAATGAAGTGTAGTTTTGCAACTCAAAACGGTCTTCGTTAGCGAAAGCCGTCCCCACGTTTGCCCCGCCGGATGTGAAAGCTTCGAGCACGCGAACCGTCGGTGATTCGTCAATACTCTTCAGCTCATTGCGGCGGTGAATATATTGAAAGCGCGCCTCATTGACCGTTGAGGGGTTAACAATGGCGGTCTCAGTCAGTCGGACGGTGTGGTCGCTGCTTCGGGTGCTGTATGCCCTGGACAGCAGATCGAATCCACTCAAACCGGCGTTCAGCATTCGGGAACTGGAAAAGCTGTAACGCGCCACCAGCGTGTGGTCTTCGTTCAGCTTCAAATCCAGGCGTGGACTAAACTCCACGTCCTTAACTGGAGATACGACTGCCAGCTGAAGGCTCGTAGGGTTTAAGTTTGGGTCGAGAATAAGCGCATTAATAAGTGAATTGTTGTCGGCCTCCTCATAATCGGCGTCGACAAAATACGAGGCCTGGCCTTTAACGACAGGTCCACCCAAATTGCCGCTAATTGTCCTCACCTGAAACTGAGGGCGGTTTCGCGCAAACGGATTCCGCGAGTTAAGAGCCTCATCCTCAAATTCAAATTCGGCCTCGCCGCGAAGACTGTCTGTGCCTGGTTTGGTAAATATCTCGATGCGGCCGAACCCCAAGCGGTCATATTCCGATGAGAAGGGATTCTGGTTAATGCGAATTTCACGGATCGTGTCCCGGGGTGGGAGGCGGCCACCGGAAAAACCGTCTACGAAAACTTCACCGCCACTGGGTCCGGCCGCCGGGCCGGCGAGGGCCTGTAGGGCGGCGGCCAAATCTTCGGAATTGTCGGGTAACGCTTCAATCTCAGGTTCTCGCAAAACCGTCGCGCTGGCATTCGCTTCCGGGTCTGTATTAATCGTTAGCTCACGTTCTACAGTGACTTCTTCGTTGACCGTTACGTCGAGCTTGATATCCAGGGACGTGCTGACCCCCTGGGCAATTGCCACGTCAGCGTTTTCAAAAGGCGCGAAGCCTGATGCCGAGGCGCGCACTGTGTGTTTACCGGCGGCAAGATTGTTAATTGCAAACGCGCCTTCTCGATTAGTTTGGACCGTGCGCTGCCTGCCATCAGGTCCCACAGCTGTGACGCTGGCATTGCCAACTAGCGCGCCTGCCGGATCAGTAACTTTGCCTCGCAAACTTCCGCTTGATGTCTGTGCCTGTGTACAGAGCGCCAGAGCGATTGCGAAGAACAAGCTGATGGTCCAGCTCGCTGTTTTTGACGGTGACTTTAACATCAATGCGCTTTTTAAGATTGTTATTCTAATCTAAGCAATTTAGTTGAGACGCGCCCCAAAGTAAACTGCTTAGCAAGCGCCGTTGATGTAGAGGCGTAATAGAATACAAGCTTTAGCTTGCGGCGTAGCAAAAAAGCTAGTTTTTGGAGTGCGCCGCCTTGTCGGCGCTTTGGCCCGCGGCGGCTTGGCGCCGCTTTCGCTACGCGACATTGAAACTACCGACGTCGAGGAATCTTGCGGTGGGCCAAAGCGCCGACAAGGCGGCGCACTCCAAGGAGAGGCCTGAGTCGCGCGTAACTCCAGGGCAAAATGACCTTTGTTCAAATGAGAGGCGGGCAGAGGTTGGAAAATTATTTCATGAACTGAGGTAATCAACGAAGAGCGGGGGCAAGCCCACCTTCCTTACCTGAGAGATCACGAGGGCGCTCTCGTTCCGACCTGGGAGTTTTCACAAGGAGGCGCCCCGTGCCCGGGTAGAACTTTTCAGCGCCGGCTGGAATGCATAGCGACTGCTTTCCACGGGCCGCCCTTATTAACAAACGTTAGGGTGTAAAAGGCACTGAATGGCGCGGCGTCGCCTCGACCAGACTGCCCGGGAATTGCACTGCGCTGTCGCGCCGAAACACCACGCGCCGTTCCAGTATCCCCAGTCACGGAAACAGTCACAATGTTGGTTTCCAACTTCGAAAACTTTAGCCGGCCCGTTTTCAGATCATCGATCAATTGTGGGCGCGTCAACTGCACGCCGGTGCTATGGGTCCAGATGAAACTGTCGTCAAGTATTCTTTCGAGTGTGTCAACGTCAGACGCGAGCATCGCTTGATGAAACTCCGCTTCTACCTCCGCCACCTCTTTCTTCGCAACTTCCTCAGCGCGCGGGAGTCTGGTTGCCTGCCATGCCACTGCCTGCCACTTTCCGTTGCGCTTGAGGAATGTACCAGTGTTGAAGAATTTCGTGACTTCAGTTTTCTTGCCGCGCTCAACTGTTCCCACCAGACGAAAAGCCACGATTGCTGTATTGCCATACTGTTGAATTCGGATCTCTTCTGCAGTGTAGGTCGTTCGTGGTCCAGCTTCGATCGTGGGCAACTTGCGCAGATCATTCATGATATCGGCCTTGCTGACACGGCGTCCAACCGAGCCTGTGTAGATCAAATCGTCGGCCCAGAATCGTTCATGGGTGGCGGTGTCATTCCTGGAGGCACCCCACAGAAAATCATTGAGCAACTTCGTGAGCTCAGCGGCGTCCGGCGCCGTTTGCGCGTGGAGACTGATTGTCAGGAGCAGGGTTACCAGCGCGGAAGAAAGAAGTTTGTGCATGAATGAAGCCTCCCTACAATCCGATTGTGGTCCGCAGCGCCAAAGGCGCGAAATGTAATAGCCTGGGCCATCGGCCCAGGTCGGACCAAGTGAAACTCTTAGCGCTGAAGGCGCCCAATAATGCTGGAAATGATTTTCGCTCGCCGCTTCCCATTCCGCGCCTTCAGCGCTCCGGAATTCCTGACTCATCACCTGGGGCGTTGCCCCAGGCTATTACATTTCGCGCCTTTGGCGCTGAAGACGGGAGTTTTACAATACGATGCAAGTCATCTTCCCCGGTATCGATGCTCCACCATCAGGCAACGATCCTGGACGACCTTGATCCCGGCCCTTGCGAGACTCTCAGCGACCGCGGAGTGTCTAATACCCGACTGCATCCAAACCGCTTTCGGCTTCTTTGCAAGCAGGTCGTCCAGATGAGCGGGAACATCTTCTGAACGGCGAAATACATTAACCAGGTCTACCTCTCTCGGTATCTCCGCTAATTTCCGGTAGACTTTTTCTCCCAGAATCTCGGTTACTTGTGGGTAGTAAACCGGAACCGGGATGACCTGGAACCCGGCCGAAGCCAGATATCGCGGCACGTAGAAAGCGGGTTGGTTGGCTTGCGCCTCCGTCTTAATCCCCAGCACCGCGATGGTTTGAGTTTCGGAGAGCAACTCTTGAATTTGCTGGTCGTCATCGATGATGTTTTCTTGCCATTCCATAGGGATGAAAGTATACGATCCGGAGAAGCCGGTTTGGTAATCGCTAATGGGTTGTAACCGATGATATTATCTGACGCCACGGAGGTGTAGTTTAATGCAGAGAATAGAGTTCAACCCTCATCGACGTCCCAATAGATTCTTGTGGGTGCTCCTCTTAGGGGTTGGCCTTGGACTTGTGGTGCTAATGCAACCCACCGGTCTTCATCACGAGGGGACAACCGCACGCGCTCAGGGGGACGATTATGCCTACGAAGCTGAATACCAGAAGGGCGTCGATCTTATGCGGCGTCGTAAATACGACGACGCCTTGAAGAGTTTCAAGCGGGCAAACGAAATGCGCGGCAAGAAGTCGCCGGAAGCCTTAATGGGAATGGCCCAGGCTTATTACGGACTCGAAGCTCATAAGAATGCGATCGAATCGAGTGAAAAGGTGATCGAGATGGCCGCAAACGATGCCGAGCTTCGGGCGCAGGCCTACAACTACAAAGGGCTGGCATTGCAAGCGCAAGCGGAAGTCAAGGACCAAAAGAAGCTGGCTGCGGCAGAAGCCGCGTTTCGAGCCGGGCTGACGCAGAGTACTCGACTTCCGGTTATTCAATACAATCTCGGAGTTGTACTACTGCAGCAAAACCGCGATCCGGAAGGCATCGCCGAGCTGCAGAAATTCCTGCAACTCGAGGCCGATGGCGGCTTCGCTTCCCCGGCGCGCAAGATGATCGAAAACCCGCGTCGGGCACGTGAGGCTTTCGCACCAGACTTTTCTATTGTTACAGCCGACGGCGAACACATCACTTTGGAGGACCTGCGTGGAAAAGTAGTGGTGCTGGACTTTTGGGGCACATGGTGTCCTCCCTGCGTAGCTTCAATACCATCGCTACGCGCTCTGAATAAGAAATTTACAAAAGAGCCACAATTCGTGCTGATTGGAATCAGCTCAGACACCGAAGAGGAGACGTGGAGAGAGTTCACGATCAAAGAAAAGATGGTCTGGCCACAGTATTGGGACCGTAACGGGCAGATCGCAAGGGCGTTCAACGTGCGCGCCTTTCCTACCTACATCGTGATCGATCACGAGGGTATCGTTCGGTTCCGCAGCAGTGGGACGAGCTGGGAACGCTCGGCCTACCTGGCCGATGCGATCAAGAAGCATGTCAAGATTGTGGCCAAGACAGACGCCGCAAACAATTGAGTAGTTTCCATTGCCCGGCAAGGGCGTGAAGTTTAGAGTTCAAGCTTTAGCTTGCGTTGTGAAGCCACAGCCTAATGGCTGAACTCTGAACTTCCGGCAATATTCAATGATTTCCGGCGATGACATATAGTGGAAAATGAGAAATGATACATGGAAAATGTTCCTTCCTTTTGCGTCCGCTACGTGCTCTTTGCTAAGGGGTGACAGACAGGAATGTCTGTCCTACCCGTGCATTCTGAAAGGGCCGCCATGCGGCTCTGGTTGTAAATCAGGGCGGCTGGAATCCTGAACCACCTCATGCATTTCCAAAACGTTTGACTGGGGAAACGCCTCTTTCGGCAGAGTGCCCGACTGAGCGTGGCCTTTAACAAACTCATCGGAGCGCACCCAGTTAAGAAAGTCTTCACGACCGTTCCAGATTGTGAAAACTACATATGGATCCCCTTCGTTTACCGGCCGCAATACCTGGTTTGAAACAAATCCGGGCATTTTGTCCACCAGTCCGGCGCGCTCGCGAAACCGTTGCTCAAAGGCATCCGCATATTCCTGTGTTACATAAATCCGATTTGCGACTGTGATCATTCAAAAGTCTCCTTGCTGTCATCATACAGGGCTAGAGGTCAGAAGTCAGAGGTCAGAGGTCAGAGATCAGAGATCAGAGGTCCGAAATCCCAGATCAGGTCAGGGGTAGGGAGGAGTCGGTTACTGATCTCTAATTTCTGACTTCTGACCTCTGACCTCTGACCTCTGATCTCTGACTTCCGTTGGCACCGGCGCTCACTCATCTGGCGGCGGTTTTGAACGCATGCGTTTTATTCGTCCTCGACGCGTCTTTTCCTCCAGCGTACGGGCTTTGGCGGCTTTTGAGACACGTGTTGGAACTCGTTTAGGTGCGCGGTAATTGAGTTGCTCGATCCGCCGGCGAAGCTTCTGCAAACAGTTGGCCTTGTTTCGATGCTGACTTCGTTCTTCCTGCGAAGTAACAACTACTCCGGAAGGACTGTGCCTGAGACGAACAGCACTCTCCGTTTTGTTAACATGCTGACCCCCCGGTCCACTCGAGCGGAAAGTTTCAACCTCACATTCGCGCAGCAGATCTTCGTCGGATTCCGGAAGGCTGATCATGTTTTCCTCAAGCAGCTGGACCCCCGAAATCTTTTGACTGGACACCTCATCCAATGTATAACGCAGACGCCGGAGGCTCAAGGAGTATCCATATTGAGTGAAGAGGTGCTGAGCCAATGCCCACGGAAAAAACTAACGCCGGTCGAGCACAACAACAAAGCCGCACGCAGGGCCTTTCGTCGCTGAATGATGACGAGAAGGGAGTGCTGAGTTGGAACCGCGAAAAAAGATTTGAAGAATTTCAGAAAGTAAACAGGAACATGAGCCCAAAGGTTTTGGAAGCAAAACTCTTGTTTATCGACACCATCACAATCGAAAACGGCGAGATCCTCGATACTCTGAGAATCAATCCAACGCTTAGCTGGGAGAAGGTCAGAGACATGTTTATGGGTGGACCAGTGGACGGCTACACCTCCACTTTTCATAACCTGGAAGATATCCAATACCCGGAACATTTCTGGAAGGCTACCATTGAGAACGAGAGAGGAAAGCTCAGTTGATGTGTTGTTTCTGAGTCCCAGCGCCAACGGCGCGAAATGTAACAGCCTGGGGCAGCGCCCCAGGTAAAGATCCCGAACTCTGGAAGCGCTGAAGGCGCGAAATACTGGAGCGTCGACCAAAACAATTGTGGTTGAGAAGCCACATCATTTCGCGCTTTCAGCGCTAAGAAGGGTTTCAAGTGGTTCTACCTGGGGCGCTGCCCCAGGCTGTTACATTTCGCGCCTTTGGCGCTGTGGAGTTTATTAAATTGTGGATAACATGAAAGCTCTAAGATTTAACTGGCAAATCTGGGCCGGTTTCCTGCTGAGTTTTGCCGCGTCGCTCAGCTACCCTCTAATTTTTGTCAACTGGCCAGTTACACGCGACTTTCCTTGGGTCACGCTGATCCTATATGTAATCGCCGCGGTGCTTTTGCTGGTTGGCGTTCGGCGTGCATTTGCACCCGGACGGTCCCGCAAAGCGAAGATCGCCGCCTCAATACTCGCCACCCTCAGCGTAGTCATCATCGGACTCTTTCTTTTCTCGATTCTGATTATGGCGAGGTGGTTACCGGCATCTCACGGCGCTCCGCAGGTTGGTCAGAAGGCGCCGGACTTCAGTCTTGCCGACACGAATGGCCAATCCGTTTCGCTTTCGCAACTGCTGTCGTCGCCAATCAACGGACCACAGAAATCGTCAACTCCGAAAGGCGTGCTGCTGGTCTTCTATCGGGGATACTGGTGACCTTCATGCCACTCCGAGTTGCGGAGCATCGAGCAGAATTTAGACAAGTTTCGTCAGGCGGGGATTCGTCCGGTGGCTATTAGTGTCGACAGCCCGGATGTCAATCGGGGAATGCTTGAGCAAGCCGGCTACACCTTCACTTTCCTATCTGATCCCAACACGGACGCGATTCGCCGCTATGACCTGGTTCATGCGGGACAGGGAATCGATGGTCATGATGTTTCAAGACCGGCGGAGTTTTTGATCGACTCCTCCGGCACGGTGCGCTGGGCCAACCTGACGGAGAATTATTGGGTTCGCGCCCGGCCGGAGCAGGTTCTCGAAGCAGCCAAAGCGCTTCAATAGAAACCTATCCGCAGATTCCGCAGATTACACCGATTACTGAGAGCGCCGGCACAACCGAGAGCCACTGCCTAACCTAATGCCTTCTGCTACAGCCCTTTTGTCTTCTAATCTGCGTAATCTGTGTAATCTGCGATTTCTGCCTTCGGTTTGAGCCGCTTATGGCTGGCAACTTGCTTTAGTCCGAATCACCCCCAACAGAACAACTTGAAATCGTACAGAGGCGGCGATTTTTGCCGTAGTCAGACGGTGCCGTGGACGTTTTCATATCAGTGCTGATAGCTGCAGCGGCGGGCGTTAGCGGGTCGAAAGCAAAGAATAACGAACGAAAAATAACGAACGAAAAATAACGAACTAAGGGAGACTCATTCATGGACAACAAAATCGATACTCAAAATCAGCAACCAGGAAATAATGGAAGTTCTCATCTTCGTCAGCTTGGCATCGTCGTGGCCGGCATCGGCCTGGGTTCGGTGGTCGCGTACTTACTCACCAAAGGGCTTGGGGGGCGCACGAAGAGAACGGCAGGACTAGATTCACCGGATCACATTGTTGACGACCGTGGCACCGGACAAGAAAAAGCTGCTCGCATTCTGCGCAAGCTTCGCGATCGCGCGTTCGAAGCCAGCGACGAAAAACTTGCACTTGCGCTCGGGCGACAGGTGGAGGAAGTTGCCGGCTGGAATGCTGGCAGTGAGCTTATTGATGATGATGTTGTTATGAAAGCGCGGGGCATTGCGATGAATCGAGGAGTCCGCGTCGAGTAGGTTATCCGCAGATTACGCAGCGCAGCCTAGGCCGCAACCAAGCGAAGATAAAACACGATCCACGAAATCACACCAAAGACACTAAAATCTTTTCGTGCTGTTTCGTGTGGTTTCGTGGATCATATTATTCGATCACAATCTTGCTCGAAAAACAAGAAGTTGAACGTTTGCTTCGCAGATTACGCATCAAGCAGGCTGCTGCTTCGTGTAATCTGCGTAGTCTGTGAAATCTGCGGATAATTGGCCGTCGTCATTGCGCTACATATCTATTCTTGATCCTGATGTCGCGTTCGCTAAACGGCCCGCCCTCAAACTCGTAAAGTTCAATCTCAATGCACGTGGATCGCTTGGGCCTCGCGGCTATCCTCAGGGTGGCTCAGGGTCAGCCGAGCAAACGGCAACAGCTCACCTTCCGCTTTTGCAATATGTTTCGGAGTAAAGCGCGATGGCTCCTGAAACAGATGGTAATCCAGCTTAAATGATCTATTCGCCGCCAGGATTTTTAAGGCCTCAATGAAGAGACCCATGGTCAGGATGATAAAGCTTCCGGTGGGATCTTCTTTGGGAAGCGTCCGGCGTTTTTCAATTAGTAGGTCAGCGTGGTCGTCCGAAAAAATCTGCACGCGCCACGGCTGCACATTATGCGGCGACGGCGTGTGTATCGCTGTTTCCAGCAGCGTCTTCCAAACGCTCATAGAAGCCACAGATTACCAGAAACGCAAACAGAATAAAGATCGATCCACGAACAAACACGAAGTCACACGAAAGTTTTTTCGTGCTACTTCGTGTGGGTTCGTGGATCGGGCGTTTTTCTTGCACAAAACGCAAGATGTTGTCTGTCTGGGTCTTGATGCAGTTAATTATTTCAGTTGAAACGTAATCAGATACAGAACCCAGCGCGGTAGCGCGGGATCCTTCAAGAAACTGAGCATTAAGAAGTATTGCCGACGTTGGCTAAGTTGCCTTCCGGGATCCCGCGCTACCGCGCTGGGTTCTGTAATTAAGTACACTGCTCCAAACTGCAGCAGTGCCTCTGTTTGCCTGGCAGATCCCCGTGCCTGCTACGATAGGGGCTGCGGGCTTATTTTGGTATATGGAATCTGATTAGCGTAACTTGTAAATGAAGACACGCGTTGGGACATCTGGATTTGGTATCGCCAGGGCAGAATATGTTCAGTTGTTTCCCTGCGTCGAGGTCCAACACACATTCTACCAACCACCAGGAATCTCCACGCTCGAACGCTGGCGCGAAACTGCTCCGGCAGACTTTGAATTTGTTTTGAAAGCCTGGCAGTTAATCACGCATGACGGCAAGAGTCCTACTTATCGTCGCCTGAAGCGGAAGCTATCTGAAACTGAAAAGCAGGAAGCCGGGTACTTCAGGTCTACCTCAATAGTGAAAGAGGCTTGGGAAGTCACGCTCGCCTGTGCAAAGGCGTTGAAAACCAGGACGATCTTGTTTCAATGTCCAGCCAGCTTCATACAGACCAAAGAAAACATTTCTAATTTGGAGCATTTCTTTGTGGACCTCAACCGCCATAGCGACAACGAAGAGTTCAATTTCTGTTGGGAGCCGCGTGGCGATTGGGACACTAAGGTAGTGAAAGAGATATGCGACGGTCTGAAGTTATGGCATGCAGTGGATCCTTTTACAGCCGACAGCGTCACTCCCGATAAACTCTATTTCAGGTTACACGGCCGCAATGGATGGCGGTACGAATATGAGGAAGCGGAGTTGCACGAGCTAGCGGCGATGTTGTCAAAGAGGTGGGCAAAGGGTACGAGGTTGGAAAGAATTGAGACCCCTTACGTCTTTTTCAACAACGCTCGTATGACAAAAGATGCTCTAAGGTTCCAGGCTCTTCTCCAGTGAAGGCGACTTTTTGGAGTGCGCCGGCCCGGCGGCGCTTTGGCCCGCGGCGGCCTGGCGCCGCTTTGTTGAGCAACATTCAACTTACAAAGTGATTAATGTTTACGACTGGCCAAAGCGCCGCCGGGCCGGCGCACTCCAAGGAGACGCCCTTGCAGATGTATGATGACTGAAACATCCGTCTTGATAAGGAGAAGCATATGAAACTGACAGACTTCTACCTGGCAGAGCTGGAGAGCGAGGTGCGCCGCTCGCGCCTCGCCCTGGAGCAGGTGCCCGAGGGCAAGTACGACTGGAAGCCACATGAGAAGTCGATGATCTTCGGATATCTGGCGAACATGGTGGCGACGATTCCTAAGTGGGTAGCCATGCAGGTTACGCAGGAAGAACTGGACGTGGCCCCGGCGGAAGGCTCGAACATGGAACAGAAAAGGTTGGATACCAGCAACGAGTTGCTGAAGGCCCTCGACAAAAGTGCAGCTGACGCACGTTCGGCTCTTGAGCAAACCACCGAAGAGCACCTGATGACCTCCTGGCGGTTACTGGCCCGGGGACAGGTCGTCATGGAGTTGCCACGCTACGTGTTCATCCAGGACACCATTAATCATTGGGCGCATCACCGCGGCCAGATGACAGTCTATCTGCGTTTATTGGGTGCCAAGGTCCCCGCGCTTTATGGACCATCAGCGGACGATCAGCAGTTTCGGTAGTTCAAGCGGGAGGATCAGGAGGCAGAAGGCAGGAGGCAGGAGGCAGGAGGCAGGAGCAGGAACCGAACGCGACTGGCTTCATGTTCTGCTTTCTGCTTACTGCCTACTGCCTACTGCCTACTGCCTACTGCCTTCTGCTACTACTTCACGCCTCCTGGGGATGCCTCTTCGGTTTGATAAGTTAACAACTCTTGACATATTTTTACGTGCTCTTAACACACCTTAACACCGGCAAGCGTATGCTACGGTTCGTTTACCGCAGTTCCTTCAGAGGTCGAAAATGAAATTGAAGAGAAGAGGTTTTCTGGGAGGCTTCAACCGGTTCCGGCTAATGTTAACGCTGGGCCTCGCAGTTGTGCTGCCGGCTGCCGCCCTCATCTACCTCAATTTCAGTCAGTTGAGGGCCTTCGAGCGGGACAAGGTACTTGAGGCAGCCATCCATCGCGATTTTCAGGAGATGCTGGCCATCACCGAGAAGAAAATCAACAAAAAGGCTTACACGTTGACCGAAGATGTGCGCAGTCTTTTCCCATCTCCGGATGCTGACACCCTGGAAAAAGATAAGAAACTTGGCCTCATATTGGAAAAGAATCCGCACTTGTCGCACGTGTTCCTCTTCGACGAAAAAAGTTTTGTGTTCCATTCGCAACCTCAGCTGATGAAAGACGCTTACACCCTCAAAGAACATGAGAAAATGGTCGACTCATACCGTCGCTGGTTTGGCAGGGAAGGCAAGTCGCTGGTTCTGGGGATGCACAAGAAAAACCGGCCCATGACTTTCTACAGTGGTCTGACAAAACGGGCCGATGGCGAGGCGTACGTAACAACTTCCTTGTTCGTCCTTCCACAACTCTCAAAAGATAGGGTGGTATTTGGCGGGGCCACTTTCGATGCTGGTTACCTGAAACAGACTTTCTTTCCCGAGATGCTGGAGGAGGAGGTTACTCAGAAGATGAGTGACCGGGGCGGAAGCAAGCTTGCCATGATGGTCTATCCAGTGGAGATGGAAAGTGGATATGAAAAGCCGCTGGCCACCTCGGCGGGTTGGGGCAGTGGCAAGCCTGAGGTAGGGCGCAAGCTGGATGATGTTTTCCGCGGGCTGGCGTTGGGCATCAAGTTTCAGGGTACGAGCGTAAAGGCGCTGGGCCAGACCTGGGTCAAGCGAAGTTTTTGGATCCTCGGTTGTCTTTCTCTCCTGATAATCGGCGGCCTGGTGCTAACCAAACATATCGTCAGCAAGGAAATGGCGCTGGCCCGCCTAAAGTCTGACTTCGTTTCAAACGTATCCCACGAGTTGCGCACGCCACTCGCTTTGATCAGGTTATACGCTGAAACGCTCGAGCTGGGACGCATCACAACTCCGGATAAGAAGCAACAGTATTACCGCATCATTCGCAAAGAGAGCGAGCGGCTGACCGCGCTAATCAACAACATCCTCGACTTTTCTCGAATTGAAGCGGGACACAAGGAGTATGAGTTTCGAAACACTGATATTGCGGAACTGGTTCGCAACACGCTGGAGTCGTATCGATACCAAATCGAGCAACAGGGTTTCGCGTTCGAAGAGAACATTGACTCAAACCTGCCGGCAGTGGCTGTGGACCGTGAAGCAATCGCCCGCGCGCTGGTTAATCTCGTTAACAATGCGCTGAAATACTCGTCAGAGGAAAAGTTCCTGGGCGTCAAACTCTACCGGGATAACGGCGTGGTTAAACTCGAGGTGGCGGATCACGGCATCGGCATCGCGCGTCGCGATCAGTCTAAGATATTCGAGAAGTTCTACCGGGCGGGAGATCCGCTGGTGCACAACACGAAGGGAAGCGGCCTGGGCCTGTCCCTCGTTCGCCATATTACCCAGGCGCATGGCGGCGAAATCGCGGTTGAAAGCATACCCGGCAAAGGCAGTAAGTTTATTTTGTCATTGCCGCTGTCTCCGACTCAACAGCATGCAGCCGGTGCAACATGAAGTCAGTACCCCCTGCGTTATCGGATGGGTGGGCGTCTCTAATTAACTTTGATGTGGGGAATTGATTGATACTTTGAAAAGTTCGAGTAGGGAAGGGTGGCTTGCCCCGCTCGTAGCATGTCCCAACCTCGAGGTATTGGGTACTGATGCAGTTTGATTATTTGGGCTGAAACGCAATCAGATACAGAACCC
>JBBPIC010000100.1:0-13934 GCA_038040525.1 Acidobacteriota bacterium | reverse complement strand
GTTTCCGGAAAGGCAGAGCCTTTCCGCGATGTGCGGCGGCTAAGCCGCGGAACCCAGACTCTTCTTTGACTTCTCGGGCAAGGCCAGTTCAACCTTTAGGTTGGGGTTGGGTGAGGACCACGCAAGCTAAAGCTTGAACTCTGAACTGCTGACCCGTAGTCACGATCACGGGTTTATCTCATAAAAGCTCAATGCCGAGTCGCCCTGCTTCAGCGTTCGCACTCGGAGTATTTTCCCAACTTCGTCTTTCAACTTGTTCTTGTGGTGGTGTTCGACAATCAGCAAGCCATTTTCGCCCAACAAACTGGCAGCCTCCCGGCCGAAGTTATCAAGAACCGTAAGGTAGTCGGCAGCGTAGGGCGGGTCGAAAAAGACAATGTCCCAGGGTTCTGCAGAATGCCGTAGCTGCCGATGCAGGAAGTCGGTAGCTTCGGCCTGCAACACTACCGTTTCGTCCTCGGGAATCTGGCAAAGATCGAGGTTTGCTTCCACCAGCGCACACATTTTCCGCGACCTATCAACGAATGTGACATGAGCCGCGTCTCTGGAGAGCGCTTCAATCCCGACCGCCCCCGAACCAGCGCACAGGTCCAAAAACCGCGCACCTTCGATCCTTGGCGCGATGACGTTGAAGAGGGTTTCACGCAGTCGATCAGAAGTCGGCCGCACTTCGAGGGATGGTGGACTCTTCAAATTACGGCCATGATATTTTCCGGCAATTATTCTCACAGCAAAAACTATCCGCAGATTACGCAGATTACGCAGATTACGCAGATTACAAGAAGGCGGTATAGACCCCGCAACCCAACACAAGGAGCCCGTTAATGTCTCCCATCTGAGTAATCGGCGTAATCTGCGGATCGCGTCAGCCTACCGCCGCTAGCTTCAACCTGGAATCCGACTTGATGCGCTTAATCATCTTGGCAGTCTCGGGCGACTTCTCCGTCTTGGCGAGATAAAACTCAGCTTCCTTGCGAGCAGCTTCGAGCAGTCGCTGGTCGCGAACAATGTTTCCCACCCGAAACTCAGGCATACCGGACTGTTTAGTGCCCAAAAGCTCGCCGGGGCCGCGGAGTTCGAGATCTTTTTCCGCGATCAGAAAGCCGTCGCTTGTTTGCGCCAAAATGCCGAGTCGTTCTTTGGCAACACTCGTCTTCTTATCCGTTGTGAGAAGGATGCAGTAACTCTTTTCGGCGCCGCGACCAACACGGCCTCGCAGTTGATGAAGCTGGGAGAGACCAAATCTTTCGGCATGTTCCACAATCATCAGCGATGCGTTCGGTACGTCAACTCCGACTTCTATGACGGTCGTTGACACCAGGATGTTGATTTCGCCAGATACGAAGCGCCGCATCACTTCTTCTTTTTCGGCGGGCCTCATCTTTCCATGCACTAACCCCACAGAAAACCTGGGAAACACCTTATCCCGCAGATACTCATATCTTTGCGTCGCGTCTTTGAGGTCCATCTTCTCTGACTCCTCAACGAGCGGATACACCACATACACCTGCCGTCCCGCGCGTATCTCCTGAGCAATGAGCGCTTTCACCTCCGCACGTTGCTCTTCGCCAAAGACCTTGGTTTGGATGGGCGTTCGCCCCGGTGGCATTTCGTCGATCACGGAAACGTCCAGGTCGCCATAGATTGTCATGGTAAGCGAACGGGGAATCGGCGTCGCGGTCATGACGAGTACATCAGGATTGAGCCCGCGCGCGCGCAATTCCGCGCGCTGCACAACACCGAAGCGATGTTGCTCATCAACCACAGCCAGGGCCAGGTTCTTGAAAGACACAGCTTCCTGGATCAGGGCATGTGTACCGACGACAGCATGAATTTCTCCCGCCGCAATTTCCAGCTGAAGCTTTCGCTTTTCTGCGCCACGCAGGGAGCCAGTCAGTAGTTCGACGCGATAAGGCGTTTTAGCCAGCAGCCTTTTGATATTGCGCGCGTGTTGATCCGCAAGAATTTCGGTTGGGACCATCAACGCGGTTTGATAACCACTCTCCATCGTAGCCAGCATCGCTATTAGGGCAACGATGGTTTTGCCGCTCCCCACGTCGCCCTGTAAAAGGCGGTTCATCGGCGCGTCAGATTGCAGATCTCTGAAAATGTCTTTGACGACTCGACGCTGCGCGTCGGTTAGCTTGAAAGGCAACACTGTTGCAATCCTCAATTTCGTCGCCCGGTCAATCGTCATCGTGACGCCTTTTGATTCCTTGATTCGTTTACCCCGTTTGAGTCCAATCCCCAGCGCTACCCAGAAGAAGTCTTCAAATATCAGCCGCAAATGTGCCGGACTTCGTGACTTACCATAAAGAGCCAGCGGCGTCTTCTCCGGAGGGAAATGAATCGCTCGAATGGCGTCCGCGCGAGGAAGCAACTTCTGCCGCAGGCGCAGGTCGGCAGGAAATGTCTCTGAAATCGCCGAGTCAGGAAGGAGTGCCAGAACAGCATGAATAATCTCTCGTATTCGTTTGGAGCTAAACTGGCCGAGCTTTCGGTAGATCGGAACGCGTCGGCCGGTATGAATCATCGCCAGTTCAGGATCGCTACTTTCATCGTCGTCGATCGCATTTCCATGCGCCTCATCCTCACCGTCATGCCGCACCAATCCCGCGTCTTCCTTTGATTGAGGAAAGGGCAACATCTCGAGCTCATCAGCGGGCTTATGAAGATGCAGCGCATAAGTGGCGCGACGCTTGTCCCATTCCCACTTGCCGAAAGTCATGAACCGAGCACCTTGCGAAAAACGCTTCTTGTAGTAGTTCACGACCTCATTGGCGTGAGAGCCGGAGACGAACCACCATACAACCACAGCTTGGCCGGTCCTCTCGGGATCTGTCGCACTCACTTCGAAGATGAAAAGCCTTGAACGCCCGTAGGACCGCTTGTTTCTCACTTGATAGCCACCGGCAACCTTGACCTGGAGTTCCAGCGACGCTTCAAGGCCGTCAATAAGATCGCGAATCCGCGCTGGATGTGAACGATCCTCGTAACGCATCGGCAGGTAGCCCAGCAAATCCTCGACGGTCGTATTGTGCGACTCTTTAATGCGGAAATGGCTGGCGAGGGAGAGTGCAAGCTTATGAGAAAGCGTCTGGCCGAGGTGACCCAGGCCGTGTTTGTACAGTTCGTCAATCGGCGTGCTGAGGCTAAAAGGGGCCGGCATTGTGAGCGATCATAGCATAGAGGTTTGAAGTCGACGGCGGCGCAGTTCTACATTCCCTGAGACCCGTCTTACAATGAATCTTACTAGACCCCGGAGGGGAGTGAACCATGGCTGACGAGCAATTATCGGGCGGAACCGTAAAAAGACTGCAGGAGGTGCGGACTGCGTTGCTGAGTTTGCACAAGACGCTGCTCGAACATGAGCGGCTGGGTTATGAACGCAAGCACGGGAAGATAGACAACAGCTACGAATATCTTAATCTGGTGATGCACAATCCATGGTTTGCCTGGTTGAGGCATCTATCCGAACTGATTGTCCAAATTGATGCACTACTGGAAGCGAGGGAATCCTCGAGCGACGGCGAGGCGGCGGCCATCGTCGATCAGGCACGGTTGCTTTTGACACCGAACGAAGGAGGGCCCGAATTTCAACAGAAGTATTTTGCTTCAGTGCAGCAATCGCCAGAAGTTGTATTGGCTCACGCGGAGTTTGCAAAGCTGCTCGGGCCCGGAAGACTTTCAAAGGAAGTTCATTAAGCAGGAAACAAAGCCACACGATTGTCCGCAGATTGCGCCGATTACGCAGATTATTAGGAACGTGGGAAACACTTACGCGGCTGGGCTTTGCTTCAGACTTCGCTTTGCCTAACTCAGTCATTCTTAATAATCGGTGTAATCTGCGTAATCTGCGGATAAGACTTTCACGGATTAGTTGGCTGTGGCTTCCGTTTTGACGCAGTGCTGGTCAAACGCGCGCGTGAGCTCATCGGCAACCTGCGATGCGTCCTTGCCTTCAATTTGACGACGCTCCAGCATCCACACGAGTTTTCCGTCCTTTAACAACGCGATTGAAGGTGAAGAAGGCGGGTAACCAGTGAAATAAGTTCGTGCTTTTTCAGTGGCTTCGATGTCAGCGCCTGCAAACACGGTCGCCACCTTGTCTGGCTTTATAGTATGTTGCAACGCGCGAGCGATCCCCGGTCGCGCTTTTCCTGCCGCGCAGCCGCAAATTGAGTTTACAACTACCATCACGGTGCCCGAGCTATTGTTTAGAGTTTCATCTACCTGTTCGGGTGTCCGAAGTTCATCAACACCAATGCGTGTTAACTCTTCGCGCATGGGTCGGATCATTAGTTCTGAATACGGCATTTACATTCTCCTCAGGTTTAAATCGCGAGAGATTATAACACTGGGCAGCCCGACGGCCTAGTTTGGGCTAATGTTTGGCGAAATTCGAGGGAGAAGAGCTCACTGGCATCTTACGGAACCGAGCGCGGTAGCGCCGAATGCGGGAGGCTACCACAGATAAGGTGGAGCGCCGACAATAGAATCGGGGTCTTTAGCATCCGGCGTACCGGCTTCTTAGAAACTGCCTGTAAGTCGTTGATTCTATTACAGGCGAAAAGTTTCATTTTGTTATCTGCGCGTCGCAGACAAGCAAAGCCACTCGGTTCTGTAATGTCGCGCTTACTTGCTATGTGTTCAGTTTAATTGACCGTAATCTTGGATCGGATGGCCCGAAACTTCTGATCACTGATGCCGCGTACCATCATTAAATGCTCCGGACGTCTGAAGGGACCGTATTGCTCACGATGCGCCACGATTCTCTCAGCGATTCCTTTTCCGATGCCTGGGAGCGTTTCCAGCTCCTGAACGGACGCAGTGTTGACGTTGATCGGTAAAGAGCCTTCAGAATAACTAACCTGGGGTTGAGCATCCGCTGATTGATATCTCGGCATTCGGACGCAGGCCGACACTAGTGAGATCGTAACAATCATGACCATGATTACAATCGGTCGAACTCTTGCGGTTGGGAGACTCTGTTTCACGTATGCAAGTGGGTGTTCAATAAGAGTTTGCCCGACTGCCGCTCGCGTGTGCACTTTGCTGGAAGTCCAACATTTTCAAAAGCTTCGTTTGTTTTATGCCGCAATGTCCACAGACTTTTCCACAACCTGCGTGGAAAATGTTTCGCGATATTGCGGCCGTGAGATCCGGAAACTTCACTAGGTTTAGATTGCATAGACGCCAGGCTGGGTAGATGTCTTCTCGGGGGTGTGTTGAACCCTACTAAACTATTCTTCGATGCCGGCTTCATCCCACTGCGCGATCATTTCATAAGCGCGACCGAGAACAGGTCGTGGTCTCGACCCGTCGGCCTGGCCAATCAATCCTTCACGTTCCATGAGGTCGAGGATTGCTGCGGCGCGACCATAGCCGATTCGTAATCGTCGCTGTAGCACCGATGTAGAAGCTCGTTTCATTTCCACGCAGATTCGCAGGGCCTCCTCGAAAAGCTCGTCGTGTTCTCCCTCACTGGCCTCCAGGCCAAGCGCCTCTTCTTCCGATTGCGTAATTGTTTCGTCGTACTCGGGTCGGCCTTGAGCCTTGGCGTGCGCGACGATGCGGCCAATTTCTGATTCGTCCACGTAAGCGCCGTGAACGCGAATAAGACGCGAAGTCCCAGGCGGCAGAAACAACATGTCGCCGCGACCGAGCAGATGTTCGGCGCCGTTTGTATCGATGATTGTCCGCGAATCCACCTTGGAGGATACTCGGAAGGAAATGCGAGAAGGGAAGTTTGCCTTGATCAATCCAGTAATCACGTCGACCGAAGGCCGTTGCGTTGCCAGCACCAGGTGAATTCCAACGGCGCGGGCCATCTGTGCCAGACGAGTTATTGATTCCTCTACCTCACGGCCCGAGGTCATCATCAAGTCGGCCAACTCGTCGATGATAATCACTATGTACGGCAGAGGCTTATGCGGCTCACCTTTGTCGTCGTACTCTTTGACAAGATTTCGTCGCATGATTTCGGTGTTGTAACCATCGATGTTGCGCACACCCCAACCGGCAAGATCACGATAGCGACGCTCCATCTCGGAAACAGCCCACTTTAACGCGCGAGAGGCAAGTTTTGGATCGGTGATGATGGGAGTCGTGAGATGTGGAATGTCCTCGTAGAGTCCTAATTCCAGGCGCTTGGGATCGATTAAAATAAACTTAACTTCGTCCGGGCGCGCGCGATAGAGAATCGAAACAATCAACGAATTGACACCGACTGATTTACCTGCGCCTGTGGTTCCGGCAATCAGAAGGTGAGGCATCTTTGCCAGATCGGCGACGTAGTTAAGACCGTCGATGGTCTTGCCCAGAGCAATGGTTAGTTTAGAAGTTGACTCGCGGAAGGCACGCGACTCGATAACCTCTCGCAGGAAGATTGTTTCGCGGCGCGGATTTGGGACTTCGATCCCGACGTGAGGCTTGCCCGGCATTCGATCAATGCGAATCGACTCAGCCTTTAGCGCCAGGCAAAGGTCGTCAACCAGAGAGACCACTCGCGAGTATTTCACTCCCGGATCGGGTTTGAACTCGTAAGTCGTCACTACCGGACCTGGGCAAATATGCTTGATCTGCCCGGTAACATTAAACTCTTTGCATTTTTCAGCTAATCGAGTTGCCAGGCTCAAAAGCTCATTGTCTGCCTGCTCATTCGGGGGCGGCGCCTCATTGAGAAAATCCAGCGGCGGCATTGAATAATCTGAGTATGAAACTCGGCGCGCTCGCTCGGCGTCGAAAGGGAGTCTGCCGGTGGCCGGAGCCTCACCTTTTACACGCAAGACCGACACGCCTCTTACCATCTCTTCGACGTCTTCTTCTTCGTCGTCGACAGAAGGCTTGCCTCGCCCACTTGGAAAGATTGAGCGACGCCCTGCGCGACTTTCCACCACAGTTGCGCCTTGAAGGCCAGCGCCGGCAGCGGCCGCACGGAGTGGTTCAGCCGTGCCCCTGATTTGTTCGGTCGCTGCCGAGAGGCGAGATTCTCCACGGTTGATGGCAGCTGCCTCGGCAGGCCCTGAGCCGTCCATCAGCAATTCAGCAATGCGTTGTTCCGGAGTCAAGCCTGCGGAGCCCTCGGTGGCATTGCGCAGCGCCTCGCGGGCGGCCATCTGCTCCGTCTTTAGTATCTCGCGCTGTTCTCTGCGCAAACGCGAACGCTCCTGGCGGGCTTCACGCCACGATCTGAACCGCGCGGGCATTTCCGGGACAAAAGCGAAATGTCCACCGAAAATCCCGGCAATCTTTTTGCAAAACTCGATGAAGGAAAAGTTTGTCGCCAGAATCAAACCGGTGGCAGCAATGGCAATGAGCAGAACGGTCGCCCCTACCGTGTTTAGACCGCTGGCAAGGCCTCGAGAAATCAGAGTCCCAACCAGGCCCCCTGGCTGAACACTCGCATCAAAAACCGGACGAATCTGGGATATCGAAAGCAGCGCGGCTGCCGAGAGTGTGAGCACGACCAGCCCAAGCAGGTTATTGAAAGCTGCGTGAAAGCTTCGTGTCTTAAACCGTCGCCATGCCGCAGCCAAGAGAAGCAATGGCAGAAGATAAGCGGCGAGTCCAATCGACTGAAAGAGCAAAGCCGCGACGTTTGCGCCAATGGCGCCCGCCCAATTTCTCGTTTCGGTTTGACCTGCTGAATTCCACGATGGATCGTTGGGATAAAACGCCGCGGAAACGAGACAGAGCGTAAGCAGCAAACCAACCGCGAGAAGCAAAATGGCCAGAATCTCATTTCGCCGGCTGTTTCGTGGAGTCAGTATTCGGGGTTTCTCCTCAAACTCAATAGTTGCCATCGCTACTCCGGAAGCCAGGATTGATGAATAATCCCCAACGACACACTACGCCGCTTTCTTCGCAAGTAGATACGCCTTTATGAAATCATCGATGTCACCCGCCAGTACTGCGTCAACGTTGCCTCTTTCAAGCTTGGTTCGCGTATCTTTGACGAGCTGATACGGAGCAAGCACGTAACTCCTAATCTGTGACCCGAAGGAAATGTCTGCCTTGTTGGCTTCTAACTCTGCTGTCTCAGCTTTTCGCTTTTCCAGTTCCAGTTCATACAGACGAGATCGCAACACTTGCATTGCGACGGCACGGTTCTGATGTTGCGAACGTTGGTTTTGGCACTGCACCACGATGCCGGTGGGGCTGTGTGTGATGCGGACGGCGGAGTCGGTGGTATTGATATGCTGGCCGCCAGCTCCGGTTGCGCGGTAAGTGTCAACGCGGAGATCCTTTTCGTTGATTTCAACCTCGATTTGTTCGTCTATTTCTGGAAAAACGAAGAGCGAAGCAAAGGACGTGTGTCGTCTGGCCGCTTGATCGAAGGGGGAGATGCGGACCAGCCTATGAACGCCCGCTTCGGCCGCTAAGAGGCCGTAGGCATACTCGCCTTCCACTCTAAACGTTACTCCTTTGAGCCCGGCTTCTTCTCCAGGTTGATAATCGATGATCTCGGTCTTGTATCCCCGTTGTTCCGCCCACTTCAGATACATGCGGAGTAACATCTCCGCCCAATCCTGCGACTCAGTTCCACCGGCCCCGGGATGAATCGTGCAAATAGCGTTGAGCTGGTCGTTGCCTCCGCTCAGTAGCATCTCGGTTTCCGCGACGCTGATCTCGTTTTCCAGAGGTTCGACGAGCGAACGAAGTTCTTTCAAAGATTCCTCATCCTCTTCGGCAAATTCGAACAGAACTCCCGCATCGCCAATCTGCGTCTCAAAGTGCTGGTGTCGGTTAATCTTCTTTTCCAGCAAGCTTCGCCTTTGCAAAAGCTTTTGCGCAGCCTCCTGGTCGTTCCAAAAATCAGGCGCCGACGCCTGGTTCTCGATTCGTTTTAACTCCTCCTTGCCTGAAGCTACATCAAAGAAACCTCCCGAGCTGCTCGACGCGGGTTCGCAGGTCTTCGTAAGTTGTTCTTAGATCTTGAATTGATAACGTCTCGATCATGGATCCTCCAAAATAATCAAATACCAAATCAGGCAGTTGCTCTTATCGGTTCCTTCCGTCTTTTCTTAAACGACCACAGAAAAACCAAAAGGCTGAGGACGGAGCATGCTGCCACGAAGAGATCCCCATAAGCCGCATAAAACGACGCTGGAGTATTGGCCGGAGCAATCCTCCAAACTCTAACCTCCTGACGAAATGGTTGCGTCGCATCTCTTACTTCGCCGCTCGGGGGGATAAGCGCTGTGATGCCCGTGTTTGTCACCCGAAGGACGGGGCGGTTGTTTTCCACGGCCCGAAAAACCGCATTTGACAGATGTTGCCGCATAACCGCTGTTGGTCCAAGATATCCATCATTGGAAATGTTTATCAGCACATCAGCACCGTCGTGGGCGAATCGTCGGGCGATGTGTGGATACGCCGACTCAATGCAAATGAAAACTCCCACGCGCACATTTCCAACGGTCATCAAACCGTAGCTGGTCCCGGCCGTAAAGTCCCCGACAATACCTCGTATCAAACCCGCTCCAGGTAACCACTGTGGCAGCGGAACATATTCGCCAAACGGCAGCAGGCGAATCTTATCATATTGAGAGACGAGGCCACCCTCTTGATTTATTAGCATTGCTGAGTTGTAAAGACCCTCGTTAGGGGCCACTTCCTGAGAATTCAAAAGGATTGAGGTCTGGTAGAGTTTTGCGAATAGCTTCAGCTTATCGCGTAATGTCGTATCGGTACCGTAGGTGAAGTTCATCGGCGATTCGGGCCAGATAAGTAGCCGTGGAGTTCCATCATTTGGGAGAGAGCGAAGGGCGGCGTCACTCATCTCGAAGTGACGTGCGTTGAGCTTCGCCATATCCTCCGTTGACTTAATGAGATCCATTGGCACATTGGGTTGGATCGCGACTACCACAGCACCTGCCTGTTTCTTCAGCGTGTGATACTCGCCGGCAGACTTCTTATAAGACAGGACAATTACCGCCAAAACGAGAAGTAACAGAGTTCCTGAAATGGCGAACGCTCGATTCCTACGCCTGACCAAAAAAAACGCAATCGCAGCGTTCGCAGAGACAATCAGAAATCCAACAACATAGACCCCACCAAGGCTTGCCGCTTGAATCAGCGTCGGGCGATAGGCCTGAGAGTAACCAATCGCGTTCCAGAGTTGACCTGTAGTTCCTAGACGGGCCCATTCCAGCGCAGACCAGGCGATTGGAGCAAATAACAACGCCCCGCTGCCCCATTGCCTAATCAACCGCGCTAGAACCATTGCAAAAGTGGCTGGAAAGAGGCCAAGAATGACCGCTCCGGGAATCAACATTACAAAGGCAAGCAAGGGAGCGATTCCCCCGAAGTGAATAATTGAATAGGTAAGCCAGTAACAAGAACCGTAAAAGAAAACCGAACCAAATAGCCAACCCAGGAAAAAGGCAGGCCACGGAGCAGGTCGTCTGGCCACCAGAACAAGCAATGGAACCAAGCTTATCCACGCAAGCAGCGACAGGTCGAAATCGGGAAATGAAAGAACCAGGGCTGAGGCTGCGAGCAACGCAACGCCACACTCGCCGATGGAGGGCAACCGACAGCACAGCCCGGCCTTGAATCCAGCAAGCTTAGTTGTGTGTCGCGCGCGAATTCGGTGAGCTGTGGAAACTCTCTGCTGCATTGTCGCGCGAGTTTACCAAAACGCGGATCGATGACCTATGCCCCGATTAGGCTACTCGCTCTGACCTCAGAGATTCAGAGCCAGAAACTATTTCTGAAGTATTTTTTGAGTGATTCAAAGACACTCAGAATGCGCAGAAAACTAGTCAAAAAGACAGAAAACGTCACCGTCAAAGTGACAAATTTCGTCGCAGCTTGACCAGGACGAAAGCTTGAGCATAAAGAGGGTGAATCAACGGACTGCTACGCGTTTGGGAGACGAGTGCAGCAAATTGTAGAAAGAATTAGGGATGAGGAAAAAAGTGCCTAAACGCAGGAGAACCCAGTCATTGCTGACTGGGTTCCAATTTCGGGGGGAAGCACTGAAGGGTTGCTCGGCGGGTGGCTGGCGCAGCGGCAGGCGGCGCTCAGAGGGGTGGTGGCGGCGGGGGCATTTTCAACCTTTACATTGGGTTGTCTGTGCGTGCCGGTGTTTACTAGAGCACCTTGTGTGCCACGAAAACTTTTTTCGGAATCTTTGGAGGATTGAGCGTTAGGAGAAGGGCTGAACTTTTTGATTAGTTGGTATTGGAGACGTTGCTGAACTGAGGATGGTTGAACATCAGAAGAGATCTTCAAGCCTAAACGCAGGAGAACCCAGTCATTGCTGACTGGGTTCCAATTTCGGGGGGAAGCACTGAAGGGTTGCTCGGCGGGTGGCTGGCGCAGCGGCAGGCGGCGCTCAGAGGGGTGGTGGCGGCGGGGGCATTTTCAACCTTTACATTGGGTTGTCTGTGCGTGCCGGTGTTTGCTAGAGCACCTTGTGTGCCATAGAAAAAGTTTTTCCGGAATTTCGGGACGATTGAGCGTGAGGAGAAACGGCAACGTAGAAGGCAAACGCTAGTCGTGCGCTCTCACCAGCAGTAGATGATCTTGAAACCCAACGATGCGAGCGAGGGACGGAGCCTTGATAGGGGTTCCATCGATGGAGCGCGCTCTCCATAGTTCGCCTCGGGCTACCACTGTGCCGTCGGGACTGAGGTTTGTATTCACCTGGCAGAGTTCGCCAATGAGTCGGACTTCCCCCGCAGCTGCTTTCTTGTGGCGGTAAAGGGCGATAACAATTACCAGCGCGATCAGTGAGAACAAGGCTAGAATCGCGGTGAGAAGGATGAGTTTCACCATCTAGAACTCAAATGAAAAGAGGCAACTCTCACAAAGAGACTTACCCCTCCTGAAGGTCGTTTTGAAAGGTATATAAGTGACGATCCAAAGATAATCAGTTCTTGCCCATAGTCACCTGCCGCTGCAGCGCAATAGCCTCCTGATTATTTGCATCTATACCCATCGCACTAGCGGCATACTTGGTTGCTTCCCCTCGATCGCCTCGCTCAAGGAAGATCCTGCCAAGGAGGATGTGCGCGTCGATTAGCTTAGAGTCCCAGAATATGGCGGTTTTGAGCGCAGCAATGGCCGCCTCCTGGTCTCCCCGGCGTTGATTGATGCGGCCGCTGAGCAAATATACTTCGGCGCTTGTGGGTTCCATAGTAACCGCCCGATGCAGTTCGACCAGGGCCTCTTCATCGCGACCTTCCTGGTAGAATTCCCGAGCTTTGGCGAGCAGATCGTCTTTTGCGGAACCCGCATTGCCGTCGGACGCAATCGCTCTCTTTCGCATGAGATCAGAGACATCGTCACGATTCAGAATATCGCGCAAGCGCGCGGATGCGGCGTTAACAGTATGGGATTTTTGCCAATCGGTCTGCCATTTTGCATACGTTGGCAAAAACCGACGCGCTTGATCGTCTGCGGCGTTGGCGGTTTCAGTCTTACCCATCTTCTCCAAAGATTTGGCATACAGAAAATACGCCTGACCATCTCGCGGATCGGCTGTGATCACTGGTTTGAGTTGTTCAGCAGCCTCCGCGTATTTGTCCAATAAAAACAAGGCAAGTGCATAATTGAAAAGTACCGTCGGATCGTCTGGAGCCGACTCGGCAGCGCGGGCAAGAAAAGATGCGGCTTGAGTGAGCAAGCGCGTGCGCTCCTCCTCTTTCTTCTCTTCACGCGATGCCAGCACAGCCACCGCGCCCGCGTTATTATAAATTCCAATCAACGGAACGTCTGAAGCAAGCGGCACCAGGGCTGCCAGCGAACGTCCAAATTCACCCAGCTTGGCGTACCCCAGTCCGGCATAAAAAGCGGCCTCCACATAACGCGGATTTTTTTTCTCTAGTTTAGAAAAATACTCCGCCGCATCTTTCCATCTTCCTGCCAGCATATGAAACCGCCCCAACTCGAAGGCTGCCTGAGGATAGACTGCTCCACCGTTGCGCTCTGCGTAATAACGCAGCGCATTCTTAAGGTAGTTTTCACGTTTCGGGTCGCGTTCATTTAGCTGTATCCCTTTGACGTAGGCCTCAAACGCGAGCTGAGGAATCTTCGTGGCCTCATCGGTCAGCATAATCTGGGAAAAGGGAAGTGCCCTGCCAAATTGTTTTAGAAGAATCTGGTAAGCCAGATAACCCTGAATGTTTTGCAAGGTTGTGAGTGGTCCGCCAAAATCAAAATGTTGAGTGGCCCATCCTCCGTCAAAAACCGTCCCTAGCGTCCGACCCTCGTTGACTTTGATGACACGCACCGTACCCTGGACGAGGACCCCTGCGGAGGCATTGGCTTTGTCCCTATTGCCGTCCTGTGGGTTGGTCTCGCCCTGCCCCAACTTAACGGAATAGGTCCCAATGACGAGCATTGAGGCTTTGGCTTCGCGTGCTAATTTGATTGATGTGGCTCGCGAGGGAATAACGGTTTCAGGCAGCCGCAAACGCTGATAAGCAAGGTTGCGTTCAGCGCTGGTTACAACGCGTAGCCCAGGTTTGTTCAGCAACTCGGCCAGAGAATCGGCAAAGCTTTCACCCACCCAGTTGTACTCCGGACGATTCGGCTCGTTGGCATCAGGCGTGTTCTCAAACGGCAGAACCATGACCACATCGGCACCGGATTGCGCGGAAACGACATATCCCGGAACTGGATAAACTGCTCCCGACAGTATTAGTGTGAAAAGCAGCTGCAAAGCTATTAAAACGCTGATCGATCTTTTCATTTACTCGAAATATCCTAACAATTATGAATGATTTCCCGATTCACTCCGACTGAGATGCCTTCAATATACCAGCGGTTGGTCACATATGCATCCGCCAGGTCAGTTGGCAGTAGCGCCATTCACTAGCTCAAAGCCGCGGAAAACGAAAGCGGCCGGCTTTCGCCGGCCGCCTTGCTAGTGGTGTGCGTCATTAATACCTTTACTTATTTAGAATAACCTATTATGCTCA
>JBBPIC010000129.1:0-4279 GCA_038040525.1 Acidobacteriota bacterium | reverse complement strand
GCCCAGCTTGGCGACCTCGAGTCGTTCGCCGCCCATGGACTTCACGGGATACCGGTAGATCGCCTCCACATGTCCGATTTCTGTAAGCATGCTCGATCCGAGTCCGCCAAAGCCGGAACTGAGTGGCGCACGAACCGCCGCCAGATTCCAGCCTTCCATAGAATTGCTAATTGCGCGTCCGCTCTACGAATGCCTTGTTAGATTGCAGCATAAAGACTCAACTCTCCTATTAGCTTTCTCCTTCATGGCTTTTGGGAATTTCTATGCTTCTTATCAACCACCAATACCACGCGGAGGGTTGCGACCACTCAACGGACAAAACAAACTTGGCTTGCGCTGCCCAATAGAATGGCGGCGCTTAATCGAACCTGAGCAGACAGACATGTGGTCGACGGCGCCGTCAATCGAACCAGAAGTATTTCCAGTGCGTGTGCGGCACGTCTTGAACGGTATAGTAGCCGCGCGCCCGTTCAAGTGTTTCGGGCGTAAACTGCAGCAGATCCATTGCGTGGCTCGTCGCGGTCTGCTCGCCGCGCGGGTTGTAAACGACGAACTCCTGCGTACCCAGTGGTGACGCCGGTTGCTCGAAGAGCAGGTTGAAGGCATCGCCGCTCGGCTCGTAATGGAACTTTTCGATGCCAATAACCCCGGGGGAATAGTCCTTGTGCACCGACATCAACGACGGTGGATAGTGCCCGCGGGTGGCGCGATACCGCTCGATGTCAGCGATCAACTGGGCGCTGTTACTGATCGCGCGGTTTCTGCTGAACTCGACGGCCGGCTCGAGGACCGCCCATTGAAGCAGGAACACTGCGACCGGCACGACGAGCAAGTAAAGCCCGGGTGCCGGTGTGGGAGTGGGCGCCGTCTTCAAGCCTCTCAGCCGCGGCGTGACCCTGAAGACCACATAGACGCCCAGGGCCAGGCAGATCAGCGCGAGCGATAGACTGCCCAGCGCAAAGGCGGCGAGCGAAACGATGGCCCACACAACCGACGAAACGATCAGCGCCGCGACGGCATAAGCGTGCTGCTTACCCGCGAGCGGGCGCGAGTATCTGGAGGCCATCAAGAGGGCGCCGATGGGTGCGAACAGCAGGCTAACAAATCCCGCGACGCGAGCCATCATCGACAAAGGGAGCGCGAGCGGATCGTACGGTCCCGGCAGGAACGGGAGAAGAGTGCACAGAATGACGCCCGCTGTCGCGGTCATGATCCCAGGGAAGTGAGCCAACATTGGAATCTTCATAGTGTTGTGCCGCACTGCGCACCGCCTGACCCTCCTCGTGTTCGCCTAACGCCGCGCTTCAGCGGCCGAGACAGCTGGGCTAGCGGCAAGCTATCGATGAGAGGCTCGCTGATTCCGGGTCTGCTCCAAGCGCTTTGTGAGGCGTCACGTTACGACCCGAGTGGGGCAGCACCGTCCGCAATCCTAGATCCAGCCCAGCTCTTTCATGGCCCAAGGCGCGTTCCATACTTTGACCATTCGTTCGACCTTGTTGTCCGAGTTCATAGTTAGTATGTAGACATAGTGCGAATGGGTTTCTTTCTGAGTCGCTGGTACCGGGCCGCCTTCTCCGGTGTGCTTTGCAGCATAGGTTGCGAAGAACACAGCTGTTCTGGTTTCCTCGTCATAGCTCGATGTGTGTAGATCGTAGGTTGCTCCAGGAGCGGTGATGGTACCGAAAGCAGCCATCCACTCGCAGTAGGCTTCAACCGTATCCATATCAGCTAAGGGTTCGCTTTGCGCAACGAACGGAGCACCGTTTACCACGTATTGTTTGCAACCAGCCCAACCTTCTGGTGCTTCACATGCGTCGAAGAATTTCTTAGCGTTCTCAAAAGCGTTCATGACTTCCCCTTTCATTGATGAGTTGTTAGGCTGGCCGGGGCGCTAATGGCATCACATCGAGTGGTTGTCGCTTCCGGCGATGCTCTTCAAGCTCCTTCCGCCTTTCTCGCCCTGTTTCTTCCAACCTCTCCAGCCATCCCTTCCTGTACGGCATCAGCGCATCCCACAAAGCCTCGGCCACCGCCAAATTGCGGAACCATTTCTTGTCGGCAGGCACTATGAACCATGGCGCATGTTCAGTGCTGCAGCGGTTGAGTGCGTCCTCGTAGGCCGCGGTGTAATCGTCCCAGTACTCACGCTCTTTCCAGTCGCCGACAGATAGCTTCCAGGCTTTAATCGAATCGGTCTCGCGTTTGAGGAGTCGCTGCTCTTGCTCCTCCTTGCTGATGTGGAGATAGAACTTGAGGATGATAGTAGAGGAATCGGCCAGCAATCGCTCGAAGGCATTGATGTGATCATAACGCGAGCGCCAGGCCTGCTCCGGTACGAGTTGATGGACTCTCACCACCAGCACATCCTCATAATGCGAGCGATTGAAGATTTGGATATGTCCTGCGGGAGGCGTCCGAGCGTGCACGCGCCAGAGGAAATCGTGGGCGAGTTCTTCTTCCGTAGGGATTTTAAAAGAAGCTACGGTGCATCCCTGTGAGTCCAACGGGCCTGCCACATGGCGGATCGTGCCATCTTTACCGCTTGTGTCGCGTCCTTGCAGGATGACAAGGACGCTCTGCTGTCGCACCGCATAAAGAAGTTCTTGCAGTTCGACCAATTCTTCGATCAGCTGTGCTGTCTTCAGCTCTGCATCCTTACGTTTTAGTCCTGCGTCTTCTCCTGGATCAAAATCCTCCAGTTTGATCTTGTGCTTGACCTCTAAGCGATGTGCATATCCCATAATGTTATTCTCAAATGACGCGGAGAGAATTTATCAACCCAACAGTCACTAACGACTAGAATTCCCGCATCCTCTACACATCAAGCTGCGTTCTTTAAACATTACGTCCCCTCGGGACGAAGAAGCTTGTTAGAAAACCGTGGCACCCCTCTTCCCCCGGGTGCGAACGAATTTTTCGATGCTTCCGGTGGCCTGCGCTACGCAGCGACCACCGGCTACTATCTGACAGCCCTCCAGGCTGAAATCCGCCTACAGCCTTTCAGCGGCAGAATTAAGTGCATAAGTTCTCTGCGGGGGCTATCAGAAGCAGATTCGCCCCAACGCCGCGCTTCCGGTTATGGGACGACACGGTGCCCGGAGGGGCCACTCAGGTGGAACGACTGCCCCGGCTGTCATCATCCTTCAATGTCCTGCCCAAAACACAGGCGGTAGCCGTTGCAGTCTTGGATGTCGAAGTCGCGGCAGCCGTAGGGCTGGTCACAAATATCGCGCGCGATAGTTGCTCCCTTTGACTTGAATTCCGCATAAAGCGCATCGGCGTTTTCGATCCAAATGTATGCGTCCCATGCTCCACCTTCCGGATCAACCGCGGAGTTAGGGCGCATGCCGCCAGTCTTTTCCAGCTGGCCCAACATTATGACAATGCCGTCGCGTTTTACCATACAGAAAGACGGCGGATTGCCCCAGAAGCGCTCATAGTAGAAGCCGAGCTTGTCCCGGTAATAATTCGCGGTTGTCACCACGTCGTCCACGATGAAGTATGGCGCGATGGCCCACCGCTGGCGGTTTGCAACGTGGTCTGTCATTACTATGCCTCCGTCTCTCCCACGGTAGCTATGGTGATGGTACGGCCTTCCATCGGAAAGGCAGAGCCTTTCCGGCCAGCTCTTATATTTGTTTTCTTCTGAGGCTGTGCCTCACTCGTCATCGCCCCTCTGCGAGTCACTTCTCGAATGGCTCCGAGCTTCGCGGGGCTTCAGATGCTTGCTCATCGAGGGATTGCCGGTACTTCACACACCCTTGTATAAATTGCGGCCATGCGGGTACCAGTGGAACAGGATCGGTCTGCTCCGGCAAGAGCCCCCAGAGCGCCGGATGATGCCAGCATAGTTGATGCAACGTGCTGTCGCGGTGCTCTCGAATGGCATTCCGAAGTGTCCTGACCTCCGCGATCAGCTGCTCACACGACATGTGTTTTAGATCGTCGTCCATCATGCTCTCTCCCAGGCCTTTCATGCTCTCTCTCTTGGAATGAACAAAGAGAAAGCATCAACGCGCGGCATCACCCGCAAAAAGGCAGATGAGGCTGGCCTTCGGCTGTGGCGCACAATTGTTGCCAGGTTCAATGTTGGCAGAAAGATCACTCAAGATCCTTGCGATCTCTTTTGGCACTGGCACGCCGTTCATTTCATAGAAATCCTTAACTGCCCGCAGTGCGCTCTGAGATTCCGGTACGCTCTGAAGATCGCGGTGTTGATGAATAGTACCGCGAAGCGGTTATGTAATTCAGCCCAGGGTTGCCGCGTTGCGCGGCTACC
>JBBPIC010000022.1:0-97205 GCA_038040525.1 Acidobacteriota bacterium | reverse complement strand
AGAGCCTTTCCGCAGTGTGCGGCGGCAGAGCCGCATGCCGAGGACTTCAAGATCTTGTCAAACTAACTTTTCGGGCAAAGCAAGTTGAATTCTCAACTTCAAGCCCGAAGTTTAGAGTTCCAGCTTTGGCTTGTTCGAGAGCAAATGCAAAAGACGCTGCGACAGAAGAGATTGTTAAGCCTGATCAGGGCCAAGCCTTTTGGCACGCAGGCTGAACTTCGCGACTCGCTCGAACGCGCCGGTGTGCCGGCTACTCAATCCAGCCTCTCCCGCGACATGGAGGAGTTGGGAATTGTAAAGCACCGCGGCCATTACACGGTGCCTAAATCTGATACTGCTGCCGCGCGCGGGTTGCTGAGCCTGGATCTGGCAGGAGACAACCTGGTAATAGCGCGAACCGAACCGGGATTGGCGTCGGCGGTTGCAGTGGAGATTGATGGAGCAGCCATCGAAGAGATCGTAGGCACAATCGCGGGAGAGGACACTATCTTCGTTGCGGTCCGAGATCAGAAAGAGCAACGCGGTGCAATGAAAAAAATCTGGGAGTTGTTTGGATGAACGATCCACGAAATTACACGAGCCAACACGAAGAATGGCGTTAGAGTGCTTTCGTGTAATTTCGTGGATCGTATTAACAGACGTGAAAACTGAGGTTCGATGAACGAAAAGAAAATCAATAAGATCATTTTAGCTTACTCAGGCGGACTTGACACCTCGGTTATGCTTCGCTGGCTGAAGGAAGAATACGGCTGCGAAGTGGTTTGTTATTGCGCCGACGTCGGTCAGGGTGAGGAATTGACCGGACTTGAAGAGAAGGCGCTCGCCACAGGGGCTTCCAAACTTTACGTCGAAGATCTCCGCGAAGAGTTTGTGCGGGAATATGTTTGGACCGCTGTCAAAGCAAACGCTGTCTACGAAGGCGTCTACCTGCTCGGCACTTCTCTCGCCCGTCCGGTAATCGCAAAGCGACAGATTGAGATTGCCCGCCAAGAAGGTGCTGATGCCGTCGCCCATGGCTCGACGGGCAAAGGAAACGATCAGGTGCGCTTTGAGCTCACCTATTACGCGTTACAACCTGACATCAAAGTGATCGCTCCGTGGCGAGAATGGGAGTTTAAGGGGCGCTTAGACCTGATCGCATACGCAAAGGACCATAACATTCCCATTACTGCGACGCAGGCGAAACCCTATTCGACCGATCGAAACCTGATGCACGTTTCCTACGAGGGTGGAATCCTTGAAGATCCCTGGGCGGAGCCGCCAGAAGATATTTTTCAACTTACAAGCTCGCCGGAAAACGCCAGGGCGGAAGCAAAATATGTGGAGATTTCTTTTGACAAAGGCGAGCCCATCGCAATTGACGGCCGACCACTCGGTCCGGTCGGGTTGCTTGAGAGCTTAAACAGTTTGGGCGGCGAACACGGCATTGGCCGTGTCGATCTGGTTGAGAACCGTTTTGTGGGCATGAAATCGCGCGGTGTTTACGAGACGCCGGGAGTGACGATTCTGCAGGCAGCACACCGGGCGTTGGAATCAATCACACTCGACCGCGAAGTAATGCACCTGCGCGACTCGCTGGGTGTGAGGTTTGCCGAGAGTATTTATTACGGTTTCTGGTTTGCGCCGGAGTTTGAATTGATGCGGAAGATGGTCGACGAGACTCAACAGAATGTGACTGGCGACGTTCGTCTGAAACTCTTTCGTGGAAACGTAATCGTCGTTGGACGCCGTTCGACGCGTTCGCTTTACGATGAAAAGGTGGCGACTTTTGAAGCCGACACCGTTTACAACCAACGCGACGCTGAAGGCTTCATCAAGCTCAATGCGCTAAGACTGAGGCTGCGAGCCCGAGGTTGATGGGTCGGAAGGAGAACGAGGAATGAAAGAAACAATTAGAGTAATCGACGCTGACAAGCTTGGTTCGGCAACTTCTCCGCTAGGTCTCAACAAGACCGTTGCGGTAGTTTCCAGCTGCCCGTCACCTCAATCTGGCGACGTGGTCGTCGTCCGCGCGCTCACCGACAGCGCTACCTACAACATGCTCGAGTTGCCGACCGGCCGTTTGGCGAAGGTCAACCCCGGCGATGTGCTCATTGGTGTGCTTGGCAGGCGGCGCGCATTAAAGGGGTTTGTCGGGGATGTGCCGCCGACGATTAACGCCGGCGACGAACTACATCTTCTGAATATGGGCGGAGTGATTGGAAGTTGCACCGGTCACCACTCAAGTCTGAGTGACGCAATCAAAGTTGAGGTTATTGGCCTTGCCAGCGGCGAAGACGGCCGGGTCCTGAACATTGCCGAAGCTGCGCTACCGCTCAGAACCAGGCTCGGGGAAACGGCTCCTCTGGTGATCATCGCGGGCACTTGCATGAACAGCGGCAAGACCTACGCGGCAACCGAATTGATCAAACAGGCGACGAGGAGAGGATTGCGAGTAGCTGCAGGCAAGCTCTCAGGGATTGCTTGTCTGCGCGACACGCTCAACATGGCGGACCACGGAGCGATCACTACGGCGAGTTTCCTTGATTGTGGTCTCCCATCCACGGTTGATGCGGGCGACCTGGCGCCTATGGCTAAAGCGGTGGTGGGCAAGCTCAATGAAAGCGCCCCCGATCTAATCGTCATCGAATTAGGCGACGGTATTCTGGGTGGCTACTCGGTCGAATCCGTTTTCAACGACGTCGAGCTACGCGAAGCCACGGCTGCAATTGTCTTCTGCGCTTCCGACTATGTTGGCGCCTGGGGAGGTATCGAACTCTTCCGCCGACGTGGGATTGAAGTGGACCTGATCGCCGGGTCGGTAACCGACTCGCAGATGGGAGAGGACTATATCGAAAAAGAGTTTGGGGTTCCGGCGGCAAATGCACGTCGCGATGGTGCCCGACTCTTCGAGGTTATCAAATCGAAACTCGAGTCGTGCGTCGCCGAAGTCCGTGTTTAGCCTCGCCTGGGCAGGAACCGGAGCATCGCAACCACCAGGAAGGCCAGTCCAACAAAGAGGAAGGTTCGCTGACCGCTAATGCCGATGGCAATAAAGGCGATGGCGAGAACCAGAAAGACGTAAGCGATGTTTCGCATTTAAAGTGACCTTCAAAAGCCGAATTGGAGAACTGAAATAGCGTACCAGATAGTACGATCAGGATCGAAGTTGGCTCGACCAGCTGGGTAATGACCTAATTGGTGGAGACTTTCACGTCAGTTGGTAAGAACGATCCACGAACTTACACGAAATCTCACGAAAAGAAATTAGTGTTGTTTCGTGTGATTTAGTGGATCGTAGGATTTCTCTTAAATCAGAACATCACTCGAACAGCGGTATCCCCGAGGCGCGCGCGAACTGGTGAGGAAAAGCATCGATGAGCGATAAGAAAATTCGGATCGGGATCTTCGGTGGTTCGGGTTACGGTGGCTCGGAGTTGCTCCGTATTCTGCTCTTCCATCCGAATGCCGAAATAGTTTTCGTGACCGCCAATGAACAAGCCGGGAAGCCGGTGAGTGAAGTTCACCGAAATCTCTATGGGCTAACTGATCTAACTTTCTTGCCTGCTCCCGACGATTTGAGCGCACTTGCTGAACTCGATTGCGTCTTTCTTGCGCTTCCGCATGGGCAGGCAATGGACATCGTCCCTCAATTACCAACGCACATCAAGGCGATTGATTTGTCTGGTGACTTTCGACTCCGTGATGGGCACATCTTTCAGGAACACTACGGTCGGCCGCACACCGCGATGGAATCGCAGGGGAATTTTATTTATGGCCTGACGGAGACGAATCGAGAAGCAGTTCGCGACGCCCGCTTGATCGCGAATCCCGGTTGCTTTGCCACCGGAACATTGCTCGGACTCGCGCCCCTCGTTGCTAACGACCTCATTAAGGGCCGGGTCATAGTAGATGCCAAGACCGGCTCGTCAGGCTCGGGCGCGAAAGCTGCGGCTAATACGCATCATCCTCAACGCATGAACTCGTTCTACGCCTACAAGCCGTTTACGCACCAACATGTGCCAGAAATCGAACAGGAACTTACGAGCGTCGGCAGTTGGACCAGTGAGTTAGTGTTCATGACGCATTCACTGCCGGTCTCGCGCGGCATCTTCGCATCCATCTATGCGGAAATGAAAGAGGAAGTAACAGAGAAACAATTACGCGGGATCTATGAAGACTTTTATCGCGATTCGTTCTTCATACGATTGGTGAAGGGCTCCCCCGACATAAACTCGGTTAAGACTACAAACTTTTGCGATCTTGGTTTTGCGGTACGTGGCCGCCAGGCAGTGATATTTTCCGCGATCGACAATCTGGTAAAAGGCGCCTCCGGCCAGGCCGTCCAAAATATGAATCTCATGTTTGGACTCGAGGAGAAGACAGGGCTGATGTTGGTGGGAACCAATCCGTAAGGATGCCGCCAAGACGCCAAGATCTCCAGGAAGCGGAAACCAAAACGGGGGACGGACGGGAAACAAAACCATCTAAGCTGATGGGTAGTGGTCAGTTCAATTCAGCGAGGCACCTTGTTTACAGAACCGATCGCGGTAGCGCCGGATCCTCTGAGCAACTTCAGCAATAAGTGGTTCTTGTATCCTGCAATCATCAGCAAAGTAAACTCTGGGATCCGGCGCTACCGCGCTTGGTTCTGTAAAGGCCTCCGCCAATTAACACTGACCCACTACCATCCTATGGTACTGGTCAATTCTGCTTCTGATATTACTTGGCGCTCTTGGCGTCTTGGTGGCTAATGCATATGGTCTCCGGAGCACACTCAACATCGAAGGACGTGGTAGCCCTCGAAGATCGCTACCAACTCGCGACCTACAAGAAGATGCCGCTGGTCGCCGAACGTGGCTCGGGTGTCTGGATCTACTCAACCGACGGCGAAAAATATTTAGATCTCTACGGCGGCCATGCGGTGGCCGGAACGGGACACTCGCATCCACATGTGGTCGCGGCTATCAGAGAGCAATCCGAGAAGCTTCTGTTTTATTCCAATCTCGTTTACTCAGACACTCGTGCGCGGGCTGCTGCGAAACTCGTTTCCCTCGCGCCCCCATCTTTGACGAAAGTTTTCTTCTGCAATTCGGGCACCGAGGCCAACGAGAATGCGATGCGCATGGCGCGCATGGCTACCGGCCGCGAGAAGATCATCACCTTCTCCGGCGGTTTTCATGGCCGCACGGCGGACGCAATCAGCGCTACGTTTCTTGGCAAGTATCGCGAGATCGGTAAACCAAATGTGCCCGGCCATCTTCAGGCCGAGTTTGGTGATATCGAATCGGTGCGAGCGCTCGCGGACGACACGGTCGCCGGAATCATGCTGGAGCCAATTCAATCAATGGCTGGTGTTCGTACGGCAGACCCGAACTTCTTCCTGGACCTTCGCGACCTTTGCGATAAACGCGGTATCGCCCTGATTTATGACGAAGTACAGACGGGGGTTGGCCGCACCGGTGAGTGGTTTTTCGCAGGTGGCGAAGCAGGAGCGAAGGTAGTGCCGGACATCATTACTCTTGCAAAAGCGCTGGGGAGCGGCATGCCCGTGGGCGCTTGTCTGGTGAATGAAAACATCGCCTCGCATATCAAAGAAAACGATTTGGGAACTACCTTTGGCGGCGGCATGGTTGCGATGGCTGCCGTGACGGCCACTCTTGAAGCGATCGAAAGCGATGGAATGCTCGAGAATGTAAGAACGGGCGAAGCATATCTGCGCGAGCGTTTATCTAAAGTGCCTGCGGTCGTTGCGGTGCGGGGACGCGGCTTTCTGCTTGGTTTGGAGTTTCGTGAGACGGCGGCGCCGATCCACAAAGCGTTGCTCGAACGAAGAATCATCACCGGCACTTCCAGCGATCCGAAAGTACTCCGACTGCTGCCACCGCTTTGCTTAAAAGCTGCCGAGGTAGATCTGTTCATAAATGCCCTTGAAGAAGTGTTGCGCTGACGGGAAAAACCGGGAGGGATTGATTTGAACTACGGTTGGTACGATCTGGCCGGCAACATCGGTGTATTGATGATGGTCGTCGCCTATCTGCTCTTGCAATTGGATAAATTATCCAGTTCTTCGGTCAACTATCTGTTATTCAATGCAGGAGGCGCTGTGCTGGTGATTCTCTCGTTGATTTTTCACTTCAATCTGTCGGCGTTTTTGATGGAAGTATTTTGGCTGCTCATCAGTCTATTCGGGTTGGCAAAGTCGCTTTTTTTCAGGCGGACGATTTAGCTGGGAGTTTAAGCTCGCGTGGCGAAGCGGCAGCCTAAAGGCTGAACTCTGAGCTACAGGCATGAAGTTTAGAGTTCAAGCTTTAGCTTGCGTGGTTGCGAAAGAAACACCTAAAGGTTGAACTCTGAACTACTTGGTTGGCATCTATGGTCAAACACTTCCTGACGACCGGGGATTATTCACGGGACGAGCTGGATCTTTTGATCGACTCGGCTCTGGAGTTCAAACACGAGCACCTGCATTCCGAGCCACTGCGCGGACGTTCTGTGGCGCTCGTCTTTTTCAATCCCAGCCTGCGGACACGCGCCTCGATGCAAGTCGGAATTTATGAACTCGGCGGGAACGCCGTTGTCCTTGAGCCGGGCGGGACCAGTTGGACACTCGAGCATCGCGCCGGCGTTGTAATGGATGGCGACAAAACAGAGCACGTGGCCGAGTTTGTGCGGGTGGTAGGTCGCTATTGCGACGCGATTGGCGTGCGAACATTCGCGGCGCTGAAGAATTGGGAAGAAGAGCGGACAGATCCTGTGCTCCACGCTTTCGCAAAGTATGCTGAAGTGCCCATCGTCAATCTCGAATCAGCAATGCACCATCCGTGTCAATCAATGGCAGACATGATGACCATTCGTGAAAAGCTGGGCACGGGCCGCAAGCGTGTCGTGCTCTCGTGGGCCTGGCATCCAAAGCCGCTGCCCATGGCCGTGCCGAATAGCTTTGCGCTGGCTGCGGCCCAAATGGGCCATGATGTGGTGGTCGCGCATCCAGATGGCTACGAGCTGGACGACGAGCTCATGGAAAACGTCCGGGAAAAGGCCGCAGGCGCTGGGGGCACGATTGAAGTAACCAACAACATTGACACTGCTTTTGATAACGCCGAGGTTATTTACGCCAAGAGCTGGGGCAGCCGAGATTTTTACGGTGCGCTCGAGAAAGACATAGCTGAGCGGAGCCAATATCGTGATAAGTGGATTGTAGATGAGCCGAAGATGACCCGAACGAACAATGCCATTTTTATGCACTGTCTGCCGGTACGTCGAAATGTGATTGTCACCGACGCCGTCATCGATTCAGCGGCGTCAGTTGTAATTGACGAAGCAGAGAACAGGCTCCACATGCAAAAAGCTATCCTGGCGAGTTTGTTAGGGAACGAAGAATAGCCGCGGATGAACGCAGATAAACGCGGATATGAACAAATACTTTCTAATGCTTTCAAATCTGATCATGTATTCTGATCCGCGTCTATCCGCGTTAATCCGCGGCGAAAAACGAAATGACTAATACTAACGAAGTTGGCGATCAGTTGAGGCTGGATTTACTTCGCGAGGCGTTGCCTTACATCCAGCGGTTCCAGGGCCAGACTTTCGTCATCAAGCTCTCGGGCAAAGCGACGGAAGATCGTGAGAACCTGAGCTCCCTCGCCGAAGAGCTCGCCTTGCTTCATCAGGTTGGGATACGAATCTGCGTGGTCCATGGCGGGGGAAAACAACTTAGTGAGCTCGCTTCCCGAATGGGAATCGAGCAGACAATCATCGAAGGTCGCCGCGTCACCGACGACGCAACGCTCGAAATGGCCAAGATGATCTTTGCGGGAAAAATCAACACCGACATTCTTTCCGCATTGCGCAACCGGAGTATTGAAGCCGTTGGTCTTTCGGGAGTTGACGGCAACATCGTGCACGCCGAGCGCCGGCCGCCAAAAGAGGTCTTAAATCGCGAAACGGGTGAACGCTCGCAGGTCGACTTTGGACACGTGGGCGATGTGGTGGAAATCAACTCGCGCCTGCTCACTGTTTTGCTGGATCAAGGTTATTTGCCGGTCATATCCTCGTTGGGCGCCGACGCCGAAGGCACGGTTTTTAATATTAATGCCGACACGATCGCCGCCGAAATCGCCGCGCAGTTGAAGGCGGAGAAGTTGATTCTGCTTTCCGATGTCGATGGTATTTATTTGCGCGCAGGTGAACCAGGCACAAAGCTCTCGCGTCTCACCGCGGCGGAAGCTGAAGCGATGATTAATGACGGCACTGCAAGCGGCGGAATGATTCCCAAACTGCAAAGTATTATTGCTCTGCTCAGCCGCGGTGTTCACAGTGCACACATCCTCAGCGGCACGACCCGCAATGCCCTGCTAGCCGAAATTTTCACCGACAGCGGGACCGGGACCATGATAGTGGCGTCCCAGGGCTCAGACATTGGCGGATAACAGGTGCCCGAAAACCATTTGACGATCCACGAAATCACACGAAGCCGCACGAAAAGAGCCCTGGTTCGAGTGATTTCGTGGATCGTCTTATTCTCCTAAGGGAGGTGCAGTATACTGCCGGAGATTTCCTGAACTAAGGCCATGTCGATCACCGACTAAGGCAGTTATTTACAAGAATTTTTGCAGCGGCTTTTGAAAAACTGTGAACAATGAAGGTATAGCCAGAAGGTTTTACCGTCTCGCCGCGCTGATGGATATTCGCGGCGACGATCCTTTCCGCCTGCGTTCCTATCGAAATGCGGCTGAAGCAATCGAGACCTGGCCCACGCCTCTTAAAAAGATTGCCGCGGATGAAGGTGTTGCCGGTTTGCAGTCGATTCCTGGAGTGGGTAAAGCCATTGCCGGGAAGGTCATAGAATTGTTGGACCGGGGCACTTTCGATGCCTGGGACAGATTGACTGCGGAGACTCCGGAAAGTGTTCTCGACCTGCTGGAGATTCCGGGCATTGGGCCCAAGACTGCTGCGACACTTCACCAAAAGTTTAAAGTTTCCTCACGTGATGATCTGAAGAAGTTTGTTGCGGGCGGCGGTCTTGACCTGGTTGACGGCATTGGCGCAAAGACGGCGGAAAGGATCAAAGAGAGTCTGGGAACAAGCTAGTAGTTCAGAGTTCAAGCTTTATTAGCTTGTGTTTTGAAGGCGACAGTAGGCGAATGCGACTCCTTGGAGTGCGCCGCCTTGTCGGCGCTTTGGTCCAACCGTGAGATGACTCGACCTTCGAGGCTGGCATGGGTGCGAAACGAAGCGGCGCCAGGCCGCCGCGGGCCAAAGCGCCGACAAGGCGGCGCACTCCAAGGAGACGCCACTGTCGTCGAAGATTGATTCAATCCTCGGGAAGGTCTGCTAGTGATGGCTTGGACCTTCCGATTCTAGACTACGCTCAGAAGTGGGATATATAGTGTGGTGAAGATGCGAATTGGTAGTTTCGCCTCTGAGTTGCCCTGGCTATCTATGGGGTGACGAAGACGCAAACTAAAGTTTGAACTCTGAACTGCTTGACTGTATCGAAGGGAACCTATGACAAAAATCAAACGCCGCGACTTCATACGTGACAGTGCGGTTGCCGGATTAACCCTGGCCTCGGCCAAGTCAGCAGTTGGCCAGTTTCCAAACATTCTGATCCAGAGCGGAATCAAGCCGGTCGTAGTTGCTTCAGCCAATGGTAATGTCTTCAAGAACGGCGGCGACATGACTTCAGTGCAGAAGGCCTTCACCATGATGACGCAGGGTGCGGATGTGCTTGATGCTGTCATTGCGGGAGTGAACATCTGCGAACTTGATCCACTCGACGACAGCGTGGGTTATGGCGGTTTGCCAAACGCCGACGGCATCGTCCAGCTCGATTCCTCCTGCATGCACGGCCCGAAGAAGCGCGCTGGAGCAGTCGCCGCCCTTGAAGGCGTACGCACTCCCTCGCTCGTCGCCAGGGCGGTGTTGGACTACACAGATCATCATCTGCTGGTGGGCAAAGGCGCGCAGACATTTGCTCGCAACATGGGTTTCAAAATAGAGGACGACCTAAACACCGACAAGTCCCGGCGACTTTGGTTGGAATGGAAACGTCGCACCGATCCATCTCATTATCTCGATCCAAAGACCCGTGCAGAAGTTTGGCATCGTGAAGGTCTGAAGATGGTTGAGGAAGGTCTGGTCGATCGTGAACACTACTACGGCACGATCAATTGCGACGGCATCAATTCCAAAGGTGAGATTTGCGGCGTTACTACGACCAGCGGCCTGGCCTGGAAGATTCCTGGCCGGGTGGGAGATTCACCTATTCTCGGCGCGGGTCTGTATGTGGATGGTGCTGTCGGCGCGGCGGGCTCAACCGGTAGAGGCGAAGCGAACCTTTACAATCTCTGTTCTTTCCTCATCGTCGAGGAGATGCGGCGCGGCAAACATCCTAAGGATGCTGGAATGGAGGCGCTCAGACGAATCAAAGCCAACACCGTCGAGAAGCGACTGCTAAACAGCAAAGGCAATCCAAACTTCGGCATCAACTTCTACATCGTCAATGCTAAGGGGGAATTCGCCGGAGTGACTATGTATCCAGGCGCTTCTTACGCAATGTGCAACGACAGTGGGCCACAAACGTTGAAAAGTGATGCGCTACTAACCGGCAAAGCCAATGACTGAAGTGATTAGTAACAGGCGTATAGAGTACAACCTTTAGGTTGCGTCTTCGCGAACACACAAGCTAGCTTCCTCCCAACGACGCAAGCTAAAGCTTGTACTCTATACGCCTGTTACGCATCACTCACCACTCATCACTTTTTTGTGCGCTCCAATGAGACGATTCCATCTAACATTTGGTCTCATCGTCGTAATCGTCTTTCTCCTCACCGGCCAGTACATGGACCGCTACCTGAATCATCTCGAGGGCATGCCTGATGGACCGCGCCTGCTTTACCGCACGCGACACATCTTCATCTTGTTGGCGGGGCTTCTCAACCTCGGAATAGGAACTTACTTTCGCTATCGTCAGTTGCGCGATCGAAGAATCATGCAGATGCTCGGTTCAGCCCTGATTGTGCTTGCCACCATCCTGTTTGTCGTTGCTTTTTTCTATGAGCCGCAACTCAACAATCTGCATACGCCCCTTTCGCATTGGGGCATGTATGCAATCGCGGCGGGGACTTTCCTGCACTTATTGAGCGGACTTGGACCACGAGGTAGCGAGCGCTAAGAGAAGTGAGACCGGATCCGGCAGAATGCCAGCGAGCGGGATCATTCATTCACAGAATTAGCATACGCACGAGCGGGGGCAAGCCACCCTTCCCAACCTGAGAGCATGCCGCGTTGTCGCTGCAGTGTTGGAAGCTCTCTGAGGTCGATAAAAACCAGGCGGCACGAATTTGCCGTTCCTGATCCGCCTTTATCGGTGAAAATCTGCGGCTAACTTCTGCGTTTGGTTAATGTGCACCGCTCGCAGCGAGTCGTTTTGCTTCGGTCTGGCGCTTAACGATCACGAGTGTGATATCGTCAGCCGCCTGGGTGCCCTGCGAGAACTTCGTCAAGGCCGATTCGATGCGGTCGCGAATGCCGGCCGCCGAAGCATCCACGTTGCGAGAAACCACTTCGTAAAGTCGTGTAGGTCCAAACTCTTCACCACTCGGACTTGCTGCTTCCGTCACGCCGTCGGAATAAATAACCAGCACGTCGCCCACTTGCAGGGTGGTACGGCCTTCGCGGTAATCGGCGTCTGCCTTAATCCCCAAAGGCAGACCTCCCGAAGCCAGTTGCTCAACCGTGCCGGCAGCATGAACGATCAATGGCGGATTGTGACCGGCATTCAAGAAGGAGACCGCTCCGGAGTCAGGATCCAGCTCTGCATAGAAAAGTGTGACAAAGCGATTGTTGGGAATATTTTCGGCAAGGTAGCGGTTTACCGCCGAGATGGTTTCGACAATCGTATCGTGCGAGCCGGTTTGCGCATGAATCGCAGCATGGAGCGATGACATTAGCAGCGCGGCGGCAGTTCCCTTACCCGAAACGTCGCCCAGCGCAATGACCAGACGGCCATCGTCGCGCTGAATGAAATCGTAGTAATCGCCGCCAATTTCATAACAGGGGAAACTAATACCTTGTAGTTCGTAGCCCGGGACTATAGGCGGAGCCGCCGGTTGAAAACGCTGCTGAATCTCGCTGGCGAGTTGCAACTCTCGCTCGAGACGCTCCTGCTGAAATCGCGATTCAACCAGTTTGGCGTTCTCCACACGAATCGCAGCGACAGAGGCCAGGGTAGTCAACACTTTGAGATGATCTTCGGTAAACCTGCCCTCCGCGATCGGCGAGTCGGCGTAGATTATGCCAAACACTTTTTCTGAAACGCCCAGGGGAACGGCCAGGACCGACCTGACGCCTTGCAGCACCATGGTGCCGCTGGCAAAACGCGGGTCGTGTTGCGCGTCAGACGTGAGCACAGAATTACCGCGCATGACCACTTCGTCCATTACATTGCGACTCACTCGGATTTCGCCAACTTCGCCGACCCGATCCCGTAAGCGCGCCACTGCCACTCTCAACTCTTCGTTGGCTTCATCGCGCATCATCAAAAGACACCGATCGGCGGGAACCGCCTCGAAAACGAGAGAAACGATCTGTTCGAGTGTTTCGCTGAGTGTGGACGACGCTAACAAAGTGACACCCACTTTGCTGATTAGCGCGAGCAAGTCGCCTTCCCGGGCCACGCGATCGGCGACTTTCTCTTCCGGTTTTGTGCGCGCCCCTTCGATTGCTTCGAGCAGGCCCGAGGTGGTGCGGTCGCCGGAAGCGAGTGCAATGGTAGCTTCAGGCAGCGAGGTGGACGAGTTGTCCGTGATCATCGTGGCGCCCATGCTCGAGTGATATGAGCCGTCGTCAAACACGATCTCAGTTTCGCCGATTTGGATCCTGCCGCCGGCAGTGAGTGGAACAGTGCCTTCAACTGTGCCGCCGTTGTAGAGGGTGCCATTTGCAGAGCCCAGGTCCTGGAGGAAATATTCTTCACCTTCACGGCGCACTTCAGCGTGCACGCGCGAGGCAAAGGGATCCGGAATACATAGGTCGTTGCGCGCCGACCGGCCGAGAGTAATTCGCAGTCTTCCCAGCGGGAAGCGATCAGGCGCGCGGTCGGGATATTTGACTATTAGCTCAGCCATCTGTTTTCAGACTTGAAATTTGAGATTTGAAATCTTAGATCTCGGCAGCTTAGTTCCGCAGTGCCGGTCCATCGCGCACAACGATGGTGCCGGCGATCAGATCATGTAAACCTCTTCCCCGCCGGGTGAACGCCGCTGCCAGGAATCCTAAACCCAGAGTAAGAAACGCAGCCGGGTAGCCGACAAAGTGTCGCAGAAACGCTCGTCCTATTCCGATTGCTGTACCGTCGGCGCGACGTATTCTCAATCCGGTGGCCCACTTGCCCACAGTCAATCCCGTAAGGCCCGGAAGCACACCCAGGTCCAAAGCGGCGGCAAAAAGTGCCAGGACGATTCCGATCGTTTCGGAAGAATTACCTGCTGCGCGCGCTCCGCCACCCAACAAACGACTAATCAGTGTGCTAAAGGCGACAATCGCGACCAGGATGATGTAATCGATCAGAATTGCGCCACACCGTAAGGAGAAGGGGGCGCGAACCGCCGGAACGACCTGGGCTGCAGGGCGCGTTTTCAACTTTTGCTGTGGCCTTACCGTTTCAACTCTCGCCGTCATTCTGTATTGGTCAGTGGTCCGTTAGTTGTCCGTGGTCCTACCCAAAAGCGTTAGCGACCGGTCGCTGCCAAGCCCGTGTGCAAAGGTAGCGAGCGGATTTCAGCCTGAAGGGCTGACAGATAGTAGCCGGTGGTCGCAGCGTAGCGAAGACCACCGGAAAGTAGCGACCCGTTCGTTCGCACCCTGGAGGGGTGCCACCGTTTTTTGACAACCCCTTCAGGGTGCGGAATCATTTCCATTTGGGCATCCGGTGGTCTGCGCTACGCTGCGACCACCGGCTACTATCTGCCAGCCCTTCAGGCTGACTACTGACTACGGACACTTAAAAACTGCCTACCCCAAAAGAAAGTGCAACGTGGTCTCGCCGAGTCGAAGTTTATCTCCGCTGTCTAAGACTCGCGGCTGCCGCGGCGCGAGTCTGACCGAATCATTGATAACGGTCCCGTTCACAGAGCCAAGATCTTCTACCAGAAAGGTTTCGCCCTCTCGCCAAATTCGGGCGTGGCGCCGCGATACTTTTGTTTCCGGATCGAATCTTGAAAGATCAATCTCAGGAAAAACATTGGAATGCGGATCGGTGCGCCCCAACAAATTGTTGTCTTTCTGTAAGACAAAAGAGGCATCAAGCTCCGTGGTTCCGGCTACCACGAGTTTAGCGGTCGGGCGGGCAGCCCTCAAGGTGGCACTTGATCCGGCTCCCGCCAATGGCTGCCGTGCTCCGCAATGCGCGCAGAAAATATCGTCGGCGGCAATTCTTCCGCCACAAAAACCACAATAGACCGTTTGCACCTGAACGGTCTCGCTGCCAACCTGCGCTGCGGATAGTCCGTAACTCACCTGTCCCGCCATCAGTTTCTCGAGATGACTTGCCAGTGCATCTCGCATCGCTCCCGCAGATGCGAAACGATCTTCGGGCTTGTACTCAACCGAACGCATCAGGATCTGTTCCATTTCACTGGAAATAGAAGGTGTGATCTGGCGCGGTCGAGGGTTCTTCGAGAAGTCAAAAATCAACAGCGGATTGTCCTGCGGATCTGAGCCGGTCAGCAGATGAAACATGGTCGCGCCCAAACTATAGACGTCCGAGCGCGGCTCCACGCGGCCGCCAAAAAGCTCCGGAGGCGCGTAGCCCATGGTGCCGACCGCGGTCACGCCTTTCTCTTCCTGCTTGACCCAGCGCGCGATGCCGAAATCGATCAACATTATTCGACTGGTGTTCCCGTCGATCATGAGATTAGCGGGCTTGAGATCGCGATAGATGATCGGCTTGGGCCTGCTGTGGAGATACTGCAGGACATCAGCTGTCTGCATTCCCCAGTCTGCGATAGTTCTCTCGTCGATTCGTCCGCCGGGGGCGTTCCGTAGCCGCGAAGCCAGATCTCCTCCGGAGATGAACTTCATCACCAGATAAAAGCGCCCGAGCTTCTCGTCGTAGAAATAATCGTAGATGGTGGGAATCGAGGGGTGTTCCAAAGAAGTGAGCAGCAGCGACTCGCGCTTAAAATCCCCAATTGCTTTTTCGTGTAATGAAGGATCAAGGTGCGCTTCCACCATTTCCTTTACTGCGCGCAGAGCATCGCCGAGGTTGCGGTCCTTAGCCAGGTACACCGCTCCCATGCCACCGCCGCCGATGCGCCGCACAATCTCGTATCGGGAATTCAGGAGGCTACCAGGATCAAGTTGTTTGACTGCCGGCTGATGACCCCCGGTGGTTCCTTTTTGAGTGGGCTTGACCTTTACGTCGACATCGCCAGTGGAGTGACCGCCCAGAGAATCGGAGATCAAGACACTCTCGTCAGTTTCCAGGAGATCCCTTGGCACATCTTTCGCGGCAGCGGCTCCGGTACTGTCACCTTCTGATGTCGACTTTAGTTCGGGCACGGGATTCTTAGTCCCGCAATTGCTGCAGAACGCTTCGCCCGGCACAGTGGGCGTACCACATTCGAGACACTCAGCCATTTTCATTAAGGCCCGTCAGATCGAATAGAGCACAATACCTGTCGGCCAGTTAGGTCACGCGCGCGCTATTTAATAAGTTGAAAGCGCAGAAAAGTCTTACCAACGATAATCTCATCTCCGTCCTTTAACGGGTGACGCTCCCCTGCAGGCAGCCTCTTACCTCGATTAACAAACGTGCCGTTGGTAGAGCCCAAATCCTCCAGAAAATATTTACCCTCGCGCAACGAGATGCGCGCGTGACGGCGCGACACCTTCGCTTCCGGATCATCGGTGTCCAGGTCGACGTCTGGGAAAATTCCACCGTCGGCATCCCAACGACCGATCTGCGATTCAGCAGCGCTGAGCATGAATTGCTTACCTACCGACTTTCCGCGCTCAATAACCAGCCTTGCATGTGCCTTATCTGTTGAGCCTGACGGGGATGAAAGGTTGACACCTGCCGCTGCTTTGCCCGCCATTTCCGGATGGGGAACCGCCGAGGGAGACCTGGAGCCGTTCTGGCCATCAGCCTCCACCTTGAAAAGATTTGCCCCTGAAGGATGGGGTCCTGGGTTTGATCGCGGATTGGGTCGAAGGGGCGCACCGCATTCATCGCAGTATTGGGCGCCGTCGAGGTTCTCGGTTTTACACCTTTCACACGTAATCATCGTTTTTCGGAGTTTGCGACTCGCGCCCAATCCGCGTTAGATTCTCAATTTGTACGCTAGAACTGAGTCCAGGAAACGGTGGGTCATTCTATCTCGAAAGCATTCGACTCGCCAACGTCAAGGATTTGGCCACGTTAAGACGATCCACGAAAGCACACCAAAGACTCGAATGAAATGCTTTTCGTGCCGCTTAGTGTGATTTCGTGATCGTTCTTGTTTTCCGCAGCCTGCGGGGCGATGAGTAAATTGAATGTGCAAAAAGACCGGGGCGAAATCTTATGACTGCGGTCTAAACATTAAGTCCCTACGGGGCGGGGCACTGGCCAGCCCCCGTAATCAGGCACCTCTAGCGTCATTAGGCTGCATCAAATTCGTTTATTTGAAACTGTTTACGGTTTTTTGACGTAAAAGTTAGGCGAACGAAACCTGTCTTGAGAACGAGGCTTTTTCGCACTTATTTGATGCTTTATTTCGATTGAGATAACAACCCCCAGACGAAGGATTAAGATATGGCGTTAACTCGGAAGAAGAAAATTATTATTGCGGTCTCGGCGGTCGCTGTATTAGGGCTGATAATCATCATTAGCGTGTTTGCCAGCCGCAAGGAAGAACCGGAAGTAACGACGGTCAAGCTGGACGTTAAACCCGAGTTGCGGCAGACGGTCACCGCCTCCGGCGAAGTTAGACCGGTTCGTTATATAAAGCTGACGAGCGAAGTACCTGGACGTATCGAGGAAATCTATGTGAACGCCGGCGACCAGGTAACTCAGGGCAAGCCTTTGGTACGCGTTGATCCCACACAACTACAGTCGAGCCAGGAAGCACAATGGGCGGCAGCGCAGGGCGCGATGAACGACATCCAGAATGCGCGCAATGCGGTGGCGTCAGCCCAGCAGGGTCTGGTGGTTGCGGAAGCATCGGTTGCCTCGGCGCGCCAGCAGCTGGTCGCCTTGCAGACCTCGGTAGATCGCGCTCAGGTTGATCTGAACACTGCCCAACGAGAACTGAAACGTTACAGCGATCTGATCGAAGCCGGTGTTGCTTCAAGATCTGAGTATGACGCCGCCCGCGATCTTCTCGAGCAGGCAAAGATCGCCTTGCAGACAGCTAAAGCGAACCTGGAGAGTCAAAGAATTTCCGTGAAGGAAACACAGGAAAGAGCAAACCTGCAAAGGGTTGCTGTCCAGGAAGCCAAAACCGGCATCAAGTCATCCGAGATGCGCGCAAATCAGCAGTCAGCGTTGCTGCGGGGACAATCGAGTCAACGATCAAAGGCCACTCAGCTGTCGCCGCTGAACGGCGTGGTCGCCGACATTCCCACGAGGGTAGGTGAATACGCGGTCGCTGGCCTGTCCACGACGCCTCTGATGACGATCGCAGATATGTCTACCATCAATGTAGAAGTTAATGTCGACGAAACTGAGATATCCAACGTCGAAGTCGGACAGCAAGCGAAAGTGAAAGTGGATGCGCTTGGCGACAAAGAAATCGTGGCCGTCGTTACGCAAAAGAACCCACTCGCTGTTTCCAAGTCGGATACTCAGGGTGGACTTTCGAACCGCGTCAATGTCCAGGAGGCGAAGGAATTCAAAGTTACTATTGAGCTACGCGAGTTACCCGATGAGATTCGCAATGGTTTGCGCCCTGGCATGAGTGCGACCGCAACCATCACGACGAAAACAAAAAACAATGTCGTAGCTGTGCCGCTCGAGGCCATCGTGGAAAAGGCAGCACCCGTGCCTTCCCCGACGCCTGGCGGCAGCGCTCCCACGCCAACAACCGGCGATAAGCCCAAGAGCGTCAAGGGCGTATACGTGATCGAAGGAAACAAGGTGAGGTTCATCGAAGTGACGACCGGCATCACCGGTGAGGCCGACATTGAGGTCACCAGCGGCGCCCAATCAGGCATGGAAATAGTCCGCGGACCAAGCCGTGTCTTAAAGACGCTCAAAGACGGCATGACAGTGAAACGCCAAACAAAAAAATCGGGTTCCAACTCCAACTCAAACGAGGGTAGCTAATGAGCGACGTCACACTAGCATCTCCTCCGGTTGCCACGGTCCTGGCCGCGGAAGAGCCTGCCCGCGGACACGACGTCAGCTCTCTCATCTCGATGCGGGAAATCTGGAAGAGTTACCAGATGGGCGCCGAACAGGTACATGCCCTGCACGGTGTTTCGTTTGACGTGCGCAAGGGCGAGTACATCGCGATCATTGGACCATCCGGCTCGGGCAAATCAACCTTGATGAATTTGATTGGCTGTCTCGACACTCCCAGCAAAGGCGAGTATTGGCTGAATGCGAAGAACGTGTCGGAGATGGATGATGACGAGCTGGCGCGAATTCGCAATCAGGAAGTTGGGTTCGTGTTTCAAACGTTTAACTTGCTGGCACGGGCTACCGCCCTTCACAACGTGGAATTGCCGCTGATCTACGGAGGTATTGGATCAGCCCAGCGCCACGAAATGGCGAAACAAGCTTTAGCGGCAGTTGATCTGGCTGACCGCGTCACGCATCGTCCCAATGAACTTTCCGGCGGCCAACGTCAACGTGTGGCCATCGCGCGCGCGTTAGTCAACCATCCCTCAATTCTTTTGGCCGACGAACCTACTGGCGCTCTCGACACACACACCAGCAGGGAGATCATGGATCTCTTCGAGCGCCTGCACGGAGAAGGCAATACCATAATCGTGGTGACACACGAACATGACATCGCCGCCCGCGCACATCGCATAATCTCTATTCGTGACGGACTAATCGAAAAAGACGAGAAAATCAGGTAGCCTGTAGAGGATTCGGTGCAATTGAAGCGGGAAGTTCAGAGTTCAGCCTTGAGGCTGCCGCTTCGCCACGCAAGCTAAAGCTTGAACTCTAAACTTCACCCCTGTAGTTCAGAGTTCAGCCTTTTAGGCTGTGGGTTGGCAAACCACTATGGCAAGCCAAAGCTTGAACTTTAATTGCAGCCGGTGTTCTTATGCGGCCAACCATTAAGAAGCGACATGGATCAGATCCCGTCCCTACCGACGCCCGCCGTCTTCGTCGCTCCAGCCTGAGAAAGTTCTTTTCGTTCTTCCGTCTGGCATCGCTTCTGGAAGCCTTTTTCGTGGCATTCGCAAGCCTGCGCGCAAACAAGTTGCGAACTGCCCTAACCCTGGTAGGCATTGTGGTCGGCGTCGCGGCAGTAATCGCCGTGGTCACCATCATTCAGGGACTGGACAACAAAGTAGCGACGACTTTTTCCTCGCAGGGTTCCACAGTCTTCACGATCTCCAAGCGTCCCCAGATCATTACCTCGCGCGAAGAATTCATAAAATTCAATAAGCGCAAAGACGTTACACACGCAGATGCCGACGCCATCGGCAGGCTCTGCACTTCTTGCTGGCGCGTGGGCGTCGCGGCCAACGTAAGAGAGACCGCCAAACACGGTAACCAGAAATTCGAGAACCTGAATGTTCGCGGCGTTACGCCTACTACGATGTTTGATATCGATGGACGCACGATCGATGCAGGACGCCTATGGACCGATGCTGAAGGCGACTCGGGACGTGAAGTTTGTGTAGTGGGCTCCGACGTGGTGACTAATCTCTTCGAAGGAGCTTCGACGGAACGCGTTCTGGGCCAGGACGTCAGAATTGCAGGCCGTCCATTTCAGATCATTGGCGTGCTTGAACCGCTGGGCTCAGTGTTCGGCGCGTCAAGAGACAGCGTTGCGTATATTCCCTACTCCACTTACCAGCGCATCTACGGGGCGAGAGACTCGATTGTCGTATTCATCCAGGTCCCTGCCGCGGAGCAACTTGAAGTTGCTGAAGATCAGGTGCGCACCATCATGCGCAGCCGGCGCGGCGGTGCGGAAGGCCCTGAAGGTGATGAGGGGTTCTCCCTGGAAACCCAGGATGTCTTCCTCGATCTCTACGGCAAGGCAACTGCCAATATCTATCTCGTGACGATTGGAGTGGCGGCCATATCGCTGGTAGTAGGTGGAATAGTCGTCATGAACATCATGCTCGTCTCCGTAACAGAACGCACCAAGGAGATTGGCATCCGCAAAGCTATCGGCGCGCGGCGAAAGGACATTCTGACGCAGTTTTTGATTGAGGCCGTTACGGTCACGGCAATCGGCGGTGCGATTGGAGTAATAACAGGGTTTGGCCTGGCCTATCTGATCGCGGCCCTAATAGGATTTCCGTTGTTGATTAGTGTCGCTTCGGCGGCCATGGGCGTGGGAATGTCTTCTATCGTCGGCATTATCAGTGGTCTATGGCCCGCCTGGCGCGCGGCGAAGTTGGATCCGATTGAGGCGTTGCGGGCGGAATGAACTCTTTGGAGTGCGGCGGCCCGGCGCCGCTTTGGTCGGTCGCGGCCTGGCGCGACTCGCGTTCGTCTCAGACAACCTGAAGGCCAAAGCGGCGCCGGGCCGCCGCACTCCAAAGAGTTGCAATTAGCGATGAGACGTGACGACATAAAAGAATCCGCCCTCATGGCCTTCGACACGCTGCGAGCAAACAAGCTGCGCTCGTCCCTGACGATTCTGGGCGTCAGTGTGGGGGTAATAACGGTCATCTTCATGGTCTCGATCATCCAGGGATTAAATAAGGCTTTCGCCGAACAGGTCGAGAGTCTGGGTTCAAACACGATTTTCATTTCCAAGTTTGATCCCAGCTTCGGCAGGCCACCAGGACCGGAAGAGATTCACCGCAAAGACCTGACCATGGAAGACGTCGAAGCCTTGCGCCGCGAGGCCCCATCTATCGCCGGCGTCTCACCCATACACCGCAAGCTCGCCGCCACGGCGCGTTACCAGGACAAACAAACCGACACACCGATACTTCTGGGCGTCACGCCTTATTACGAATTTGTCCATTCCCAATATACGGCGCGTGGCCGTTTCATCAAGGACCTCGACATGGACAGTCGAGACAACGTCGCAGTTATCGGAGTCGACGTGGCTCGCGCACTCTTCCCTTACGAAGATGCGGTCGACAAGGGAATAAGAATCAACGGTAATCCCTATCGCGTGATTGGGGTTATGGAGCCGCTGGGCAGTTTCTTCGGACAGTCGCGCGATAATTCGATCTTCGTTCCGATCAGTACCTTCGAGAAGTACTATCCGGACGGCCCGTTTCCGGAAGTTGTTTTCTTCGTCATCGTGCGTCCGATATCGCGCGCGTATGTTAAATCGGCGATGGATGAGATCACCGACATTCTCCGTCGCCGGCGACGTGTCGCGCTCGACGCACCCAACGACTTTGGTATCTCGTCACAGGATTCGCTGCTCGATATTTACAATCAATTGACCGGGGCCACCGCCCTCGTGCTTACCGCCATCTCGTTTGTGGCTTTAATGATCGGCGGTATTGGCGTGATGAACATCATGCTGGTCTCGGTGACGGAGCGGACGAAAGAGATTGGCGTGCGCAAAGCAGTTGGCGCGACGCGGCTGAATATACTCTCGCAATTCCTTATTGAAGCTGTGGTGTTAACCGCGATCGGAGGTTTGGCCGGACTTGGCATAGGGGAACTGCTGGCCTTTATAATAAACAGGTATTCCCCTTTGCCCGCTTATGTGCCGCTTTGGGCGATTGCGGTCGGCGTTGGTATCTCGGCTGCGGTAGGAATTGTTTTCGGCTTGTGGCCGGCGTGGAAGGCAGCGCGACTGGATCCGATTGAAGCGCTGCGTTGGGAGTAGCCCGGGTTTTCTTTCCTTTGTCTGTGTCCGTAGCATTGTGTATTTTCTGAATTTGAGGAAAGAACGACGATCCACTAAACCACACCAAACAACACGAAATGTCGTTCGTGTCTTTTCGTGCCAGTTCGTGGATCGTGTCTTTTCTTCGCTTGGGTAACTATTTTCTCCGACACTAACAGGTGCAACATATCGTGTGTGCTAAACCGTACTAATCACCTGTGAAATTCATAGAAACTCTAAAACTCGCCATCGCCGCTATTTGGGCGCATAAACTGCGCTCAGCTTTAACCCTGCTGGGGATGATTATTGGGGTCATGGCGGTGGTCGTGGTTTATTCGCTTATTCAGGGCTTCAACACCTATGTCGACGAGAAAATCGCGGGGATTGGCGCGAAGTCGTTCAACGTGCAACGATTTAACCCCCTCGAAGATTTCAAAGACACCGATACAATTGCCGCTGCCCAACGCCGCAACAAAGACCTCACCATGGATGAGTTTGAATATTTGAAAGACCGGGCCACGCTGATCGGGAAGATCGGAGCCCGCGCTCGAGGCACACCTTCGGAAGTAAAACGCGGCGACCAGAGCCTCGAGGATGTTTTCGTTTCCGGCGCCACGTCAGCGATCGCAGATATCGAAAACCGGGACATCGCCGATGGAAGGTTTCTGGTTGATGCTGAAAACGATGCCGCACAGCGCGTGGCTTATCTTGGAGCAGACGTGGCCACCAAACTTTTTCCCGCTGGAAACCCGGTGGGCCAGGAAATCACCATTGCCGGACTGCCATACCGCGTTATCGGAGTGGAAGTTGCAAAGGGTTCAGTATTTGGAATACCGCAGGACAACTTTATTGTCGTGCCTTTGAAGACGTATGCGAACAATTTTGGCTCCCTGATTCGCCAGCGTTCCCTCTATTTTGTTGCGACCTCAAAAACTGACGACACATTCAACGATGCCGTTGACGAAGCCCGGTTCCTGATGCGTGTGCGTCGTAAGCTTGAGCCAAAGGAGAAGGACAATTTCGGTATTGTTACGCCTGATGCAATCACCGGCCTTCGAGACCGACTTTTTGGGACCATCTTTATCGTCGCCCTGGCGGTGCCCAGCATTGCTCTGCTTGTGGGGGCGATTGTTATCATGAACATCATGCTGGTTTCGGTGACTGAGCGAACGAAGGAAATCGGGATCAGGAAATCGCTGGGCGCGCGGCAAATGGACATACTGAGGCAGTTTCTCGTGGAGGCCGTCACTCTGTCTGCCATTGGTGGAGCGGTTGGAGTGACAATCGCCTGGATTATTGGGCGAGTGCTAACGGCAATGTTCTTCCCGACGGCCCTGTCGCTTGGCGCAGTGGGAATTGCAGTTGGCATTTCTATGCTGGTCGGCGTTGCGGCAGGAGTTTTTCCAGCCTGGAAAGCCGCCCGGCTCGATCCAATCGAGGCGCTAAGGGCTGAATAAAAAAATGTCAGTTGTCAGTTGTCAGTTGTCAGTTGTTCGTCGACCCGCGATAGGAATAGTGTCATGAAGTCAGTACCACCACGCGGTAGCGGGTGGGTGACTTACATTGCCAATTGACGATCTCCGATTGCCAATTGGCTTTAGCGAGACAGCCAATCGGTATTTGGCAATCGACAATGCGAATGACCCACCCGCTACCGCGTGGTGGTACTGACTTCATGACACTATGCCTATCGTAAGTCAACGAACCACTGACAACTAACAACGGACCACTGACCACCGACAAAAACCAATGAAACTATTACGCAGTGACATTTACGAGAACTTGAGGATGGCGCTTTCGACGCTCCTCGCGAATAAGCTGCGCTCTTTTCTTACTGTCTTCGGCGTAGTCATTGGCGTGATCACAGTCATGCTGATTGCCTCAATCATCAGCGGCATAGATGTTTCTGTCACCAAAGAAGTTGAATCCTTCGGCACGCGCTCGATCTTCATAAGCAAGTACAACCCGGGGATCCACGTGGGACGGATGTCGCGCGAAGAGCGGATGCGCAAGGAGCTTACTTACGAGGATGCGGTGGCGCTTTCGAATCTACCAGCTGTTGAGTTGTCAGTTCCCTTTCTGGACATCACGAACAATTTTTTCGGCCAGAAGCTGCTGGTATCTGGTGGCGGAAAAACCAGTGCCGGCGTGGCGCTGCAGGGAACGCTCCCGGAGTTTGAACGCGCCGGAACTCAGATTGTCTCCGAAGGCAGGTTCTTCACGCAGAGTGAAAACGACACCAAGCAGGATGTTTGCGTCATCGGTTCAAAAGTCGCCGACGATTTCTTTCCCTTTGGCTCGCCCGTTGGGCAGACGATAAAGATCGGTTCAGACGAGTTTCGCGTCGTCGGCACCTTGCAAAAGCGCGAGCAGTTTCTCATTAGCGGCGGCAGCGACGATCAGAACAACGTTATCTATCTTCCTTACAGCGTGGCGAAGAAACTGAAGCCCAACGCGGACGATGTCTTTGTCCTTGCTGTTGCGAGGACGGGAATGATGGATGAAGCCAAGGATCAGGTGCGCGACCTGCTAAGAGTTCGCCGCCAGGTTCCCTTCGCCGCCGAAGACAATTTCGGCATGCAAACGTCAGAAAGCATCCTCGACAACTTTCGCTCGATTACGGCAGGCCTGGCGATCGCAATGGTTGTTATCTCTTCCGTCGGGTTGATGGTAGGCGGTATCGGCGTAATGAACATCATGTTGGTGTCGGTAACTGAACGCACCCGTGAAATCGGTGTTCGCAAAGCGATCGGCGCCAAGCGGAGCGACATCCTGTGGCAATTCCTAATCGAAGCGGCCACGCTGACCGGCATCGGCGGTATCGTGGGTCTCTCCATTGGCTGGCTCCTGACGCTGCTGCTGCGCCTTTTGCTTCCCTCTTACGTGCCTATCTGGGCGCCAATCGGCGGCTTTGTTGCCAGCGTCGGTATTGGTCTGATTTTTGGAATCTGGCCGGCGTGGAAAGCAGCGCGATTGGATCCCATCGAATCGCTGCGCTATGAGTAGGACTAATATTCCTGGCCCGAAGGGCCGAAACTTAATAGCCACGTCCGTAAGGGCGTGGTCAAGCCGAACAAACGAAATTTGAGCGCCGAAGGTGCGACAGATGGTTAGTCCCAAATGTAGCGCTTATCATATTCGATGCCATGCTTCTCGAGCAGTGCGACCAATTCCTCTTTGAAAGTTCTTTTGCGATGATGATCTTCCTGATTCGAGATGTACCGCACGACTCTTCCCTCTTCCGATTTGCTCACGCTAAAAGCGCCATAGCCCTCTTGCCACGCGAAATTCCGAAGACGCGCGAAAGACTCATGAATCCATCGCGAAGAATTGGATTTCACGGCGTTCACAAAATCTGCAATGCTGATCGTTGAGGGCATCGAGGCGTATAAGTGAATGTGATCAAACATGCCGCCTGCGGAAAGCAATTTCCCTTTCTTCTTCCTCATAATCCCCACCAACATACGAGTAGAGGTCATCGCGCATGCTTGCTTCTAACCACCGGCTCACGTCTGGCCGTGCTCCACGTAAAATGCACTAGTACACTTTAAGTATTTTCCTGCCATGTTGAGCCTCCTTTGAACTGCCGGCCCTTTGGGCCTTCAAAGTGAGACTAACACTCGAGCCACGCCCTGACGGACGTGGCTACTGACTGTCTGCCCTTCGGGCTTTAGCAAAATTCCTTTTAAGCTAGTAAGCCTGACCAAATATCAACGACATCACGATCCGCAAAATCACTCCCAGCAGCCAAATAGCGAGCACGATTGACCACGCCGCGCCTGATGACAGCTTGGCGACTTTCCGCAGGCCGATCGCTCCAAGAAACAAACCATAAAAGGCAATCAAGTCAAAGGATCCCAGAATCGTTCCCAGTACGGGCGAGGCTTTGGTGTCCACAAGTATGCTCGGGTTCGCCCGAGCAATCCCGGTGTTAAGGGCTGTAGCATCGATTTCGTCGGCAGACTTCAAAAACAGCAGCACGACATTGAGCACCCCGTAAACAATCGTAGGTGGATAACTGGAATAAACCCAGACTGAAACAGCCTGTTTGTAACTCAAGGACTTTCCCATCAGCATCGCACCGAGCAGATACAATCCTCCGCCGGCTGCAAAAATGACTGCAAAGAAGATGGGAAAAACCGCGTAGGTAACGGCCTTGATGATCGGATTGTTCTGCATTCGCACACCTTGATCGATTTGTTCAGGTGACGCATCCGGTGATCGGGCTTCGATTTGTGCGCGTGCGATGTTTTCAGATCCAACTCGCCACACAAACACGGAGTAGTAGGCCATGAAAGCGAGCACTGTGATGATGCCGGCAACGAGGAAACGCGGTCGAGTGCGAAGGGCTTCGAAAGTTGCACCAGGTTCGAAGTAAATACTCGTCAGCGTTTGGGCCGTGGACATCTGTGGGCCTTCCGTCGCCGGAGGCTGAGAAGGTGGTGGCGGTGGTTGAAAATCGGCGGTGTTTGGATCGCTCATTATGCTTATCCTCCTGTTGATAAGAGGACGGGGAGAAAGCTTCTATCCGTCCGAGTGGTTCTGTGTTACCTAATACGGTAGTTTTGAAGAGTGGGTTTCAACCAGTCTGTCTTCTCTGTGCAACCTCTGTGTTCTCTGGGCCTCAGTGGTGGGTGTAGCCGCAAAAGATTTACCATAGAGCCGCAGAAAAAACGAGGTTCACATCACGGCTGACGCTGCAAAAAACGAATACAGACGATTCACGAACATACACGAAAGGAACACTAACGTCTTTCGCGTCAGTTCGTGTCGTTTCGTGGATCGTGCTTTCTTGCTCAAGGACAAGAACTAGAACGTTTGTGTTGCAGAGATTTATTCCGCAACCGGCGCTTCATTCCAACCCGGCACGCGGATGCACGCGACTGTGTGTCCAGGTAAAACTTCCCGCAACTTCGGATCATTTCGCGCGCACTCGTCAATGGCAATCGGACAACGTGTGCGAAAACGGCAGCCCGAAGGCGGATTTATCGGCGTCGGAACATCGCCCTGCAAAACGATACGTTCACGTTTTTTCGTGGGATCCGGAACCGGAATCGCCGAAAGCAGGGCCTGCGTATAGGGATGCAGCGGTCGCGCGTAGAGTTCAGCCGCGCTGGCGACTTCCACTATCCTGCCGAGATACATCACAGCCACCCGATTTGAAATATGTTCGACTACCGCAAGTCCGTGGGAAATAAAAAGGTAGGCCAGGCCAAACTCCTTCTGTAAGTCCTGGAGCAGATTGACTACTTGCGCCTGCACGGAAACGTCAAGGGCCGAAACAGGTTCGTCCGCCACAATGAGTTTTGGATTCAGGGCCAGCGTGCGCGCCACGCCAATGCGTTGACGCTGCCCGCCCGAAAACTCGTGGCTGTATCGCTTGCGGTAATCGGGATCCAGTCCGACCTTCTTCAGCAGCTCAGCAACGCGATCGTAGCGTTCCTTCTTCGTCCCGATTTTGTGAATTACCAGTGGCTCGCCCACGATGTCGCCCACCTTCATGCGGGGGTTCAGCGACGCGTAAGGATCCTGAAACACGATCTGCATTTGCCGGCGCATCTCGCGCAATTCCGTTTTGCCCAACGTCAATACGTCGCGGCCTTCAAATCTAACCTCCCCGGAGGTGGGCTCGATCAACCGGAGCAAGCAACGACCTACTGTTGACTTGCCGCAACCGGATTCACCCACCAGCCCCAACGTTTCACCATGAAAAATCTCAAACGAGACTCCGTCAACCGCGCGCACTACATCTTCGCTGCCTTCAACAGCAAAGTGTTTTACCAGCTTTCGCACTTTCACAAGTTCTTGATTGTTCGTGTTCATTGGAGCTATCCGCAGATTACGCAGAATACGCAGATTTTTGCTCGACAGTTACGACGCAGTGTTTCTCATTAAAAGAATTTAGTCGAAAATAGAGCTGATCCTTCTTACGCGGAATCGGCGGAATCTGCGTAATCTGCGGATAGCTTCCGATGGTCCGCGGCAACTGCCGAGGCCAAATCGAAGAGCACGCAGCGAACCCTAACCCCGCCTTCAAGGTCGTAAAGTGGAATCTCCTCCTCCGTGCAGCGCGGCATCCGGTATGGACAACGCGGCGCGAAGTGGCAGCCCGGCGGTAAATCAGTAGGACTCGGCACGGTGCCTTCGATGGTCTCGAGCCGCGACTTTTTCATGACGTCTGCCGCCGTCAACTTAGGCACAGAGCGCAAAAGGCCCTCAGTGTAAGGGTGCTTAGGTCTGGCAAACAATTCTTCGACCGACGACTCTTCGACAATGCGGCCGGTGTACATTACAGCCACTCGATCCGCGACCTCCGCCACAACCCCCAGGTCGTGCGTGATCAGGAGCACCGCCAACTCGCGATGCCTCCTTAACTCTTCGAGGAGCTCCAGGATTTGTGCCTGGATCGTGACGTCGAGTGCCGTCGTCGGCTCGTCGGCAATCAAGAGCTTCGGATCACAAGCAAGTGCCATGGCGATCATTACGCGCTGGCGCATTCCGCCGGAAAGTTGGTGCGGATAATCATCTATGCGGCGCGCCGGATCAGGGATAGACACCTCTCGCATCGCTTCGATTGCGGCAGCGCGAGCAGCTTTGCGCGACAGCTTTCGATGCAGGCGGAGTGCCTCGGCAATCTGTTCCCCGACAGTGAAAACAGGATTCAGCGAGGTCATCGGATCCTGAAAAATCATGGCTATGTCGTCGCCGCGAATTTGGCGCATCGCTGCATCCGACAATTTGAGGAGGTTCTTTCCATCAAATGTGAGCTCACCGCCGACGATTTTTCCCGGCGCCGCAATCAATCGCATGATCGACAACGCCGTGATCGACTTTCCACAACCAGATTCACCCACCAGGCCCAGCAGCTCGCCCGCATCCAGGTGAAAGGTCACACCATCCACCGCCCGCACCAGTCCAGCGCGCGTCGTGAACTGGGTCTGTAGATTTCTAACTTCTAGAAGGTGCGTCACTAGCTACTGTATCCGAACGGTTCTAACTTGCGACTCGCCGAGATGTACTCACACGCTACCTGCCATAGCAAAACACCCTGGGGCAGCGTGCGAACAAGCGACTCCGCGATCACTTGCTTCCCCACGTTGCGTCGATCATGAACGTAGATCAAGATATTCGTATCAACGGCGTTCATGCAGTTCTTCGCGAGTAAAATATGGCGCGTCTTCTGGGATTGGATTGTCGCGCATGTTCTGGACTAACTCTTCCATGATGCGTTTGCGCTCACCCGGATCGGTGACCAACGGCGGAAGCACGTGAGGTCTTTCAATCACCAGGTCAACTTCCGAATTTTCGGGCAAGTCACAAGGTGCTTGAGGGACAAATGCCCCGTTTTGATAGATCGCCCTCAACCTTTGAGCCATATGTTTCTCCCTGTTAGCCATTCTACAACGCCAGACCCTAAATCACTTCGGTCTCAATCGCAACAATACTAGCCAGGTCGCCTACACCGTGGGCGCCTCACGATATTCACCCCACACCTTTCGCAGTCGATTGCTGATTTCGCCGACGGTAACGTCTGCCTCAACACATTCGAGAATTCGCGGCAGGAGATTCTCGGTGCCGCGTGCAGCTTCCTCAACTTTTGCCAAAGCTCTCTCAGCAGCAGTTTGATCCCGTCGTGCCCGGACCGCACGAACACGCTCGATTTGTTCCTGTTCAACTTTCGGATCGACGCGTAGAGTCTGCACGCGCGACTCTTCGGTGGTTTGAAAACGATTCATGCCGACCACAATCGCTTCCTCGGTCTCGATTGCCCGCTGATAACGGTAAGCTGATTCCTGGATTTCACGTTGCACGTAGCCGGATTCAATGGCCCGTAACATTCCGCCCATCGCGTCAATCTTTCCGAGGTAATTTTTGGCGTGATCCTCAATCTCGTTCGTCAAATGCTCGATCACGTAGGAGCCGGCGAGCGGATCGGCCGTGTCGGCCACACCAGATTCGTGCGCAATCACTTGTTGAGTTCTTAGAGCCAGCCGCGCGGCTGCTTCGGTCGGCAGCGCCAGGGCTTCGTCCATGGCGTTGGTGTGTAACGATTGCGTGCCTCCCAGGACGGCGGCGAGCGCCTGGATCGTGGTACGCACAACATTCACTTCGGGCTGCTGCGCTGTCAATGAAGAGCCGGCCGTTTGCGTGTGGAAGCGCAACGTTAACGACCGCGAATCTCGCGCCTTGAAACGCTCACGCATAATGCGGGCCCACAGCCGGCGGGCGGCGCGAAACTTGGCAATTTCTTCAAGCAGGTTGTTGTGCGCGTTGAAGAAAAATGAGATGCGCGGCGCGAAATCATCTACCTCCAGACCGGCGTTTAATGCCGCTTCGACATAGGTAATGCCATCAGCCAGAGTGAAGGCAACTTCCTGTACCGCAGTCGATCCGGCCTCGCGAATGTGATACCCACTAATCGAAATGGTGTTCCAATTGGGCACTTCACGCGCGCAGAAAGCGAAGGTGTCGGTAACTAAACGGAGCGAGGGCCGCGGCGGATAGATGTAGGTGCCGCGGGCAATGTACTCTTTGAGAATGTCGTTTTGCAGAGTGCCTTTGAGCTTATCAAACGACACGTTCTGCTTGCGAGCGACTGCCAGGTAAAGGCTCAGCAGGATCGCCGCCGTCGCGTTGATCGTCATCGAGGTGGAAACGTTGTCGAGAGGTATGCCCTCGAAGAGGCGTGACATGTCCTCGAGCGAATCTATGGCTACGCCAACTTTTCCCACCTCCCCCGCAGCGAGAGGGTCGTCTGAGTCCAGTCCGATCTGCGTCGGCAGATCGAATGCAACCGATAGACCGGTCGTGCCAGCTGCCAGAAGATACTTGTAACGCGCATTAGACTCCTCGGCCGTCGCGTAGCCGGCATACTGCCTCATGGTCCACAAACGGCCGCGATACATGTTCGGGTAGATGCCGCGAGTGAAGGGGAAATCGCCAGGTGAGTTCAAGTCCTTCTCGTAGTCCACTGGACGCGTATTGGTCGGATTGAAGTCGGCGGGTAGATCTATTCCCGAAGTGGTTTCGAAACGCTTGCGTCGCTCGGTCGGTGATTTAGTCGGCATGATTGGTCGTTATACGCCGCGGAAGTTTCGAAGCCTAACATAGTGAATGGAGCCCCGCAATTAACTCACTTTGCCGCGGGAGCAAGACGATCCACGAAATCACACGAACTAACACTAAGTGTTATTGGTGTTATTTCGTGTTTTTTCGTGGATCGCAGTTCTTCGTTCTTTGGTTCCGCACGTGGCGATTGGATTGAGCTTGTGGCAGAGTATCCCCCCATGAATGAAGTCAAAGTAACTAAGCGCGGCGCTGATCGAATCCGCAATGGACACCTGTGGATCTATCGAAGCGATGTCGCCGACACGGGCGAATTAATTGGCGGTTCTATCGTCAGTGTCGTAGACAAAGGTAGTAACTTCATAGGCCAGGCCTTTTACAGCGACTCCTCACAAATCACTTTGCGTTTTCTCACTCTCAGCAGGGAGCCAATCGACCGCGAGTGGTGGCGAAAGAGAATTCGTGAGGCTGCCGCTCGACGCGCCGGAATAACTCCAGACACAACTGCTTACCGGCTGGTCTACTCGGAAGGAGATTTGCTGGCTTCGATTATCATCGATCGCTACGACGACGTGCTGGTTCTTCAAACCCTCTCGCAGGGTTCCGAAGCAATCAAGCCCATGCTGGTCCAACTGTTAACGGAAGAATTCGCGCCGGCTGCCATTATTGAGCGCAACGACGTGCGGGTGCGTCTGCATGAGGGCCTGCAGATGATCTCTGGACCACTTTACGGTGAAGCGCCGGGGGAGTTTGAAATACGCCAGGACGGCATTCGATTTAAGGTGGCCCCACTGGCCGGCCAGAAAACTGGCTCTTTCCTGGACCAGCGCGAGAATCGGCTTGCCGCCCGCACAGTTGCACAAGGAAAGGGCCTTGATTGCTTCACTTTCAACGGCGCTTTTGCAATTCATCTGGCGAGTGTTTGCGATAGTGTTACGGGAATCGATATTTCGGGAGAGGCTATAGCGCTGGCGCGCGAAAATGCCGCGCTAAACAATGCCGGGAATGTCGAATTCCGAGAAGCCAACGTCTTCGACGCGCTACGCGAGATGGAAGCAGCGGGTGAACGCTTCGACACCATCGTGCTCGATCCTCCGGCCTTTGCGAAAAATCGCGCCAGCGTGAAGGCGGCGGAGCGCGGTTATAAAGAAATAAATCTACGGGCACTCAAGTTACTAAACCCCGGCGGCATACTTGTTACCTGCACTTGCTCCTATCACATGTCTGAAGGCACATTCCTGGAACTCCTCGCACAAGCCGCCAATGACGCACACCGCAAGGTACAGATCATTGAGAAGCGCATGCAGGCCAGCGATCATCCGATCCTGCTGACAGTGCCGGAAACTTACTACTTGAAATGTGTAATAGCGCGGGTGGTGGCGTGAGGAAACATCGTAACAGGTGTGCCCGCGCTGTGTAACAAACCGACAACTTCTTGTTTTTTGCCAAGAAAGTACGATCCACGAAAAGACACGAACTGAGGAGACAGACGTTAGTGTTCCTTTCGTGTGTGTTCGTGGATCGTCTGTCTTGTCGTTCTTTGCAGCGTTAGCCGCGGTATGTTCTCATGATTTCGAGGGTGCTTTGTTGGCGCTAACCCTGGAAGGTATTATCGCGGACGCTTTCCGCCAGTCTCTTGGCATCGGGCAAGGCTTCGAGTGCGCGCAGAACCTGTGGGTCACTGTCGAGCAGAACGCGGGCGCCGGCATCATTCGAAAACGCCGCAGTGATGATCTCTTCGCGTAGACGCAACCTGACAAAGTCCATTTCTTCATCAAGCTGCTGCGCCGTCAATCGTGACTCCTCATCCGCCCGCACAAAACTGCGGAACGCCTCCATGACACGTTCGTTTATCGGATAGTCGCCTGCTTTGGGGTTTTGTCCGTACTGCACCGGCCCCACCTTGTAGGCGTCAAGCCCGGGAACAAGTCCGGCGGCGAGTCGACGCGTAAACTGGAAGGCCGCTTCGGCAACACGATTTCTGAGCGGCGTAAACGTCAGCGGTTTGACGTCAATGTCCGGGGTGATGCCGCCTCCACCGTAAAAGACCCGATTCGCGGCTGTCTTCACCGCCGGTCCATTTGGCGGATGAGGCGATGGCGAACCTACTGCTACCGGCGAGGGCGAAGCCTTTGACGAAGGTGATGCCCCCGCCTGCGACTTCGTTTCAGCCTCTTCATGACGGGTGTAGTAGTCGTAAAGCGAGCCGCTCGAATAGTCGCGTTGCAGAGATCGACCGTAGGGCGTGTAATAACGCGCAGTCGTCAATGTGAGCCCAGTATTGAAGGGCAGCTGGAATACGTGTTGGACAAGACCTTTGCCGAAACTCGTTTCACCAACAATTAATCCTCGACCATGATCCTGAATTGCGCCGGCAACAATTTCCGACGCCGATGCGGAGCCTCGGTTGATCAAGACTACGAGCGGTACATCTTCCGGGTCCGACCCACTCGACTTATAGACTATAGAATCGCTGTAGTCAGTGCGGCCTTTGACCGATACCACCACCTGACCTCGTGGCAAAAACTCACTTGCCACATCGATGGCCTGGTTAAGAAGCCCGCCAGGATTGCCCCGCAGATCAAGAATCAACTGCCGCATGCCCTGGGTCTTCAACTTCTTAATCGCCTCTCGCAACTCCTCATCGCTGGTGCTTTGAAATCCACCCGTCAGACCGACATAACCAGTGCCCGGCCGCAGGAGGTAGGCGTTACGAATGGAAGGAAGCGGAACCGAATCGCGGATGATCGTGAAATTAAGAGGCGCTTCGGAGCCGGCCCTATCAACTTTGAGTGTCACCGGTTCACCACGGCCTCCACGCACCTTCTTCGAAACCTGTTCACTAGTCCACTCGCGCGCATCCTGGCCGTCAACTTCGAGTATGCGATCTCCATAACGCAGGCCCAACCGGCCCGCGGGCGTCCCCTCGACGGCCGACTGAATGTAAACACCGTCGCGGTGCTGAACGATAGTCACGCCAATGCCGTAAAATCTTGAGTCCTGGTCTTCCTTGAGCTTCCTGAATTCCTTGTAGGGGAAGTACATCGAATGTGGATCAAGCGTAGAAAGCATTCCCTGGATAGCAGCCTGAGTCGCCTTCTCATAATCTACGTCACCCGCGTAACTATCGGAGATGGACGAAAGGGCTTCAGTAAAATCCTTCTCAATGTCGTCTGACTCGGTTCGCGACGCAGCACTACTACTCGGAGCGTTGTGCCGGAACCGCCGGGAGCGACCAATCGTGCCTCCTACGAGTGCGGCGATCAGAATGATCGCACTAGCTATAATTATGAACCGCCTGGACATATTTCTTCTTTCAACAGCAAAAACCAGCGAACATCTGGACAAATCTTAACACAGAGTTGCTAAGGGAACGGTGCCGTAGAGGCTGTGTGAAAACGCCGGTTCTCAGCGCCAAAGGCGTGGAATGTAATAGCCCAGGGCAACGCCCTGGGTGAGAGTCAATCAACTTTGGCAAGCGCTGAAGGCGCGAAATAGGAAGTGTCGCCCGAAAAAGTGTAATGTTGCGCCGCCCATAAACTCATTTCGCGCCTTCAGCGCTTAAAAACTTCAACATTACACCTGGGCCGGTGGCCCAGGCTGTTACATTTCGCGCCTTGGCGCTCAGAGCCGGCGTTTTCACACCTAGTCTGTCGCCCGGTATCTGTATTGCTTGCCTCCCCTTGTAACATAATTGTCTATGACTGATTGGCAATCCATCGCTGTGTTATATTCCGTCAACCTTAGATGACAACTTCCCTCTCAATTGTTGTTCCGGCTTATAACGAAGGTTCGCGCCTGGGAAAGTCTTTGCGGGCGATCGTCACTTATCTCAATGAATACGGCCCCGATTCGGAGTTGATCGTTGTTGATGATGGATCCACAGACAACACAGCAAACGCTGCCAGAGAGGAATTGATCAACTCCGGGACTGTTCGCACGTCCGTGATCAGCTACCAATCCAATCTGGGAAAAGGGCGCGCCGTTAGACTTGGTCTTTTGGCATCGCGTTGCCCCATCGCGTTGTTTATGGATGCCGATCTTTCCACTCCGATTACCGAGACGCCAAAACTCATAGAACCAATAGAGAGTGGCGAATGCGACCTGGCCTTTGGTTCGAGAGCTCTAGACCGGAGTCTGATCGGGGTGCATCAGCCCTGGCGTCGTGAACAGGGTGGGCGAGTATTCAATCTTGCCGTGCGGCTGGCCACTGGTCTTCCCTTCTGGGATACACAATGCGGCTTCAAAGCGTTTCGCATGAATGTTTGCCGGCCACTCGTTGAGGGTGCAACGATCGACCGGTTCGGCTTCGATGTTGAGCTGCTATATCTTGCACACCGTGCCGGACTCCGACTAAAGGAAGTTCCCGTTCGCTGGGACCATGCCGAAGGCAGCAAAATAAACCTCTCGAGCGATGCCTTGAAAATGCTCAGCGAGGTGGGACGGATTCGGCAACAGGCGCGCCGTGGGGTTTATGACCGGGCCATCAAATCGGTTCACGATATACAAAGCGTGTAAAGTAAACTGTTAGTTTGCTTGATCTCTGGCTCGAATTAACAAGCGCATCTATTAACGTCCTATCACGCTGCCAGGCAGTGTGGTCACGAACCTTCAGCAAACTAACAGTTTGCTTTACACTCTACAAAAATGACTGCACGACTTAACGTCAACATCGATCATGTAGCGACTATCAGGCAGGCGCGGCGCGCGCCCGAGCCGAGCGTGGTGGCTGCCGCCATGTTGTGTGAGCAGGCAGGCGCTGACGGCATCACAGTCCACCTGCGAGGAGATAGGAGACACATTCAGGACGCCGATGTCAGGGCCCTGCGCGAGACGGTTACCACCTACCTGAACCTCGAGATGGCAGCGACGGAAGAAATGCTGGCGATTGCTCTTGAAGCGCGTCCCGATGCCGTGAGTCTGGTGCCGGAGAACGCGAACGAGATAACTACCGAAGGTGGCCTCGACGTTAGGGCCAACATCGCAATTGTCCGCGCAACGGTTGGCCGCCTGCGACAAGCAGGCATTCTCGCCAGCCTGTTCATCGATCCGGATCCGAGGCAGATCGAAGCGGCCCACGAAGTGAGCGCTCAACAGATCGAGTTATGTACTGCTGCCTATGCTGAAACCACGTTAGGCGCGCGGGGGTTCCATGGCGAAGGCGCTTTGCATGTGGGTCAGGAACTGAGACGCCTGCGTGAGGGTGCAGCTTTGGGAACCCAGTATGGGTTACTCATAGCGGCCGGACATGGGCTCACTCATAGAAATGTGGGAGCCGTGGCTGCGATTCCGGAAGTTGCGGAGTTCAACATCGGACACCACATCGTCTCGCGATCGGTTTTCATCGGGTTGGAACGGGCGATAACAGAGATGAAGGAAGCAATCAGCCAAGGCGCTTAGTTATTACAGAACCGAGCGCGGTAACGCCGGATGCTGGAATAACCGTTAATAAACAGGAAGTGACGCAGGCCGCCCCTAGGTAGGATTTCCAGCGCAGCTAACTCTAGCATCCGGCGCTACCGCGCTCGGTTCTGTTATAGCCTGGAGGTCAATTCCGCGATCCACCGCCGGCGAGTTGCAGACGCACCACCGAGCGCTCCAGTTTAGCGCGGGCTTTTTCGAAGTCTTCTTCAGTTCCACTCCACGCAGTCAACTCTTTCTCAATGTGTTCGCGCGCTAAACGAGCCCGTGCGGCATCAATTTCTTCAGGGCGTTCCGCGATCTCTGCGAGCACAGACACGTGATCATCTTTGACTTCAATGAAGCCGCCGGACACGTGTACTTGAAGAGTCTTGCCGGCTGTGGTGTAGGAAAGGACGCCGGTTTGCAATTGGGAGATCAGGGGAGTGTGTCCGGGCAGAATGCCCAGTTCGCCGCCTAGCCCCGGCACGGTTACCATATCAACCGCTTCGGAGAGCACTCGGCGCTCAGGTGTCACTACTTCCAGTTGAAGTTGAGCCATATTAAGTAAGTAGGACAGACATTCCTGTCTGTCGAAGCTACGCATCTTGCCAGTCTAAGAGAAACAAACCACCTTGCCTGTAATCAAACGTCGGACAGGCAGGAATGCCTGTCCTACTGTGCGATCGTCTTGCCTTTCGCGACTGCCTCTTCGATCGTGCCGACCATCCAGAAAGCCTGTTCCGGCAGATCGTCATGCTTGCCGTCAACAATCTCGCGGAAACCTCTAATCGTGTCTTCCAGCTTCACGTATTTGCCTTCGAGGCCGGTGAACTGGGCCGCCACGAAGAACGGCTGCGAGAAGAAACGCTGCACCTTGCGGGCACGCGAGACGACGAGCTTCTGTTCATCAGATAGTTCGTCGAGACCCAGGATCGCAATAATGTCCTGTAAGTCTTTGTAAGTTTGCAACACGCGCTTTACGTCCTGCGCAGTGTTGTAATGCTCTTCGCCGATAATACGTGGATCCAGAATGCGTGAAGACGACGACAGCGGATCTACCGCCGGATAAATTCCCAGCTCCACAATTTGACGCGAGAGCGCCGTCACCGCGTCAAGGTGCGCAAAGGTAGTTGCCGGCGCCGGATCGGTGTAGTCGTCGGCGGGAACGTAAACCGCCTGGATCGAAGTGATTGATCCGGTCTTGGTTGAAGTAATGCGTTCCTGCATCTCGCCCATTTCTGAAGCGAGGTTTGGCTGGTAACCCACCGCCGAGGGCATGCGGCCAAGTAGCGCAGACACTTCTGAACCTGCCTGGGTAAACCGAAAGATGTTGTCGATAAACAGCAGCACGTCCAAACCCTTGTCGCGGAAATACTCGGCGACTGTGAGACCGGAAAGTGCCACGCGCAGGCGAGCTCCTGGCGGTTCGGTCATCTGCCCGTAAATTAGTGCGACCTTAGACTGCTCCAGCGCGTTCATGTCGACCTTGGTCATGTCAAACTCGCCGGTGTCGTGGAAATGCTTATTGAAGGTTTCGCCAAACTGAATAACCTGCGATTCGACCATCTCTCGCAGGAGGTCGTTTCCTTCGCGCGTTCTTTCACCCACGCCCGCGAAAACTGAAAAACCTGAGCGGGCCTTCGCGATGTTGTTAATCAACTCCATCACGATAACCGTCTTGCCTACGCCCGCGCCGCCAAACAAACCAATCTTGCCGCCACGGACGAAGGGCTGGATCAAGTCGATAACTTTGATGCCCGTCTCAAACATCTGTAGCTCAGTGGATTGTTCTTCAAAGGTAGGCGCATGGCGATGGATCGGATAACGCTCGGTGTGCTTGACGTCGCCCAGGTTGTCGACGGGTTGGCCAATGACATTGAGCACGCGCCCCAGCGTCCCCTCACCAACAGGCATCGTGATCGGTCCACCTGTGTCGATGGCCTTCATGCCGCGGACCATGCCGTCCGTGGGCAACATGGAAACTGTCCGGACCCTGCCTTCGCCGAGGTGCTGTTGCACTTCTGCGATGACGTCGATTGGAGTGGGTACATCGAAACCCTCGGAAACGATCCTGAGCGCCTGGTAAATGGGCGGCAGGTGTTTCTCTTCAAACTCAACGTCGACCACCGGGCCGATGATCTGTACAACACGACCGGTCGATTGGCCGTTGGTGGACGCATTTGCGCTGGACGTAGCCATACTCTGTTTCTGCTCCTCTGGTGCCTTAACAAGGCGAAAAACTGGAAGGATTAAAAGCCAGAAAAGATAACACACGGGCGAAAGTTGCGCCAAATGTCACTGACGTGGTCGTGTCGTAATTAGTTCTTCTCTGCGCCCGCTACGGTGAAGAGAGAGTGTTTCGCGGCTGTGCCGCTGCACACTGCGGTGAGGCTCTGCCTCACCGTAAGCACCTCTAACACCATAGGCTACGCCTCTCTTGCATCGAGGCCCAGCCTCGATGGGGACATTAAACTCGCTCACGGAAAGGCATAGCCTTTCCGCACTGTGCGGCGGCGAAGCCGCAAGCGAGCGAAGCAACTAGGACACTGCCCTGACGCCTGGTTTGCTTACTTACACAACCAAGTAGTGCTGCGCTGCAAGAGCGGAACCGCGCGAGCACATGCTCAGTTGTTACAGTGCCGATTCTGATATGAATCCTTGCAACTTTAGTTGTACTAGTATCGTAGTACAAGTAAAATGAGCGAAGTGTTCCACATCAACCCGGCCAACCCGACGCCACTCTATGCGCAGCTCACGCGCGCCATTCAGTTCGCAATTGCGACCGGAAAACTGAGAATTGGCGAACAGCTGCCCACTGTGCGGCAGATGGCTGTGGATTTGAAGATTAACGCCAACACTGTGGCAAAGGTCTACCTCGAACTAGAGCGAACAGGAATCGTCGAGACCCGGAGGGGAGTGGGAACATTTATCAGCGACCGTCCTCTCAAAGCCAGGTCTGACACTAATCGTGATGAACACTTGCGCGACTTTATCGATCGTTTTATCGCCGAAGCCGGAGCTTTGGGCTTCGCTCTCGACGATTTGATTAGCCACCTTCAAGGTAGGCGCTCAAAGGAGAGCAAAACAAATGTCTAGTTTCACAAGTCTTGACCCGGCTCGGAGCAACTTGCCGGCTCTAAATACGCCCCGAGTCAACGTGATTGCTACGGTAGTGTTCCTCGCAACAGCGGCTGTTGGCGGCCTGATTTCACTGCTGGCATTCAATCCCGTCGGGTTGATCGTCGGCGTGGTGGTGGGTTTGCTTTTGGCACAAGCCCCAAAGATCGCCCGGCAATGGGAGCGTGCTGTAGTGCTTCGCCTCGGCCGTTACATTGGTCTCAAGGGTCCAGGACTTTTTTGGATCGTCCCCTTTGTCGATTCAGTGACGGCATGGATTGATCAACGCGTAATCACTACCAGTTTCGCCGCCGAAGAGACGCTCACGTCCGACACAGTGCCGGTCAATGTCGACGCGGTGCTCTTCTGGATGGTCTACGATCCGGAAAAAGCGGCGCTGGAAGTGCAAAACTATCCCCAGGCGGTAAGCTGGGCGGCACAGACCGCGCTGCGCGACATCATCGGCCGAACCTCCCTTACCGATCTTCTGCGCGGTCGTGAACGCATTGAAGAGGAATTGCAAAAACTGATCGACGAGCGATCAAATCCGTGGGGCGTTACGGTCCAATCGGTGGAGATGCGCGATGTAATAATTCCGACGGCCTTGCAGGATGCGATGTCGCGCGAAGCACAAGCTGCTCGCGAGAAGCAGGCCCGCATTATTTTGGGCCAGGCTGAAGTTGAGATCGCAGACTCGTTTGCGAAAGCGTCCCAGTCGTATCACAATAATCCGACAGCACTTCACCTGCGCGCCATGAACATGCTTTATGAAGGATTAAAGGAGAAAGGTGCCTTAATGTTGGTGCCCAGCTCGGCGGTCGAATCGATGGGTATGGGAGGCCTGATGGGGGCCGCAGCGCTTCGCCAGCAAACACTTACCGACAGTGACGGGCCACCGGCGGAAACCGTCTGACCCGAGACCAGGGGATAGGGGGAAACGGGTAAAAGGGGAAGGGGTAAAAGGGGAAGGGGTAAAGGGGAATGGGTAAAGGGGAAGGGGTAAAAGGGGAAGGGCTTCTAACCTCGTTACCCTTTACCCTTTACCCTTTCCCCTTTCCCCTTTTACCCCTTTACCCCTTTACCCCTTCCCCTTTTACCCATTTACCCCTTCCCCTTTTACCCATTTACCCCTGATCCCCGATCATTCTTCCGGGTCGATGCGAATCTTCATCCGCTGGAGCACCTGAACGTCTTCATCCGTCAAATCGAGCGTCGCGTCACCAGCTTCGCCCTGCTCTTCGCCGGCATGAGGCCGCAGACCGATTTCCAGCCGCAACGTTAACTCCATCTCGTAACCCGCATCACGAAGTCGTTCAATTGCCTCAGCGACCTTGGATGAGTTTTCGACCGACTCATTAATCGCTGTTCCAATTTCGCGAACGATCTCTTTTGCGTCGTCGTCTATTTCCAACGTTAAAGCGCCCTTGTTTGTTAATACTAATCACCGAATCTGCGGACATGCTACGCGAGCGACATCCGCAGGGTCAACCACCAACTTTCCGAGGCCTGAGTTAGGAAAGGGGTCAGCAAGTGAGTCGATCAATTCATGCCTGGAAAGCATGAATTCTCCCTATTTCATTTTTTCATTTCTCATTACTACGGTCCCAGCGTTGATTGGCTCATTGTTTGTATCTGGTTGCATTTGATCGAGTTAACTCCGATGCGTGTTGGAATCGATTTCAATTTTCACTGCTGCTGACCTCCGCGATCCGGCTCGTCGGGGCTCATGAAGTCAGTACCACCACGCGGTAGCGGGTGGGTGAAAGCGACGCCTTCTCTGCCGTACGGACCCACCGCTACCGCGTGGTGGTACTGACTTCATGACCCGGACATCCCAATTTAAGACGCGAATGGTCTACACATCTAGACAGTTCTTACAATCAGCTGTGGTTAAGAACCCCAGCGTTTCGTGCCTTTGCATCAGCAATTAGTCAGACCCCAGGGGGTGCCGTTGCTAACTATCTCATCTAATCGCCTAACGTTGGGACAGTAGTGATGGGAAATGATAAATGGAAAATCTTAAGCCTTCAGGTTGAACTCTGCCCACCTCTCCATTACTCTTAATACCGATTACCCCCACTAACCTGAGAAAGACTCTCAAAGGGAGGAACTCCTATGCCTGAAGTTGGAGACACCGCCCCGGATTTTGAGTTGCCGAGCCATCTGGAAAAAGGAAAGAAGGTGAAGCTCTCGGATTTCCGAGGCAAGAACAATGTTGTGCTGGCGTTTTATCCGCTGGCGTGGACGCCCGTCTGAACCGCGCAGATGCCTGCGTACGAGGCCGACCTCGAACGCTTCAAAGGCTACGATGCCCAGGTCATGGGCATATCTGTCGACAGCGTGCCGTGTAACACCGCCTGGGCCAAAGGCCTCGGTGGTCTTTCTTATGATCTTTTAAGCGACTTTCATCCCAAGGGTGAAGTTGCCAAACAATACGGCGCTTATCGCGAGAGCGATGGTATCAGCGAGCGAGCGCTCTTCATCGTGGACAAGGAAGGCAAACTTGCTTACGTTGATATCCATAACATTGCCGACCAACCAGACAACGAACACCTGTTTGAAGTGTTAAGAAAACTGTGAAGAGGGAGATCATCCGCAGATTACACCGATTCCGCAGATTGGTTTTAGACGTATAGCGATCCTTTCGTTCTTTTTAGAAAGGACGCCTGATATCTGAAAAACATCTGCATAATCTGCGTAATCTGCGGATGATGTCCGATGCTGACGCCGGATGAGTTTATCGAGAAAATGTGTTCCCTTCACGCCCTTCGACGGCGACCTGAGCAAGAGCACGGTGGCATTGGTGACTGCCGCGGGTGTTCATTTACAAGATCAGGAACCGTTTAATATCGCAGATGAATTAGGGGACCTGAGCTATCGCATCATTCCTGAGGATGTTGATTCTTCGCAGTTGATGGTGACACATCATCACTACGATCACAGCGATGCCGATCAGGACATCAATGTAGTATTCCCGATTGACGTGCTCCGGGATCTTCAGGACGAGGGCTTTATTCGCGGCGTCGCAAAAAAACACGTGGGCTACATGGGTTACACTATGCAGCTCAAGGCCATGTATGAAGGGACCGCGCGCGAGATTGCCAATGAGATTGATAAAGGCTCACGCGCGGACCTGGTCGTACTAACCGGTGGTTGACCAAGCGTTTGCCACCGCACGGTCGTCGCGGTCCAACGAGAAATTGAGATGAGGGGGATCCCGACGGTTTTGATTACGGTCAGCCCGGAAGTCTCGGCACAGATGAGGCCACCGCGTGCGCTCTATCCGCACGGATTCAAGATCGGGAACAGCTTGGGCAAACCAGGCATGCGCGAGCTGCAAAAGAAAATATTGAAGGATGCACTGACGCTATTCACCGAAGACACGCGGCCGGGCAGATTTGCAACGCATGAATATCCTGTCTACGGTGAGTTTCACGAGCCGCCGCGGGTGAAAACTTTAGGTTAGCCTCTGGGAAGAGGACGTGAGGTACAGAGTTCAAGCCTTTAGGCTGCTGCTTCGCAGCGAGCGGCAAACTAAAGTTTGAACTCTGAACTACTTACTGGGTGATTCAAGACGTCATGTACAAGACGATCGGAATACTGACGGGTGGCGGTGACGCTCCGGGTCTGAATGCCGTGATTCGTGCCGTCGTCATCGCGGCGACCGGGCAGTATGGAATGAAGGTCATCGGCATCGAAGATGGCTTCGAGGGTCTATTAGGTGAGACCCAGACACGACCGCTGACCACGGCAGATGTTCGTGGTTTGTTGCCGCGCGGTGGGACAATCCTGGGCACGCGCAACCGCGGCAAATTTGTCGAGCGAACCGAGGAAGGCGCCACTTCAAAACCAGGGGCGGTCTACCAGGAAGCCGTTAACAATCTCGCTGGATTGGGAATTGACGCACTGATTGTTTTAGGTGGGGAAGGCACGCTGGGAATTGCCATGGAATTTGACAGGCTGGGTGTTCCAGTTGTCGGAGTTCCAAAAACCATTGACAACGATCTGGCGTGTACGGAACTAACATTCGGTTTCATCACGGCACTCGATATCGCCACGGACGCGCTGGACCGCCTCCACACTACAGCCGAGTCGCACGAACGTGTGATGATTCTGGAAGTGATGGGGCGGCACACCGGATGGATCGCTTTACATTCAGGTATCGCGGGCGGTGCGGACGTAATTTTGATTCCGGAAATTCCTTTCACGATGCAATCGGTCGCGGACAGGATCCGGGCGCGTGACGAAGCCGGATCGAACTTCAGTATCATCGTCGCTGCTGAAGGCGCCCGGGAAGCTGGTCACGAACTGATCTATCAGGACAAAGGCGATCGTCTCCATGCGCCTCGGCTGGGTGGGATTGGCGGATACTGTCAAAGAGAACTTGAGATGCTAACCGGGAAGGAGACGCGTTGCGTCGTGCTGGGCCATCTGCAGCGCGGCGGCAGACCCAACGCTTTCGATCGCATGTTGGCAACGAATTATGGATCGTGCGCCGTGCGAGCTGTGGCAGAGGGTAAGCACGGCGTGATGGTCGCCCTTCAAGCAGGCGACGTTATTACTGTTCCCATCTGTCAGGCCATCGCGAATGTCAAGACAGTGCCGGCGGAGGGCCAGCTTGTCCGCACTGCTCGCGACACGGGTATGTCCTTTGGGGCGGCGGACGAAGCTAACTATCACCGTCGTAGTCAGAGCGGGGCATCTTGAACGGCAAAAAGAGACCAACCGCGCGCGCACCGGCTCGGCTCAATCACAGGTAAAGTAAGGAGTGTAGTTGTCAGACATCAAAACAAAACTTCAGACGGAATTGGAGGAGCTCGAAAGCGAGTTGCGCGTGCACCTGCCGAAGGAGATTAAGCGAGCGCTCGAATTCGGCGATCTGCGCGAGAATTCGGAGTATCGCGCGGCTCTTGATCGTCAGAATGTAGTCAAGGCGCGCATCGTGGAACTGCGGCAGCGCATCAGTGAAATTGCGTCGATTGATCTCTCGAAGATCTCGCGCGACAAAGCCGGCTATGGCTCGACTCTGGTTTTGTTTGACGGCGAGAAGGATGAAGAAGTGACTTATCGACTGGTAACCCCGGAAGAAAGCGATCCTCAGGCAGGAATGATTTCAACCACTTCGCCGGTGGGCCGCAGCTTGATGGGGAAAGCAGAAGGCGATGAGGTGGTGGTCCGGACTCCGGCAGGCGCTCGTAACTTTGAGATCAAGAAATTGACCACCATTCACGACCAGGTTGAAAAGGGATCAGCGCAATAGCGGGGTACTGACATTTTGGAGCAATGCACCTAATTACAGAACCCAGCGCGGGATCCCGGGGACAACTTAGCTGTGAGATCGGCAATGCTCTTATACTTAGGTTCCTGAAGCATCCCGCGCATCCACCACCCCAGCGGGGCTGCCCCGCCGGGGACCCCGGTCCGCGCTGGGTTCTGTATGTGATTGCGTTTAAGCCCAAATAATCAAACTGCATCAGTACCGAATAGCGTTAGTGCTCTTTTGTGTGGTTTGGTGGATCGCATCATCGCTCTTTCTCTTAGCTTGCGCGATGAATGTCGGCTTTGCCTCAAGCTGGGCCCTTTGAGGCAAAGCTATGGAACAGTTCCGTCAACTGTAAGCCGGACTGAATCACCATTACTCGAAAAGCTGTAAAGTGCGAACACTTTTCGGCATAATGTCGTAAAGGAGAAAGAGCGAGAATGTTTGTTGGTGCTATCGGCCGTGGTGGGCAAAGGATCATCGATGCGATGGTGCGTTGGCTTGCCTATGGCCACATCAATCCAAATATTCTAACGGTGCTGGGTGTCGCGATAAATGTCGGCTCCGGCCTGCTCTTCGGCTATGGAAAGTTTTTCTGGGCCGGAATCGTCCTGATTATTGCCAACCTCTTTGACATGTTGGACGGACAGGTCGCCCGACTTTCGGGGCGAGTGACGCGCTTCGGCGGCTTCTTAGACTCGTCGCTTGACCGGCTCTCCGACATGGTTGTTTTCGTAGGCTTAATGGTCTTTTATGCGCGCGACACCGAGTTTCATTCTACCCTAAACGTTTTTCTCGCGGGCGCAGGACTAATGGGGTCAGTTATGGTAAGCTACGCCAGCGCCCGGGCCGAGAGTCTTATACCAAAATGCGACGTAGGTTTTCTGCGCCGGCCCGAGCGAGTGGTTCTTTTTATCATTGGGGCGTTAAGTACTCATCCGGGTTCGACCAATTTCTTCGCTAATCGAATGCCGGCCGTGCTGTGGGTACTTGCGGTAGGGTCTTACTGGACCTTCGCTCATCGCATGTATCACACGTGGTATGAGTTGAACAAAATAAAGAATGAACCAGGCGAAGAGCCGCAGTCCGCTCTTTCCGCATCTAACCCCGGGCCTGAACGACGAGCTGAACAGCAATTGGTAACCAAGGCTGGTTAGACCGCACCCGAGTAACATTAAAGTTCTGCTTTCAGTATCGAGGTATTAAACACTGTGACGATCTGCCCCTGCTGCGGCAATAAATCTGCATCCGCCCTTGACTACGCTTCGGGCGAAACGTGCCAATCCTGTGGTGCCCGCCCCGTGGGAGAACCTCTACCGCGACCTGAACGCGAACTGCCGTCGTTTGGCCGCTCGCTGATCCTGGCGGTGACCGGAGCGCTCCTGGTTCTCCTGTTCGTCGCGCAAACAGTAAGCTCCTTCGCGCAAAAATTGCCGACTGCGAAAACTTCAAGGGAAGCGTTCTACGCTGCCGGGGTAGTGGCGTTTGATTACCTGGCCTGGTTTAGCGCTGCGCAAACAGCGGCCTGGCGGCTTAAGTGGCTGATGATTCCGGTAACGCTGTTGGTTCTTTTCGGCAGCCGGAAGCTGTATCGCTCGATTGTCGAGTCGCCTGCGCGCTTTTGTGGTCTACGCGCCGCACGACGAGGCTACATCGCAACCGCCGCGGTTCCCCTTCTGGTCCTGATTCTGATTGGCGTAACTGTGCCGGAGCGTCTGGAGCATCGGAGGGAGGGAATCCGAGCAGGTTTTAATGCCCAGGGTTACCGGATTGATCGCGCGCTTGGAGACTACCAGAAAGAGTTTGGAACGCTGCCCAGTGATCTGAACGATCTGACCCGCCTGCCCGATGCTGATGGCACATTGGCGTCGGCTCTGAAGACTCTGGATCCGAACGGATACAAGCCCAGCGCCGATTTGGCTGCAGCGCCCAGCAAGAAACCTCGCCCACTGCGCGGCGCTGTGATTCTGAATGCGTCATCGGATGCTGCCGACGATGCACCGACCGAACGTATATCGTTCACGAATTACGAACTTCTTATGCCCGGCCCGGACAAACAGCTGGGCACGGAAGATGATTTGATCGTGCGCGATGGCCTAATCAACAAAGCTTCGGAGGCGCCGCGGCGACTGGGAAGCACGACCGGCTCTAAGCAAACAGGCAAGCCATAGCTTTTCGTTACAGATTTTTACGATACCCCTCTCGGTAACCAGAGAGGGGTTTGTTATTTCAAGACGCGTTGAGGCGTGGCCTCTGTTACTAGCGGGACGCGGCTCTGCCGCCGCACATTGCGGAAAGGCTTCGCCTTTCCGGGCAAGTTATTCTTAATCCTTTTCCTGAGGCTCAGCCTCGGGAAGCAAATTCGGTAGTCGGCGGAAAGCCATAGGCTTTCCGCAGTGTGCGGCGGCAAAGCCGCAGGCGGCACCCAAGTGTGCAACTCCTGTCTGCGGATTGCTGTTTGCTGTCAGCGGTTGACTTCCTTCAATGTTTCGCAAGATTCTGATCGCCAATCGAGGTGAAATCGCCGTTCGCGTAATCCGAGCTTGCCGCGACCTGGAGATTTCGCCTGTCGCCGTCTATTCAGATGCCGATTACGACGCGGTCCACGTCAAGCTTTCTGATGAAGCCGTTTACATCGGCCCCGCGCCTTCATCGCACAGTTACCTCAGCATTCCCGGCATCATCGACGCAGCCCGACGCACCAACGCGGAGGCGATACACCCGGGCTACGGGTTTTTGGCCGAGAACGCAGACTTTGCCGAAGCAATTAACGACGCTGGTCTAACCTTCATTGGCCCAGGCGCAGACGCAATGCGAGTGATGGGTTCGAAGACCGGTGCGCGGCGCGCGGCTATTGAAGCCGGCATACCGATTGTTCCCGGCACGGTTGACGCATTGAATTCGCTTGAGGAGGCCGACGCAGTTGCCCGACAGTTTGGTTATCCCGTGATGCTGAAGGCATCAGCCGGCGGTGGTGGTAAAGGCATGCGTATTGTCAACTCACCGGAAGAATTACGGTCCGCTTTTGAGAACGCGAAGTCGGAAGCCGCGGCAGCTTTTGGGGATGCTTCCCTTTACCTCGAAAAGGCCGTAGAGCGCCCGCGCCATATTGAGATCCAGATCTTCGCGGACAGTCTCGGTAGTGTAGTCCACCTCGGCGAACGTGAGTGTTCGATCCAACGTCGTCACCAAAAGGTAGTTGAAGAATGCCCGTCGCCAATAAATGATGCGACCTTGCGGGAGAGAATGGGCGAGGCTGCGGTAAAACTCGCCCGGGCTGTCAATTATGTAGGCGCGGGTACCGTAGAATTTCTGGTAGCCGACGCCACTCGAGAATACTTTTTTTTGGAGATGAACACGCGCCTCCAGGTGGAGCATCCAGTCACGGAACTAGTAACTGGAATCGATCTCGTTCGGGAGCAGATTGCCGTAGCCAGCGGCGCGCCACTGTCATTTAAGCAGGAAGATGTGAGGTGGCGCGGCCACGCAATCGAATGTCGCGTCTACGCTGAAGACCCAGAAAACAATTTCTTCCCTTCCCCTGGCAGGATCAGCCATCTGCAAGTGCCCGCAGGTCCTGGCATACGCGATGACAGCGGAGTTGAATTGCATTCTGAAGTTTCGATCTACTATGACCCGCTTATTTCAAAGCTCGCCGCCTGGGGGCGCACTCGTGACGAGGCCATTGATCGTTTGCGACGTGCGCTTGAAGAATATGAAGTTGGCGGGATCAAAACGACGCTTCCCTTTTTCCGGGAAATAGTGCGCGATGAGGAGTTCAAGGCAGCGCGGCTGGATACTGGATTTATTTCGCGTTTCAACGAGCGCCGGGAAAAGGCCCGCGCCGATGCCGGCGCAGACCAGGTTGAACCGGATATCGCGATCATTGCGGCCTCAATGTTTTACGCCAAGCTGCAAAAAGAGGCAGCGTCGGGGGAAAACTCTTCGGCCGCCCAAAACCGTTGGAAGATGGTCCACAGATTACGCGGACTACACAGATTTAAGACGGTTGAATAATATCTGTGAAGCAAACGTTCAACTTCAAAGTGTTTCGAACAAGAATTTTGATCGAATAAGATACGATCCACGAAACCACACGAAACAGCACGAAAAGATGTTAGTGTCTTTTGGTGTGATTTCGTGGATCGTATTTTATCTTCGTTTGCTTGCGGCCCAGGCTGCAATGCGTAATCTGCGGATAACCAATTGAACCAGGATGAAGCTAAACGCCCAGTTGCTCAATACCGATCACGGGATCATAATCGAGCCCGTTGATGACGGCGTCATTGCTAACGTGGACGGCCGGTCTTATGAACTTGAGGTCCGCGAGCTGTCGAGCGGTGAGTATTTAATACTCCACGGTACGACTGTGTTCCGTTGCCGGGTCGATCCGATGCGCCATCAGCGCAATTCATTTGAGGTTTCCCTACGTGGCCACAGCTACGACATCACTGTCTTCGATCCGAAACGGCTGCGCAGTGGACATGCTTCCGGCGTGCATGATCACGGCGCGGCCGAAATCGTATCGCCTATGCCCGGTAAAGTAGTCCGACTCTTAGTCGAAGTGGGGAACCCGGTCGAGGTTGGGAATGGAATCGTGGTGGTAGAAGCAATGAAGATGCAGAACGAGTTGAAGTCGCCCAAAGCAGGCGTGGTGGTCTCGATCAATGCAGAAGCCGGCGCCACGGTCAACGCCGGCGATGTGCTGGCGGTAATTGAATAGAATTTACGGCCAGGGAGATCTGGGACTGTAAGTGACAAACGCATCGCCATCGAGCAGGAGCATTGGATCTCCGGTTTTCGGATGATTGCGCTTTTCAAGAGTGAAGTTGAGAGTTCCGCGCGCCCGCGAATTAGCGGTTAGCGTCCTGCCCGATACGCTCCAACCGGAAGGTCAGAGACCTTCCGCACAGCAGGCGGCGAAGCCGCTATACCCGTCCGATTTGCATAAGACTCAGGCACATTTGACCAACAACGTGGAACCAGTCAAGAATGCTTCAACAATGGAAACTCTACTTGAAGATCAACGCATCCTGCTCTGGGACATTGACGGCACGTTGATGCGCTCCACGCGCGCCGGCTCATTCAAGGACTACACCGTTCCAATGCTGGAGGAGGTTTTCGGCACGGCAGGACGGCTTCCGGAAATGAAAGTCTCCGGCATGACCGACTTACAAATTGTTGGCGAGGCTTTGAAGTACGAGGGCTTCACTCATGAGCACATTCGCGAGCGTGTTCACGAACTGCGCGAGAGCTACATGAAGGCCATGCACAAGTTTACCGGCAACGGCGAAGAGGTTTTTGAAGTACTGCCTGGCGTGCGCGAAGTGCTCCAGGCGGTTGCTGACCATCCGCGTTATCAATCGGCCTTACTGACAGGGAATATTGAGCCGGCGGCTTACCTGAAGATGGAAATTGGTGGACTCTCGGATTTCTTCCCACTTCCCGGCGCGTTTGGCGACGAATCGCATGACCGTCGCGATCTTCCAACGCTGGCGGCCGAAAGAATAAGACGCCACCTGAACCTTGAACTCGCGCCCGAACAGTTCATCGTCATCGGCGACACACCTAACGACATCGAATGTGCAAAGCACTTCGGGGCTCGCTCACTAGCTGTAAACACCGGCCGTTTTTATGCTGTCGAAGATCTGATCCAGTGTAAACCGGATGCATTACTGCGCGATCTCTCTAACCTGGAATTGGTAATGCAGACCTTGGCAGGCCTCTGAGTACAGGCGTCCAGAGTACAGGAGTAAAGGCCCCGAAGCGGGATTAAGGGTGTGTGAGGAATTGGTCTCGGGTGAGAGTGGGGCGTCTCAGGAGAGGCAGCTCTTTGGAGTGCGCCGCCTTGTCGGCGCTTTGGCCCGCGGTGGCTTGGCGCCGCTTTCGTGGGCTACATCCAAGTAAAGCCGTAGCCAGATTCAAGCCAATCGTGGTTGCGACAAGGCGCAACCGGACATAGCGCCGACAAGGCGGCGCACTCCAAAGTAGCCGCCCGGCGACAGCGAGGTTGCATTAGAAAACGCGGAAGTCGCTCGACCTACTTCCCTTTGTAAAGCGCGGGAAGATGCTTGCGCAGGTTCTCTACCTTGGGAAGATCGTTGATTACGATGTATGGCTCATCCGGATGATGGGCCAGGTAGTCCTGATGGTAGGCTTCGGCTTCATGAAAAGATTCAAGCGGTCCGAGTTGAGTGACGATGGGTCGATTGAAGACTTTAGCTTTGTTCAACTGATCGATGTAGCCTACGGCAATTCGCTTTTGCTCTTCGTTGGAATAAAAGATCGCCGAGCGATACTGCGTACCCCGATCTGGTCCCTGGCGGTTCAGTTCGGTGGGGTCGTGGGCCACGGAAAAGAACACCTTTAAAAGCTGACCATAGGAGACCTGAGAAGGATCGTAAGTGATTTGCACCGATTCGGCGTGGCCCGTTTGCCCGCTGCTAACCTTTCGATAGTCAGCCTCCGCCGCAGATCCGCCTGAATATCCGGACTTCACCTCAGTCACTCCCTTAACGTGTTCAAAGACCGCCTCGACGCCCCAGAAGCAACCACCGGCCAGCACGGTAGTTTGTACTCCTTTAGCGCCGGCCAAAGGTGTATCCAGAATGGGATCCGGAATAGTGTTAGCAGAAGCATCGGCCCGATTGCAGGCTATCGAGGCGCCGATGAGAAGCAGAAATGCCGAACCAACGAAGAGTGCGGTGTACATGTTTGTGTTCTCCTGACCTAACTATACGCAATCAATAGCCTAAACGGATTTCCGCCATAAATAAAGTACGCCAGATATTTGCCGTCGGGAGACCAACGTGGTGAGGAATCCCGCTTGCCGGATGTCAGTTGATGCGATGTGCTGTCCGCAGTGGACACTGTCCATATTGAGGTGTCGTATCCATCCTTCTTTTCATTGACTGTGACCCGGACAAAAGCCACGCGGGATCCGTCGGGCGAGATTTGGGGATCGCCGACCCAGACAAAATTGAATAAGTCTTTTTCGGTTATGTATCGCTTCTGCGCCGACGCAGGGCCGAGAATAGAAACGAATATGATCAGAACCACCGACAGCATTGATCGCATGGAGATTCCTTTCGGAAGAATCTTTGTGGAATAAAAAGCGGCTGCTGCCGCTAACCAGGAAGAAAAGATACGATCCACGAACGCACACTAACAAACACAACGTTTCGTGTTCGTTCGTGTCCTTTCGTGGATCGTTCGGCTTACCGCACGGACGCGGCAAAGCCGCCTCTAGACTCTTGACCTACTGCTCCTTCTTAAACAGCGACCACTTCCAGGTGGTGCCTTCCTGATTGGTGCCTTCGCCTTTCATGAGCGTGCCGTCAATCTTACCCTGCAAGACCGAATACGAGTTGCCGATTACTATCTGAACGTTCTCACCCGATTGCTTCCAGGTGCCTTTGACAGTTCGCGGCGCAGTAACCCCGTTTTGCATCACCTTAATAATGTAGTTGAGTTTCCCGTCGGCTAAAAACTCCATCGTATACTCGCCCGCCTCTGGACTCGTCCCTGTCCACGCCGTTCCAGTCAGCAGGTTCTTGTCTCGCGGCGGCCCCAACTCAATTGCGGTGTCTCTCCCTGGTCCATTGGTTTGCGTGCTTAGGTCCGGAACGTAAGGCTGCGCAGCTCCCGCTTTTGCGTCGCGCAGAGAGACAATCAGTTCATCGGCACGATATCCCTCGACGATCGCAAACGGCTTCTGGTCTTTCCCGGGACCCAGATCCTGCAACACGCGCTTAGGCACACGTTCCTGCAGGTATTTCACCAGACCGGCGAGTGTGACCTCGCCTTTCTCGTTCGCCGCGCCCCCCTTCAATGCCTCGACGAGTACGAAAGTGAAATAGCCTTGCTTCTTTTCCTTATACTCATACGCGCGATGCCCAATTTCCGTCGCATACAGAGTCACGAAAGCCTGAACCTCATTATTTCGCACACTGAAGTCGAAGCCTTTCGTATACGCACTGGTAAGGTTGTTGTCGGCGTTGGCGCGTCCCACAGGATCGTTGCGGCAGGCGTCAAGGATGATTAACACCTGTTTCACACCGATCTTCTTTATCTTGTCTTTGACCTGCGCAACATTGATGGCGGTTTGTTCCAAAAGGTCAACGTCGTCACTAACCTGCGAATCGGATGGCAGCAAAAACGCCTGGCCACCGCGTTCAATGCCATGACCCGCGAATGAGATCAGCAGCAATCCGTCTGCCGGAACAATTGCCGCCATGTTAGACAACCGGCGGAGGATGTTGCCACGCGTTGGTTGTCGCTCCGCCGGTTGGTCCGTAGCGAGCAAAGTCACTTGTTCCGCCGGAAAGCCGGCATATTGAATTAGCGCGTTTCCCAGTGTCTTGGCATCGTTGCTGGCGCCTCCCAGCGTCGTGATCTGCGTGTCGGCATAATTGTCGACGCCGATCACAATGGCGAACCGCTTGGAACCAGGTGGCAGCGTCTTGACCTTCTCGGACGAGACTCGAACGCCCCGGCCAGATGGTTGGGCGTTGATGAGAGATGGACTGAAGCCGCTGATGAAAATTAGTAACAGCAGGAAGTTGCTTGCCCGAGTGGTTTTCATTATTTAACCTCGATATAGAGTACAGTAATTATAAAGCTTCGATGTGAAAGATGTGAAGAAGCTGCCCTGTATGAGCGGCAGGCAAAGGTTGACGGCACTGACGATCCACGAAACCATGAAGTGTCGTTAGTGTCATTGGGTGTAATTTTGTAGATCGTAATCCGCACTAGATGCTTGCTATACGAGCGACCACAACAGCATAATTCCTCCATGACAGAGAAAGAAATGGTGCTCGAAGTTCTTCGCGAATTGCCGGACGATTGTTCCATCGATGAAATTGCCGACCGTATCGAGTTTTTGGCCGCAACTCAAAAGGGTCTTGATCAGCTAGACCGGGGCGAAGGCATTCCACACGAAGAGATCAAGAAACAGTTGGCCTCATGGCTTATAAGCTGATTTGGTCTCGGCGTCCCGCAATGACCTGCACGACATTGTATCCTTCATCTCACGCGACAGCCGCCAGCGCGCAGAAGCGTTCGGCTATCGGTTGATGGCAGAGACTGAAAAGCTGGAGACCTTCCCGGAGAGCGGCCGCGTTGTTCCCGAATATCGAGTTACCGCTATTCGTGAGATCATTGTGCGATCTTATCGAATTGTTTATCGCGTCAATCACGAGAGTAAGATCGTTGAAGTTGTAAGAGTATGGCATGCCTCGAGAGGAACCCCCGGATTCTAAAGTCATTGCTGCACGTCGTCAGATCCTGTGAAAGCCTTTGAGAATGTCGCGGGTTGCGAGGCGGAGGATTACCGGACGGCCGTGGGGACATGTGGTTGGGGAAGAAGTTTGTAATAAACGATCGATCAGCCAACGCATCTTCTCTGGTGACAACGGCATGTTCACTTTAATTGCAGCATGACAAGCGAGCGAGGCCGCGATGTCGTCACGCAGCGTCTCTCGTGCGCTTCCCTTCTTCTCTGCATCGACCGTATCCAACAGCTCCGCAAGCATGTTGCGCGCTTCGCCCGCCGGCAGATCAGCAGGCGCGGCCTTGATGGCGACGGTCCTTCCTGACAAACGCATTAACTCAAATCCGTAGCTCTCGAGCTCGCCGGCGATAACATCGAAGGTGGCGGCTTGGGCGGGTGTTAGGTCGAACGTTTCCGGAATCAGAAGTTGTTGCGATTCCGTGAGCCGCTCCGATTCCAATGCGCGATACTTGTCAAATAAGATGCGCTCGTGGGCCACGTGCTGATCTATAAGCAGCAAGCCTTCGTTGTCAGTGGCGATGATGAAGCTGTCGTCAAGCTGGCCGAGCGGACGGATGTCTGTAGGGAGCGACTCGGCGGAGACTGGACGAGCGAACCGTTGAGCAGAGTTCAGCGGGGGAAGAGACGTAGCACCTGCCTCCTGCTGACTGCCGCCTGCCTCCTGTATTACCGGCGGCTCCGTAGCAATGGCTTCGCGCATGATTGCCTCAAGATCGCGCGCAGTATCTGATTTCTTAGCAACCTTAGGGGCGTTTGGATCAGCAACGTCGGCCCTGTGCCCGTCTTCGGCGCCCGAATACTCCTCTTCCTGAATGGGCATGGAAGAGAAATCGATTCGCGGCTGAACGCCCTCCCTCACGGTCGGGCTACTGCCCCAGCTATCGGTCGGGCTACTGCCCCAGCTATCGGTCGGGCTACTGCCTCGGCTATCGGTCGGGCTACCCCCCTGTGCAGCGACTCGTTGAATGCCGTCCTCCAGGATTGGGCTCCCATCCCGCGAGCCGCCATCGTATTCCTGGTCTATCCGCGAACCCGATAAGGCGGAGCTGGCGGCGATGGATCCGTCGCTGGCGGCTGCCGACATCGAAGCCCCAGTTTCAGTCGAGGCCTCGGTTGAGGCCTCTATGGGCTCCAATTGATCCTCCTGCGAAGACTGTCCTCGTATTTCAGCGCGAACATACCCGGCACTCGCCAGTGCCCCGCGCACCGCTTCGCGTACCGAGTCGGCCACCGCAGCCGCGCGACGAAACCTCACCTCTGTCTTCGCCGGATGAACGTTTACATCTACCTCCTCCAGCGGCGTTTCTATGAACAGCAGGGCTGCCGGATAAACCCCGTGCGGAAGAATCGAGCGATAGCCTTCCGAAAGCGCTCGTCCAATTAAACGGTCGCGCACAAATCGCCCATTGACAAACAGATACTGCGCATCGCGTGAGGTGCGCCGATCGCGTGGGGCGGAAACAAACCCATTCACGCGTGCGACCTTTGCATCACCGCCGCTCACCTCCAACAGGTTGTCGAGAAACTCCGCGCCAAAAATCTGATACGCGCGCTCGCGCAAATCCTTAGCCGGCGCCGCACGAAATATTTCACGACCGTTATTAGTTAACGTAAAAGCGATTTCCGGGTGGGCCAGAGCGTAGTGAGTCACCAGGTTGGTGAGATGAAAACTTTCGGTCGCTTCGGAACGCAGGAACTTTCGCCTGGCCGGCACATTGAAGAAGAGATCTCGAACGATGAGGGTTGTCCCACGCGGATGCGCCGCGTCTTTAACGTCGCGCATCTTGCCGCCTTCAATTACAACGCGTGTGGCGGCTGCATCGTCAGTTTTGGTCGTGAGCTCTACTCGCGCCACTGAAGCAATAGACGCCAGGGCTTCGCCGCGAAAGCCAAGCGTGCTAATTGAGCTCAGATCTTCTGACTTAGCAATCTTGGAAGTGGCGTGGCGTTCGAAAGCCAGCACGGCATCGTCGCGCACCATGCCGTCGCCGTCGTCGGAAACTTTCAAGAGCCGGCGGCCGCCCGCTTCGATGTCGATCGTGATCCGTGTAGCGCCGGCATCAATGGCGTTCTCCACCAACTCTTTGGCAACAGAGGCGGGACGCTCGACGACTTCTCCGGCGGCGATCTGGTTGGCAACGTGGTCTGGAAGGAGGCGGATTTTGGACATGTCTTATGTCTGATAACGCTGAACTAAGTCAGCAATCAAGCTAGCCACGGAAAAGGCGCCTCCTTGGAGTGCGGTGGCCCGGCACCGCTTTGGTCGGTCGCGACTGGTCGCGACTACGGTTGGCTTGATAGTACTCAGTGAGTCAGGCGCCCGGCCGCCTGAGACCAAAGCTGCGCCGGGCCGCAGCACTCCAAAGAGTTCACTCTCACAAGTAAACAATCTGATGCTCGTTCGATCCTATATTGATCGCGTTGTAGATCCACTCCACGACGTAGCGGCCGTGGCGCGCGAGCAAAGAGGTGATGTTGATGTGGCGCTCCTGGAGCTCTTTGTGGGGATAGAGTTGCTCGAAAGCTCTTAGCAACTGCCGGTGAGCGGCTTCATCTCGGGCCATCTGCGCTCGATGAAAACGGGTGCGCAATCCCTCCAGTTGGTAGTTAATCTTCCGGCGGCCGGTTTCTAGGGCATCGGCCAGCGTCGGATCGATGGCATGTAATTGTTCGCGCAGGTTATCAAGCTGGCCGTTAATGGTTTCCTCGGTTTTGACGAAGGACTGGGCAGTTTGTGCGCCCAGATGTTCTTCCACCACGCGCGCCAAAACACTTTCGGGGCCGGCAAACAAATCCTCCAGCCGCAGCCCGTAACGCTCCAGCACCCGGCCAGTATGCGACTCAACAATTGTCAGACTCGAGCGCGGGAGAATAGGCGTTGTGGGCCGTTCGAGCAGCCGGTAGACTTCGGCAGTCTGAGCAAAGTAAGCAATTTCAGCGGCACCGCCATAGTAGGCGATCGTGGGCAGCAGATAATCCTGGACCACCGCGCGAAGGGTCACATTTGGACTAAAGCGTTGCGGTTCAGACCCCGCCAGCTTCGAAATCTCTTCAGCGGTGTACGCTTCATCGCTGTTCTTGATCGCATACTTCCCTTCCGGCGTGCGAACAAGCGCGTGGCGCGCGCCTTCTGCATCGTGCATAAACAGCGGGAAAGAATTCTCAGAAGGGGTGACCTGCGCGTGGTAACCGGCATCGACGAGCTTTCGACTCCGGACGTCGATCGCGATGGCGATCTCGTGTGCCTGCAACGCAGCCTTTGCATATAGCGGCGCTGCCATAGTCTTCAGTCGCTGATCAAGCGGATCAAGGAGCACCAGCCCGTGCTTGCCGATTAGTGACGTCATCATCCGCGCAAATGCTTCACCGTAACCGCGACCAGGGGCCCACGCGTCGCGCAGCAGAGATTCGAGATCCGGGGTGAACTCAGAACCGGGAAGCAGCTCAAACAAGCGACTCAGAACAGTATTGATAGAACTGTCGATAACCACACGGCCCACCGGTTGATTCTCCTTGTGCAACTCGGGAGATACTTCAACCTGGGCCAACCTACAGTCCCGTCCGATAAACTCTGCTTTGGCGACTTCGATGAAATCGTGATCTTCCGTGGCCATCCAGAAAACCGGGACCGCCTTTGTCTTTCGCTGACTAAGGCATCCGGCGAGTTTTACAGCTGACAGCGCTTTGTAAATCGTGTAGAGCGGACCGGAAAACAAGCCTGCCTGCTGTCCCGATACAACCGCCACGCAATCCGATTCGCGCAACAATTCAATGTTTTTTTTAGTCTCGCTTGCCGCACCCCATGCGGCATTCATATCGGCGAGGGCATCGCACAACTGGTTTCTGTCTGTCTGATAAGCCGCGAGTACTTCAGGAACACGCCCGGGCAGCTCGTGGTGAAAGCGAACGGCCGAGGGGTAAAACTCGCGCAGCGCCAACGGGTCGCGAAGGTAGTCGAGAAACAGGCGCGACTGATTCGGGACCCTCTCAAAAGACAGGCTCTCGACGCGTAGTCCTGATTCTTCAGGCGTGCTGTAACAGGCAGGTTCGACCGTACTCAATTTATTGTTTGCTCCCCCATCCCTACCGATAGGTCATTTTACGCGGGCCGTCGTGCTTCTACCAGCGGGTACACCAGGAATCACCTTCAGAGACATGGAGCGGCTGGTAGGCCATCAACCTAGGCGAAGATGCGATCCACGAAATCACACGAAAATGACACTAACGACACTTCGGGTTGGCGGTTCCTCCCAAGCGGCTCTGCCGCATTCCGTGCGGTAAGCCTATGGCTTACCGAAACGCTTACATTCTTAGGAGGCTACGCCTCTGATGTTGACTGCACCTTGCTTGAAATGCGGAGGCATAGCCTCGGAGCAAAGGGCGCTTTGCGGTAAGCCATAGGCTTACCGCACGGAATGCGGCAGAGCCGCGGGCGCTTTAGCCGCATGGTTCTCCATCGCCTGCTCCGCTTCTTCTAAACACTGCCGAATCTCGCTACGAGCTGCTTCATCCGGCATGAGCAAAGGCGCACGCACCAACCCACCTTTCCAGCCTTTCATATCCAAAGCCGCTTTGAGCCCGCCAATACCGAAGCATGTTGTCACCGCCTGGGCCAGTGGAGTCAGTTTGGCTTGCAACGAAGCAGTGAGATCTGAGTTTCCGGAGTTCACCGTCTGAAAGACCGCGAGACAAAGTGACGTAGCGACACAACCGACGGCAAGAATTCCTCCGCAGGCGCCGGCGCTCAAGGCAGATTCAAGTACCGTGCCGTTTCCGGTGAGCACTGCAAAGTCGTCCGCAACGCTGCCAATCGTTGTCCGCAACAGTTCGGTGTCCAGAGAACTGTCTTTGAGCCCGATAATGTTCTCGTGTTCACTGAGAACCGCGGCAGTTTCGGGTTCAATCCGAATTCCTGTGAGAGCGGGCATGCTGTAAAGAATCACTGGAACCGGAGAGGCGTCGGCAACTTCCCGGTAGTGGTCCACCAGCGCCGCCTGGGTAATGCTGGGACGATAGAACCCTGGAGTGATCACAAGCACTGCGTCGATGGAGCCGACTTCGGTGACTCTCTGAATCTCATTGATCGTTCCGCGCGTACTTTGCTGACCTGCGCCCACGATAAAGCGCATACTCGGGGACACTTCCTCTCGAGCCGTAGCCACTATCTCGACATACTCGCGTTCGTCCAGGTGGACGCGTTCGCCGGTCGAACCCAATAGGACGTAACCGATTATTCCGGTTTCATTCCACTTGCGGATGTTCGACCGCAACGCATCGAGGTCGAGCGCACCATCACACCGGAATGGGGTAGTAATAGGCAGCAAAACGCCGCACAGATCATCTTTTGATAATCGTGCGGCGGGTGTCGAAGAGTTGTGATCGGAATTCGTCAAGACGACGCATTATAACGAGCAAGTCAGCTTTACGGAACCAGGAGCAGCAGCCGGCAAAGGCGCCTCCCTGGAGTGCGCCGCCTTGTCGGCGCTTTGGTCCAACCGTGAAATAACTTGACCTTCGACACTAGCATGGTTGCGTACGAAGCGGCACCAGGCCGCCGCGGGCCAAAGCGCCGACAAGGCGGCGCACTCCAAGGAGGCGCACTACTCCAGCGGCTTAGCTTAGCGCCTGATTAAATTCCCTAAAGAACTTGATTCTCTGCGGAACAGCATGGGGGTTCTTGCCATTCACGCGCGTAGAGACAGCTCTTACGGTGGCATCGCTTGCGCCTTTATCGCAAACCGGCCATATATCATTTGAGTTGAAGAAGAACCCGGCGGAAGCCAGTGGATAAGTAGTCGCTACCAGGTCGGGTTTAGTAATACAGTCTTCCCCAATAAAATTAGTAAAGCTGGTGTAGTTATTCCTACCGGTCAATTGGATATAACCTCGGCCACGGAATTTGAATCCATCACCTGACGCCTCATCCCCATTTCCCATCCTGCTGGCATATACCCTGTTACCAATTTTTTCCGGATTGTGGGCGTAGGCAGACGGATCGACGTTTTTGAAATATTTTGGAAATACTTGACGCAGACGCTTGGCGCTGTAGTTCAGGTTTTCCACTGTGGCTTTAAACTGAGCAGACTCGAGAGCGCACTGTGCCAAAAAGTGGGCTAGCCTTAGATTAGTCGTGATTTCAAACTTGAGTGCAGTCTCAGGAATCTGCGCAATAACCCAATCAGGGAGATGCCCCGAAAGACCGTCAAGGTTCAATGCCTCTGTGTTAGTGGTGACAGAGCTCGTATTAGTGGCGGAGGCGCCTGGAGGACCATCTCCAGCCGCGCTATCACTGAGTTGCAATGCTGCCAGGGTGTGTGGCCCGGCGATGCCGTCAGGCGTGAGGCCTTTGCTTTTCTGAAAAGCAATCAGCGCAGTCTTAGTTCCTGGTCCAAAGGCCCCATCAATCGCGCCTGGATCAAATCCCAGTTCCTTCAGCATTGTTTGAAGTTCAATTACCTTAGGACCCTGTGAGCCTTGTTTGAGTGTTGGCATGTTGTTGCTCCAGGAAGAAGTGACGTTTCTTCCCCTCTAGGGATGTTTGCCGGCTAGCGCATTATAGCGACCGGCTGGACGCGAGCGCAAAAAAGTGGTTCACCTGCGAGCAACAACGTGATGAGAAGATCCATCAACGTTCCGGCGAACCTCAAAAAAGGTTCTGAAACGTTAGCCGAAAAACAAAGTTGCCCCTCGACTCACCATTTATTGTGGGCATCGATCTCATGTAGCCCATTTCCGCTCGGGCCACTACCACCACCAGCTGCAAACCACCGCCGGCCGCAAATCGCCGAACACTCTTTTCTCCAGCCACACCACCTACTTGTGCGAAGTCGAGCATGAGAAGTGGCTTCACTGCGAAGAGATTTGCATGGCGGGCGATGAACCTGATGTTCGGCGCTACATCCCGTTCGACGATCTTCTTAGCGCGCTCTTCGGCGAGGGGCGCACCGATTATTGCAGCCTCATCCTCGCTTAGGTTCGGATCCTTTCTCATCAACTCTTCAATAATACCGTCCAGCAAGTCATCCCCAATCGTTCCTATTGCCGTCTTAATGGTGAAGTTCTCCAGAAGCGTATTGAGCTTCACGTCGCCATTTTCAAAAGTCACAATCTCGTCAGGAATAAGACGTCGGGACCATGGCCGGACGGGAATTGACACATTGAGGTTCACATGCCAGTAGGTTTGTCCGCCGATTACTACGCCCGCTCGCGAGCGCAGGCCTGCTTGAGTCTTGCCATAGCTGCGCAACAAAGGACCTGCCGGAAAGTCTGTCATCGCCGGAGAGTTCGGAGAATCGTAAAGGAAATTGGCGGCGTTATTTCCCCCGAAGAAGCTTGCGTAAATGGGAATATCACCCCAGGCTTTCCCGGCACCGGCTAGTCCTTCAAGTCCCACAGTCTGTGTGCCGCTGCCAAACTCCTTCTGGTAACCAAAGAGTCCGGCGAGTCTTCGATAGCTTCTATTCGTTCGGCGGGCATCAGCGTCTTCAAGCCAAACTCCCAATCGCGCGAAGCCATCAAATACCCTGCCGTCAATGACGCCTCTGAACCTGCCCCCTCGGTTCCGTTCACTCACAATCCGGTGACCAGACACCTCATAGACGTCATGCTTGTCTCCGTCGAAAGCACCAGACAAAAAGATAGAGTTAAGCAGGCCCAGGCGTGGACGAAGTTTGATTTGTCCGCCAAATCGCAGTTCGTTATTTACGTGCCGCGTCACATTCAATGGCTGATCGTCGGCGCCGAACGCTGCGGTGAAATCCAATTGCTCAATGAGCCGGCTGGGGCGTGTTTTTGACAACACCAGGTCAGTCTTCGTTCTATAGAATCGCTCACTCAAGGATTTCTCACCGCTGAAGTTGAGGTCCAGGCGCAAATCAGAATTCGAAACCTTTTTGCCCTGTAATAAGCGATGAAGTTGGACCAAGTTGGTCGAGAAATCCAGAGACGACACCGGCCCTGTCTTACGGTCGTAATCCAAGTTGAAAACTGGATTGAAAGCACGCAGGAATGCCGGCATTTTGTCGTAAAACGAGGGCTCCACCGAACGTGGCAACGTAAGGAGATTGCTCGCCAGATTTCTTAAATCCAGCCTCAGGAACAGAACCCTTACGATCATTTCGACGGACTTTGTCGTGGATTCTATCTCCACGCAAGGATCGGTACGCAGGAACGCTGCGCCCGAAAGACCGTGCGAGGCGCCGCCGATTATGCCCGCTTGTTTCTCGAAAGACGCGTTGATTTCATTGGTCAATGCATCTTCAACCTGCTTCATCGCATCACGATGCAGATCTGGTGTGTACAACTTACCCTTGAACATCGCCTCCAGCTTTTTCTCCAACGGCCCAACGCCCCTTCGTCCAGTAACCTTAACGGAACCAATGGTGAGGTCACCCGGCAACTTAACGTTGAGTGGGCAGATTCGCTTGCGCGTCGGCGCGGGCAGCGACTGTGCCACACCTGGGATTGCGACCAATGCCATAAAGGTCAATAGACACCAAACTGACGCTATTGACTTGAGGTATTGACCTTTCATACGTTCTCCAGGATTGGTCACGCAGGGACGCAATGTTCCCAGGCGCCTGGGCCGGACAGTGGGTATCCTGCCCGGACGACTGAACTTCCGACTGATGCTATTGCCGAATGGCTTTGCTGACTTCGGTGTGAACCTTTTCAGCGGGAGCGCCCTCTTTGGTGAGAGGAAACACTTTCTTTCTAAACGCCCGGCTCTGTAAAACATTCACTCCGTTCTTGCTGATTTCTTCGACGGCTTTCTTCTCTTCCTTCTTCTCGGCCTCAAACTCAACGCCGACGATCAGTACGAACTCGCCGGAAATCTTCTTATAGAGATTGAAGATCACGAGGTATTTGGAAGGAAAACACTTTCTCTGAACGGTAACATCAAACTTGTAACCCGCCTCAGGACTGTAAATCATCACCTTTATGCGAAACTCAAGACAGGTTTCGCCGCGGACGGCCGTATTGATTGTAGTTGGCATCTTCAAGCTCCTTTTTTGTGCAAGTCAGAACGAGTGGTTGATTCTCATTCTGGATCGATTGTTAAAGTCACTTAAGGCAAAATGTTCATCCTTCTGAAGGTGACGGCTTGGTGTTACCGCCCTTTTGTCCTTCCACGTTTTTTGTGTCTGACCGCCAGGCGGCAAGTGACCGAGATGGCCATGTTAGTTCTTAGCCGCGCGGCTTGAAGGGTGCCACCAAAAGAAATTCGAGTTTAAGAAAACGGCACATCGACTGATTACAACGCGACGAACGAGGCGCGAAGCGACGGAGGCTCAGTTATGAGTTTAGCGCGGCGGTGAGCCCGCTGTTTCGAAGAAGCGAAGTCCAGTGAGAACTCGCGCACGATATTCCACGTCCCAGCGGTTGTCAAGATTTTTTGCAGATTCTGTCAATTGCACATGATATGCCCGCCCATGAACACATGAGTGCCCGTTCAGGCACGCTGAAAAGCTACCGCCAGGTACCGCGGTGGGACACGGCGATCAACTTAGGAACATAGTGCTTCCGAAACTCTCAGATCAATATTGAGTTCCGGGGAGGGCAAGATGTTTTCGTACTTGAATTCCTTGAAGCAGCATTAGGGGACGCACAAACCCACTCGATTTCTCATTTCGTGCGGGTCTTAGAGGAGGACAATTCGGCCTATTGACAACTCTCATCTAATCGCAATACTGTGCGCGAGTTCTCAGCAGACTGTTTCTTTCTTATTAACGTTGCTCGCGCCTCGATGCGAACCTCGATTCTCACTTAGCTGACAACGGATCCTGGTTTCAACCGGCGTACTCGTGCATCGCATCGCAAATAGCGTCGATGCATTTCTCTGAATCCTTTCGTATCAGCATTCACGCGTGGCTGTAACGCTGCACCGACTCTTCTCACGGAGGCTCACCATGTCGAATTCTCCTTCCCAAAGCGCCGAATACACAAAGGAAGTGCGCTTCGCCGTCGTGATGTATGGCGGTGTGTCGCTGGCTATTTACATCAACGGCGTCGCGCAAGAGCTGTTTCGTATGGTGCGCTCGACCGCCAAAACAGCTATGGGCGGCAGCGGCAACCGAGTCCTCCTGTCCGCCGACCCCGCCGCAGAGCCCGAAAATGGTTTGAAAGGCACCGAGCGCGTTTATCGAAAGGTCAGCTACCTGATCGCGGATAAAGAATTGCTCGACGAATGCAGAAAACTGGCGAAGGAGCCAAAGCAAAACGGGTCGGTGTCCAAAAAACTTCCGGAAAGATTGGAGCGGGCACTGTTCGAAAAGGACCGCCCTGTCCAAATTCGTTTTCTCGTGGATATCCTGTCCGGAACTTCGGCTGGGGGAATCAATGCGATCTACCTGGCCAAGGCATTCGCCAATCAGCAGCAGATTGACCAGCTAAAAGATCTTTGGGTTAACGAAGGTGACATTGCGCTCCTTTTAAATGACAAGCGCTCTGTAATGGGCCTGCATTTACGCAACCAAGAACCGCCCCAATCACTCCTCAACAGCCGGCGTATGTATTTCAAGTTGTTAAAGTCGTTGGAGGACATGGAAAAACAACGGCCGAGCACACAAGGTTTTGACTCGCCATACGTAGACGAGCTCGATCTTTTTATTACGGCAACTGACATTGAGGGAGTACCAGTTCCATTGCGGCTCTCCGACGCAGTAGTCTTCGAGCGGCGGCACCGAAATGTCTTCCATTTCAAGTACGCAAAGAAAGAGGTCGTCGGTAGAGACTTTAATGACTTTACCGCCAGGCTGAATCCTTTCCTGGCGTTTGCGGCCCGCTGCACGTCGTCATTTCCTTTTGCCTTTGAGCCGATGCGGCTAAGCGATATCGACGAGGTGCTGAAGCTCTTTGGCAACCATCGAAACAACGACGACAGCAAATCTGATAGTCAGGGATTTCAGAGATACTTCCAGGAGGAGCTCGACCCGAACACCGGTTCTCCGATTCGGCCGCCCAGGTTCTCCCAACGTTCATTTGGCGACGGGGGTTACCTTGATAATAAGCCCTTCAGCTATGCCACAGAGACCCTGGCGCATCGACAGTCAGATGTGCCGGTCGATCGAAAGCTTATCTATATTGAGCCTTCGCCCGAACACCCGGAGGATAACCCGTCGACTTTAGAGAAACCCAATGCCCTCCAGAACGTTAAGGCTGCGCTTGTGGACCTGCCCACTTACGAAACCATTCGCGAAGATTTGCAGCGCGTGCTGGATCGTAATCAACTAATCGAACGCGTCAACCGCATTATCAGCGGGATTGAGCGCGACGTTAACAATTACATTCCGGAAGCTGTCGAAAGACATCTCAAAAGGAAACCTTCCGCCGGCCACGCTGACGAAGAGCAATCTACCGAGTCCACGAAAGCATTGGGCACCGGATCAGGCGGTCCGCCCAGGGCTTCGCCGTTCACGAGCACAGAGTCCCACGAAGTAGATCCAGTGGACCAGGAACGCTCACCTTGGGAGGACCAGACTGACGACGAAAAGCCCGGCGATTCCACCAGTGCGTTGGGCACTGGATCAAGCGACCAAACCCGCGCTTCACTGATCACGGGTACCGGCTCCATGCAGGATGGTCAGGCGAACCCGGAGCGGTCACCGCATGACCCCCCAAGCTGGGCCTTCCTGGACTTGGCCGACATGGTCAAGGCCAACAGCCGCTACTTTCTTCCTTACCGCAGGCTGAGAATCTCCGCGGTGACGGATGAGATTGCCAGGCTGTTCGCCAGGCTCGCCAACTTTGATGAAGAATCGGATCAATTTCTGGCTATACGCGCTCTGGTGCGGCTCTGGCGTGAGGAAAACTATCGGGATTACAGAAAAGAGGGATGGGAGACAGTCAACCGCTTTTTGTGGAGTTACGACTATGGCTACAGACAGCGTCGTCTCAGCTTTGCCAGAGCCAAGGTTGATCAAGTGTCCCAGTTTGAGGACGGTCTGACTGAAGAACTGAAAAAGTTTTCCGAGAGTCTCAAAACGCTGAGAGCGAAACGAGGTGACTCCGACCTATCGGAAAAAGTGCTCGATAGGTTTCCGCAGATACGCCTTCAAAGATATGGCGAGCGACTCTTACCTTATAAAGAGCGGCAGAACTTACTACAACCCGTCCTCCGCTTCATCAAGAGCGAACTAAATGAGATCTTCAAAAACCTCCGCACAACGGGGCGTTGGCTCCGGTCGCGCGAACGCCAGGCTTCGAAAGAACCGCTCCTCTCCGATGAAAAAGGGATGACGTCAGTCGAGGCTTCGCCCAACCCGTTGCTTGAGTACGTCAAAAATATTGGACTTACGCCACAAGACTTGACTTACATACTCGGAATGACACCAGAGGACACAGGGTCTGATGGCAAGGTGCGTCCGACGACGTTGGAGTCTGACTTAACTGAGGACGACCATGTGGCGCGAGCTAAGGCCTTGCTGGCGCGAAAGGACAAGGCCCACATCGGCACTAACCTCAAAACCACGGCCGGCAAATTGAAGGAGCAGTTAGAAGTTGCATTCTTCGTGACCCGGAACCAGACGAATGCTCTCTTCGCCCCTCACGCTGCCTACACTCCAATCAGCGAGACGGGCCAGAAACTCCTGGCCGAAAACCCCGACCTGCTAAAGTCAGATGTGGCCGAGATCGCCCGGGGGTTTCTTAGTTACTACTACAACCAGTTTGACGACTACGATCAGATACGCTTTCCGATCATGTATGAGACCGACTACGGCGAGGCCGATGTAGTAGAAGTCATTCGCATAAGTCCCGAAGACGCTGTCAGTCTGATCAATGAGCGCCGGGAATTACTAAATAGTCCCCGTCCCGGAAAAGCCAGACAGAAACTGGCGGGCGTCTCCCTTCATCACTTTGGTGCTTTCCTCGATCGTACCTGGCGGCAAAACGACATTATGTGGGGACGCCTCGACGGAGCCGAGCGGCTAATAGCGGGATTGCTGCCAGGTAAACTGGACGAGCCAATACGTCAGGTGCTCATCAAAGAAGCGCATCTGGCAATTCTCAAAGAGGAACTCAAGCCCGAGAGTTTGCGCGGTCTTCAAGGTGTTCTCACCGAAGCTCTAATGCGCGCCAGCGGAGGTCTCTCAATCAACGAGGCCATTAAAGAGACTCTCGGCCCGCTGGAGAAGTCGCCCATTAAAACCCGGCTGGAAGAAATTATGCGCCTAAGCATGGCCGACGAAGAACTGCTCACCTTCATGAGTAAGGGATACGAGGTTAATCGTCAGTTGGATCCGAAAGTCATGCTCACATCCATCTCCCGCTCCTCACAGATTATCGGCAAGATGTTTGAAAACCTCGCCGATGCCAACGGCCTGGAAGGTAAGCGACTGGCTTGGATCGCTCGACTGGGTCAGATCTTCTGGGGCCTGGTTGAAGTGGCGGTGCCTAATGGCATCCTCAACCTCCTCGTTTTCCACTGGTTGAAGCTTCTCTATCTCTTCGAAGTCTTGCTCATCGTTGGCTCCATAATTCTGGGCTCGCCCGCTACCCAAAACTTTGGGTGGAAGGCATTAGCGCTGACCGCGGGTGTAAACGTGGCCGTCCTACTTCTCCGCGACTACATGCGACTCCGGCACACCTGGCAACACATTTTGCTTTCTATTCTTGCTCTGGCAACGCTGGTGCTCGCAATTGTCGGTGCCTATGATTTGTACTCCATCGGCATCAACGGGATCCTTTACGAGATCGTACACTTCGCTAAAAAGAGCTGGGAGTATATCGGTAGTCTGTAAGATTTGAGTCGTTGACTGGAGGTCCACCATGGTTTTGTTGACGCGGGCTATGGGAGTTTTGTCTGTGCTGGTACTTGCGGGAGCGGTCCTGATGGGCGTGATGGGCGCACTGCAATTCAATCCCACTACTTTGCCGCCAAACGAGACGGGCGGGTTTTCAAGACCGGTGATGGCCCTGGAGTTTGTTGAGACGACTCAACAGGCTCGCGTGATACTGGATCTGAATGGCTCGCAAAACCGTGAGGCATTAGGCAAACAAATCTGGGTGGATTTCTTATGGATCGCTTGCTACTGGTTTCTCTTTCTCGCTGTCAGCTATGTGTTATCTCTGCGAAACTGCCCCTGGGCGTTCTACCTATCGGTCGTAGCTGCCATATCCGCCACCGCCGCAGCTGTTTTTGACGCTCGCGAAAACCTTGGCATGTTGCAAGTAATAAACAATCCTGCGATTAGTCAAGATGCCCTTACCGCCCTGCATATACGCGATGCTGCCCTCGTCAAATGGACCTTGATCTTCGTCACCCTGGCGCTGCTTGCCCCAACTTTCTACGGACTCGACAAGCAACTGCACCGCATTGGATTCTTCTTCACCATCACTGCGCTTGCTGGCCTGATAGGCCTTTGGTACAAACCACTGCTGGGCGTACTGGTGCCATTGCCACTCCTTATTGGACTGCTGCTCCTGACCTACTATTCGTTGAGGTTTCCGAAGTTGTTTCTTGAGAAACGCTGCTAGTACGGATAAAGCGGACTTCTCTTCAGCGAAGATACGATCCACGAAGTCACGACAGGACACGGCGATATTCGTGTTGTTTCAGGGATCGTCTTGGTCTGACTTGACCTCAGTACTTGCCTGAATTGATGATGGCGACATCGCGGATAAGGAGGAACTCGTGGTCCAGTATCGCTTTACACAATTGGATGTGTTCACTGATCAACCGTTTGCCGGGAATTCCCTCGCGGTCTTTCCGGAGGCTGAGGGGCTAACTGACGAGCAAATGTTGAAGATAGCGCGGGAGATGAATCTGTCCGAAACTGTCTTCGTGCTCAATCCCACCCTCGCAGGGAAACCTAAACTGGAAAGCGACAAGCAGCCTTCAGAAAAGGACGCCCAGGCCAAAGCGGCCGAGCCGTCAGTCCTCCGCCGTCTGCGTATCTTCACGCCCGCGCGGGAAATCCCTTTTGCAGGTCATCCAGTTGTCGGGACCTGGAATGCGCTGGCTCGCGAAGGTGTTGTTCCTGTTCCCGAAGGCGGAAGCGGATGGACGCGCATTTATCAGGAGGTTGGAATAGGTGTCTTGCCCGTCGACATCGAGTTCAAGGAAGGCTTGCCGGCACAGGTTGTAATGACGCAAGGCAAGTTTGAAATCCTCGCCGAGGTTGACGACCGGCACGAACAGGCGGAAATCGCTCGAGCGCTTGGTCGCGCGCGCGAAGACCTTGACGAAAGTTTGCCTCTTCAAATAATCACAACCGGATTGTCGTGCCTGGCGATTCCGATTCGTTCGCTGTCGGATCTGTCTCATTGTCACGTCAACTCGAGTTTGCTGGCTGAGATTTATGTTCGTCTCGGCGCGACAGGATGTCTCGCATTCTCACGCGAGACGATCGAGATCGGCGAGGCACGCGCGCACGCACGCTTTTTTGCCCCCGCGGATAACATTCCCGAGGATCCGGCTACTGGCAGTGCCTGTGGCGCTTTGGGCGGTTACCTCATTTATCACGGCGCTTTAGGCGCCAAGCCTGAAGAGGGAAAACATCAATTCGTAATCGAGCAGGGTGACTTTATCAATCGTCCCAGCCGCATTCACCTGGAAGTCAGTGGCAAGCCCGGAACGATTGACGAAGTGCGGGTGGGTGGGCAATCGGTGGTGGTGGCAAGAGGCGAAGTTGAGTTTTGAACTAGTTCAATGTCCAAACTCGTAAAGCACACGGTTAGTTTGCCGGATTTCTCCCAAGATGCTCCCAGCCAACGCACCGCAAACTAACAGTTTGCTTTACATTTACTGCTATGACTGAACCACTCGATTTGTTAATCATCGGCGCCGGTCCGGCAGGACTTTCCGCGGCCCACGCCGCGGCCCAGGAAGGTCTCGCCTATCTGGTAATTGAAAAGGGGACCATCGCCGATACGATTCGACAGTATCCAGTGGGCCGCACACTGTTCTCCACTCCAAACGAGCTGGAAATGTCGGTAGGCGCGCTCAAACCGTGTCGCGAGAAGCCCACGCGCGAGGAGTTGCTTTCGCACTATATCCACTTCGTGCTCGATAATGATCTGAAAATTAATACTGGCGAAGCCGTCGTTGATGTTGGCAAGCGTACGGACGGGTTTTTGATTCGCACCACCGAAGATGAGTATCAGGCAGCTCGAATTCTCTTTGCCATCGGCGCAATGGCCCATCCCCGTCATCTAAACATTCCCGGCGAAGACCTGTCCAAGGTCCATCATCTGTTCATAGAACCATACCCTTATGTTCGCAGAGACGCGCTCGTGGTTGGCGGTGGAAACAGTGCCGCGGAGGCCGCGCTATTCCTTTCGGAAGAGGGCGCGCGCACGACCATGGCTATCTGGCGCGAAGACTGGGAAAACCGCGATCCTAAAGCCGGCGCCATGAAACATTGGGTGCGCAAGCCATTAGAAAACGAAGTGGCGGCCCGACGTCTACGAGTGATCCTCTACAAACAGATAAACACGATTACCGAGCGCGATGTTACGCTGACCAGCGAGGATGGGGAGAAGCTGACATTTCCCAACGACGTAGTGTTTGTTCTGATTGGCAGCGATGCCGACCTCACGTTGCTGAAGAAACTAGGGGTCAGGACTGAGGCGGGAAAGTTAACGGAAGTCCCTGTCTATGATCCCGAAACTTTTGAGACCAACGTGCGTGGAATTTATGTTGCAGGCCACTTTACCCATCAGCGCCACATCAAAGCCGCCATTGATGTGCCGCGACGGGTGGTACCGCTGATTGCGCAAAGCTTGCGTTCAAGCGTAGCCACATGATGCGCGGCTGCTGAAAATGGGGTTGGCCATTCTCAGAGAGAATAAGACGATCCACGAAATCACTCGAACTAAGACTCTTTTTCGTGCTGATTTGTGTGATTTCGTGGATCGTTCTTAGGTCTTCGTAGAAGGGTCTCAACAAGATTCGGGTGATAGGGTGCGCATAAATGAAGAAACTCTTCATCAACCGTTCAATCGCCACGCTGCTCCTGTTTGCTCTTAACCTCTCCGTATCTGCACAGCAGCAGAAGCCGGCGGCCGTCGCTGATACTTCTGCTTCCTGCAATAACGATGCGGCGGTGGAAATCATCCAACAGCAACTCGCCGAGACCAGGACATTTGATGACGAAGTGGGAAGAATCACTGCCGTGATCAGAGCTGCGGATCTGCTTTGGCCTTACGAGGAAAAGAAGTCACGCGCTGCTTTTGTTGAAGGCCTTGAGCTTGCCATCCAAGACTTCAAAGACAAAGGCGATGAGCCCAAGCTCGAGGGTCGTGGCATTGCGATCACCACACCCGACATGCGGTATACGGTGATCAGCGCCATCGCCAAACGTGACCTTGCCTGGTCCAGAAAGTTGACTGACCAGATGCTGAACGATCAGCTTAACGAGGCCAGGGACAAAGGGTCGGCCAACGCGGCGCAGGAAATCAGAACCGCGCAGAAACTCTTAAGCACGGCCACCTCACTATTGACGTCGGATCAAGCAGCCGCGCTGAGTTTTGCCGGCCAGAGCTTGCGGTTTCCTGCCTCAATGCGTCTAACAATCTTTCTCTACGAACTCGCCGAGGTGAACCGTGCGGCGGCCGATCAGTTTTACCAGAGCGCACTTGCAGCTTATGCCAAGGCTCCGATGGATCGGTTCCTTTACCTTTCGGCATATCCATTCGGAAACAATCGCGACGCGGGTGAAATGCCTGGTTACACCATCTACCAGGTCCCGGAGGGCTTCACGCCGAATTCGAACCTTCAACGCCTGCTGGTACAAACTCTTCTAAACCGGACGCGCGAACAAGTTGTCCGCCCTTCCGAGCTGGTTCCCGGCAGTCGTCTTACCGAGCAGGAGCAGATGTGGCTCGCTCTCACGCGCCTGGAAATACAGATTGTTCGAAATCTGCCGGATCTCGCGCCGGCCGCAGAAAAACTGAGAGTCGACCTCAGCGCGCAACTGCCGGAGAATTCCCAGAAAAAGGTAGGCAGCATTACGAGTGCGCAAAACCGGCCGCGAGGAACCTTTGCCGAACGGGTAGAGGCGGCGGAAAAGAATCCGAACGTCGATCTCCGCGATCAATACCTGGTTGCTGCTGTGACTGGAGCCCCGGCAGAAGAAGACTTCGACTTTGTGCTAAGGGTTGCTAACAAGGTTGCCGACCCGACAACGCGTGGCCAGTTGCTTAACTGGTTCTACTTCAACCGGACGAACGAGGCGATCAAGCAGAAGCAATTGGTCCAGGCCCGCACCCTGGCGGCCAAAGTCGAAGAACTCGATCACCGCGGCTTTCTCTACTTCCGGATCGCAGACGAATCGCTGAAAGAGAACGTGGATCAGACGCAAGCGAGAGAGATGTTGGAAGAAGTTGTCGTGGCAGCCGCAAAGGCGCCATCTACAATGGTCAGTGCGCGGACACAGCTCGGAGTCGCTTACCTCTACACAAAGATTGACGCAGCGCGCGCAATCGCGGTGCTGGGAGATGCCGTTAAGACGATCAACAAACTTGAGGCACCTGACTTCTCGCGGCAGTTCGTTATGAGAAAGATTGAGGGAAAGACGTTTGGCAGTTATGCGGCTTTTGTAACTCCAGGATTCAACCCGGAAAATGCCGTGCGGGAAATTGCAAAATCAGACTTTGATGGCACGCTTTATCAGGCAAACAACTTCACCAATAAAACGCTGCGCGCATTGACCACGTTTGCGGTTATGGAGCCATGTCTCAAAGTCTCCAAACAGCCGTTGAAGGGAAAGCAGAAGACCAAAGCTTCGAAACTTTAGTTGGAAAGGAAGATGCGATCCACGAAAGGACACGAACAATCTTTCGTGCTGGTTCGTGTGCTTTGGATCGCTTGGTTCTTACGCTGCTCTGACCTCTCTAAGCGGTTCCCTCCCAAGTTCCTTCATCAACTCCGCGAACCCCGGTAAATCCAGCGACTGTGGACCATCAGAAAGCGCCCGTTCGGGACACGGATGCACTTCGATCATCAATCCATCCGCGCCGGCCGCTGCAGCAGCTTTCGACATCGGAGGAACCAGGCTGCGCAAGCCTGTCCCATGCGATGGATCCGCAATCACCGGGAGGTGCGACAACTCCTTCACCAGAGCGATTGCCGCCAGGTCAAGAGTGTTTCGCGTGGCTGTTTCAAATGTCTTGATGCCGCGTTCGCAAAGAACAACATCGTGATTGCCGCCAGCCAATAGATACTCCGCCGCGAGCAGCCACTCTTTAATGGTTGCTGACGGCCCGCGCTTGAGAAGAATGGGACGTTTCGAACTGGCAAGGGTTCTTAGTAGTGAAAAGTTTTGCATGTTGCGAGCGCCCACCTGCAGCATGTCGGCATACTCGCTTACGATCTCAACATCCGTCTCGCTCATAACCTCGGTGACTACCGGCAACCCCGTTTCTTCGCTCGCCTCATGCAAAAGACGTAAGGCTTCAACCCCCAAACCCTGGAAGTCGTAGGGTGAAGTACGTGGCTTATAAGCACCTCCGCGCAATAGGTTGGCGCCGGCGCCTTTCACCGCTCTGGCGGTTTCCATCAACTGCTCAGCCGATTCAACCGAGCAGGGCCCTGCCATAACCACCAAATCTCCACCGCCGATTTTTACGCCACCAACGTCTACAATCGTCGGGCGTTGCCGAAGTTGACGGCTAACCAGTTTGAATGGATGCGTGATCTGAATTACTTCCTGGACACCAGGCGCTGCACGCAAGGCTTCAATTTCAGATCGGCGCCCGTTGCTACCCACCGCTCCGATTACAGTGCGCTCGGCGCCTTGAATAACGTAGGCCTGGTAACCGCATTCTTTGATTCTCTCGATTACGTGAGCAATCTCTGGTTCCGTTGCTGTTGTAGACATGTTTACGATCATGATTCTATCCCTTCAGGTTTTCCTAACCTTTTGAAAATACATGCTTTGCTGCCGACGGCCCCTCCTTGGAGTGCGCCGGCCCGGCGGCGCTTTGGCCCGCGGCGGCCTGGCGCCGCTTTCTCGAGTAACATTCAACCAATAACGACTCCAAAGATTTCAATCGTTGCGCGATAGCAGTAAAAAGCGAGTGTAGTTTTCCGCATGATCTTCCACGTGGTTGCGGATTATTGTCCCGCCGTAGATCTCCGCCGCACGTTTCCCCGCTATCGCGGCTCGCCTGTGGTCGCCGCGCTTAATAATTCGGGCGACGCTTCCCGCTGTGTCGTCAGTCTCGACCCTCTTGATCTGCGGATTCTCAGCGAAGAAAATTGAACACTGCGCCAGCGCCACGGGGTGCGACTCCACTTCCTGGATTTCTTCGTACAACGTTCCCGGACAGCCAATCAAATTCTGGTGAATCTGAATAACCACCTCGCCCACAGTGGCCAGCGAACTCTTCTGCAGCAACTCCGCAACCGGATGGACCACGCCGGCAAGACTGTTTGAAACGGGGGCGAGCAGATAGTCGGCCCGGTCTTCATCGAGGCTGCCAAAGAGCGACTGGAAAGTTGCACAAGGCAAGAGCCGGATCCTGGGCCAAAGACCTGGCCCAATCAACTTAAACGCGGCCTCTTCGCTGAAGGCGCCATGTTCGCCCTGAAAGGCGATTGTCAGCCGCTTATCCAGACTGTGGCCTGAAGAGATCAATGGACGACCCCGAACGTTTGCGATGAAAGAGGTCGAGCCGTCACTTCAGGTTTTCTTCCACTGTGTGGTCGCCGGCTCAACTCGTCGCCCATCAGCATACGAGCTTCAATGCGTCTCGACTCCCCTATGATTCTCCGGAAGAGTTTGGTAATCGCGCGATGGTCCAACGGTCCGCTGTTGGCCTGTTGCAGTCTGCTCAGAACCAAGTGCTCGCGTTCCGGGTCGCTGCAGGGTAACCCCGCAACTTTCTTGAGAGTTCCCACCTTCATGGCGAGACGCGCGCGCCGGTTGAGAAGCTGAAGCAGCTCCCTGTCAAGGTCGTCTATTTCGTTGCGCCAATATTCGATATTCATAGGCTGATGGTCCTTTTCGTCGTGATAAGTTGGCGGCACCGGGCCTGTGGTTAGGGCCGTTAGCCCGGGCAAACAAAAAAGCCAGCCGCGACGTTTCCCTTTCGGGAGTCGCGGCTGGCTCGTTTGAAAGCTTTTGTGCCTGGCTTAGGTTTTTAGCACGTCACGCTCAAATTTCGCCGGTCCGCCCTCCCCGAAAGAGAAGTAGCGGTAAGTAAAGGCGAAATAGAAAAATGAGCGGATATTAGTCATCGTTTAAGTTGCTTCGCCACTAAAGCGAGCGCCTACTATAGGCAGGCACCCAAAAACCTGTCAAGGGTTTTAGCGAATCTGTCCATTTTGGAGGCTACTCTTTGGAGTGCGCCGCCTTGTCGGCGCTTTGGCCAGCGGCGGCCCGGCGCCGCGACGTCGCGAAAGGTGCAAGTTGAAGTCTGACGTCAGTGAAGCCCAACGAAGCTGCGACCAGTCGCAGCGGGCCAAAGCGCCGACAAGGCGGCGCACTCCAAGGAGTAGCCTTTACCAACCTCAAGATTGCAGCGCCAGTCGCTTAATCACGCCTCCTTCGGCATCGGCGAGGGGATGAACTACGATGAACGCACTTGGATCAATGTCATGGATCGCATTCTTGATTCTTCCAATCTCGAGACGCGTGACTACGCAAAACAGAATATCCTGCTCAGTATCGCTCAGTCCCCCACGTCCTTTGTAGATGGTGACACCGCGCCGCAAGTCTCGGAGAATTGCCTGCCTAATATCTTCGCTGCGCTCAGACATGATGATGACTGCGGTGTATTCCTCAACTCCATGAATGAGGAAGTCAATTGTTTTCGAGGCAGCAAAGTAAGTGAGCATCGAGTAGAGCGCTGATTCTATTCCGAGAAAGAAGGCGGCGGCGGAGAAGATCACAACATTGAGCAACAGAATCACGTCACCCACTTTAAGGATGTTGCTGCTCTTGCTGATTAAGAGGGCGGCGACCTCGGTTCCATCTAACACTGCTCCGCCGCGAATGGAGAGCCCAATCCCGGCGCCGATGAAGAAACCACCGAAGACTGCCGTCAGCAGTTTGTCTGGCGTGACGTCCGGATACTTCACAAAAGCCAGACACAGCGACAGACCGGCGATTGCCAGGGTACTTTTGATTGCAAAGGTCCGACCGATTTGACGATAGCCAAGCGCGATAAAGGGGAGATTGATCACGAGGATCAAAATCGCGAGAGGCCACCCGAGGATGTTTGACAGCAGCATCGAAACACCTGTGACACCGCCATCAATAAACCGGCTGGAAAGGAGAAATCCTTTCAGCCCTAAACCGGCAGAAAAAATACCCACGACAATCAGGGCGGTGTTTATTGTCTCGCGGACGATGCGCTTCATTCTTGGATCTTTCATATACAGAGTTCGCTGCAGCAGCGAATGGCACGATCCACGAAATTACACGAAATACACTAACGACATTTCGCGTTGGTTCGTGTCGTTTCGTGGATCGTCTATTCGTCTTTTATGCTGAGTCAAATTTTTATCATACTCTTCTCAAAAACATGAAAGAACAATTCCGAGTGGTGGTTGCAGTGTGGAAGCTATAGGCTGGCTCCGCTATTACAGAACCGAGCGCGGTAGCGCCGGATGCCAGAGGCACCGTTAGTATCAAGCTGTTGGAAAACGCACAGATGTTTTCAATGGACTCTAGTATTGTTCGCTGTTTCGCCAGAACTGCGTCTAGCATCCGGCGCTACCGCGCTCGGTTCTGTAACATCAGAGTGTCCTTATGAAAGAAGTCTTGATCATCGAAGCAGGCGCGGCGGGCCTTGCCGCTGCACTAACAACTTTTTCGTGTTGGTTCGGTATTTTGGTGGATCGTCTGTCGGCAAAAGACAAGAAGCAGTTGCGGTTTACATCCCGTCCTGCGCAGCACGGTCGCGTCTCGCGACGTGGGTTTTGTAAGCGGCTTCTTCTACATCATGCGCGACAGCTTCCGCGACGCGCTTGTCGAACACTGACGGCACGATGTATTCGGGATGAAGTTCGGCGGGCGTGATGATTCGCGCGATGGCGTGGGCGGCGGCAAGTTTCATTTCTTCATTGATTCGAGAGGCGCGGCAAGCCAGGGCGCCCTTGAAAATTCCCGGGAAACACAGCACGTTGTTGATCTGGTTTGGATAATCCGAGCGCCCAGTCGCCATCACGGCAACGTAAGGCGCAGCATCTTCGGGCATGATTTCCGGCGTGGGGTTAGCCATGGCAAAGACGATAGGCTTAGGGGCCATCTGTTTTACGTCCTCGACACCTATCACTCCCGGCACAGACAATCCCATGAAAACATCCGCGCCTTTGATAACCTCGTGGACCGTTCCCTGCTCATTGTTAGGGTTCGTGTTTTGCGCGTACCAGTCCTTGACCGGATTCATATGCTCTTTGCGACCGCGATAGAGCGCACCCTGCTGATCGCAGCCGATTATGTTGCGCACACCCGCCGCCATGATGATCTTCGTGCAGGCTACCCCAGCCGCGCCCACGCCATTAACCACTACTTTGATCTCGGTCATTTGCTTGCCGACGATCTTCAGCGCGTTAATGAGCGCCGCCAGTACAACGACGGCCGTCCCATGCTGGTCATCATGGAAGACGGGAATATCCAGGTCCTCTTTGAGTCGATCTTCAATCTCGAAGCAGCGCGGTGCAGAAATGTCCTCGAGATTTATTCCGCCGAAGGCAGTTGAGATCGCTTTAACTGTGCGCACGATCTCGTCCGGGTCTTTGTGTTGAGGCAGATCGGGAAAGCATTAACACCGGCGAATTCCTTGAACAGCATCGCCTTGCCTTCCATCACCGGCATCGCCGCAGCCGGTCCGATGTCACCGAGCCCAAGCACAGCCGTGCCGTCGGTGACCACAGCAACCGTGTTCTTCTTGATGGTAAGCGTGAAAGCTTTGTCCGGATCCTCATGAATTGCTTCGCAAACTCGCGCGACGCCCGGCGTATACGCCATGGAGAGATCGGCGCGGGTCTTCAGAGGCATTTTGGGAACTACTTCGATTTTTCCGCCGAGGTGCATGAGGAATGTGCGGTCGGAAACATTGATGACTTCGATGCCGTCGATGTCTTTTACTGCCTGGATTATCTTTTCGCCGTGCTCACTCGAGATAGTGTTTACGGTGATGTCACGAATGATGTAGTCGGGTCCGGCAGTGACAATATCGATTGCTCCGATGTCACCGCCGGCACGGCCAATCGCCGTTGCCACTTCCCCGAGCGTGCCTGCGCGTGTCGAAAGTTTGACACGCAATGTCAAGCTATAACTGGCGCTGGGCACTCGTTCCACGAAGCGAGAATCCTCCCTGATTGCATTCGAATTGGGTTGGTCAAACTCTAACGCGGTAGCAATAGTCAGGCAAGTAGGACAGACATTCCTGTCTGTCTTCTGTCTGGTTAAAGGGCAGTGTAATGAAAAGAAGCGGTGGGTCAGATTTTCCATATATCAATGACAAATGATATATGGAAAATCTTCTTTATGAATCCAGCGGGTCCGAATGCAAAAGAGAGACAGACAGGAATGTCTGTCCTACTTCAGAATCTCCTTAATCTGTTTCAACACTCGTGCGTCGATTCCGTTCTTACGGGCCAGATGAAGCGAGCGCAAACCCAGGACTTTATAAATCTTTAGTGCTTCCTGGTGTTCGGCGCCTGACAGTGCTTCAAGGTGTCGCCGGACGGTAGCGATATCCCCGCGTGCGAATGTGCCCGTTAAAGCCTTCTCTGGCGGCGATCCTCGCAAATTGTTAACAGCACTCTCGACCAAAGGCATCAACACCTCTTGCGCGGCCGGGCGGCTTAGTCCACAGGAAACCAGCATTTCAATTGCGAGATCGATCAGGGCCGTCAGATGTCCCGCGGCAGTTAATGCTGCGGCATGGTAAAGGGCCTTGCTTTCGGGCGCTATAGAAAAGCTCTTGCCTCCAAAATCGTTAACAACCCTCCGCGCCATGGTCGTGGCCACCTTATCCCCTTCCACGCAGTAGAACGCTCCACGCAACCCCCGCGCACCCGAGAGTGGATCACTGACTGAAACCAGGGGATGTAGCGAGCCGGTGTGAAATCCAACTTCCGCGAGTGGAGCCAGGGCCGCAGAGGACAAGGCGCCGCTGGTATGCAGTACGATCCGTCCGCGGGCTTTCATGGTTTCCATAGCGGCGAGCCGGTGCGCAGTCTCTTCGATGGCATCGTCAGGCGTGGTAATCAAAACCAGGTCCGCTGGCAACAGCTCAGCCAAATGATTTGCGCCCAGCGCCTGGATGGGAGGATCCGTTGGAAGCAGCGTGGCGACAGCTTTTTCGGCCCTGGCAGATCGTCGCGCGACTAAAGCTTTGATCGAGTAACCGGACGCCCTGAGCGCGAGGGCCAGAGCCTGGCCAAGGCGTCCGGCACCGATAATGGACACGGAAGGCATTGGTCTCCGGGGTTCTCTTTTGGCAGGTTTTGCTTTCATTGGCCTGCAGGAGGCTTTGCCGCTTTTCGTCCGGCAAGCCATAGGCTTAGTGCACGGAAAGCGGCGAGAGCAGCCTCCAGCCTACATTTCTTAGGTTTTCTTAAGGCTGTGCATTATAATGGCGGCCATCCCGCGAGCGCCAAAAAGCCAGGACTTTTGACGAGGCGAGTGCAGTGCTTGCGCTTCTTTTTCAGTACTTTAGACGCGCAACCATCCGGCAACAAGCGGGCATCATAGACTGCGCGTTTGAAATTGCGAAAACAGCTTGTGCCGCCCCGCGGCTTGCAGGTAGTCCTTAACCGGAGTTTTTCGCCCGCGCTAGTAGCCCTCGATCCTTAGCCCTGGAAAGTGTTTCCCCAGAATTCTTTTCAGCAAAGACATATGCCGAAATTTCTGGAGGTTTTCAAATGAACAGCTTCTCCCGCATTGCTACCGCTCTCATGCTGGTGGCCTCTGTCCTGACAGGCTCCTTAGCCGGCTTTGCGCAGACGGTCGACCCTGCGCAGTCCACTGCTCAAAAAGAGCAAGCGGCCAAAGCAACTGCGAACAAGAAGGACGACAGCAAGAAAGACGAATCTCGGAAAACGACCGCCATCTCGAAGAAGCCGCTTTCGGTAAACGAGGATCCTGCCCTGATCGGCAAGCGCAACATCAACAAGGGCATCATCTCCAAGATGAGCGGCGGAACCGAGAAGGAAGTAAAAATTGGACGCGAGTTGGCGGCCGAAGTAGACCGGCAGGCGAAGTTTGTAGACGATCCCATCATCACTGAGTATGTAAACCGGGTTGGCCAAAACGTGGTCTTGCACTCCGACGCAAAGATTCCTTTCACCATCAAGGTGATCGACTCGGACGAGGTGAACGCGTTTGCTTTACCGGGCGGGTTCTTCTACGTCAACAAAGGCTTGCTCCTTGTCGCCGACAATGAAGCTGAAGTGGCAGGCGTGATGGCCCACGAAATCGCCCACGTCGCCGCGCGTCACGCTCTGGAGAATCAGACGAAGGTCGGCCTGCTCGAGTATCTCGCGTTGGGCACCTCCATTTTCCTCGGCGGAATCCCCGGAATGATCTTCCAGAACACTGCGGGACTGGGACTGCTGGGGGCGTTTATGAAGTTTAGCCGCGGCGCAGAAGAAGAAGCTGACAAGCTGGGCGTTCAGTATATGTGGGCGGCGGGTTACGATCCGAGCGCGATGGCCACGATGTTTGAGAAGCTCGAAGCCAAGAACAAGAAGAAACCCGGACTAATAGCGAGGGCGTTCGCTTCACACCCGGCACCGCCGGATCGGCGCGCTGCGTCTCTCGCTCTGGCGGCCAGATTTCCGGAGCACGAAGAGTATGTCATCAGCACATCAGAGTTTCAGCGAGTCAAGTCACGTTTATTGCGACTATCTAACGCCAGGGCTTCGACCGCGGGAGCACTGCCGGGAGCCGAAGAAGGAGCACCGGGACGACCGACTCTGAAGCGGCGCCAGCCAACTCCGGATGAGGCCACGACCAATCCTGACGGGACTCCGATTGAAAAACAGGAAGCTCCCAAGCTGAAGAAGAACGAAGGCGCCAAGCCGAATCAACCGGAATAGTTGCCGGTTTGGTTTACAGGTCGCCGGACTAAACCTAAAGGCGCCCAGGCAGCGATGCCTGGGCGCCTTTAGCATCGGGGCGGTAGCCCAACCGTAAGGGAGGGCGTAACGTCGCGTATGATCGCCCTTCCTTACGGTCGGGCTACTGCCCCGTTTTCGCCGCCGCCTTTGGAAACATAGTTCAGTACGTAGCGGCGCAGTTTGTCGCGATTGGCTCTGAGATAAGCAGGATGATCCCGGGCGATGCCCTCATCCGGCCGCGCCAGCAGAATGTAAGCCTCAAGCAGCCCCTCGTCATTCAGCTTCTTCAGTTTCGCCAGTGCCGGGCTGAGGTTTCTCGTCTTCTTATCAGCGGTGGCCACAGAGATAACGCTCCGCAATGCGTCCGCTTCCTCGGCCAGACTGTGACGATACGAAGTCTCAGCCGGGAACGTCTGCTTGAATTTCTCCTTGCGCCATGTTGAGCGCACAGCTCCGTAACCGATCCACGCAAATGACCCGTCATCCTTGTCGCCCAGCAGCGCACTGGCGTCCAGACTGACGTTCGCGTCGCCCTTCTCGTCAAAAGTAACGCTGGTTGGAATGTCGATCTTCGGGTGGGCCAACGGATTGTTTGTGGCCCGGGCCCACTGGGTGAAACCCGAGGCGGTGAAGGAATTGTAGGGTTCAGTGATGAAGGCTTCTATGTAGCGATCACGGGCTTCTTCAAACTTTTGTTGTTTCATTAACGGCGTGGCGGAATACCGGTACGCCGTTTCTCTGTTGGGGTCGATCGCAATTGCTCGCTGGTACCAGACTTCGGCCTGGGCATAGTCTCCCTTCTGCAATTCCACGTCTCCCGAGAAAAGAGCGGCCGAATAGAGACCCGGATCAAGCGCCAGCGCTTTCTGATAGGCTTTGAACGCGTCATCGAGCTTGCCTCGGGAAAAGAGAGCTTCGCCCTCCTTCATCGTTGCGTCCGCTTCGGCGCGTGCAGAGAAGGGACTGAAACCCGAGCCGTCAGGAGGAAGCGACTGAATCATCGCATCGAGATTAGCCGCGGTGTGGCCGAGCTCCTTTGCTTTGAGGAACGTAGCGCGAGCGCGCAGCCGCAGTTGCTTCTTCGCGTCCTCGTCCTTTGTGTTGGCAATCAGTCCCAGCAGGGCCGAAGCGAGGTAATAATGCCCCTCAGCATCATCCGGCTCCGCGGCAACTATTTTTTCCAGCAAGGGGACCGCTTCGGTATACCTGGTTTGCTCCAGGAGAGCACTTGCCTGCTGCTTCAGTTCTGCGATGCTTTCTCCGGTTTGAGCGTTAACTATCGCTGAATGCCAGATGGTTGACATGCAAACCAGCAAGATTGCCAAACGAGTTGTGACCAGTGCCGCCTTCGAATAGTTCGGAAGAAACATGTTTTGCTCTCGATCTGTTGTTAACACAGTTTACTCGCGCGTGCGAGCTGGTTATTTGATGATCTAAGTGGAGAATGTCGTAGGCAGTCTGCAAAAACCCGACGCCTTGTAACGATGATGAACGACATGCTGAACTGATTCCGGCAATTTTTCAAGCGCTGTGTACAACAACGAAAGCTGCGGCAGAACACTTTAGCAGGCGGAGTGCAGGTGGCTGCGACTCTGAGGAACTTGTGGGATGGCTCACGCGTGAATAACTACGTCGGCGGCTGCGATCCTTCGTATGAGGCTAAGAGACGCCTTTCAGTGAACCTTTCGATAATTCTCTCAACGTTTGGCTGCCAAAGGCAGTATATGTATATGGAAAGTAGAGAACTTGCAAAAATGCCGAGCGGGGCTCGCGACATGGCTTTGGCCTTGGAAATACTGTTGCCGGTAAAAGCCCTGACCCAAAATCAGTCATCACTTACGCATTTCATTGAACGCGCCGCCGCTGGCGATACTGCGGCTTTCGAGCAAATCATGATTCATTCTCAGCAGAGAGTTATGGCGATGACCTGGCGGATCCTGGGAAACGAGGCTGACGCTTGCGATGCTTCGCAGGAAGTGTTTCTGAGGGTTTACAAGTACCTCGGGCGCTTCAAGCAGGATCAGGATTTCTTCGCGTGGCTCTATCGGATCACAGTTAACGTATGCCGCGACATCACGAAGAAGCGTCAACCGAGCGATCGCTTCATATCGCTCGTTGCGAACGACGACGAAGAGGCTTTTGAAGTGGCTTCTGAGCAGGAGGACGCGGAAGAAGCTTTGATGCACAACCAACACCTTGAACTTATCGCCAGCGCGATGGCCACGCTTCCGGAGAAAGAGCGCGCGTCAATAGTGCTCAGGGATGTTGAAGGACTGTCTACGGATGAAGTGGCGCGCATCATGAACTCCAGTTCGACAACAGTGCGTTCACAGATTAGCTCTGCACGTAAGAAGATCAAGATCTATTGCGAGCAGTATTTGAGAAAGTAGGACAGACATTCCTGTCTGTCGGCAGGCTACTTTGTCAGCAGTGACAGGCAGGAATGCGTGTCCTACGCAAGAAAAGGAGCGGGAACTACCCCATGAATTGTAAGCACATCCAGGAATTGCTGCCGCTCTACGTTGGAAGCGACCTCGAAGAAAAGCGTGCGAAGCTTGTCACGGCGCATGTGCAATCCTGTGCGGAGTGTGCCGCCTCGCTAGAAGAATACCGCGAGACGCGGCAGTTGGTGCAACGGTTCGCACCGCCGCCGTTCAGCGAAGCGGTTTACACAGGAATTCGTCAGCGTGTGTTACGCGACATTGCCCGAGAATCCACCCCCTCGACTCTGCCCCAATTAATCGCGAGCCTGTTCCAACCTCGCCTGAGATGGGCCGCCACGACGGCGGTGCTGCTGGTGGTCTCCATGTTTGCCTTTTACTTCATGGCCCAGCGAAAGAACGACCAGCAGACGGGTCCACAAAGGGCCGAGAACCTTGGCGGCGCGGAACAGAACAATGGCGACCGGGGCTCAAATGCTGGGATCCAGAGTGACCAATTGGGCACGGTCCTGAAACCCGATCCAAAGGCGACCGCGGGCAACCCGGCTCCATTAGTGATGACTCCACGCAAACCACGATTGAAGATGTCCGCGGAGAGAATGGGATATTCCAGAAGGGCAGTCGTGGCAACGGCGGTTCCCGAAGAATCGGTGGCGTATTCTCCGGTAGAACCGAAGGGCCCCGCTCTCAATACTTCAGAGAAAACTCTGAGGGTCGAAATGCAGACGAAGGACCGGAACATTCGAATCATCTGGTTCTCGAATCAACTTAGTAAACAAGATTCTCCAACTGAATCTTCCAAAGGTATCTAGAAGGCAGGTCTTATGCTTAAAACTACGAACAACGTTCTGGCAGTAATGGTTCTGCTGGTAGTTTCCGTTTCGGCCTCATTCGCGCAGCAGGCAAACTCGGGCGCGGCGCAGAAGCCCGACAGCGATTTCGTTACCGAAAAGGGGTTCAAGAGTAAAGTCTTCGATGTTAAGTACCGTGACGCGGGCAGTCTTGCAACCGTTCTCCGGCAACTTGGCAGTGGATTTAAAGGAGCCTCGATTTCAGCCAACCCGGAGTTTAAGACGCTCACAGTAAGAGACTTTCCCGAAAACCTCGCGACGATGGAGGAGGCCCTGAAGCGGCTCGACACGCCCGGACCTCCACGCCCGAACATCGAGCTACACATGCACGTGCTCATAGCCTCTGACAAGAGCGACTATGTGAGCGGCCCGACCGCACAGGTCCCTGCCGAACTGAAGGATGTGCTTACACAGTTGCGCGGGACTCTCAACTACCGGAATTATGAGCTTGCCACATCAGTCGTCCAGCGCCTCACGGAGACGCCGCGCGGCTTGCGCGGGAAGGGCACGGCGGAAATTTCCCGGTCACCCGCGCCAGGTGGAAGCGTGATTTTGCCGTACGAGTACCTCATTAATCAGGTAACTTTGGCCTCTTCATTAACAGGTGCTCCGATAATTCAAATCGGTGAGTTTTCATTCAACACGGGGCTGACTTCCACAACGCTGGATAATCGCACTCAGATACAGACGGCCCTTAACCTGCGCGACGGCGAGAAGGTTGTAGTGGGTACCGCCACGCTCGGAGATCGCGCTTTGATCATCGTTCTGACAGCGAAACTGGTCAGCTGAGTGAAGCAGGTCAATTCCTTGGGTCGAAGATCTGTCCTCTGACCTCTGACCTCTGACTTCTGTTGTGCTGCCGGACCAGACAGCGTCATAATCGCCGCCTGTTTTCATGGCCAACGGGGCCCGAAACCCAAACGGAAAATCAGGTGAACAACGACGCACCCAGTAAAGCCGATAAGCTCGTTGGGGAAAGGTCAAGAAGAAAGAGAAAGCCGCATGATCCCGCCGAAGGGTGGCAGACCCGCAAGCCCCATAAGCCCCGAAATCGGCAATGCCCGCACTGTAACCAAAAGTATTCCAAGGCCCGCCTTCGTTGCCCGCGCTGCGGAAAGGTTGTTCCGTCATGGAAACTGGCCGTCTTGATCGCCATCGCTCTACTCGCCTTCGCGTTCGTGGTTCTCTTCTTGAGCCGCACACCCTAACCGGGCATTTTTGTCGCATGTCAAGGGGCGCCTGAAACGCAATAAGGTACAGAACCCTGCGCGGTAGCGCGGGATCCTTCAGGAAACTGAGTATTAAGAAGTATTGGCGACCTTGCGGCGAAGTTGCCTCCGGGATCCCGCGCTACCGCGCTACCGCGCTGGATTCTGTAATGAGGTACCTCCAAACTGCATCAGTACCCGCTAAGTGGTACTGATGCAGTTTCAGAGATACATTGTTGAACGATTTTGGGGTTGGGTTTTAGCTATTCTTATTGGGCTCGGGCCCAGTTTGTGTTTGCTTGTACCAGACAAACCCGCGTTTCTCGGGAACGTACCGACCGGGAAACCGCGCTTCGCGCTCAATGTTTTTATAGTCCAAATACCGACAATCGATCTGAACAAAGAATGCCATCGAGCCATCTTCAATGACCCGTACATTCCTCTCGTGAGTGTCTGCCTCGCTGGGCCACTACCTTTGTGGATCTGACCTGCTGCCATGAACGAAGGACTTTCTCCGCGACTCTTATCCCACTCTTGTATTACTGGAGATGGGCCAATATTCCACGTAATTTGCGAAGTAAAATTCCAAGCAGGAGTTTTACCGCCGTCTACGAAAGAATAGTGAAAATAGGGGCGTCGATTTTCGATCAAATCGTTAACCTCAATCGAAACCAGTGCGATGTAGGCTCGTTCGGTCAGATAGGTTTGCCACATCTGACTTTTCACCATGTCGCTCTGCTGGCGGTAAAGCCACGCCTGCCAAAAAATAACAAGCGCAATAAAAGTGTTAATACCAATCTGTACCCATTCTGCTTTCTTTATATTGTCGGAGGTTGGCTCTGCATTGCCTTGGCTGGGTGTTGCCTGGTGGTCGGACAATGGCTTCTCTACAGCGGGCGGGCTGAACTGGCTATTAGCGGACTGATTTTCTTGTGCGGTGCTCCGATTAGCTGGCAGGGATTCAACTTGATAAAAAAGGCCTGCCAGAACAATCAATAGAGCGATGTGCCTTTTTTGCATTCCGCTTAATCTAGCAGTTTCACAATATCTTCGATAGACCACAGCGTATTGCTAACACCTGCTGCCATTGCTGGCGAGCATCGCAGCGTGGAATGCATCTTGGCGAAGTTGTAATACATGTAATGCAAGCTGATCGCGTGAATATGGTTTTCGATCTTCTTGCTGTGCGCGTTAGTTAAACGAGTAAAGCGGCGCATGCACATCCGCATGGTGAGGTTCTGGCGTTCGACGTAAGATGTTGAAACCAATTCTGGATCGGGGTTGCCCACGATTCGCTCTTTCATCGTTCCCATACATTCAGCCGGGGAGTAGCGGGTTTCCTCTTGCGATCCGCCGTAGACTTTGATCAGCATCGCATAGTCGATCTCGCTTCCAAATACTTCTTCAATCGGATTCAAATACGCTTTGAATCCATCGGTGGTAAGCTGGACGCGATGGGCCAAACGCTCTGATAGGTCTTTGATGAATTCATACGCACAGTGACCATCGCGGCGTCCGACATACCAACAGGGAACAAGCTTGGATTCGGCATCAATCGCGACCCACGTGTAAACGTCGCCGTAACCAAAGGTATCCTGTAACTCTGGCTTAACGTTTTTTTGCTTCGCAAAACAGAAGCTCCAAATTTCGTCGCATTCGATGCGCTTGCAGTTAAGATTGCGAAAGACTTTGTCCTGATAGATCGCGCAAGCGTTACCGAGATCGGCAAGAAGCTTTAGAACGGTATTGTTACTTACGCCTACCATGCGAGAGATCGCATTGATTGCCACACCTTCGACTAAAGCCGAAACAATCTGCACGCGTTTTTGAGTTGAAAGCTTGTTCATGATGAAACTGATTATATGCTTGCTCGGGCACGCATGTCAAAGCAAAATAAAGGCGTGCAGCCAAAGAAACTTGCACGCGCTTTCTGGTCTCGCCTTTGGGGTTAGGGTGCTGCTACTTTCTTGACTTAGTGAGTGATCGTTTGCCTCCCTTTTTTGGACGGTTCGGTTTTGGTTTTGGGTTCACCTTTCCCGCATCTAAAGTCATGGGGGTCGGTTCTGGGAATTGTTGAATTCCCAGTTCTAGCAAGGACACTAAGCTTGCGGGTCGCATGTTCGTGACACCTTCCGGGTATTCAACGTTAATATTTGCGACGTTTAGACCAAATCTAAAGTATGGAGCCCAATCGCCAGAATGAACATTCCGCTCCCTAATCAGGAGTTCAGTAAATTCCTTCAGGCTTACGACAATGGGGCTTTCCGGCATTTTATCCGTTCCTCTGTTTGGGCAAGTTTTCGGCAGCCTGAGATGGCAGATAGGGCTGCCCCGGCAGTACGGTGTTCCCCAAGGCGGCGGTTGCATGCATGGTTACGATAGGCTGATCTTCAAACCCCATAATCCGACCGATTTCACTCAAACTAGTACCAAGAGCGATCAGTGATCTGATCAGAAGATCAAGCGACACGCTAGGATCGTTCGCCTCCATTTTTGCCACGCGAGACTGACTGGATTTAACCGCCGCCGCAACGGCCTTTTGAGAAAGATTTGCTGACTGTCGCCGCATCCTGAGGGCGTCGGCAAGCCGCACCCTCAGTTCCACGTATACAGTTTCCTCGTGATTAAGACCTAGAAAGTCCGCAGCCGAACCAACCTGCCAGCCTGCGGCCTCAAGTCGCTTGCGTTTGGATTGTTCCATATTACTGCTGTCCTTTCACAACCTTGTCGTAGTCGCTCAATCGTTGTTTACTCCTATCAATCACAGCCTTAGGCGTCCTGTCGTCATCCTTATCAAACACCTCAGTAACCACTACGGCATCCCCATCCGTGCGATAGATAATTCGCCAAGTATGAGTACTGTCTTTGATGCGCAGTTCGTGACATCGCGGCCCTATTGTTGGCATCGGACGCGAAACCGGCATCGAGAGGGAATCACCGCGTTGTAAACGTCGAAGAAGGTACCCCGCCTCCGATCTGGCATTACTAGAAAAGGGTGGGGTTTTTACCTCACCCCTCACCCATATCACTGGCTTATCAAGGGGTGACACTGTTGGGTATAGTATGTCAGTTTTGACATATACGTCAATGTCATAGTGTGTCACTGACACGCTTAAGCGTTCGCCGAGCGTATACCACCATTAAAAGCGGGTTATGAAGTTCTTTTTGACCAACGCGCTTTGGCCGCTTTCTTGGCGATAGCGGATTTCTTGCGTGTAGAGAGATTTTTAGCGCGAGCTTGGCCGCCTTTAGACGCTCCGAGTTTAGATAAGGCTTGCGCGTGAGGGTTCTTTTCCGGCGGTTCGATCTTCTCAGTCTCACCCGTGGTAACTTCCAAAATATATTTGGCTAATTGGTTAGTCTCTTTAGGTGGCCGCTTGCTTGGCATGTGAGGATCATACTACACGCCAGATCGTCGTTGAAAACTATCTTCGCGGTTTAACATTGTAAATGCATCAGTACCCGCTAAGTCCCCAACTTGACAATCTTTTACAGGCCCTAGTATTCTAACCGTTCGCGTTTTACTCGCTAAAAACAGAGATAGTTAACCATGTCTACATACTTCCCCAGCGGCAAAGATCTCGCTGGAAAACGCAAATGGTACGTCGTCGATGCTGCCGGCCAAACGGTGGGACATCTGGCGTCTGAAGTGGCTTCCATTCTGACCGGCAAGCGTAACCCCGCCTGGACTCCTTTCATGGATATGGGCGATCACGTCATCGTGATTAATGCCCGCAAGGCGGTTCTCAAAGGCTCCAAGGTCGACCAGAAAGTGTATCGCCGGCACACGCTCTACCCGGGCGGCTTGCGCGAGGTTTCGGCTTCGGAGATGTTTGCAAAAAAGCCGGAAAAGGTGATTTCACTGGCCGTCCAGGGCATGCTACCCAAGAGCAAACTGGGGAAGGCCATGGCGAAGAAACTTAAGGTGTATGCCGATGGCGAACATCCACACTCCGCCCAACGCCCCCAGGACTACGAACTTCCCCCGCGACATCCAAGACAAGCGAAGCAAGCAAATCAAGTTTAAGAATGTGATGTTAATAACGAGGACGATATAACTGTGGCTGAAATTCAATACTACGGAACCGGAAGACGAAAGACTTCAACAGCGAGAGTTTACCTGCGTTCAGGCGCCGGCGATTTTAAGATTAATCGCAAGCCCTTTGATCAGTATTTCCCCAACGAAACTCTGCGGATGATCATTCGTCAGCCTTTAAACCTGACAGAAACGGTCGGCAAGTTTGACGTCCTGATTAACGTTAAAGGGGGCGGGCCGGCAGGACAGGCGGGAGCAATTCGTCACGGCATCACCCGAGCGCTGCTTGAGTACAACGCTGATTTGCGTCCCACACTGAAGCAAGCAGGACTGATCACGCGTGACGATCGTATTAAAGAACGTAAGAAGTATGGACAGAAAGGCGCTCGCAAGCGCTTCCAATTCTCGAAACGATAACGATGAACTATGAACGCGGAATGATGAATCGGAAACGAGATGTTCAGCGTTCATCATTCATCGCTCATCATTCATTGATTCCATTGCCGTAACTCGGATTGGTTGCACTTCCCAGAGAGAGAAGTGCCCATGAGTCACGGTGAGTACATTAAACCAATTCACTGAAAAGGAGACTTAGTTTGGTTTCGGTTACGATGAAAGAACTGCTGGAGGCCGGCGTGCACTTTGGCCACCAGGTCCGGCGCTGGAATCCGAAGATGAAGGAATACATCTTCGGCGAGCGCAATGGTATTTACATTATTGACCTGCAAAAGACCCAGAGGATGTTTCGCGATGCAATTGCCTTCGTGACGAATGCAATCGCTGAAGATCGAGGCAAAACTGTTCTCTTTGTAGGAACCAAGAGGCAGGCGCAGGAGGCGGTTCGCGAAGAGGCAGAACGTGCCGGGCAATATCACGTCAACCAACGCTGGTTGGGCGGATTGCTGACAAACTTCCAAACTGTTCAGAAGTCTATCAAGCGTCTTAAAGATCTCGAGGCCATGCAGACGGATGGCCGTTATGAAAAACTCACGAAAAAGGAACGCATCAAGCTGGACCGTGAACGAGAAGGCTTGAATAAGAATTTGTCAGGTATCAAGTCGATGTCTCGGCTGCCTGACATTATCTTTATCATTGACGTGAGGAAGGAAGAGATCGCGGTCGCTGAAGCCAATCGACTGGGCATTCCAATTGTGGCCGTGGTCGACACCAACTGCTCTCCGGAAGGAATTGATTACGTCATTCCGGGCAACGACGACGCTCTGCGTGCGGTGCGGCTTTTCGCTTCCCGGATTGCCGACGCAATACTCGAAGGCCAGCAAATCGCCACTGAAGGTGGCGTTGCACCTGAAGGCGAGGACAGCGCAGGCCAAACTCAAGAGGCAGCGTCAGAGCCGGCGGCGGTAGAGTCAGCTACTGAGACGGCAGAAGAACCCGACCAGGCCGCAGAACCATCTGACAGCAGCAAAACGGCCCTGGCAGTTGAGCCGTCCACCGCTCCCGAACCTGCACCGGCGGAAACGGCAGCGGACAAGAGCGCTGAATCGGTTGTTGCGGCAAGCTGAATACATAGCTTCAGAGATATTTACCTATCGGCGAGCGCAGCCTATAAAGCGGGACTTCCGCCGAGGCTGCGCTTTTTATTAGCAAGGTCACAGACTGGGTCTGTGCCTGTTGCGCACGAATTTCGGTAGTGTCCTGGTTTGGTCTTATCTCTGTGCAGACTCCGTGTTCTCTGTGTCTCTGTGGTGAATTCTTATGAGCGATTGCTCACCACAGAGACACAGAGAACACAGAGGTTCACAGAGAAACGGAAAGTAGGACACCACCCGAATTTCACAGACCGAGAGTCTGTACCAACACTAAACGGAGAGATTTGTAATCATGGCAGAAGTAACAGCGGCAGCGGTCAAAAGCCTTCGCGAAAAGACAGGCGCAGGAATGATGGAATGCAAAAACGCGCTGGTAGAAGCAGAGGGCAATGAAGAACGCGCGATCGAGATTTTGCGTAAGCGAGGAATGGCCTCGGCAAAAAAACGTGAGGGGAAAATCGCGGCGGAAGGAATCGTAGGTTCCTACATTCACATGGGCGGAAAAGTCGGTGTCTTATTGGAAGTAAACTGCGAGACAGATTTTGTGGCGCGTGGTGAAGAGTTTCAGCAGCTGGTAAAAGACATCGCCATGCACGTTGCGGCGTCTGAACCAAAATATGTTTCTCGCGAGCAAGTGTCGGCGGGCGATTTGGACAAGGAACGAGAGATTGCCCGGGCGCAGGCGAAAAACGATCCCAAGAACGCAAACAAACCCGATCAAGTGATCGATAAGATTGTCGAAGGTCGCCTCAACAAGTACTACGAGGAGACGGTTTTACTGGACCAGCCCTTTGTAAAAGACCCGACTAAGTCTGTGGCTGATGTTGTCACAGAGAAGATTGCTAAAACGGGGGAAAAGATTACAATTCGTCGCTTTACCCGCTATAAGATGGGCGAAGGACTAGAGAAGCGTGATGAGGACTTCGGCGGCGAAGTCGCATCCATGATCAGCTAGTTAAGGTGCCCTTCCCTTAGCGGGAATTTAGTAGTTCAGAGTTCAAACTTTAGTTTGCGTCGGTTAGCTAACAACAGACGCAAACTAAAGTTTGAACTCTGAACTACCGGCTTGTTATACGAACAATATGTCTTCGCAGCCCAATCCCGAACCGAGTGACCTGGCTTTCCGCCGTGTCTTGTTGAAGATCTCCGGCGAAGCTTTGATGGGCGAGCAAAACTACGGGATCGACGTCGACGTCGCCCGTCAGGTTGCCGAAGAGCTCAAAGCGGTGCACCAGCTGGGCGTGCAGGTGGCGGTGGTGGTTGGTGGAGGAAACATCTTTCGCGGCGTTTCCAAAAGCGCCGGCAACATGGATCGATCCTCGGCCGACTATATCGGCATGCTGGCAACAGTGATGAATGCCGTCGTGCTGCAGGACGCGTTGGAAAAAGTGGACGTGCATACACGCGTCATGTCGGCTCTTAACATCCCGCAACTCGCTGAGCCATTCATTCGCAGACGCGCCGTACGCCATCTGGAAAAGGCGCGAGTAGTAATCTTCGCCGCGGGCACCGGCAATCCTTATTTCACTACTGATTCGGCTGCGGCGCTGCGGGCGCTGGAAATCAAGGCTGACATCATTTTGAAAGCCACCAAAGTCGAAGGCATCTATAACGTCGATCCGATGCTGGATGCCACGGCCGTTCGCTACGACTGCATCACTTTTCAGGAAGTTCTGGAGAAGCAGTTGAAAGTGATGGATGCTTCGGCAATTTCGCTTTGCATGGATAACAACTTGCCGATAGTAGTCTTCAACATGCGCCAGTCGGGCAACATCATGCGCGTAGTAACGGGAGAGGCCGGAGTCGGCACCCGAGTCTCATTGGGTAAATAGTTCAATTGACCTTGGTGCCGTCCGCGAAAAACCTGGCGGTCGCTGGACTGATCGAAAGAAGAAGTGGACGATCCACTAAATTACACTAATTCACACCCACCTTTCTTCGTGTAATTTCGTGTAATTTCGTGGATCGTTATTACGATAATATTGGGAGTCGAATATGAGCGAGAAGGACGTAATCAAAGATACGCGGCCACGAATGGAAACGGTGATTGAAGACTTTCGCCGCAAGTTGGCCACGGTGCGTACCGGACGCGCGGCGGTGAGCCTGCTGGATTCGGTGATGGTCGACTATTACGGCACCATGACACCTCTGAGCCAGTTGGCTTCGGTCCATGCTCCCGAGCCGCAGATGCTGACCGTGCAGCCCTGGGATCAAACGCAGGTGCCGGCGGTCGAAAAAGCCATCCGTTCTGCCGACCTTGGCTTGAATCCTTCAAACGACGGTAAACTCGTCAGAATTCCGATCCCGCCTCTCACCGAAGAACGGCGCAAACAACTTGCAAAACAGGTCCACGAGATCGCCGAAGATCACCGCACCGCGGCCCGCAACATTCGCCGCGACGCTAATGACCGTTTGAAGAAAATGTTGAAGGACAAACAAATTTCCGAAGACAACGAGCGCGACGGTCTGGAAGAAGTGCAGAAACTCACGAACACCTACATTGCGAAAATCGACGAACAGACCAAGTCAAAAGAGCAGGAAATTATGAGCGTGTAGGACGGACATTCCAGCCTGTTCGTCGACTCAAAGCCAACGTTGGCCTTGAATCAGTGGTTAGTATAGGACTCTGCCTGTGTGATTACTGCGCGTCAGAGTCGCCGACGACGAACGCATGACGAACCATTCGCTAAAGCGCAAGCATACTGTTGACTACTCCCACGATTTCTCATATTCTTCGCCCACCTCGCATAGCTCTGGTCACGAAGTGGAGTTCCTTCCAACTCGAAACCAGGAACTCGAAAGTCGAATTTCTTCTAACGGGCTGGTCCTCAGAGCCTGCGACCTAAGCACCGCATCCTTCTTGCTCCAGCCTCGGTAAAGTACATACCGGACCAGGATTCTTGCTCACTTCGCGTGAGTCAGGATCCCCAACTCGTATGCAGATCTCACCACCTCAATGATGCTCACGTGAAGAAAGGAGCTTGGTTATGTTCACTCGAAAGAAGTTCACAAGAACCAGTATTATCATTTACGCAATTGCCGGCCTGGCTGCCATCGGCTTCCATCCTGCGTCAGGCGATGGATCAACCGCCGTCTTTGCACAACAGCGAAACGAGAGCACGATGGAACAGCGGACGAAACAATTGCTCAGAGCTCTCGCGGAACCCAAAGACTGTGAGACGGCCAAGGCAGCCGTCCACCTCGCGATAGACATCGCGGTTGCTAACAACCGAGTTTTGGTAAGTAAGGATGCGCTAGACCTGACCATGGGCGCTGACCGCATGATGAGCGACAACGAAACGATGGTCGCGGAAGCCCTCGGCAACTTTGCACAACAGGGAAAGTGTCCCGAGGCACAGGGTTTGGCGTTGGATGTCAAGCTTTTGATCGAACAGGGTAACGAGGTCGCTCGCGCCTTGCGTCCGTTCACCGCAAAGTGCGGCGAAAGAGACAGCGTTGCTAGAGAGCCGTGCGATCAGTTGCAGGCACATTTGGACGAGGAGACAGGCCACGAAATTTATGGTCTGCCACAAGCGGCCGGCGTGATTATCAGACCAGGATACTCGGTGAAACTGCGCGGTCCGTATGTGCCACCTTATATCCGGGAGCGTAAAGAAGATATTCGCGCGACGGCGCCAATCAGCCCTGGACAATGTGCCGTAGTCTTTAAAGAGACGAAGGGTTTGATGCTAAGACTGATTTTCCTAAGATTCGACATCGTGTTGGATCCGTGGGCTACTCCACTCCTGGCCCGCGGCACACGAATTCCCGTCTGGGCACTGCAATGGGTTCCATCCGAGCACGTCAAGTCGTGGAACATCTGCAACATTGGAGGGAAGATACAGACGACCGTGACGCAGCGGGTGAAACAGGAAATTCCTCTGCATTACTTCTGGAGATATTACCCGAAGGATCCGTAGAGACAGCCAATTTCTTAAGAGGGTGGTAAGCTACTCGCCGACCGGCGGGCACTGGGGGACCGTGAGCGGCAACGACCAGGCCTATGTGATGACATTGCGCTGTAACGAGCAACGACCCGCTCGCTGCCGCTCGCGCTACTCGGTATTGACACCATTCCTCCAGCTCTCATATCATGCGCCCAGCTCGCACAACTCTGGTCACGAAGTCGAGTTCCCTCTAACTTCACAACCCGGAACTCGAATCTCGAAACCACTATCAGGCTGGTCCTCAGAGCCTGCGACCGCCGCATCCTTCTCGCTCCAGCCTGCAATATTCCAGACGAGGGCTTGAATTCTCGCTAGCGCTTAGACGAGAGAGAGGCATTTGCTATGGCAGAAGTGGCTGAATCAATAAAGTATTTCTACCAAGAGTTCATCCTCAGAGACGTGCTCTCCTATGTCACGCCTGGCGCAATTGTCGCAGGATGCGTTCTGAAACTTAACTATGGGGATTCAGCGGGAATCTTGCTCAAGGATTTACCCGGTGTCTATTACATTCCGATATTTGGAGTTCTGTTTCTCATCGGCTTCGCATTACAGAATCTCGGCGAGCTTCTCCACATTCTGAAGTGGCACGACCGAAGGAACGACAAGACGCATCTCCAAATCTTGAAGACCTTTCATAGCCGTTCAAAGGCAGTGGGCGAGAATGCGGAATGGATCGAAAGAACGCGCGAGCGGATGGCTGTAAAGAAGATCGCGTCCGGTACGGCGATAATGGCCACCTTGATTTCGCTTGTTCTGATAGCACTCAAAGAATATTATCCAGCTTCATTAGAAGTAGCAGAGGTACTACTCTGCTTATTGCTTGTAATAGCTTTGTACCAAGGGCATCGGCGCCAACTCCGGGCACAAGAGTTCTGGGAAGACGACGTAACCGGAAACTAGAAACTCGAAAGTTTTTGACGAATTCTGTTTTTGAATACGAGTTCCATTTGGCTCCCGCACGCAAACGATAATGGCGGGTCGATTCCCAGACGCGCGCGACAAGCGGCGGCCGTTAGCCAACGAGAACTCGCTGGAGGATCTGAAAATCAATTTCCGCGAGTTGTTACAGCCCACTAGTTGATCCCCTGGGTCATTTGTCTCCAAACGGGTCCCTGGCCAACCTTGCCGCTCTCTATCCGTTCAATGGCCTGCCGGATTTGCATCGCCACTTCAAACTCGCGATCACCCTGGGCCTCTCTGAGTGCGGGCAGAGCGCTTTCGTCCCCTAACTCATAAAGAAATCGACTGGCACGCCAACGAACAAGTTTGTTCGGATCTTTTAATGTCTCAACCATCGGGCCAATCGCCTGTCTGTCTCCTAAATCCGTTAGTGCATCGCCTGCCGATCGGCGCACCCCAACTGCTTCGTCTTTCAGAGCCTCACAGAGTGGAGCTAAGACTTCAGGAGTTTTTATCAACCCAAGAAAGACCACCGCTAAACGGCGAATCGACATCTTTGGATCTTTGGTAGCTCTGATAATTAGTGACAGCGCTTGAGAATCTATCTGAGCTGTTGCATTTCTGCCCAATTCCTTTAGCGCAGCGAATCGTTCTTCCCAACGTGGCGATTCAAAGGCGCGTACTAGTTGGGTCAGTTCGCCCAGTTCTTCGCCGTTCGCCTCAACCTTTTCATGTAAGTCAGGGTGATAGGCCCTCTCAACCAATTCTTTTAACTTCTTTTCATCATAGACGGCTGAAATCTCGCGCACCACCGCCTCGCCGACGTCGCGCAGCTCCCCGTAGCGCAGACCTTCGTCTATCCACTTTCGCTCCATCAGCATGTTTTCCGATGCACCCATTGCTCGCTCAATAGCCTTACCGAATCTCTCGGGTAGCGGCAAGCGAGTTGTTTCACTACCAGAGGACACTTTGACTAACATTGGGAGATCTCGAAAATACTGCACCGATACCGTTACCTCGCGCCATTCGTTATCGGACGTTCCTGCGGGTTCTGGCTTCGCGTTGTTCAAACTGGCGTATTCGAGTACGGCGCGGGCCTGGGACAAGATATCCTCCCATCCAGCAGTTGGCTTTCGCTGGATAGCCATCCAGTCTG
>JBBPIC010000099.1:1801-14505 GCA_038040525.1 Acidobacteriota bacterium | reverse complement strand
GACCGTTTGATCCAAAGCTGCTTGTGCTCGGCGGTCCATGGTCTGCGTACTGGTATAACGGACACATCTACGCTTCAGAAATCGCGCGCGGTCTGGATATCTTTGAGCTGACGCCGACGAAGTTCCTGACCCAGAACGAGATCGACGCCGCGAAGGCAGTTCGAACGGCTGAGTTGAATGTTCAGAACCAGCAAGAGATTGTTTGGCCGCGACAGTTGGTCGTCGCAAAGGCGTACCTCGATCAATTGGAGCGGTCGCAAGGTCTGGCGACAGGTCAAATCGCATCGCTGCGGCAAGCGATTCAAAGCGCCGAGAGCTCACGTCTGAATCGAGGGGCAGTGGCAAAACTCAAAAGCCTTGCACCCGCGTTGGAAAAGAGCGCTGGCATGACGAAGACTACTGCAGACTCAAACCGACTGCTGGCCCTGGCGGAACTCCTGAGGCGACCTGCACTTTGATCTTAAAGTCTGATGCGGCTCTGCCGCCGCACACCGCGGTAAGGCTCCGCCTTACCTGAGGCGCTCCCTAAAATTCTTTTCCTGAGGCTCTGCCTCAGGAAAAAGGGGGGGACGGGTGCCGGACGGTAAGGCGGAGCCTTACCGCAGTGTGCGGCGGCAGAGCCGAGTGCCACTGCAACGAGAGAAGTTGACCAGCATTCGATACTCACGAGGCCGCTCAAAGCTCCTACAAATCAGCAATCTGCGTTGACATTAATAACTGCGAACTTTTGGAAAGGCTGTCTAGTATATAGAGCGTGTTATTTCGTTCGTTCGTGTAATTTCGTGGATCGTATCGCTCCCGCTCAGTACACGATCCACGAAATTCTGAAGGTTTGTTACAAGAACGGGACACGAAATGTTCGTGTCAGTTCGTGTGTTTTAGTGGATCGTTTCCTTGGTTTGCGCCTGAACCGCGCTGAATAATCTGCGTAATCCGTGGACCGCGCTTTCGAAGCAGGACCTCCCGTTCCTGTCAGCTTTCAGTCAACCGTTTTCTCGACTCTGCCACCAAGGTGCTTGCCCAGAAACTCTTCCATGGCGCGATAAAACTCGAAGCGGTTCTCCTCATTTGAGAAGCCATGTCCTTCATTGGCTTTTACGATGTAAGGTACTTCGATCCCTCGGGCCTTCAGGGCCTCTACCATTTGATCCGATTCCGCCTTGTTTACGCGCGGATCGTTGGCACCCTGGGCAATCAACAATGGGACTTTAATGTTCTTACTATGGAAAACCGGAGAAGCCGCCGTCAGCAGGTCCTTGTCTTTCTCTGGATGTCCAACCATTTCGTAAATCATTTCCAGATACGGCTTCCAGTAAGGTGGGAAGGCTTTGATGAATGTAAAAATATTTGACACCCCTACGTAGTCAACCCCGGCGGCGTAGAGATCCGGCGTGAAAGTGAGCCCTGCCAGCGTGGCATAGCCGCCGTAGCTGCCGCCGTAAATACCAACGCGTTTAGGATCGGCGATCCCCTCCTTGATCAGCCATTTGACACCATCGGTGATGTCGTCTTGCATGGCCTTGCCCCATTGTTTAAAGCTCGACTCCCAAAACTTGCGACCGTACCCGGTCGAGCCGCGGAAATTAACCTGCAGCACCGCATAGCCGCGGTTCGCCAGGAACTGCACTTCAGGGTTATAGCCCCATTGGTCTCGATACCAGGGACCACCGTGTGGATTCACGACCACCGGCAGATTGCGGGCCGGCACTCCTTTGGGAAGAGTCAAGTAGCCGTTGATGGTCAACCCGTCGCGGCTCTGGTACTTGATAGGTTTCATGGGAACCAGGTCCTGGTCGTTCAACCAGGGGCTTACATCTGCGAGCTTGCGGAAGTCTTTCGACTTCAGATCGTAAAAGTAGTAAGCACCGCGTGAGCGATCAGTAAACGTGCGCACCAGGCACTTGTCCTCTTCATTATTGCAGCCGGCCAAACGCACTTCAAAGCCTGGCAAACGACGCTCAAGATCTCTTTGCAGGTCGGCTCGCTGCTTGTCAATGAAGTGGTAGTTCGTTTTGTCTGTGGTGTAAGCGACTCCGGTAATCGTGCGGCGCTTGCGTGAGCTGAGCAGACTCGTCACGTCCACCTCGGGATGTTCGAATATCTTCTCAAGTTCCTTTTTGTTGTCGATGTCGTATTTGACAATGGCTGTCTTATCGCGCCCGATGTTGGTCGCTACATAGAGCTGGCTGTTATCAGATGTGAACAATAACGGTGAGATGGTCTCTTTGAAGCTGGTGGTCACGACCGGGGCAAACTTGTCGGCTTCGGTCTTTCGCATCATCAGAGAAGTGTTCACGCCGTCAGTGGTGACGGCGATACGGAGATTTCCATCCCAATCGGTACCCCAGCCGGTGTAGTTGCCGGGGTTTTCGGCAATCATCTGCATCTCGCCGGTGTTGACGTTGATGCGATATACGTCGGGGATCTGTGGGTTGCGCTTGTTGAGGCCGACCAGGATTTCGTTTTCGTTGCGTTCGAGCCGGTCGATAATCTGGGCGCGAACTTTCTCAAACGGCGTCAGGTCCTTCGGGTTAGAACCGTCGATACCAACGGCGTAGAGCCGGTAGTTTTCATCGCCACCAGTGTCTTGTACATAGACAATGCGGTTGTCGCCCTTCCATGCGAAACCGGCGATGTCGCGCTCCTTTGCGCTGGTAACGCGAGTGGCCTGGCCGGACCCAATCTTCTCGACAAACACATTGAGGCGTTTTTCCCAGGGCTGCATAAATGCCAGGTACTCGCCATTCGGCGAAAGTGAGTATGCAACCTTTACAGGATTTCGAAAGAAATCCTTCATCGGAATAAGTGGCGGCACTGCTTCCTTAGTTTTAACTCTCTTTTGCGCCGAAGCGGAGATGGTAACGAGTAGTAGTATCAGCAGCAGAAATGTCTTAGCTTTCATTGACTTCCTCCAGGGTATTCAAGAGATAGTGGGCGGTTTGGCTCTAATACGTTAAATCGGTTCAATGGGTTGCGCAACCTCAAAGGGAAATTGGGGGATCGGGTACGGGAGCAGAGGCAAGGGGGGAAGGGGGGAACGGGGAAAAGGGGAACGGGGATGGGGGAAAAGGGGAAGGGGGAAAGGGGAAGGGGGAGCGGGAGTCGTTCGTGTTATTTCGTGTGTTTTAGTGGATCGCACTGCTGCTCAAACAAAATACGATCCACGAAGTAACACCAAGTCACACTAAACTCAGCCGCGGCCCCGGGTTCCAGCCCGCGGGCTAGTCGCCAGTTACACCGATGAAGTTACCAGCCTCGAGGTCTAAGTCTGATCTGGAATCTCAGCTTCGACGAGTTTCGCCAGCAGCGTTAGCGATTCCTGCCAACCGAGATAACAAGCCTCAGCCGGAATAACAGCGGGCACTCCCTCTTGAACGATGCTCAATTCAGTTCCGACCGATACTTGCTTCAACGTGATCGTCGTCTGCATTTCTCCGGGCAGATTCGGGTCGTCGAATCTGTCAGTGTGGCGGATGCGTTCGTTTGGCGTTAACTCAAGATACTCTCCACCGAAAGAGTGGCTCTTTTCGCTCGTGAAATTGGTGAAGGACATACTGTAAGTGCCTCCGACTCTTGCATCGAGGTGATGAACCTGGCCCGTGAATCCATTGGGCGGAAGCCATTTGACCATTGCATTTGCATCAACGAATGCCCGGTAAACTCTCTCGGGCGGTGCCTGCAGCACTCGATGGAGTCGGATAGTGTTTGTGTCGCTTTGTGTCATGATTTTTTCCTCGTTTGATTACTGGGAAACGAAACGGTCCAGCGAAATATTTGTAGTTCGCGGTTCACGTTGGAAATGCAACAGTCATTGGCACTATGGCGGCATTGACACACAGTAGACGAGTCTCCAATACCTTCGTGTGATTTCGTGTAATTTCGTGGATCGTATTTGCTGAGGATAGTGAACGATCCACTAAAACACACGAAAACACACGAACATACGCCACGGCCTGTGTTGCACTTCCAACTTGAATCCGCAGTTCTTAGCCGCCGGCGATGGCCCCGATGATATAAAAGGCCTCTGCTCCCGACGCGATTTCCGGAGGCAGCGGAGCGTCCGGAGACTCGTGGGTTACATCCTCGCCGCAGGCAAAGAATCTCAAGAACGGCCTGCGCTCTCCCGAGACGTGTTCGAGAATTGTCCCACGCAACATCGGATACTGTGTCTCCAGCGCATCGAGGATCGACGCCCGGGTCACTTCCGCATCAACCTCAACTGTCAAATCTCCGCTTACGCCTGCAAGCGTCCGCAAATGCGCCGGCATTACCACCCGAATCATGGCCCTTATCATGACAACCCCTGGACCTCCACTGAGAGTACGGGGGGAAGATCTCGAACAATCGGAGCCCAGGTGTCGCCGGCGTCGGCCGATGCATAGACCTGTCCTCCAGTTGTGCCAAAGTACACGCCACACGAATCAAGCGAGTCGACAGCCATCGCATCGCGCAGCACGTTGACGTAACAATTTTCTTGCGGCAGGCCCTTAGTGAGCGCCTCCCATTCGTTGCCACCTGTACGGCTGCGATAGACGCGGAGTTTTCCATCGGGCGGATAGTGTTCGCCATCGCTCTTAATTGGCACGACGTAGATCGTTTCGGGCTCATGCGCGTGAACGTCAATCACAAATCCGAAATCGCTCGGCAAGTTACCGCTAACTTCTTGCCACGAGTCACCTGCGTCGTCGCTGCGCATAACGTCCCAGTGCTTCTGCATAAACAGCAGATTCGGATTTGAAGGATGCTGTGCAACGTGATGAACGCAGTGGCCCACCTCGGCGTTCGGATCGGGAATGTATTGTGAATGGAGGCCGCGATTGATTGGTTTCCACGTTGCACCGCTGTCGTCACTGCGAAATGCACCCGCTGCCGAGATGGCCACAAAGATCCGTTCCCTATCCTTCGGATCCAGAATAATGGTGTGCAGGCACATGCCGCCGGCGCCCGGTTGCCACTGGGCACCGGTGCCGTGGCCGCGCAGTCCGGGAAGTTCTGCCCACGTTTGACCTCCGTTGGTTGACCGAAACAATGCGGCATCTTCAACGCCGGCGTAGACAGTGTCTGGATTGTCGAGGGAGGGTTCAAGATGCCAGACACGTTTGAACTCCCATGGATGCGGCTTGCCGTCGTGCCACTGATGGGTCGTAAGAGGTTTGCCGGTTTCAGACGAAGTATCGTAGACAAACTTATTACTTTCGCCTACGGGCATGCCCTCGGGTGTTGTCGTGGGCTCGCCCACCGGGGTACCAGGTTGGAACCAAGTCTTGCCGCCATCATCTGAGCGTTGAATAACCTGGCCGAACCAACCGCTGGTTTGCGAGGCGTAAAGGCGATTCGGATCCGCAGCCGATCCTTTGAGGTGATAGATCTCCCAACCGGCAAAAAGAGGTCCACTCACGTCCCACTTTTCCCGCTTTCCATCTGAGGTAAGAATGAAGGCGCCCTTCCGGGTGCCTACGAGTACTCGCACATTGCTCATCTTTTGCTCCTTTTCACCATATATATCAGATACCTCTAGATATAAGTCGAATGGCGACGCTCGAAATCGACAGGAAACGAAATGAAATTTTGAGAGCCCACGAAACAGGGGAAATGGGGGGAATGGGGGAAAAGGGGAAAAGGGGAAAGGGTAAAGGGGAATCCGGAATGGTCCCTAACCCTTGACCCGTTTCCCTCTTTCCCTCTTCCCCTTTTCCCCATTTCCCCATTTTTCGATTTATTCCCCCCGATTCTTTTACTGCCATCTAAAAATCTTCAGCGCAACAATAAAGCTGATAAGCAGCCACGCCAGCAGTATCGCTACGTGGATCCAGTTAGCCCAGAGCGGTGCCCCTTCGTTCATCACGGCTCGCAGGAGTGTGTTGAGTGCGGTCAATGGCAACGCCTTGATAAACGGTTGAAAGACTTGCGGAAACCTCTCAGACGAGAAGAATGTCCCGGAAAGCAACCACATCGGAAGCATAATGAAGTTCATCAACCCCGACACTCCTTCAATCGTCGTCGGTCGAGCAGCTATCAGCAGGCCGATTCCTGAAAAAGTAAAGCCTCCAAGTAAGACGATTAATGAAACGCTCAGCCACGAACCCCGCACAGTGAAACCAAAGACGAGCCTGGCAAAGACGACAACGGCCGCGACTTCAAGGAGTAAAAACACCAGGCGCGAAAGCATGAACGAAAGCAGATAATGCGAACGTCGCATCGGTGTCGCAGCAAAACGCTTAAGGAGTTTGCGCGAGCGGGACATCACAATGGTAAATCCCAATCCCCACAAGCCGCTTCCCATCAGGTTCATACCAATCAAACCCGGAACCAGGAAATCTACATATCGGGCACCGGGTTCAGTGATTCTTTCTTCTCCGACCGTGAAGACATCGGTCCTTCCTTTTGCACGCTGCAAAACGTCGTCCACTATGAGTTTGGCAGTACGGCTCTCCGGCCTGGTCGGATCAAAACGTAAGGAGTAGGAATCGTCACGGGGTTTTACCACTATCGCCACCTTCCCGCTTCGCAATGCTCGAGCTGCTTCGTCAGGAGCTAAAACGGATGAGCTGATGTCAGGAGAGTGCGCGAGAACATTTGCGAGCTCGCTGACACTCGGGTTTGCCGCATCAGCCTCAATAGCCACAAATGTTTTTTCGGGTGCTGTGTTGCGAAAAGCTATGCCGAGTGCGAAGGTCATTAACACCGGAAAGATGAAAACCCAGAACACAGCCTCTCGCTCACGCAGAAACTCGCGCACCCGCATCGTTGTCAGCTCAATCAGAGGATGCCACGATTGGCCATTCAGTTGAGTGGTCTCTTTATCCATGTGCTTCGATCTAAAACTTATCCACAGATTACGCAGCGCGACTGAGGTCGCAAGCAAATCCTGGCTCCAGAGGAGCCAAATGTTTATAGGCACCGCTGGTAACCGTACGACCGCGCTCCAGCGGAGCGCAATGTTGCCTTCGAACGCCCTAGCCGAGTAGGTTTCGCTCCGCTGGAGCGAGGAGGAATCTTAATAGCTCGCGCGTTCTATAAACATTTCGTCCCTACAGGACGGGGAACTCTACTGCTCTCTGCCTCCTGCTTCCTGCTTCCTGCCTCCTGCCTCCTGCTTCCTTCGTTCCGTTCTTCTTAATCTGCGTAATCTGCGGATAGTCTTCACCCCTCCCGGAGCATTCTCCCAGTCAAACTCACAAAAACATCCTCCAGTGTCGCCTGATGCGTTGTTAGCGAGACGAGTTCTGACTGTTGCCGTTTGATTTCTGCAAGCAGCGCCGGCAACGCAACGCCCATCTCCGCAACTGTCAGCGAATAATCGTCATCTCGTTTGTGCAAATTACTCACGGCTGGAAGACTCGTTAACGCATCGTCAGCAATCTCTTTAGTAACCCGGAATTCTATGATCTGATCCGCGCCGAGCGATTCAATCAGTTCGAGCGGCGTTCCCAGCGCGATGATTTTCCCGTGGTCCATGATCGCCACGCGGTCACAAAGGCGAGTCGCCTCTTCCATGTAGTGAGTAGTCAGGAGCACGGTACCGCCTCCCTCGCGAAATTTATCGACCACGTCCCAAAGCGACAAACGGGCTTGCGGGTCAAGACCGGTGGTCGGCTCATCAAGAAACAGGAGTTCAGGAGCGCTGACTAGTGCGCAGGCAACTGCAAGCCTCTGTTTCTGACCACCTGAGAGTTTGCCGACACGTGCGTTTCGTTTCTCTTCCAGTGCGACTGTTTGAATGACCTGGTCCACAGATGACCCGTGTTTATAGAAGCTGCGAAAAAGTCGCAACGTCTCGAAAACGGTAACCTTCTCGGCGAGCTGCGTTTCCTGCAACTGCACGCCGATGCGTTCACGAAGTGCCGCGTCGTCAGCGGCATTCCAATGTTGCCCCAGTACCTCCACCGTCCCTTCGTCGGCCGATGTTAAGCCTTCGAGTATTTCCACAGTGGTTGTTTTGCCGGCACCATTTGGACCAAGCAAACCAAAACATTCCCCCGCAAAAACTTCCAGATCCAAACCGTTGACCGCAGTTACATCGGCAAACCGCTTCCGGAGCCCCGCGCACCGCAAAGCGACCCGTTGACTGGTAGTTGAAACTGATTGCACGATCGATGATGTTTGCGTCGCCATACAGTCGTGATTATATGGATTTGAGCTCGCGTCTATTGCATTTCGCGCCTCTGGCGCTGAGGACAGAAGTTCTCCTATGCTGCCTGAATAGGTCGCCTTCCGTCACTTGACCGCGGCCACGATCTGCGGTGATCTTGAGTGGCATGAAGAAATCGATCAAGACATCGATGATCGTTATCGCGCTGGCGTTGGTCGCCTGCCTCGTCTGCCTCGTCTGGCTCGTATCGCGATCGGACGAGTCGCTTACCCCGAGCGTCTCGGACACGTCCCGAGCCCCGTCGTTCGAAGTGCACGTCGAGAGGCCTCGCATGGACCGGCCCTTCGGCGGGATCCTCCCGACCAAGCTGGAGGCGAAGCTGCTTGGGGGCGAGTTGCGGTTCGACCACGCGAGCCGTGGCGCCAGGATCGGCAGCGTCGGACACGACCGCCTCGAGCTCAGCGCCGACGGCTGGGACCTCTTGATCGAGACCGACAGCGAAGCGCGGGTCGCTCCGGGGACGCGCCTCGTGTTCCCGATCGAGATCGCGGAGAAACAGTGGACGCTGCGCTGCCGACCCGCAGATCCTGCCACCGGCTATCTCCGCACCACGATGCGCTCAGGCTCCGGCGATATCGACAGCCGGCTCGATGGCCGCTTCATCGTCGAGTTCGCCCGCTGCGAGGATGCCAGGACCGGGAAGATCCTCGATACGGAAGCCGGGGGTAATCCAGGCGACGCGTGGCCGTCAGAACCGCTCACCCTCCGCGGGGGCTTCCAGGGCCTGCCACAAGTTCGTCGTTAGAGCCCAAGCTGATCTAAGGCTCTGGTGTCATGAGGTCAGTACCACCTCGCGGTAGCGGGTGGGTTCTTGATGCGGACGCTGTCATTCAACAGTATTCAGCGGTTTTGGCTAAAAAGGGATCTCTCGCGGGCGGCGCACCCACCCGCTACCGCGAGGCGCTACTGACCTCATGACACAACATGCGGAGTTTTCACACCCTCTGAAGCCGCGGTGTTAATGTGATCGCTCCCCGTGATTCAAGGTGTAAGCAGTTTGCAACGGGATCCTGAACGTATAGTCAAAAACTTTGTCAGAAAAACAAGAACTTACGAACTTGCTACACATAGAACACAGGGGTTGCACAGAGACACCAGTTGAGACAGTACTTCGGCCAAAGCCAACTAAACCGGTCGCGGCATTTCACGCGTTCAGTGTGATATCGCAACAATCGCAGGTGTATTGCTTCGTGTTCTTTTGTGTAATTTCGTGGATCGTGCGCTCAGGACTGGGAGCCATACGATCCACGAACTTACACGAAAGAACACGAACCCGCTACGCCACAAACTTATAACCGTGCCCGCGCATGGTGAGAAAATGCCGCGGCTCCTTCGCATCGTCTTCCAGCTTCTGCCGCAACCAGCCCACGTGAACGTCAACGGTGCGGGTCAGCATTCCGGTTTCATAGCCCCAAACCTCGCGCAGCAGTTCATCGCGCGAAAGCGTAGCGCCGCGTTGGGCGATAAAGTAGCTCAGCAGTTTAAACTCTCGCGCCGAGAGTTCTACCTGCTTACCGTTGCTAAGCACCTCGGTGCTCCGAAAGTTTACAATGACAGAGCCAAAGCTAAACGCGTCGAGCGGCTCCGCTGCGCTCGCCGTGGTCCGGCTGCGCCGCAGCAACGCTTCCAACCGCGCCAGCAACTCGAGCGGCTCGAATGGTTTGCAAAGATAGTCATCCGCGCCCAGCTTCAGGCCCAGAACTTTGTCGATTACCTGGCCGCGCGCCGTCAGCATCAGAATCGGCGTCGTGATACTTCGTTGCCGCAGATCGCGGCACACATCAAAGCCGTTTTTGCCAGGCAGCATGACGTCCAGAATGATCACGTCGAAGTTGCCTTCGCGGGCGCGCGCCAAACCCGTCAAGCCATCGGCGGCCGTCTCAACGCGATAGTCTTCCGCGTTGAGCAGGTCCGTCAGGGCCATCGTGATGCCTGAGTCGTCTTCAATCAACAGGATCTTGTTTGCCATCGTCGCTGTAGAAAAGGGACCGGGTGTCAGGTGTCAGGTGCCGGTCAGAAGCCGGCACGATCCACGCGCCTCACACGAAATAAGTCCGAACGATCACGAACCAGCAATCTCTTCTTTCTCTGATTAAGTGGTAAAGATCGGTTTTGTACTTAGCCCGCGGAGCGCGGCGATAGCGTAAAGCCTGGGGTGGAGCGGAGCGGAACCCCAGGTCGACTGCCAGTAAGAAATATCAAGCGCGCGAAGCGTGCGACAGTGCTAACGCCGCAATTGACTGACGATGAATCGGCTGTCGCCCACTCCGGGGGCTCTGCCCTTGGTATTCCAACCATCCTGGGGTTTCGCTGCGCTCCACCCCAGGCTTTACGCTATCGCCACGCTCCGCGGGCTAAGTACAAAAACACCTTTCCGAGTTAATCAGAGCTTCCTTTAGTTTGTCGCGGCGCCACGACAAGCTAAATAAAGCTTATCGGACACCAAACTGAACCACTACCACCCTCAGGAAACCGGCAGATGCAAAGTAAACGATGTCCCGTGACCTGGCGTTGACTTCACCGTCACCCTGCCGCCCAGCGCGCGCAGGTTACGTTCGACGAGACACAGCCCCAGTCCCGCGCCGCTAGTCGTCGCGGCAACACTCCGTCCGCGATAGAAAGGTTCGAAGATATGCGGCAGATCCTTCGACGCGATTCCGGGCCCGCGGTCAGCAACAGTGATCTGCACTTCCCTGCCCTTCGTGCCTTGGGCGGCACACGCGCTTACACTCAACCACTTGCCTCGCGCTGCGTACTTCAACGCATTCTCAAACAAATTCTTCAGGGCACTTTCCAACGCGGAACCATCAGTGAGCACCAGAGGCAGATCTTCTGCAAAGTGCTGCTCGATTTGCCAGCCATCTTCTGCGAAAGGCATGGCGTACTCGGCCAAAGAGCGTTCGGCTACCTCAGTCACGTTGGTCGGTTGTGGGTCATAAACTCGACGACCCGATTGAATACCCGCAAAGCTAAGCATTCGCTCGATCTGATTGATCAGCCGGCGCGCTTCACGCTGAATCACGTCACCGTATTGTTGCACCCGGCTCGGGTCCTGGATCGTGCCCTGCGATAAATTGTAGCTCGTCGATTGAATGACCGTCAGCGGCGTGCGCAATTCGTGAGATACGCCCGCCACAAACTCCATCTGCTGTTGCGCCAAACGGCGCGCGCGCACCGTGGCCAATATCAACATCACTGAGCTGCCAGCCAACAGCACCAGCATTATGAAACTGAATAGGAGGATGTGTAGTCGGGCATTTTCGACCAGCGCTTCAACCGAACCGGCTTTGTTTTTCACCAGTAGCAGCCAGGCCCGGTCGTCGGTGCCCCCGCGATTGCCGCCGATGTCAGCGAGCGACAGACCGTGGGGGCCAGCCAAAACCGGTTTTCCTCCGGATCGCGCCAGACCTTGACCACCCGGCGGCAAGTTTGCGTCGAGCAAGACAATGCCGGCGTCAAACTGTGACAACGACCCGATCGTCAGTGTTGGCTCCGAACTATAGATCATACTCAATGGATTGCTGGCAACGACCGCCACCTGATAACGGGCGCGAGTACCGTAATGCCGGGTCACTAGTTCGGGGAGCAGATACTGGCGGAGATAGTCATCATCGAATTCAAGAAAACACCAACCCCTCAACCGTTGCCACTCTGGTGTGGGCGGGGCGCCGGTAACGAGTGGAAATATCAACACCGGTCTACCTTGAAAAAACTCAAAGGCAAACCCATTCGGAAAAAGCGGAGGCTGGCCTCCGGGCAAACGCGAACGCTCCTCCAGGACCCGGCGATATACGGCAAACTCGTTGGGCCAGTCTGCAATCTTGAATTGGTTGTCGCCCGCCTGCAGCCCTTTGAAGACGACTCCCTGATCGCTTTGCGTGCCGATGGAGATCGAGGCTAGTAGTTGCGGGCGGTCAGCGGTGCTTTGCCATCGTCTGGTAATCCCGATCATGTATGGCTCAAACGCGAGATCGTTTCTTTCATCCGGCGGTGGACGGAAGAAAGGCGGCTGTTGCAGCAGGGTATCTCGGAAATCGCCGCTGAAGTTTCGTAGCGCTACCTCCATGGCTTCACGGCCTTGTCGTCGGTGGGCATCGCTCGCGAAATTGATCCATTGATACTGAAGCACACCGGCGATCACCGTGAGCAGCAGCACCGCCACGCAACCAGGCACCAGCCAATTTGTCCTTACACGATCGAACATCGCTCGCATTGTAGCCTTCAAATTTGGTCACCCGCACCGACCGGGACCAGGACTTTACCTCGTCTTTACAAAACGGCGGTCACTTTACTAACACTTTACACAGCCACGCCCACTTTTCGCTTAGGATAGCCGCTTACCTTGTATTCGGTAGGACAGACATTCCTGTCTGTCGAAGGCTGGCAAGGAGTCTCGAGTGAGTTTGACAAGTCTTTAGCGAAAGTAAGACAGCGAAAAGTAGGACAGACATTCCTGTCTGTCGAAGGCTGGCAAGGAGTGTCGAGTGAGTTTGACGGAGTCTTTAGCGAAAGTAAGACAGCGAATGTAGGACAGACATTCCTGTCTGTCGAA
>JBBPIC010000099.1:0-1701 GCA_038040525.1 Acidobacteriota bacterium | reverse complement strand
TAGCGAAAGTAAGACAGCGAATGTAGGACAGACATTCCTGTCTGTCGAAGGTTGGTAAGGAGTCTCGACTGAGTTTTAGTGAGTTTGACAAAGTCTTTAGCGAACGAAGACAGACAGGAATGTCTGTCCTACTTAAGGTAACCCAATAGTCACAAGGAGAAGACAGTGAAGTTACGATTATTAATTGCTTTCGGAGCGCTATGTTTGTGTGTCTCAGGGATGTTTTTTACCAGGTCTGCCGACATGGCGGCTTCGACGTCCGACTGGCCTCAGTGGCGAGGTCCCGAACGTAACGGGACATCGCAGGAGAGCGGCCTCCTGAAACAATGGCCGGCGGACGGGCCCAAACTGCTTTGGCAAGTTAACGACATTGGAGACGGCTATTCAACTCCGGCGGTTGTTGGGAAACGGATCTACCTGATGAGCAATCGTGGCATGGAGAATGAATTTGTTCAGGCTCTCTCGACGCAAGATGGCAAGCCTATCTGGACCACACGCATCGGCAACGTCGGCAATCCCAATCAAAATCCGCCATACGCGAAAGCCCGGTCCACACCCACGCTTGATGGAAAATTCATCTACGCTCTGAGCTCGGACGGCGACCTCGCCTGCCTCGAACTGGGGAGCGGCAAGATTCGATGGCAGAAGAACATTCGAAAAGAGTTTGGTGGCCAACCGGGCGATTGGGCATATGCGGAATCTCCTCTGGTTGATGGTGACCTCGTCGTGGTAACCCCCGGCGGCGCGGAGGCCACGATGGTCGCACTTAACAAAAAGACGGGCGCACTCATCTGGAAATCGGCAATACCGGGAGGTGACCCAGCAGGTTATGCGTCAGCGGTCGTAGTTCAGAGTGGTGGACGAAGACAGTTTGTGCAGTTGTTGAGCAAAGGCATGGTTGGAGTTGATGCGAAGACTGGTGAATTCCTCTGGCGCAACAAGGAAGTTGCTAAAGGCCCGGCGCAGTATTTCACTCCAGTCGCCCGAGGCGAGTATGTGTACGGTGGAGCTCTCGGCGTTGGGGGAGTACTGGTCCAGGTAAAGCCGGAGGGCAGTGGAGAACAGGTCTACTTCACGCGCGGACTGCCGAATGGCATCGGTGGAGCGGTCGTGGTTGGTGAACATATTTACGGTACGGAAGCGGGGCAAAAGCTGGTAGCAGCAGACTTCACCACCGGGAAAGTGAAATGGCAGGCAGACACTATCGGCTGGTCGTCCGTAGCGTACGCCGATGGGCATTTATACCTTCACGGCATAAATGGGGAGATTGCGTTGGTGGAGGCCAACCCTGAAGGCTATCGCCAGAAGGGCCGATTTACACCGCCGGCTCAGCCGAAGAAGAAAAAGGTTGGGCCATTTCCCGAGGGAGCGTTTACATATCCAGTGATCGCTAACGGCAGACTTTACATTCGGGATCTCGGGACCTTGTGGGTCTACGATATCAAAGCCAGCCGCTAGGTACTTCATCTTTATGCGCTGCTATCCGACAAATTATCTGTACTAACTGTGGAAAAGGAGAACCGATGCGAAAACTAATAATTCTAATCATCCTTGTTGCGACTCCCACCTTCGTCTTTGCCCAGGATAATCCGCCGAAAACCGCCAGCGGGCAGTCTGACGCGAAAAGGGCTTTCGCGAAACTGAAGACCCTGGCAGGTTCATGGGAAGGAACTATCGGCGATTTGTCCACGCAGGTGACAA
>JBBPIC010000021.1:54891-99800 GCA_038040525.1 Acidobacteriota bacterium | reverse complement strand
AAGCCGCGGAACCCGGACTCTTCTTTGACTTCTCGGGCAAGGCCAGTCCAACCTTTAGATTGCTCGTGCGGAAGAAGCAAGCTAAAGCTTGAACTCTAAACTACTGAATGACATCCATCAGCCACGGCTACGCTCATGTCAACGGGATTCGTCTTCATTACGCCGAGTCAGGCAGCGGCGACAATCTTGTGATCCTGCTTCACGGCTTTCCTGAATTCTGGTATTCCTGGCGTCATCAATTGAAGGCGCTGGGAGAGCGGTTTCATGTTGTAGCTCCAGACATGCGCGGCTACAACTTGAGCGATAAGCCACCCCGCGTTGAAGACTATCGGATCGAAGTCCTGGTCGAAGACGTCATAGGCCTGATCAACCATTTTGACGCAGAAAAGGCCTCGATTGTGGCTCACGACTGGGGGGCTGGTGTGGCCTGGGCAGTGGCGGGAAAGTATCCCCATCGTGTCTCCAGACTTGTCGTGCTGCAGGTGCCTCCCGCGGCGGTGTGGCGTGCAAACATGACATTGCACCAGCTGTTGCGAAGCTGGTACATGTTCTTCTTTCAATTGCCGCGGATTCCTGAGTGGGCCCTCCGCAGAAAGGGCTTGGCGGCCCTGGAACGCACGTTTAAGGAGTCGCCGAATAGGAAAGACGCCTTTACGGATGCAGACATAGAACTATACAAAGAAGGAATGCGGCAACCCGGAGCGTTGTCGGCGGCCTTAAACTATTATCGTGCGAACGTAATGGACTGGTTGATGTCGGGTCGTTCAAAAAGCGTTACGCAGAAAGTCAGCAGTAGGGTGCGGGTGCCGACTTTATTTATCTTTGGAGAACAAGACTTCGCGATACTTTCGGCCACGGTCCGCGGAATAGAAGATTACATCGATGCGCCATATCGTGAAATCCGAATAGCGGACAGTGGTCATTGGGTGCAAAATGAAGCGGCATCTGAAGTGAATGCCGCTATCATCGAATTCCTGAGTGAAGACTTGCCAGGTGTCGCATTGCAAAGAGCAAAAGATGGTTGAACAAGGCAAAACGATTCTTTTTCAGATCGACGATGCTGTCGCACGCATCACACTGAATCGTCCAGAGAAACGAAACGCGTTGAACGACGCGATAGTCACTGATCTTAAGACTGCTCTGGGCGAGGCAAACCGTGACGACACGGTCCGGGCAATAGTAATTACTGGATCGGGTCAGGATTTTTGCTCAGGCGCGGATCTGGAGGTTTTGGACAAGATCTCGAAAGCCTCTATCGGCGATAATCTCGACGACGCAAGATCCTTGATGGAACTCTTCATGTTGATTCGAGCGGTGCGCGTTCCCGTCATTGCCGCGGTCAGAGGGCGGGCGTTAGCGGGCGGTTGCGGACTTGCCAGTGCGTGCGACATCGTCCTCGCTTCCAGCGAGGCCCGTTTCGGTTATCCGGAAGTGAAGATTGGATTTGTACCAGCGATGGTGATGGCCATACTGCGCCGGAACATCTCTGAAAAGCGAGCTTTTGAACTGCTCACGCGTGGAACCGAAATCAGCGCTGAAGAAGGTAGACAGTTTGGCCTTGTCAATCAAATCTTCGCCGCTGACACTTTTCTAGACGACGTCAGCGCCTACGCCCGGGTGTTTAAGAAGATGAGCCGGTCGGCTGTTGCTTTAACCAAGATGCTTCTTTATCAGACAGATGGAATGACGTTCGGTGATGCGCTGGAAACGGGCGTTGACGTGAATGTGCTTGCTCGGATGACTGTTGACTGTCGTAAAGGTGTTTGCGAATTCCTCAAAAGATCTTAGAATGCCTTCAAATGGAAGCGAAATCCAAAAACGTGATTCTTGTAGAATTTTTTGAATCAATGTCATAGGCATTAGCTCGCACCACCCGCCGTCATAGCCAGTTTTTATTGGCAAGTCTTGCCAATTGTGGAATCCAAGCCAGGGAACAAGGTTTGCGAGCGAGGGAAGCAAGCCGGATCTTTGTTTGTAGAATACTCACAATCGTTAGGAGGTGTCAGCATGCGATTCTATCGAGAGGTGATCTTTCGGACTCTAGTAGTGCTTTCGTTGCTAGTCGTTTTTGTCGTTCCTGCTTTTGCGCAGGTGACAACTGGCAACATTTCTGGGCGGGTAGTCGACTCCCAGGGTAAGACAGTGCCCAGCGCAACCGTCACGGCCACCAACAGCGGTACCGGTCAAACCAGGAGTGTGACGACGGGCGATTCTGGTGACTTCACGATCACCGATCTGCCGCCCGGACGATATGAGATTGCGATTGAGGCGGCTGGTTTTAGCAAGAGCCTGGTGCGCGATTACGAGTTAAACGTTGGCGCGAATCGGACCATTAGCATTGAAATGAAACCAGGCGAGTTGACTGCGATAGTGGAAGTAACGGCAGACACGCTGGCGATCGAGACCACCAAGTCCGACATTGGCGGCGTCGTTACGCCCCTTGAAGTGCAAAATCTCCCACTCTTGAATCGCACGTTTGCAGCACTGTCGGTGATCATGCCTGAAGCAAGGCCGACTGGTAACTTCGATCCCACGAAGACTCGTGTGGGAAACGTCGCCTTTAACGGAGGTGATGGACGGCAGGTTGACGTTAATGTGGACGGCGGCGACAACAAGGACAATGTTGTGGGCAGCCTGTTGCAAAACTTCTCCTATGAGTCGATCCAGGAGTTTCAGGTCCTGCAACACCGCTGGACGGCTGAGAGTGGCCGCGCTGTCGGGGGTGTGGTCAATGTAATCTCCAAGTCCGGAACTAATCAGTTTCACGGTTCATTCTTCTCAAACTTCCGGGACGAGTCTTTGCGCAAATTGGATTTTTTTGAGAAGCAGCGTTTGGCAGCCAATCCTGCGTTTCTGAAACCTACCTTTAGTCGTCAGGAAATCGGGGGCTCTGTTGGTGGGCCTATTGCCAGCGACAAGCTTTTCTTTTTCTTTGCCCTGGAGCGCTTTCGCGAACGACAAAATGTCCCCGTTAGCCAAGCTGCGGCTGTGCAGTTACCAGCCATCCCCGGAGTGGAATTTGTATCTGAGATTCCCACTCCTTATAACGACACGCTGCTAACCGCGAAGGTCGACCACACGCTATCTAACAACCAAACAATGTTCTACCGCTTTTCGTACCAAAAGAATGACTCTCCCAATGACCAAGTCGGTAATCCTGCCAACACCGACCTTTCGGGGGGGAATACCGACAACAACAAACTCTACAGCTTCCTGGCCAATCACACCTCCACTATTAGCCCCACGAAGCTGAATCAATTTTCGTTTCATTTCCAGGATTTCAACAATGCGATTTTGGGCGTGACTACAAATCCTTTGTTGACGTTCCCCGGTGGAATCCAGATAGGGGCCAATGTGAACGTTCCGCAAGCAACATTGGAGCGAAAGTATCAGTTTAGAGATGACTTCTCGTGGCAAGCAGGCAGTCACGGTATGAAGTTTGGAACGAATTACATAAACACGACACTCGGGGGGTTTTTCTTCTTCGGCTCGAAGGGGTATACCGTCAATTGGTTCGACTCTCCCCTCACGATTAAGAACAACACTAATGGAAAGTATCCGCAGGGATTCGCCACGCCGGGCGCTGTGCAAAACATCAGCTTTTCGGATGGTGAAGGTAATCACGACCAGAAAATCCATCAGTTGGCGCTCTATTTTCAGGACGACTACAAGGTGACTCCGCGCTTTACCTTGAACCTGGGTTTGCGCTGGGATGCCAATATCGGCAACTTGCCCGATCAAACGAACAATCGGACTATTCAGTTGCTGAAACTCCTTAATCACCCTCGCGCTCAAGCGATTACGAGAGATGCTTCAAAGTTGAGCCGCACAACCCCAAGCTGGACTGAGTTTCAACCGCGTATCGGATTCGCATGGGATCCAACGGGAGCCGGGCGAACGGTGGTCCGAGGCGGTTACGGGATTTTTTACGATCAGCTCTTCCAGAACCTGACGCTGTTCTCTCTAACGCAAAGCAACCCGGTGCTCTACCAGACTGCCCTGAGTCTGACCAATTCCGACGTCGGTATTGGTCAACTGCCGACCTTCCGTTTTGGAGTCGATCCTCTACCAACACCACCCGCGGGGTTTTCGTTCAGTAATTTGGCATTTGGCGGCTTCGGCAGGATCAACGATCCCGACGCAAGCGAGCCTTACATTCAAAAGTGGTCGTTTGGCGTCGAAACTAAACTCGGCGAAAATATGACGCTCGCAAGTGACTACGTGCACACGCTCGGTCTGCATGAATCGCGCGTTCAAGTGATCAATCCGCGCATCGAGAATATCTGCAATCCGCTTTATCCGGGTTCAACACCTGCATCGCCAGTCTGCGTGCGCGGTGTCAACACCCGCCTGTTTGACAGGGCTTTTGTGGATGCAGGATTTCCTATAAATGCTGCGGGACAAGCACGTGTCGAGCAAATCAATATGATCGGGACCACGAACCGTTCTTTATTTGATAGCTGGACCACGACGTTTAAATGGCGCAATCGAAAGCATCTGTTTTCGGGTAGCTATGTTTTGGCCAGCTCAAGATCGTGGGGTGGTCAGCCCGTGGCGTCTTACACTGGCAATGGCATTGCTACCACACCTGAAAACCAGTTTAGGCAGGGGGAGTTTGGACCGACACGTTTGGATGAACGACACCGGGTCGTACTCAGTGGCGTATTTGGATTGCCATGGGGATTCCAGTTGGCTCCCATAATGCAGCTCGCTAGTTCCCGGCCATTCTCTCCAACAACTGGCTTGGACATCGACGGAGACGGTCTCGCTACCAACGATCGGCTCTGTGAGGGTGCAAGCCTTCAGGCCGTTTTCGCAGCCCGGGGAAATTCCACGGCGATCAGGACTCTTAACCCACGCGGGTGCACTCAGGCGCATGTGAATAGCCTGCGGAGCGGATTCGTCGTCGACGCGGCGGGCAACGTCACTGAACGGAGCAATCGGTTCATTAATCTCGACCTGCGGATTAACAAAGCGTTTAGCTTCGGTGAACGCATGAAACTCAATACGTACGCAGACCTCTATAACGTGTTTAATGTGGAGAACCTCGCCCTGGCGAATCGCTTTCATCTGAGCCCGGCAACGAGTGCGGCAGGCTTCCTGCAGCCTGTTTCGTTGTTCGGCCCGGGCTTTGGTCCACCAGTTGGTCGTCCTCTGACCCTCCAGTTGGGCGCGCGATTCACTTTTTAGAGGGGACGATCGTCCAATCAAATCAACGGCGCCGGGCTTCAGCTCGGCGCCATTCTTTCTGACCCTTGTTGAGCGAGCTGGAACGCGTCGCCCAGCACTGAATCGTAACCCTTCTAATCAAACCGATTTCCAGCGCTTCCTCGCTGGAATACTGTCTGGCAGTAGCAGAAAACTCCAAGCCTTGGAACGGCCCACCATCCGCGGCAGCCGCTGGATACCGCGCCAGCCACTGATGATTTCTCGCCTCGCTCCCGGATGGGAAAAGACTGCAGTCTTCGAGTCAAGCCGGAGATCGCACGCCAGCGCGTACGCGCGGGTTGCGGCCACATTGAGCGATCAGACACCCGCGTTGAAAACTATCGCATCGACGTCTTAGCTCGAAGACGTTGTGGCCTTGATTAACCACTTGGGCACTGAAAAGGCTCAAATTGTTGCTCACGACTGGGGCGCCGGCGTTGCTGAAGGACTAACGAAGGAAGGCGAAATTCAATCCTGTTTTGATGAGGTTCGCAACTTATTGATGGCCGCACGAATCTGTGCGGCCTTTTTGTCGTTGGGGGCCAGACGCAGATACTGCTCCAATTCGGAAGCCGCACGGCCGGGATCGCCCTTTTTTTCGTAAAGCCTCGCCATCTGCAAATGGACCACCGCAAGCTTCTTGCCACTCAGCTCCCAGGCTTTTGTCAAGATAGTTTGTGCTTCGTTCAAGGCATAGTCGCGCTCATCTTTCGCGCCTGCCGACCTCCTGGGATCGATTCCAGTCGCCTGATCTATCAACGCCGTTGCCTGGAGCACAAGGTAATTGTTGTCACGCGGATTTAGCCGTGAAGCTTCGCCGAAAATCCGCGCAGCCACAGCAAACTTCCGCTGCCCCATTAAGATCATTCCGAAGGCCTGGTAAACCCGATCGTCCTTGGGATTGACGCGCCGCGCTACATCGAGATGCACGATGGCTGGTTCGAACTTCTCTTCCAGGATTAATTCGTTGGCAAGCGCAAAGCGCGCGTCAAAGTAATCGGGGAAAATGGTGATTGCCTTTTTCAGGAAGTCGACTCCCTCCTTCGGTCGGCCTTCTTTTAGCGACGTCATTCCTAATGCATAGTTGTCACTGGCATCCTTCGGCATGTTCTGAACAAAACGGACCGCCCCCCGCCCGGAAACGGCGCCCGCTTTTGCCACCAGCGTAATCTCCACCGTACGCGTCTCACCCGGATCGTTGGGATTAATACTGCGGACAAACTCAACACGCTCTGATGTGGGGATGTAATCGGGAGGTGAAACGGTAACTAAGTAACTGTTGTCACTGAGACCCGCAAACGAAAAATCGCCTTCATTGTTCGTGACCGTTTGATTGATCATGGCGCCATTGCCGGTCTCGAGACTTACCGTTACCCGGGGCATGTTAGCGCCCGTCGAATTACGCACTTTTCCGCGAATTGAGTGTCCTTGTGCCGCGGTACTACTCGCTGTGGTGAGGCAGAGAATCAAAATAGACAGGGACGTTAGAATATTGATGCGGAAACTCACTAAGCTTCTCCTGTGGTTCGACCTGGGTGGGTTCAAATGTTTGGGCAGGTTGGTCGGTCATTCAAAAGAAGGGTGGAGCCCTTTTCAAGGCTCCACCACACAAAGCATTGAAGTGCCGCTGCTTAGAAGCGGAACTTCGCTGCGAACTGGAAGGCTCGAGGACCGCCCGTGCCGAAGACACTGCTAGTGCGCGCGGTTGGACCGTGATTTATCGAGCGAATTTCGTCCGGAGGGGTACCCTCGTCGGCGAGGGTGATAGCCGTCGGATAAGTAAGGTTTGCAATGTTAAAGACGTTGAAGACCTCACCGATGAGATCGAGCTTCAGACGCTCGGTGAAGCTGAAAGTCTTAGTTAGGCGGATGTCCTGCGAGATCACAGAGTCGGCGCCGAGTTGAGTCCCTTCGGGTAGATGCGCCAACCGAACGATGGGATCAAAGTAGTTCGGGTTGGTACTGTCGCACCGGCCAGTGGGGCTATCCCCGGGACACGGCTGACCGAGGGTCGGGATACTCGCATTATAAGCGTCGATAAGCGCATTGAGCTGACCCACGTTTTTGATCTCACGACCGATCGAACCTGCCTTCGTTCCCGGTAGGTACGACTGGAACGTGCCGGTTCTGGAAAGATCTACGAAGTGGGGCAGGAAGACGCTTTGTGGCACGCCGCTAAACGCCGTCGAGATTAGCGAGACCTGCCAGCCCCCCAGCACATCGCGCTTAAAGGAGCTGCTGCTCTTACGGAAGAACGGCAGATCGTAAATCCCGCTCAGCACGAACCGATGCGTGCGGTCGAGACCGGCCGGACCAAATTCAGGACGGAAGTTATTCAGATCGGTTACCGTCGCTCCCAATCCGAGGGCATCTCCTCCAAACGCCTTGAAGCGGGAGAGAGCGTAGCTCGCTGTCATTTGAAAGCCATTAGCGAAACGGCGATCTAGCCTGAAAAGCCCGGCCATATACGTCGAGAAGCCTGATGAATCGGCATACGGTACAGAGTTGGGGAATGAACTGCGCGGGCCTGTGATGTCATCGAATATCTTGTTGATGTCATAGACGAGTACTTCATGCAAGCCCTTGCGATAGTTAAAGTCTCCCTGGAAAAGCATCTTCCCGGGTAGTTCCCGTTGGACGCCGATCGCGTATTGGATCGAGTAGGGCACCTGGAACTCGGTCGAGAAGATAGGCCCTGAGATCGACTCAAAGCACTCAATTGAAGTCGGTAGTGTGCAAGTGAAGGCGGTTGCCTCAATGTTGGCGCGCGCCGGAGCCACGATCGCGAGCGCTTGCGCGAGGGTCATGAACCCGCTGGCTGAAGCCGGGTTGCTGCTGAAGCTGCCGTCGCCGCCGGGAAACAGCGGGCTACGCAGGTCAGCGCCGACAAGGAACAACTCCGCCCCAGCCGGGCCGAGGTCGGCGCGCTCAAACAGGCGAAGGTTGTCGATGGTGTTGTCATAGTAGATGCCGGCGCCGCCTCGGACCACGGTGCGGCCGTTGCCGGCCACGTCCCATGCGAAGCCGAGACGAGGCGCGATATTATTTGTGTCCTTCGGACTCGGCGCGGTCCCCTTACCAAAAAGTGGCGCGATGATCGCCGGTCGCGGCTGGTCGTGATTCCACAGGTTGGAGTCAATGCGATAGGACAGTCCAAAGTTGAGCGTGAATCTCGGGGTCATCTTCCAGGAGTCGTTGCCGTAAAACGAGAAGCGATTGTTAGTGGTCTCGCTTGTGGGAGAGTTAAACGGAAGAATGTCGTCGCCGATGCCCATCGAAATGTCACGCACCGGGGCGGCCAGGAATTGCGCTTCCGTTGTGTATGGTGCCAGCCCAAGAGTGGCGGGGTTGAACAGACGAATGCGGGCAGGCTTCGCAAAGGCAAACTGCCCATTGATACCCGTTCGTTCGAAATTTCCACCGAAACGGATTGTGTGATTTCCATGGATCTTAGTTAGATCATCTCGAAACTGATAACGTTCCTGGAAGGTCGTTTGCGGCGTGATGTAGTTAGTGCCCGACTTCCAAAGCTGTGATCCGATGATCCTAAGCTCTGGAATGCCTTCGGTTGCGGGCAGGATTACATTTGAGAAATCGCTAAAATTGAAAACGAAGTTGTTGCTCAACGTCGAGCTGAAGGAATTGGTCAAACCGACGACGATGTTGTGTGAGCGGTTAGTGACCAACTGGTTGTTCGACTCGAAGATTCGCGAGGCCGACTGCCGGGGCACGATCCCGGAGCCAGGGGCAAAGGGTACATCCTGCTTGTTGTCGTTGAATGAGTAGCGCGTAGTCATATTGGTATTGCTGTTAATAACCCAGTCAACTTTGCCGGTAAGTAATTTTTCGTCGAATGGATTCGATGTGAAACCGGCGAAAGAAGGGGCCTCGGGCGGATTGTGCAGCGCCGAGCCATCCTGATTATTCCCTTCATAATTAAAGAAGAAGAAGAGCTTGTCTTTCGCGATCGGTCCGCCGATTGTGCCGCCGTATTGTTCGCGATCAAATGGAATCTTCGTGGCCTGCGCAATGAGAGGGATCCCGTTCGCGGCATCGAGTCGCGATAACGCCGGAAACGCCGCAAACCGGTCGTCGCGAACATAAAAATAGCCATTACCATGAAACTCGTTCGTGCCGGACTTCGATATGATATTTACCGAGCCGGTGGAAGAAGCGCCAGTGGAAAGGTCAAAGTTTGAGATTCCAAGTTGGAACTCCTGCACAATCTCCTGCGAGAAGTTTTGTACAGTGGTGCCTACGACGTTATCGACCACTGAGCCACCATCAACAGCGATTTGCGCGGAACGGCCTGCTTGACCTGCGATTGAAACCCCTGTGTAGTTTGCCTTGGTAGGGTCGAAGGTCCCGCCTTCTACTTTCTCCACGCCAGGTTGAAGCTGGGCCAGATCCAGGAAGTTGCGACCGTTGAGTGGAAGATTTTGAATCTGTCGTGTGTTCACCACGCCCGAGACAGTGTTGTCTGTTCGGTCTATCTGCACGTCACCGCTTCCCACCACAGTCACGATTTCGCTTGCGCCGCCAATTTCAAGGTGAACATCGAGTGGCAGGTTCTGACCGACAGCAACAACCACGTCCGAGATAACGGACGTCTTAAAGTTTGGTCCAGACACCTTCACTTCATAGGTTCCCGGTGGCAGCTGAGATATTTGATATCTCCCATTGTCTCCGCTGGTCGCCGAACGATTAAAGTTTGTTGCAGTGTTCCTGACTGTAACTGTCGCGCCTTGCACAATCGCGCCCTGGGGATCCGTTACAGTTCCTTCAATTGAGCCGGTTGGCTCCTGTGGAAAAACGGCAGTTGAAAACAAAGCAAAGCACGTGACGATAACCAAGCGCATCAGGCTTTTCATTTTGGTTTTCCTTTCTTAAGGCAAGTGCCGCATGCGAATTTCGCAATCGAACTCTCTGAGTTAATCAGCAACGGCGGTGGAGGAGATCTTGTGATACCGGAGTTCGCAATTCTTATGCCCGTTCACACTACTTCAAGAAAAACGCGGCGTTTATTGCACATCGCGGCTGCTGGGGTGCAGCGAGAGAGAGGCCAATATCCAAAAAAATGGCATTACCCTCCATAAATTCAGCGGTTACTGCCCTGACTTATCTGCGCATCGAGGATTGCAGATTCAGGGTGGCGCTGCGGGCCATCAATCGCGAGGTCTCAAGTGATTGTTCTGAGACCGCGGTGACCAGGCCCAGATTGAGAGCTTCTTCGGCAAGGATGCGTCGACCGGTTAGGAGTAGTTCCAGGGCTGATTTCTTTTGAATGAGTCGAGGAAGTCTTTGCGTACCACCCCAGCCAGTAATAATTCCCAGGCGCACACCGGGGTGGGCCAGGACGGCGTTTGTCGAGGCAACGCGGATGTCGCAGGCGAGCGCGAGATCCAGAGCGCCACCCATGCAGTAGCCATTGATCGAAGCGATTGTTAATTGCCTTGCATCGGCAATGGCCTGAAAGAGGTGCCGGCCCAATCTTGAAAACTCCAGCGCAGAGGTCGGCTCCAACTGCGCGAGCTCGCGAATGTTTGCGCCCGAGGCAAACACGTCATTTGTGCCGGTAAATATAATCGCCCCCACGTCGTTGCGAACTGTAATTTCGCTTAGCGTGATTTTGAGGTCCAGAAGAATTTGCCGTGAGAGAGGATTGCGTTCGCGGGGCTTATTGAAACGTATTACTGCGATCGCCTCGTCGACCTTCGTTACTATCGCGCGCGAATCTTCAGCCATCGCTTATTCACGTGGCTTGACGTTGTCGCGTAGAAACCTGGCGATGTCTTCGGTTGAAGTGCCAGGCAGAAAAATCTCGGCCACGCCCTGGGCTTTCAGCTTGGCAATGTCTTCCTGCGGAACAATTCCGCCGAGGAGAACGAGGCAATCGTCCATGCCCTGCTCGCGAAGAAGTTGAACTATACGCGGGCAAAGTGTGTTATGCGCGCCGCTGAGGATGGAAACACCGACTGCATCGACGTCCTCCTGCAACGCCGCCGCCGCAATCATTTCGGGTGTTTGACGGAGGCCTGTATAGATAACCTCCATGCCGGCGTCGCGCAAAGCGCGAGCGATAACTTTCGCGCCTCGGTCATGACCGTCCAGACCAGGCTTTGCCACCAGCACGCGTATCTTTCTTGCGCTCATACTTGAAACCCTTACCTTTTGAACCTGCCGAGTAAACCGTCGCGTTTGATGTAGTCGCTCAAAGCAGCGTAGGCGAAAAAGTATCGACCCTCGGGCTCCCCTGCCTGGACCATATGAGGAAACCCGGCATCGTACAAAAAGGTGACACCTTTGGCGCCGACGACGAAATCGTCGAGATTTTGCGCTTCAAACTTCAGGTTTTCATATGCCCCTGAAATCGATTCTTTTTGATCGGTGTCAGTCTCATTAGAGCTCGCGTTCTCTTTTGAGAGTCGCTGGATTTCACGTTGTAATTCGCGATCTACCAGAACTGACAATGCCCCCAGCTTGCCCGGCTCAAAGACGTCCCTCGCTTTCACGATATGGCCATCCCTCAGGTCGATTAGGAAATGCTTCTGGTGCTCGTCTGGATAGGCGCCCATACCGCTTTGCGTAAAAGTGATATCCAGCATGTAGTTGCGATTGTAATTAACAACATAACTGAATTCGCTTAACCAGCTATCGTTTCGATATTCGTCAAGAGAATAGTCAAAGATGTTCTTGAACGAGATTGCCGAACGCACTTTACGCAAGACCGATGGATCGCTGAGGCCAGCGACAACCGGATAGACCACCACTGCGGTTTTTCGATTTGGAAACTGCCTCGCTATCTTCGGAGGACGAGTGAGTACAGTTCTGCGTCTCTGTATGATTACCCTATCCTCGGTCGAAGTGCTCAGCCTTGCGCTAGCTTGGTCGATCACCCCAGTGCGGCTGCCGCGCCTGGGACCTTGATCGGCGTACGCGTTCAGACTTAGAGCCAAAAGCGTTGCCAGGATGAGCGTTTGCAGAAATTGTTGAAAGGAGGGTTGCAAGATTTCGTTTGACCGATGGAGAAATTAGAAAGCGGGCTCTTCGTAAACTCCATAAACGTCCCTCAAGGCCGAACATATTTCACCAAGCGTTGCATAGGAACGAACAGCTTCAATCGTGGCCGGCATTGTGTTTTCTTCCTCCTGCGCGGCCAGTTTCAGGTTCTCCAAAGCGTTGGCAACAGCGGCATCGTCTCGTCGAGCTCGGGTCTTCTCCAGTCGCTCAATCTGGTGGACTCTGACTGATTCGTCGATCACTAACGTGGGGAACTGGGCAGACTCATCCTCCATCGCATACTTGTTGACGCCTACGATTATCTGTTCGCCTCGCTCCACCGCCTTCTGATACTGGTAAGCCGAGTCCTGGATCTCCCTTTGCGGAAATCCCTTTTCGATCGCCGCAACCATTCCGCCCATCGAGTCGATCTTCCGGAAATACTCCAAGGCTTCGTTTTCCATCTTTTCCGTCAGCGCCTCTAGAAAATAAGAGCCGCCCAGGGGATCGACCGTGTTTGCCACTCCGGTTTCCTCGGCAATAATCTGCTGGGTTCTCAGCGCAATCAATGCAGCACGATCGGTCGGTAGCGCCAACGCTTCATCGTAGGCGTCCGTGTGCAGGCTCTGGGTTCCACCCAGGACACCCGCCAGCGCTTGTATGGCCACGCGGACTATGTTGTTCAGCGGTTGTTGTACGGTCAATGAAACGCCTGCGGTCTGAGTATGAAAGCGCATCTTCAGCGTTCGTTCATTCGTTGACCCGAATCGCTCCCGCATTTCACGAGCCCAAATTCGCCGCGCCGCCCGATACTTCGCGATCTCCTCGAAAAAGTCGTTGTGCGCATTGAAGAAGAACGAGATGCGCGGCACGAATTGATCAACTGCCAGGCCCGCTTTGATGCCCCATTCGACATACTCGAGTCCATCGCGCAATGTGAACGCGAGTTCCTGCGCCGCGGTCGAGCCCGCCTCGCGAATGTGATACCCACTGACCGAGACGGGGTTGTATCGAGGCACCTGGTCTGTGCAGAACTCAAACGTGTCTACTACCAACTTCATTGCCGGGCGAATTGGGTAGATCCACTCCTTCTGCGCGATGTACTCCTTTAGAATGTCGTTTTGCAAAGTGCCTGAGATTTTTTTCCAGTCGGCGCCCTGCTTCTCAGCGACAACCAGATACATCGCGAGCAAGACTGAGGCAGGTGCATTTATGGTTTGCGAAACCGTAACCTGGTCCAGCGGAATCTGATCGAAAAGCACTTCCATATCAGCCAGCGAAGAAACCGCGACGCCACATTTCCCCACTTCGCCTTCGGAGAGCGGGGAATCAGCGTCGTAACCCATCAAGGTGGGTAAGTCGTAAGCGACGGAGAGACCAGTTTGACCCTGGGCGAGCAGGTATTTGAATCTGCGATTCGTTTCTTCGGGCGTGCTAAAGCCGGCAAACTGCCTCATGGTCCAAAGCTTCCCACGATAGCCCGTTGGATGGATGCCTCGCGTGTAGGGAAACTCACCGGGGAAGGAGATGTCACGGCCAAAATCCTGGTTCGCTGTGTCTGCCGGCGTGTAGAGACGGTTGACCTCTTCAAGTGAGACAGTTTCGAATTTATTCTTGCTTTCCGGATGCTTGTTTAAGACTGGTTCGAGCGTCTCATGCTCCCAACGTTCAACTGCTTCTTCAATTGGAGAACTGATCTCTTTGGCTTCAGGCATAAGACTCCCGATCGTTTGGACTTGTTACGAAGAATCCGATCTTAGAGGAGGGGTATGCCACTGTCAACAGAGGTAACTTCAGAGTTTCCAGGTTTTTAAAAGTGGGGAGCGCGGCTGTGATGGCAGTCACAGCCGCGCTTCTCGGCAGGCACTCGCTAAGCGTGGCACTCAAGCAGGGGAACTAGCGGGCGGCTGGCAGGTAAAATCAAATCCACCGCGTCCGTATTGGAATGAACTCCCCATTTGTCATTCTACGGGCACTACAAATTCATTTGCCCGAACCATGTTCAGGCGACTGCGTGCGGCTGCTTCAATCGTGCGCGGATCGTTGCGCAATTGCTCAATCTCCGCTCGCAAGGATCGGTTAGCATGTTGCAAACCTTGAACGTCCGTTTGCATGCGCACGAACTGCTGCGATGCCAGAGACATCTTCGTTCTTGTGCGCAACGTTACGGCGACACATATGGCAAACGTTCCCAGAATTATCATTCCAAAGATAACCCACGCGGGTAGCAGGCCACCGCGCCGGCGAACCTCTGCGGGACTTCCAATAATGTCCTGCGAGATCTCTCTTACGCTCGCGAAGGGCGACGAGGCTCGTGAAGCTACCCGCTGCGCCCTAATTCGCTCATCAACCCAATAAGAATTTATGACCCTGCTCAAGAAGCACCTCCAAGTCCTTTGCTGATTCAGATTCTGCGTAAATGCGCACGACTGGCTCTGTTCCCGAAGGGCGCATCAAAAGCCATGAACCATCCGCAAAAATAAACTTCACTCCATCCATTCGATTCGTGCGTTCAACAGCACGTCCGCCGATTTCTTTTGGGTCTTGCTTAAGCTTGTCAGGCAGTGATTCCATGAGTTCCGGAGTCAAACGCACACCAATCCTGCCGGACTCCAACCTGCCCACTCGTTTATATATGTCATTCAATTGTTCAGTTAGGCTCGAGCCGCGCGCCGCAACCGCCTCCGCTGCGAGCAGACACGCAAGGATGCCATCTTTCTCCGGATAGTGACCTTTGATGGAGAGACCCGCCGACTCTTCGCCACCGATGACAATCTTGTCTTCATTAATCAATTCTCCGATGTATTTGAAGCCTACGGGCGTCTCATAAACTGGTAGACCACGGGCCTCTGCCACGCGATCGACCAGATGTGAAGTGGCAACTGAGCGTGCGACACCGCCAGTCCATTTTCTGGACTCCACCAAGTAATCGAAGAGAAGGGCTATTAGTTGGTTGGGGGTAATAAAGGAGCCGTCGGCATCCAGGACTCCAAATCGATCAGCGTCGCCGTCGGTTGCGAGACCGAGGACACAGCCCTTGGACAACACCACATCGCGAAGTTCGCCCAGATGGCTTGGATCAGGCTCTGGAGAACGTCCACCAAAGAGAACATCGCGCCAGTCATGAATCGTTTCGACTTCCAGACCGTGTGTGCGGAGCACTTGGTCGAGGTATCCGCGTCCAGTTCCCCACAAGGGGTCATAAGCATAACGACCACCGGCCCGAACAATCACGTCGAAGTTGATCTTAGTGGCAAGGTCTGCCAGATAGTGTGGCCGCGCCGCGAAGGTCTCAGTGCCTTCCCCTGGCGCTGAGCGGGGAACTGCTGCCATTGCCTGAATCAATTTCTCGACGTCTCTGGTTACTTCAGGTAAAGCCGGCGCGCCATCGCTGGTCGAAAGCTTCATCCCATTGTATTGCGGCGGATTGTGAGACGCTGTGAAGTTAATACCGCAGACGGCGCCTTTGGTTCGGATTGCGTGTGAAATTGTGGGCGTCGGAACAGGTCCGTCACAGAGCAGCACCCGGAAAGCACTCGACGCTATAACGTTTGCACACTCCTCAGCAAACTGCTCGCCCAGGAAACGGGTATCGTAGCCGACCACTATCAAATTTCCGTTGTTTCCGCGGCAGCCGAAATGTGAACAAATAGCACTCGTAACCGAACGCACCCCGGCGAAGGTGAATTCATCGGCGATAACAGCGCGCCAGCCGGAGGTTCCGAAACGAATAGTCATTGTGCGGATACTTAAGGAGCTGCTTAACCGAGTTTGTTCAATTAACCACAATATAGACGGTAGCGGCTGGGCGAATGCCCCAATAGAATGTGCTTGACTCTGGACCAATCCATTGGCACTCAATAGTTTAGGTCAAGGTTGGCGGAATGTATCACCGGGTGCTTAAGGGTGTAAAGTAATTTCTCTGCACCGGTTTCATGACGTAAGTTCAACGTTTACTTGAACTAAGGGTGCTTAATGGACCAAAAAGGCGAACGCCCGGCGAACACAATTCGTGACCTTTTTGTGGAAGCGTGTGCGACTGCACGTAATAGACAGTAACCACTTGCAATGTTGATCTGCGTTGAGACCAGTTGACACAATTTTGTTACGCGTTTAAACTCCCTCACGAAACTGCGAAGCCCCAACAAACGGCTTCCGTCCGAAAGAAGTCATAAAAGCCGGCCCCGCTAGCTTGCCTCTCTTTCAAGTCCCTAATGGCCCGCCTCTTTGAGTCTTGTGAACGGCGCCATTCTTAAATCCATCTTGATAAGGATCGGAGAGGCTTTATGCCCGAGTTAACCTATTCTTACCCAGAATCTGCGGCACAGGATTTCACGACCAACTCGCTTCCAATTAGTTCCATTGTCAGGGCCCTTTGTCAGGCTGCAACCACGGGTCCGGAATTGTTGTACGAGGTGATGCTAAAGCTGAGCCTCGTGGTGGAGGCTACTGCCCCAATGTATGGGCTCTCTATTTGGGGCCTGGAAAGTGGGCAGAGACCAAGATTGGAATGGGCGGAAGGATTACAAGAACCGGAACTGGCAACCGGTGAAACCGTGGTCAGCGAAACCATGAGTTCTGCTGATTCAGCTTGGCCCAGCGTTAATGAAGGCGATTCCTACGTCTGCTTAGTTTTGGCCTCAACCAAACCAGGGCGCGCTGGGGCGGCACTCTACGGGCAATGCGTTCGTCCTCTAACCGCACGCCAGGCGAAAGACCTGGGCGCGATCATGGATGTGACACGACTGGCGCATTCGCATGTCTCGGTGGGCCAGGCGCTTTCAACAAGGCCAGCTGAGACAAGAATAAACAAGAACAGTCTCCCGGGGATGATATTTGCCAGCCGGGCGATGAATGAAGTTGCACGATCCGTAGAGCGCGTTAAGGATTCAAACTCGACAGTACTGATCACAGGCGAATCGGGCACGGGCAAGGAGTTGGTCGCGCACGCCATTCACCGGCTGAGCAAGCGTTCGGCGAACGAGTTTATTCCTTTCAACTGCTCAGCGGCTCCGCCTGAGTTGATCGAGAGCATGCTCTTTGGTCACCGAAAAGGAAGTTTTACCGGAGCACATACCGACAGCGAAGGCCTTATCCGCGCCGCAGAAAACGGTACCCTGTTTTTGGATGAGATCGGTGACCTTCCGCTCCCACTGCAGCCCAAGCTGCTTCGTTTTTTACAAGAGGGAGAGATTCACACCCTGGGCGAGCGAAGCCCTCGAAAAGTCAACGTGCGCGTGATTGCGGCTACACACAAGGAGCTCGAAGACTTAGTTCGAAACAAACTCTTTCGAGAGGATCTTTACTACCGAATTGCTACGCTCACCGTTAAAGTTCCTGCTTTGCGCGCACGGCCGGAAGATATTTCGGCCCTGATTTCTCACTACCTTTCCCACTACGCCAGGCGCAACGACAAGGCAGTGGCTGGTATTACCTGGTACGCCATTCGTCTCCTCGAGAGTTATTCGTGGCCGGGAAATGTGCGCGAACTTGCCGGCGAAATGGAAAGACTGGTTCTGTACGCTGAGGAGGGTGGCTACATCACGCCGGACGAAATAAGCGAACACATCCTGCCCCCTAACTCCTCAAACTCTCAGAGCATCAAGCGCTCGCCGGAAAACCTCGATGTGTTAATGGAAGATTACGAACGGCGAGTGATAACGGAAACTCTGAGACGTAACGACTGCAACGTGGCACGGACCAGCGAAGCGTTGGGATTGGGGTCACGGCAGACGTTGTACAAGAAACTAAAGCGGCTGGCGATTGATATCACAGACTTCCTGCAGGAAGATACGGAACCAGGTTTACAGTTTCGCCCCGAAGGCAACTAAGCACTCCAACAATTTAGATGCGAAGCATTCGAGAGTTCTCTCGAATGCTTTTTTTTGTGGCGACCAGCTTTATGTCGCCGCGATAGATACAAACAGCGGGGGTCGATGACAACTGCGGGCGACAACCGAAGCAGCCAGCAAAACCCTATTCCACTGAGCGGATCGCCGCTCGGAACACCGCCTCCTGCCATTCGTTTTTGTAAACTGCGGGCGACAATTGAACTCATGATGGTTAAGCGTAATCCCGTATTTGCTCGACTCTATGAAAAACGAAGTCGTGGCACAGACCTTGTAAAGCCTATCGTCGTTCGAGGACGCATTTTGCAACCCGAAACAAAGACGCATCAGTCGCTATGGACCATCTCATGAAGGCAATCACCACTAAAGAGTTTGTATCGCTAGTAATCATCGCAATCACGGCACCGTTGTTTGCGTTGGCTCTTATCGGCGGCGCACGCGCTATGTACGCAGCTAATAACGAGCTTCTCCTGTTGGCACTAACTCTATGTGGCGCAGTTGTGAGTGGGATCAACGGTTTCGGTCGCCGCACGGTCGGAGCCGCAGCCCTTTCACGCAGAAGCCGCAGAGGGCCACAGTCTAACGTGGCCCTCCATTCATGAGTCTTACCTGAAACATTCGCAGGTTTCTTCCAACGGGAAGAAGGCGAACGAAGTACCCAGCACTAAACAAACAAAAGGAGCAAACTCAAATGATTATGAAATTCTTTCGCGATGAAACCGGTCTTGAACTGTCGGAATACGCTGTTGCCGCAGCGTTGGTTGCCATCGCTGTCGTCGGCGCCTTTGGCGCTCTGGGCACCACAATCAGTGGCAAGATCAACGACCTCGGCACGCACATCAGCACCGGCAAATAACCTGCGCGTTGGATCGGGCGCGTTCCTGTAACGCGAGTTAAACGAGCGCGCCCGACCCACACAAGTTCTTAGAAATGAACCCTTTACTGGTGTGAATGTCATGTTCAAGAAATTTCTCAACGATGAAACCGGCTTGGAACTCTCTGAATACGCGGTAGCCGCGGCTCTAATTGCTATAGCCGCTGCCGGCGTTTTCTCCGCACTCGGAGATTCAGTCGGTCTCAAAGTCAACGAGCTCGGCAGTCACATTAGCTCGGGTAAGTGAAGCCTTTACCGAGGATTTTCAAAAAGTGTCCATTTACCTGGTCAGCACATTCTTATTGATTCCGCTGGCGGCCGTCATCACTTATTACGACGTCCGCTATCGCCGTATTCCTAATCCATTCGTGCTGGCGGCCTTAATGGGGGGCGTAGCCATGAATCTGATCCTGGGTGGATCTGCCGGCCTATTCTCGAGTCTTTCCGGCTGCGGACTCGCTTTTTTATTCATGTTCATGCTCCACGTTTTCGGAGCCATGGGTGCAGGTGACGTCAAACTATTCGCCGCGATAGGAGCAATCATCGGCGCCAAACTCGTTTTGCCGACTTTTGTAATTGTAGTGCTCACGGGAGGACTACTCGCCATCGTCTCGATGGTGCGGTCAGGGATGGTGGCAACCACGATGCATCGCGTTTTGCAGATCTTTGTCGGCATGTTACCGGGGTGGCAAATGCCAAAATTTGCTGTGCCCACTGACCGCAGATACACCATTCCTTACGGCGTTGCGATCACGCTCGGAAGCATCATCTCAACAGCTATCTTTCGCGCTTAATGCGAGCGTGAGCTTTTCAACGTCAACCGATCTTACGGAGTGTCAACTATGCGCAACAAACGCTTTTTCGTCGTTCTAGTCGGAGCATTGTTATTCGGACTGCTCGCCGCTGTATCCGTGAGCCGTTATCTATCCAGTGCTCAGGCTTACTCAAAAAATCTTACGCGAGTCGCTGTTGCGAAGGTCGCGATTCCGGTCGGCACGAAGATCATCTCGGAACAGGTGATGATCGTCCAGTTTCCGAAAGAGTCGACTCCCGACGGCACTTTCGAGTCACCAGACAAGCTCGTAGGTCGCGTGGCGGTAACAAATATTGCGCCGCGTGAGCCAATCACTGAGACCAGGCTCGCGCCTGAAGGCACGGCCGGCGGGCTCTCTGCCGTTATTCCTGAGGGTTACCGGGCGATGACGGTGAAAGTTGACGATGTGGTCGGTATCTCGGGCTTCATTATGCCGGGAACTCTGGTTGATGTCGTCGTTGTCATTGATCCCCAGGAGAAAGCGGGGATGCAGGATCCTATTTCGAAGATCGTATTGCAGAACATCAAGGTTTTGGCCAACGGTCAGAACATCGACCAGCCGGAAAGTCAGCGCGAAGCAAACAGTGTGAAGGCGGTGACCTTGCTGGTTCTTCCTGAACAAGCAGAAAAGCTTGCCCTTGCTGCCAGCGAAGGAAAGCTGCAACTGGTGATGCGCAATTCGATCGATCAAGGAGACGAGCAAACACAAGGCATTAATAAGCGAGGCCTCCTTGGCGGTGATCGAGCGATACCGGCCCCCGAGCCTGGTTCATTAAAGAGCGAACAGACTCCGGCGCCGAAACCGCTGCCGCGTGTTCGTCGTGAACTAAAGCCCGTAGCTGAGGTTTCGGCCGCTCCCGCCCCGCCGCGCACTTCGGTTGAAATGATCGAAGGCGCGAAAAAGCGAAGTGTAGATTTTCCTTAATGAACCGCCCAGGCGGTCCATTCGGGACTCCGGAAAAGTTTTTGATTAGCAAAAGGAGCTAAAGACCATGCACAGCCGATCCCCTATCACACGCCGAGTAAGCGTACTGCTGGCGTCATTGATGTTCGTTTTAATCAGCTCAGTAGTGCACGCACAGGAGACTTCTTACAAAGCGTCGTTTAAGCAGAACAAAGAACCCGTGGCGGTGAATGTTCTGGTGGGCCAGTCGCGGGTGATCAACTTCGATAGACCGGTCGGACGGTTCTCAGTTTCAAATCCGGAAATCGCCGAGGCGGTCCTGGTGACTCCAGATCAGGTGCTGGTTAATGGCAAGGCGTTTGGACAAGTGAACTTCATTGCCTGGGAACAGTCTGCAGGTGAATACCTTGTTTTCGATGTCTACGTCAGAGCGAACCTTTCGCTGATCGACTCGCAGATCCGCGCGTTGTTTCCGAAGGACGACATTCGCCTGAGTCAGGCAAACGGCTCGGTTGTCATTTCCGGCAGCGTGGCTGATCCAAAAACCGCAGCTCAAGTGGACAGCGTAGTGCAGGCCGCCGGCTTTAAGACCGTCAACATGCTCGCGTCGCCGGTGAAGAACGTTGCTCAGGTCCAGCTGCAGGTGAGGGTTGCCGAAGTAAACCGCACCAAGCTGCGTGAGTACGGAACATCCTTCGCCGCACTTCCTCAGGGCGGCACGTCCGGCTACATCAATAGCGGAGGTGGTCCCAGCACGCTCAATGATGCCAGCACCAGTCCAGTCTCAACCGTACTCAACAGTCTGCTTTCGCCGGCCCTGAATCTCTTTGTGTTCAATCGGCAAATCAATACTGCGGCGATGCTCCGCGTACTGAGAACTCAGGGAGCATTTCGCGAGCTGGCTGAACCGAACCTGATAGCTATGGACGGGCAGGAGGCAAGTTTTCTTGCCGGCGGCGAATTCCCAGTACCGGTGGTCCAGGCTGGCGGTTCAAGCAACAGTGTGGCAATGAGTGTGATGTTTAAGGAATACGGGGTGCGTCTGAATTTCAAGCCCACGATTATCGATGAGGATCATATTCGTCTGGAACTCGAGCCGGAGGTTTCTACGATCGATTTCGCCAATGGCGTCAAATTAAGTGGTTTTGTTATCCCCGCGCTGAAAACCAGGCGCGCCAAGACAGGCATAGAGTTGCGCGACGGTCAATCGTTCGCGCTGGCCGGCCTCCTGGACAACTCTGAGACGAGAACACTCTCTCGGATCCCAATCGTGAGCGACATCCCCATCCTGGGTGCTTTGTTCAAATCGAAGTCGTTCCAAAAGAGCGAAACAGAGTTGATGTTCATCGTTACTGCGCATCTCGTGAAGCCAGTGGATCGCGATGACTTGCCGCAAATGCGGGGCATCGACGGCTTGAAAAACGGATCACCTTTGGGTCTCGAGTCGAAGGGCGAGGAACTCCAGGGCCGGACAGGATTTTCTGTCACGGGACAGAATGAAGAACCCCCAGCCTCAACACCGAAGGCAGCTACACCCGTGAAAACTGCGGAGCCCAAGGCTAAGCCGACAAGTTCCACGGAAGGAGACTCCAAGCAGTCCACTTCGACCGAAACCCCACGCAACGTTAATAAGCCTTTACCCGTGGCGAGGAACATCTCAACGCTACTGAGCTTCGAGCACCAAAGACCGGAATAGCTTTTAAACCGTGGAGCTTCGACGGTGAGGAGGGGAAGCGATGAACCAGTTGAGGTGCAAAAGCAAACGCGACCGGAAGGGTGAGCGGGGATCCATCCTGGCTATGTCCGCCCTCGGGATGCTGTCCCTGATTCTCGCGGTCGGTCTCGGCGTGGACATAAGTCATTTCTATCTTGTGAAGACTGAGCTGCAGAATGCAGCGGATGCGGCGGCACTCGCCGGCGCTACCGCTCTTAATTCCTCTGCCAGTGGCATTATCGAGGCTACAAATCGCTCAGTCTTCGCGATGAACAAATATGAGTTCAACCAGACAGGCGTCACCTTCCCGCGGACCAACGTGTTGTTCTCAGTAAACCTGGGTGGCCCATACATCAGCGAAGCGGAGGCAGAAGACCAACCGAGCAATATACGATTCATCAAGGTAACAACCCCACCCTCACCGGTCGGTGTTTCTTTTGCGGCGATAGTATTGGGAAGTAGCCGTGACCTGACAGCCGAGGCGACAGCAGGAATGTCGATAGCTCCAAATCTCTTCTGCAACTGGCTTCCTCTATCAGCGATCGACTACGGCACTCCGATGTCGGCGGGCAATCTCTACGTGATTCGTGCCGGTCCGGGAAACATGGTGTCGCCCGGCGACTACCAGGAACTTTCATGGGAGGGAAAAGGTGGAGACGATCTCGAGTACAGCCTGGAGCATGGCATCCACGACTGCATTGGGCCAGGTACGTGCTTGCCAACAAAGCCTGGTGTGACTGCAGGGAAAGTCAGACAGGGGTTAAATACGCGGTTCAATGGTAGTGGAGACGCCGACGCTCCTCCCGATATGAACGTCAAAGAGAACATCACCTGGGCGCAATATCGGACCGCACTGAACCCGGCCACACGCACGTCCAGTAACTTTCAGGCTCCCGGTCGTGCGGGCGAACCATACCGTCGGGTCGTTTTCATTCCCATCATCAAGGAAGAGCAATTTAACAACGGCCGAGACGAGGTTTGCATCGACCGCTTTGGAGTTTTCTTTCTGCAAATGGGCGTCAGCGGAGGCAACGGCGGTAACATCACTGCTGAATACATCGGCGAGACGCTAATGGTCGGCAGCGTTGGCTACGACCCGGACGGCGGACTGGGCGAACCAATGGTGGCGATTCCAGTCCTCTACAAATGAATGACGGCTGAATATGCACATGAGAGTTAAAAAAATAAGACTGCTTCGCCGATTGAGTCGCCGCCGCTTCCTGAGAAACCTTGTTCGCGGCGAGCAAGGAGTGCAATTGGCGGAACTGGCCATCGTTCTTCCAATCTTTCTGCTGCTCTTCGCGGCAACGGCAGAATTTGGTCGCTTCTTTTACTCCTATTCTACACTCGCCAAAGCTTCTCGTGCCGGTGCTCGGTATCTCATGTCAGCGCCGATCGATGGCTCAGATGACACCAAGGCCAAGAAGCTTGTTGTGTACGGAAATGAAGCCGGCACCGGTAGCGCACTCATCACCGACTTTCAAACCACCAACGTTAACATCACGCGGACAACTGTCGGGCCCGACGCCCACACAGTAAAGGTTACAATTACTGGCTTCAAATACAAACCACTCTTCGACCTGGGCAAGATGCTAAAGACACCAGCACTTTCTCTCAATGTTGACTTAACGCCAAGCGTCACCATGCGTGTCCTGCCATCAATCTAGGAGATCGTCAACTATGTTTCGTCACCTAACGTCCAGGAAATCTGAGCGCGGGGCCACTCTCGTTGAGTTTTCGATCGGAGCGACCGTGTTTCTAATGGGGATTTTCACGGTCCTCGAGTTTGGTCGCGCGCTTTGGGTTCACAACGCACTGGCTGACGCGGCACGCCGGGGCGCACGTTATGCCGTTACAAACAAAGCGATTGATGAGGCGGCGGTAAAGAGGGTGGTGGTTTATGGAGACGCCGCGGGCGGAACAAAGCCCCTTGTTGATAACCTTACAACATCGAACGTCAACGTCACCTATTCCGGATTCGGAGTGAGTGCAGGCACCGCAACCGTTAGCATCAACAACTACCAATTCCAGTTCGTCATCCCAATAGTCAAGACCGCGATTCAAATGCCCAACTACTCAACTACGCTTACAGCGGAAAGCGCAGGACTAATTCCCGCAAACCTCTGACGGTAAGCGTTTTCGGCACGATTTACTCGATCTAACTGTCACCTAGGAAAATCATGAACCAGCCATTAACAACTGTAGTTCTTAGTACCGGACTCGATAATTTCAAGCAGATCCGCACTGCATTGTCTGTCGATCGTCGCGTGCAACTATTGGCAGGAGGCGACGATCTCGAGCAACTGCATGGGGAAATCATTCGGTTTAAGCCGATGGTAGTAATCGTCGCCCTCGGCGCCAATCCAGAACAGGCAATCAAATTTATTCAAAAGTTGGGCGTCGACTCACCAAGCACAGCAGTGATTTCCGCGGCGCACAACGCATCGTCAGATCTGCTCTTGCAAAGTCTGCGAGCCGGGGCAAGGGAATTCTTGCAACTTCCGATTAAAGCTGACGAGCTGAGAACAGTTCTGGATCGCATAGCTGAGTTCTGCGCGGGCCAGGTCGAAGCGCCCAGGAAAAAGGGCCGGATGATCTCTGTATTTTCCAGCAAGGGGGGCTGCGGCACATCTTTCATCGCAACTAACCTGGCAGCTGCAACCGGAGCCCGAACCGTGTTGGTTGATTTGAATCTTCAGGCGGGCGACCTGCCTCTTTTCCTGGGTGTCGATCCGAAGTATTCGTTTGCCGACATGGCCGAGAATCGCACTCGCCTGGACGACACGCTGATAAATAGTTTCGTTACACCGTTTTCTTCCAAGTTGTCCTTGCTCGCGGCGCCCCGAGAGGCGGATTCGGCTGATGAGATCGAGCCGGAACATGTTTTCGAAGTGCTTCAGAGGCTGCGCGAATCCTATGATTACGTGGTCCTGGATCCTCAGCATACCTTTGATTCGATAACTCTTGCCGCGTTGGACCAGTCAGACGAGATCGTGCTGGTCTTAACTCTGGACATCCCGGCCATACGCAGCACGCAGCGCGCGCTCGAAATCTTCGATCGGCTGGGGTACCCCCGCAAAAAGATCCGCATAGTCGTGAACCGCTGGAGCAAACAGATAGACCTCGATCTAAGACAAGTCGAAAAATTTCTCGGCGAACCTGTGATTGGATTCATCCCCAGCGATTATCAGACCGCGGTAACTTCGATCAATTTGGGCCAGCCCCTGGTAAAGTCCGAGCCCAACTCAAAGATTGCTATCGAGATCATACGAATTGCCAGAACCATAGCCATAAGCTCCGGATTCGTAGCTGAAGAACCCAAAGCGAGGACATTCTGGAAGGCGCTTTTCAAACGCGAGACGGCGCAGAATCAATTGGAGCTTCAGACGAGCAGCACAAACATTCGTCTGTGAACCCTTGACCCGAGAAAGCGCAGACCCAGGTCTGTAACGAGCACAATATGGCACTTAGAGAAAGACTAGTTAGGGAAACAGTCACGGGAAACGGATCCGATGTTGTCGGACCAAACACTTTCCAGGAGATGAAGTCGCGCCTTCACAAGGCCTTGATCAATCGCATGGACCTCACAAAACTTGCGGCCTTAACGCAGGAACAGGTTCATGGTGAAGTTTCAAGGCTTGCCGAGAGCGTGCTGGCACAGGAGGCGATGCCTCTGTCGCTAACTGAACGCGAGCGGCTGGTCAACGATGTGCAGCATGAGCTCTTTGGGCTCGGCCCTCTGGAGCCTTTACTCCAGGACCCCACCATCTCCGACATCCTGGTCAACTCCCACAGCACAATTTACGTGGAACGACGCGGGAAGCTTGAGGCCACGGATGTCGCTTTCAAAGACGACGAACATTTGATGCGGGTTATCGAGCGCATCGTGTCGTCAGTCGGCCGGCGCATAGACGAGTCGTCACCTATGGTCGATGCCCGTCTGCGCGATGGCTCACGTGTTAACGCGATCATCCCACCGCTCTCAATTGATGGGCCGGTACTTTCCATTCGCCGTTTTGGGACTGAGCCCCTGAGAATGACATCACTGATCGAAAACAAGGCGCTCACGAAAGACATTGCCGACATGCTCGAGATGTGCGTAGCCGCCAGGCTCAATGTGCTGATTTCCGGAGGAACCGGCGCCGGTAAGACGACCTTGTTGAATGCTCTGTCGGCGTTCATTCCGGAAGACGAGCGCATTGTAACCATTGAAGATTCTGCTGAGCTGCAACTGCAACAGCCACACGTGGTCCGGCTGGAAACCCGACCTCCTAATATCGAAGGGCGTGGTGAAGTCACCCAGCGCGACCTTGTTCGCAACGCCCTGCGTATGCGGCCTGACCGCATAGTCATAGGCGAAGTGCGCGGCGGAGAGGCCATCGACATGTTGCAGGCAATGAATACGGGCCATGACGGCAGTTTGACCACGATTCACGCAAACACCCCACGCGACGCGCTGAGTCGTTTGGAGACAATGATCCAAATGACCGGGATGCGTTTGTCTGACCGGGCCATGCGCCAGCAGGTGGCCGCGGCCATCAATCTGGTGGTCCAGGTGGCTCGTCTATCTGACGGCACGCGACGCTTGACGGCCATCTCCGAGATAACGGGCATGGAAGGCGAAACCATCACAATGCAGGAAATCTTCCAATTTGAGCGTACGGGCGTTGACAACCAGGGACAGGTGATAGGTCGCTTCCGTCCCACGGGAATTCGGCCGCGGTTTGCCGAACGACTTAAAGCCAGCGGTTTCCAGTTACCGCGCGTCTTCTTCGAGGAACTCTAAGCAATGTTTATCTCCTTCCTGGTATTTCTGTTCTGCTTGTTTCTGGTGCTTGGGGCCTACCTGCTGGCCACCCAAGGATCCGACGCGAAGCGAGCCCGGCTGCAAAAGCGCCTGGCGCAAGCCTTGCTCCACTCGGCAAATACCGATGATGTCGAGGTAATTCTTGCTCGCAACGAATTGATGAGCGAGATTCCCTTTGTCAATCAGTTTCTTATTCGTGTTCAAGCGGCCCTGCAATTGAAGAGGATGCTCGACCAGGCCGACCTGCACATCACACCGTCGCGATTGGTCATGTTTTCAATGATGTCGGGCATGCTGGCGGCGTTATCCGCCTCGGTGATTAGCGGGTCAATCGTTTTGATGGTGATGTGCGGACTGCTGGCAGCGTCTGTGCCCTTTGTGCACGTCTGGTGGAGGCGCAAGAAACGTTTTGAATCCTTTCTGGAGCATCTTCCGGACGCATTGGATCTGATGAGTAGGGCACTCAGTGCCGGCCACGCCTTTTCTGAGGCGCTGCATATGGTTTCGTCTGAAATGCCGGATCCGATTGCAACCGAATTCCGCAAAACGTACGAAGAGCAGAACCTGGGACTCTCGCTTAAGTTGGCACTTGAAAATCTTACGCAACGAATTCCTCTCCTGGACCTGCGTATGTGTGTCACAGCAGTCCTAATTCAGCGCGATACCGGGGGAAACCTGGCCGAGATTCTGGAAAAAGTTGCCTACACGATTCGCGAGCGCTTTCGGATCATGGGCGATCTGAAAACCCTGACAACGAGTTCACGCATGTCGGCCTGGCTCCTTTGCGGCCTACCGATTTTTGTTGCCATTGCAATCACGGTAATGAACCCGGAATACATGAGTGTTCTCTGGAAGGATCCGAGAGGCCATTACCTGATTGGTACTGCCATGTTCATGCAAGTGACCGGCATGCTAATCGTGAGAAAGATCTTGAGCATAAAAATTTGAAGACGGACAGTAGTCAGTGGCCCGTGGTCAGTTGTTGACCCCCCTGCAAGCCTTCACGGCCAACCACTAACCGCTTATTACTGACCACATGCCACCAACCATGAGAACCACCAAACAACTGACCACGGACCACTGACTACTGACGAGACGAACATGCTTCTGATAATTACAATTTCAACTTTCGTTTGCATCACGTTTGGGATGATGGGGCTTTACTGGCTTCTGTATCGTCCGCAAAGCGCGGCCACGGAGCGTCTTAAGCGGCTTGGCGAAAGAGATACGACCGAGACGGTGCCAGCGGCTTCGCTGGACGAAGGTGGACGCGGATCTGAATTGGCTGAGCGATTTGCGTCGCCGCTAAGCAAACTTGTTCCTCCATCGGCTGCGGAGGCAAAAAAATTACGGAAGCAATTAATGCACGCAGGCTTCCGCTCGGCGAGTGCGCCTGTCATTTTTCGCGGGATTCAAATGGCCGCGCTAGCAGGGTTTCCCGCGACAGTTGCCCTTGTTTGTGCAGTTCTCGCGCGACCGCTCAGCAGTGCAGTGCTCTGGATTCTCATGGCATTCGTTCTCGGGTTCTTCCTGCCGCGCTATGCTTTGCGACGGATGATCCGCTCCCGACAGCAGCTAGTCCGCTGGGGTCTCGCTGATGCCTTAGACCTGATGGTGATCTCAATTGAAGCAGGCCTCGGACTAAATGCCGCGATGATGAAGGTGAGTAGCGAGCTGAAAGATGTCCATCCCGATATCAGCGATGAGTTTGAGTTGGCGAACCTGGAAATCCGCGTGGGAAGAGAGCGAGACGTTGCCCTTCGGAATCTGGCGGAACGAACCGGTGTCGATGATCTGCAGAGCCTGGTTGCAATGTTAATCCAGACGGACCGTTTTGGTACTTCCATAACTCGGGCGATTCGAGCTTTCTCCGATTCATTGCGTACAAAGCGCAGGCAACGTGCCGAACAGGCTGCTCAGAAAGCGGCTGTGAAATTATTATTCCCGCTCGCATGTTTTCTGTTTCCGACCTTGTTTATAGCTATTCTGGGCCCTGCCGCACTCACGTTGATCGACACTCTTGGAAAGTTGTAAAGGAGCTGGACCATGCGTACACGTACCCTAATCGCCATCTTCATCGCCTTCCTGTTAACCATCGGCGGCAGCGCTTTGTGGAGTGCGTCAACTACCGAACGCGATGGTGACACCGACGCGAATATGCTCGAAGACTCCGGAGCGCTGTCCGGGAATGTTAAGGATGAAAAGAAGAAGGGCAATAAGGTAGCGAGAGTTTTGGCAGCGCCTTTCAAGGCGTTCGGTCGCTTGTTTAGTCGCAAGGATGACAACAAGATGCGGCGGTCTACCGAGGACGATGCACAGGAGTTTGAAAGTGTGGGAGTCACGCGCGTTGAGGATAGTCGCACGCCGGCAGTGAGGAAGCTGGATGCCTCAGCGTCGGCCAGGGAGCGCCTCGCAAGCGGCCGGTCGTATTTATTAGACGGACGAATCAACGACGCGATTTCGGAACTGTCAATGGCTGCGTCGCTCGATCCTAGACTTACCGAAGCCCACAATTTGTTGGGTGTGGCTTACGACAAGAAGGGCTTGGCAGATCGCGCAAAGGATTCATACGAACGGGCGGTGAAGGAGGAACCAGAGGACGCGCAGGCCTTAAACAATCTCGGCTTTTCGATGTATCAAAATGGAAATTATCGCGCGGCCGTGGATCGTTTGAAACGGGCCGTTAAGCTTGCGCCTAATGACGAGCGCATTCTGAATAACCTGGGTCTGGCACTTTGCAGGCTGGGCAAGTTCCAGGACGCATTTAAGCATTTCGCACGCGCGACCGGTCCATTGACCGGTAATCTCAATACTGCCCGGATGTTGGAGCGATTCGGACGCGATGAAGATGCGATCAGGTACTACGAAGACGCACGTCGCATTGATCCCTCCTCCTCTATCGCCTTGAGGCGACTAGCCGACCTCTATCGCCGAACAGGCAAACCGGAACAAGCTCAAGCAGCGACAGATACTCTGGCCGGTGTCTCGGTCCCAACCGCTGCCACTGCGGGAAGGTAAACAGATGTCACAAACTACGATACTGTCTCGCACCGAAATAGAAAGCATGGGACCGCCAGTCCCGGAAGAACTGGCCGATCTCGGAACGGGCGAAAGTTTTCTCGGCGAGTTGGCGCTGAAGCACGTTGCCATGCTTCCGGAGCCCACTACTTCGGCGGTTGCCGAGCGTATGTACTTGCCGCGCTCTCTTACGGAAGAAATCCTGCAACAGCTTTACCGGGAAAAACTGATCGAAGTACGTTTGCAAACCACCCCTGGATCGACCCGATATGGAATGCTGGACCACGGTTGGGATCGCCTGGTGAGGTTGCTGAATGTTTGTGGCTACAGCGGCGCTGCACCGGTTTCGCTTGCCGACTACAGCCACATGATGAGATTGCAATCTATCCCGGCATCGCCGGCCTCGATGGAGACAGTGCGAGCGGCGTTTCACGATCTGATTCTGCCCGAGTCCCTCTTGCAAACGTTGGGTTGTGTAATCAACTCGAGACGCTCATTGTTTTTGACCGGATTGCCGGGAACGGGAAAGACTGCAGTAGCAGAGCGGATTAATGGGGCGCTGCCCGGAGCTATTTGGATTCCGTATGCAGTGGAAATCGACGGACAAATCATTCGCGTTTTCGATGCACACTGCCACCGCATCGCTTCCGCGGACGTTACACCTGCCGAATATGACCGGCGCTGGGTCCTTATTGATCGCCCGCTGGTCGTCGTAGGCGGTGAGCTTACTCTGCAGAATGCTGATCTGACGTGGAGCGAAGCGGCAAAGTTTTACGAAGCACCGTTTCAAATGAAATCAAATGGCGGCACGCTTGTGATTGACGACTTTGGGCGGCAGCGAGTGGCGCCGCAGGATCTGCTCAATCGCTGGATTGTTCCGCTTGAGCGTCGCGTCGACTACCTGGCACTTCACACTGGCAAAAAGATAGAGGTTCCTTTCGAGCAGCTCGTCGTCTTCTCGACAAATCTTGACGAGAAGGACCTTGCCGACCAGGCGTTTCTTAGACGCATGGGATACCGAGCTCGGGTTGAACCGCCCACAGCGGCTGCCTACATCGAGATTTTCAAACGCCAGGCTTATAACCGCGGAATTCGTTGCGACGATCCAGTGTTGGACCACGTGCTAAACAAATACAGAATCGAACGACGACAAATGAAAGGTTGCGAACCGCGCGACTTGCTTGATCGCGTAACTGACCTTTGCATGTTTGAAGGCGAGTCGCTCGAGTTGACTGTACCGGTCCTGGACGTTGCCTGGCGAAATTACTTTGGAACGTCGCACACCTTCGCGCCCGTAGCAACGCAGGAGACGATGATCGAAAGAACTCTGGCCGATCCGCTTGAGCTTTAGACAAGGGCGACTCTTTAAGTGTGCCGGCCCGGCGCGCTTTGGCCCGTCTCGCGTTGCCACGACTCATAAATGTTAACGAAGCGGCGTCAAGCCGCCGCAGACCAAAGCGCCGCCGGGCCGGCGCACCGCAAGGAAATAATGAAAATCCCCCACAACATAACTCGACTCCTCAGTTTCGCGGCGCTGCTGCTCCTTGTTACCTGCACTGCTTTAGCCCAAAGCCAGGTCCAGGTGCTCGACCAGCAAAGTGAAACGTCGACAGAAATTCGATTAAAGCTCAAAGATGGAAGTAGCATTTCGGTTGATGACGCTTGGGAAAGCGAACAGGGGATTTGGTACCGCGTGGGTGCGATTAGTCATCTGATGACCCGTGATCGAGTAAAAGGAATCGAGCGCCACTCTAACGTGAAGTCCGCCGCTAGCCTCCAGACGGCAAGAGTTTTCGGACCCAATAACACCGATAGTAAATCGGATGAACAACCGGTTTGGATTTACCTTAAAGGCGGAGCCCGCGTCGAGGCGGATAGCGCGACCGAGTCCGCCGCCGGTGTTTGGTATCGACGTGGGCCTTTCACAATCTTCATTGACCGGGTCCGAATCGATCGCATCGAGAGGGAAGACCTGGAAAATGTTGCCGAATCCGACTCTTCTTCCAGAAAAGAACGCGGGTGGACGACCGGCAATGGAAGAATTGACAGTTTGATTAGGCAGAATGGGGCGAGATATGGCATCGATCCATACCTAATTTTTTGCGTCATGGAGCAGGAGTCTCATTTCAATGCTCGCGCGCTATCGCCAAAAGGAGCGCGAGGTTTGATGCAATTAATGCCCGGAACTGCCGCGAGGTTCGGAGTTAAGCGGCCCTCCGACCCGGCACAGAATATCGCCGGAGGCACCCGTTACTTGAAGCAGCTCATGGGCCAATTTAATGGACGGATTGATCTGGTATTGGCGAGTTACAACGCAGGCGAAGGCGCTGTGCTGAAGTTCGGCCGCAAGGTGCCGCCATATCGAGAGACGCGCGACTACGTGAAACGTATTAGTTATCGCTACCGCCGAGCGAGACCACTCGAACGGGCAAAGAACAGTTTACCTGCGGTGCCCGCGTCAAGCTTGTAAGGACCGAACGAAACAGACACCAGGAATGAAGAATTTTTTCATCAGACTATTTCTCGTCGCCGCGATTTGGTGCACCGGCACAGTGTTTTCCCAAGCCCAGCGGTTGCCCGAAGCGCCGCTAAGCAACGCAGCCGTTGTAAAACTTGTGCGCGCCGGGTTCAAAGAGAAAACCGTAATCAGCATCATTAACAACCGGCCGAATCGATTCGATCTAAACCCGGACAAACTTATTGAGTTGAAACGCAACGGAGTGAGCGAAAACATAATTCTTGCGATGTTGGCCCAGGACGACACATTTGTTTTTGCCGATGATGACTGGTCGACCGACTCGATGTTTGGCAGAAGATCAAAGCGGGAAGGCGAAGCTCCACAGTCGGGAGGCAGTGACATTTTCGGTGGCTCTCAAGGTTCAAGAAGTCAAACCGGCGGACGCGGGGAACTTGGTGGTAACGAGGTAGAAACGACCACATCCGGAAGCGCAACCGTGCGCATTCTTCGACCCCCTTCTGAGGAGGGCGGCGCAGCGTTGAAAATGGAGAAGACGCCAACTCTAAACAACGATTCGGTGATCAAGCTCGTGGAAGCCGGATTCTCTGAGGGGACAATTATCAAGAGAATTGAAGAGTCGCCGGCCGAATTCGACCTTTCCACTTCAAAACTCCTGGAGTTACGCCGCCGCCGAGTCACTGACCCGATCATTGCCGCAATGACTGCTGCAATGAGTGATGAATCCGAGCCAAAGAACACTTCGCCTGGCAGGACAAAAGGGAAGTAGGGGAATGGACCGCAGATTTACTGTCGACTGCTTTCCCAGACTTGTGCTTTTATTTCTGATTAGCGGATCCTTTTTCGTTCCCGTACTCGCCCAGTCAAAACCTACACCGACGCCGCCAACTACCCAGGATCAACAGGAGATCGATCCGGACGATGTAATCTCTGTGAACACAACAGAGATTTTGTTGCCAGTCACCGTGCGCGACCGATCAGGCCGGCTCGTCACTAATCTAACCCGCAAAGATTTCCGGGTCTTCGAAGACAGTCTCGAACAACCATTAAGTGATCTCAGCCTGCGACAAGTTCCGGTAGACGTCGCGCTGATCGTAGATGCTTCTTCGTCTGTTGCGTCCAACCTCGAGGATTTTCGTAATGCAGCCGAGGGCTTCGCAGCGCATCTTGCACTTGATGATCGTGTAAGTCTCATCCAATTTGATGACAGGGTTGTGTTGCTGCAGGATTGGACCAAGAGTCTGGTGCAGCTGCGCCGAGCGCTCAAGCGGATAGTGCCTGGAATGTTTACGCGGTTTCACGATGCGATGTTGCTTGCATCACGTGACCAGGCCCCCCGCGCCAACGCGCGACATGCCATTATCGTGTTAACCGATGGAATCGACAGCGGCCGCGGTAGCAGTTTTGATTCCGCCTTGCGCGCGGCACTACAGTCACAGACGACTGTCTACGTAGTTACCAATATCCGGATCGAGCGCGCGAGAAAAGAAGAACAACTCTCTGTTCTAACGGGCGGATCTGACTCGGCGGTCCGTTTCAACCACCTTCGTATCGACGACATTCGCATGGGGCTGGCGGCGTTGGACGCGAGTGAGCGTCATTTAGAAGAACTGACCGCGGCGACCGGCGGCAGACTATACAAGCCGTCTACTTTTGCCGATCTCGAACGGACCTACACTGAGGTCGCAGAGGAACTGCGTCAGCAATACACGCTGTACTACAGCCCTCTAAATACGAAGCGCGATGGCCAGTTCCGCCGGGTACGGGTTGAGACCTCAGGTGGTTTGCACCAGGTATCAGCCCGAATTGGCTATTACGCGCCAAAGAGATAGTTTCCCCATGGCCAAAATGCTACGCACGCTCTCTACAATCAGCTGCTGCGCCTTCTTGACACACCAAAACAGATGATGTAGGCTACCGCCCGCCTGTTATAGACGCTACTAAGTCCAATCATTTCTTAATTAAGTTGTTGTTGAACCTCGGCGGCATGGTCATTGCCAATGGTTTCAGGCAAGTTTGCAAGGCTACGTGTGCTTTCCCACCTTGCGGGCATCAGAATTCAACTAATCCGACGGAACCCAGAGGAGAGAAGAATGCGATTAATTAAGCGCGCCGAGAAGGGCCTCACATTAGCAGCCGGCGGCCTGCATGACGTGATTGCAGGAGTTAATAAGTACAAACCGAACCCATCGTTTACCCCCAAGTGGTCGGATAAGCCACTGCTGAAGTCGTGGCAAAAAAGCAAGCCGACTCTCGGCTGGCCGCGGACTACGGATTCGCTTTGCCCGAATTGTGTGATCGAGGCGCGGGAATCGATACTGAGCGGCAAACAGGACGTCAGTGTGTTGATCAATGAGAAGGTCGGTGAAATTAAGGCTCAAATCATCGAGCGCGACGGCGAGATCTGGATGGTGAAGGATTGTCCTATTCACGGTCACTTCGAGGACATGATGGCGATCGATGCGAAGTTTTTGACGCACATCGAGAAGATGTTCCCTGGACGCGACATCGACGCGCATAACGATGAAAAACTTCACAACCACGGGACGAGCACAATCAAATATGGTCGTGGCGCCGTGTTGACGGTCGACCTCACAAATCGCTGCAACATGATGTGCGACCCATGCTTCATGGACGCCAACCAGGTTGGCTTTGTTCATGAGTTGAGCATGGATGAAATCAAAGAGATTCTGGACAACGCAATTTCAATTAAGCCACGCCGGCAGATGTCGGTTCAGTTCTCCGGTGGTGAGCCTTCAATTTCGCCCCACTTTATCGAATCGATCAAGTACTCGCGCAAGGTTGGTTACAACAGTGTGCAGGCTGCAACGAACGGAATTGAATTCGCCAAGAGTAAGGATTTCTGTCGCGAGGCGGCTGAAGCTGGCTTGCGTTATGTCTACCTGCAGTTTGACGGAATCGGTAACGACGCCAACAGCCACCGCCAGGTCGGCAATCTGTTTGACGTGAAGATGCGCGCCATCAACAACCTTCACGAGGCTGGTGTTGAGATTGTGCTGGTTACCACGCTCGTCAATGGCATCAACAATGATCAGGTTGGTTCAATCGTCCGGTTCGCTTTGGACAATCCAAAGAAGATTGCCTTCCTGTCATTCCAACCCGTTTCTTTCACAGGTCGAGACGAAGAGATTACGCCGCAGAGGCGTCTGCAACAGCGCTACACCCTTTCGCACCTGGCGCACGATGTGAAGGACCAGGTTGGTATCACCGAACCCACTCGCGATTGGTTCCCGCTCTCGTTGATGGGCGCCTTCGCTGACTTCGCGGATTTGGTCCACGGCCCACAAGCTGAATGGGGTCAGGTCTCCTGCGGTTGTCACCCGAACTGCGGCGTCGGCACTGCGGTGATGGTTGATAAAGAAACGCGCGAGATGCGGCCGGTGCCGGAGTTCCTGAACATCCCGGGCCTGGTAAAAGACATGCAGAAGATTACCGACGCGGCGCGCGGGAAGTGGATGTCAAATCTGATGATGGGTCTGGCGCTTCTGAAGCATTACAACCCATACACGTCGCCATCACAGTTTACGCTTTACGAGCTCTTCAAGAAGTTTGACAAGTCGTTTGGGTTGACCGGAAAAGATTACGGTAAGGTCACCGGTGATCGCTCCACGGACGATATCGAGAAACGACGGTCCGACCGGTGGAACTTCCTGTTCATTGCCGGAATGTGGTTCCAGGATCTTTTCAACTACGACTTCCGCCGTACAGAGATGTGCATTATCCCGTATGGCACACAGGAAGGTGAGATTTCTTTCTGCGCCTACAACACAGGCATTGGTTGGAGAAACATCATCGAGAACATGCACCAGAACGCGACCGTGGCAAAGTGGTACGAGGAAAACGGACGCCACGAGATCTTTGCGCGTGGCAAGGAAGTCGAACTCAGCGACAAGGCACACGGGATGGTGCTGAATCCAATTGACCTTACGCGTCCGAACAAGCCCGAGATGGAAGGGCCGAAGACTGCGCATGAGGAAGCCGTGATGATGCGCAAGCTCTACCAGGAGATGGTGCTCAAGAAGCAGCTTGACGTGAAGGAAACCGACAAGCCGGTTCAGATTCAAAGTCTGAGCCGCAAGAAGCAAGAGACCGCGGAGCCGGCTTTGGTATAGGCTGCGCGCCAGGTTAGGTAAAACCCCGCGAGCGACTCGATGTTCGCGGGGTTTACTGCGTAAGCAATGCCGCAAATCAACGGTTTGCTTAACAAAATCAAGCGTGGTGACTTGACCCAGGGTGTTTGTGGCGTGTTAAATAGCCGGGTTACAAATAGGACGAAACTTTAGAAAGACGGAAAGCGAATGGCTATAGTTACTATTAATCAGGGCGAATCGATCGAAAGCGCGTTACGGCGTTTCAAACGCAAAGTGATGACCGAAGAGATCATCAAGGATGCGAAAAAGCACGCATTCTTTATCCCGCCAGGCCAGAAGGCAAAACTCAAATCAGCTCTTGCACGCAAGCGGAACAAGAAAAAGGGTCGCATGCGTACAACACCGCGAGACTAATTTTTGCACTTGCGCGGTCTCGTGCCATCCTCTCCTGTCCTCAAGAGTCAAACGATCAAACGTTGGCGCTCGCGGCAGCGCATGGGAGATCGACGGGGATAAGGCGGGTTTCTCATGACACGAATTCTGCTCACTAACGACGACGGTATCCAGTCGAATGGTCTCATCAAGCTCGAAGAGGCCTTGCGGGAGGTGGGCGACGTTTACGTGGTTGCGCCGGCGTCGGAGATGAGCGGCGCATCACACAGCCTGACCCTCGCGCGACCGTTGCGCATCCGCCAAATAGACGAGCGACACTGGACCGTCGACGGCACTCCAACTGATTGCGTCACCCTCGCTTTAAACAAAATTCTTCCAAAAGAAAAGCTGCCAGACATCTGCGCATCAGGGATTAATCACGGGGGCAATCTCGGTGACGATGCCACCTATTCGGGCACAGTAGCGGGCGCGCTCGAAGCAACAATACTTGGAGTTCCAGGGCTGGCGTTTAGTTTGGTGGCCCGTGAGAACTATGATTTTCGAGGGCCTGCGCAGTTTGCCATAACCGCCGTGCGCAAGGTGTTAGCTGAAGGATTGCCGGAAGGCACTTTGTTAAATATCAACTTCCCCCGAACTGGGTTTAAGGGCGTGCGGGTCACCCGTCAGGGATTGAAAAACGCTCGGCCCGTCATCTCGGAACACATCGACCCACGTGGTAAACCTTACTTTTGGGTGGGTGAAGAGTATTTTAATGCCGATTCTGCCGAAGGTACGGACTATCACGCGATTGACCAGGGTTATGTGTCGGTGACTCCGCTAAAAGCCGACATGACGGACCATCGTGCACTCACTGCGCTTGACGCGTGGAACTACCTAAAGGATTCTGAACTGGTCCATAAAGGCTAGTGGCTTTGTTTCTAACAGGTGTCCAGAGTACAACCTTCAGGTTGCTGCTTGGCGGTCAGGGCCGCTGGCGGTTTTAAGGGATTCCTCCCCACGTTGCCAGCTAAACCTTGTACTCTGTGCACCTGTTAGGTAACAGTGTGATACGAAATGAATTGAGCTTCGTGCAAACAACCGGTCAACAGCCATCCAGCCGAAGTCAGGACTACTCCATACCCCGCGAGCGGATGGTTGAGAGACTCCGCGATCATTATCAAATTCGCGATTTGAAAGTTCTCGAAGCAATGCGTGCGGTTCCGCGGCACAACTTTGTGCCCGAAGCGCTTCAAAGCCGCGCCTATGGCGACCATGCATTGCCGATCAGCGCCAGCCAGACAATTTCTCAACCTTACATCGTGGCTCGAATGACTGAATTACTGGAGGTTGACTCCGGCAGCAAGGTATTGGAGATAGGGGCCGGATCAGGGTATCAAACAGCCGTATTGGCGAAGGTTGCCGGACAGGTTTATTCGATCGAGCGCATCGCGGAACTTGCGCGTGAGGCGCAGAGTCGCATCCGGCAGATAGGTATTTATAATGCCACCGTCAAGTGTTTTGACGGTACGCTTGGCTGGGCTGCGAACGCTCCATACGACGCCATCCTGGTTGCCGCTGGTGGACCAGGTATTCCGGAACCGCTGGTGGCCCAGTTAAAGGTGGGTGGACGTTTGGTGGTACCGGTTGGAGAATCGCGCGAGTCGCAGCGTTTGGTTAGAGTCATCAAATCAGACACTGGACACAAGCAGGAAGATCATGGCGGCTGTGCTTTTGTTCCCTTGATTGGACAGCACGGCTGGTCATCCCAGCAGTAGATAATAAACATGGAATCGATTACTGAACTGTTTCATCAACTCAAAGACCTTCTCAACCCTAAGTTGATCATTGAGACGCTGCTCGCCAAGGGCGGCATCTTTGTTTATTTTGGCTTGATTTTCATCGTCTTTGCCGAGACTGGGCTCGCTGTGGGATTTTTTCTCCCCGGCGACTCGTTGCTCGTGGTGGCGGGTTTATTCGCTGCCCTCGGCAAACTGAATCTCGCGATTCTCTTGAGTACATTGTTTGTGGCTGCAGTCGTGGGAGATGCCGTCGGATACTACACCGGCGCGAGACTGGGGCCGCGTCTCTTCACGCGTCAGAAGTCACTTTTTTTCCGCCCGAGTCATCTACAAAAAGCGCATGCCTTCTATGAAAAGTATGGAGGCAAAACGATCATCATCGCCCGCTTCGTCCCAATCGTTAGAACTTTTGCTCCTATAGTTGCGGGGGCGGCGAAGATGCCGTACCGGCGTTTCGTTATATTTAACATTACAGGTGGTTTGCTGTGGGTTTGCAGCATGATCCTGAGCGGATATTTTCTCGGCAGCATTCTAAAAAGCAAGTTCGGAATCAATCTGGATGAACATATCGAATGGGTCGTGATCATTGTGGTGCTGCTATCCCTGATGCCTGCGGTAATCGAATATCTTAAGTCGAGGCGCGAGAAGGCACGCGCGCATTCCAGCAACGCTCAGGCGTAACCAATACAGGGCCGGCCGAGACTCGGTGCTCCTGTGGTCATGGGAATCATGGGCCATCAGCCTGAAACACAACCAAGGCGAAGAGAAGACACGATCCACGAAATTACACCAAAACACACTAACGGGATTTCGTGTTCGTTCGTGTCGTTTCGTGGATCGTAAAGGGTTCAATAAGAATTCGGCCCGTAAAAAGAAAACCTGCACCACTGTCACTACCCAAAGGAGAGTTTTCCTTGTACCGCCGCTTAGCGTGGTTGATACTGCTACTATTTTCCGCACTCAGCCTGGCATGGGTCGCTCTTCCTGTTTGGATCATTCAGCCATTTAGAGGCCAAACGCCGCAGGGACTCGCATGGTCCTATCAGATGCGTAGCTGGTCTTCGCTGGCAACGACGGTTGCATTGCTCCTGGGTTTTGCGCTTGTTCTTTGGCTCTGGCGCGGCTCTCGTCGTTGGTGGCGAAGAACGTTGCTGATAGTCATTCTCATTCCGATGGCTGCTTCGGTATGGTTCTCACGGCAGAACCACTTCGAGTGGATGTTCAATCCACTTCCAAACCCAGCTTACGCAAAAGTCGCTGACGCGGGATTCGTTGCCGACTCCGACGTCGTGATAGCCATCGAGAGCAATGGAGAGGCGGTAGCCTACCCGGTTCGGCTGATGGCCTATCACCATCTCGTCGAAGACGTCGCAGGTGGCACGCCGATAGTGGCTACTTATTGAACGCTCTGTCACACCGGTCTGGTGTGGGAGACGACGGTAGACGGCAGACAACTTCACTTTCAACTCGCCGGAATAAACAATCAGAACTTCATCATGCGCGATGCGGAAACTGGCTCCTGGTGGCAACAAGTCACCGGCGAAGCCATCCTCGGTCCGCTAAAAGGGAAGCGTCTGAAGCAGGTTTTTCACGAAGAGCTGACCTTCGTAGTCTGGAAAGGTGAGGCGCCGCAGGGGCGAGTATTGCGACCTAATGAAGAGATTGCGCGGGCAGGGAAGTATGCACCCGCCAACTGGGAAGAACGAATGACCAAAGTGCCGGTGACCACGTCGGTTTACATGGACAAGGCTTTGACGCCTCGCGAGTTGGTCATCGGTTTAATTGTCAACGGCGTGTCGAAAGCGTACCCGCTCTACGCGCTCGTCAGGCAAAGAGCAGTAGTCGACGAGCTTGGCGGACAACCAATCTTTCTTGTAATAGGCGACGACCAGCGCTCTGTGCGTGCGTTTGAAAGATCTGTGAATGGACGCAAGTTTGAATTCTTCGTCAAATCAAACGCAACTCCGCTTGTTTTGATAGATGCGGAGACGGGAAGTGAGTGGGACTTTACGGGAAAAGCCGTTACCGGTCCTCTGGCCGGCAAACAGTTAAAGAAGATTGCCGTGCTTCCCGACTACTGGTTCGATTGGAAAACCTACCATCCGGACACGTTTATATATGAACTGGGCAATCGTTAATAAACAAAGGCAGCGGATCTATTGAGATTGTGAAACTGGCTATGTTCTTCACGTCGTTGAATCGATCGGTTGCTACCGGCCGGCATCAGTTATCAGCACCACATCTCGCGTGATCACGCCCCGTGAAGCAGCCAGATTGTCGTCGCGCGACCAGTTAAAAGAGAAAATGTTGAGATCAGTAAAGTTCGTCAACTGCCTTGGCGGGCCGCCTTCAATCGATTGCGTCCAGATGTTGTCAATGCCGCCCCGGTGGTCCAGGTAAGCGAGGCTGCGACTATCGGAAGTCCAACATAGGTGCGAGTCCCATTGGACTTGAACGGTCGGCGAGACTTCAAAGGTTTCAATTTTGCCGGTTTCAAGAGACATAAGCCCCAGGCGCCAACGAGAGTTTGGCTTCCCATCATTTAGCCAGAAGGCCAGCCACCTGCCGTCGGGTGAAGCGGCGGGCCGGACGGCGAAACCTTCAGCAACTTTAACTGGCGTCCCAGTCTCCGTTGGCACCTTCCACAACGTACCCGACACGCCTGACTCGAAGTGTTGATAAAAAACAAATTTTCCGTCGGACGAGAATTGAGGCCAGTTGCTTTCTGAGTTGCCCGAGGTTAGCTGAACGGGGTTGCTGCCATCCCGGTCCATGCGCCAAATCTGAAAGATGCCTGAACGATTGGAGTGAAAAGCTATGAACCGATTGTCCGGTGACACTACGGGCCCATAGTTACGCTTCACGTTGGAAGTCAGTTGCCTGGTGTGGGAACCATTCGCAGCCATCTCATAGAGGTCGGCACTTCCGCTAGCGTCAGAAGCGTAGATTAACTTTCCGTCGGGAGCCCAAGTTAAATCGAAATAGCGCCCCAGGCCTGAGGTGATCTGTGCAGCTCGAACACTCTCGCCTTTGGGTGCCACCCAGATGTTGGATAGCGTTTGCGTTTGGACGGTCACAAAAGATTTAGCGTCGCCAGTTAATATTGCGGTGCGGTAATCACTAAGGTCGTTTGTCACTCTCCGGGCTGAGCCATCGATCCCCAGGTACCACACTTGTTCGAACGACGCGCCCTGGGCTTTTGCTGTCATCATTACTCCCGTCGCGTCGGGAAGGAGACTAATGAGATTCGGCTGCTCGAATCTTTGCGACGCCAGCGGGATGATTCTTTCCTTTCGATCAGCGAGATTCAGTTCGTAGATACTGATATAGAAACCGCTCGCGTCGGAGTTAACCAGCGGTAACGCCAATCCCTGGTCGCCCTCAGTCCAGGCGGGAGTAGTGCTCCAGTCCCAGGCAAACCTCTCGGGCCATTTACGTGTGATTAGGATTTGCTCGTCACTGGCATCCGGCCTGGCAACTAATAACATGTCCGATTGCTTTTCGCGGTCGTGACGAACCCAGGCAAGACGTTTTCCATCGTGCGAAAGCCTGGGGGGGCCATCCTTAAGATCGACTTTGATGGCAGATGCTCCGGTTGCCAGCACCGGTATCTTGTAAATGTCGCCACCATTGTTATCCGTGGTAGCAGCATAGCCGTAGTAGATGAAGTTTCCCTCGGGCGAGAAGGTCAGGCCCAGGTAGCGACCCTCTTTCGGTGGCACAATTTCGAGTAGTCCTGCGCTTTCCACCTGGCGCAGCCACAAACTTTCTTGTCCACCTTCGCTCTTTACATAGGCGACGTATTTCCCATCAGGTGAAATCGATGCGAACAACGCGTTACCATTCGTCGTCAGCTTCGTCACATTTATCCGTTGGAACGGAGGCGCGATGTTGACTTGTGGTTTCTTGATGAACGTGTAAACACCCAAGCCAGCAACACCGATAAGTAATAAACCAACCGCGAGCCATGCGGCTCGTCCGCGCCAACTGCGCTCACGCACAAAGCCCGATGCGACTGTCGTACGACGAGAGGCTGCAAGTTCATCGGTATCAATCCCTCTTTCACGGCCCGTGTTCGCTTTCCCATTCTCCTCTCCGGTCACCCCTCTTATCGCAGTGGATATGGAAGGGATTATTGAACGCTCGAGTTGAGAATCCCTTTCGAGGTCCTTGCGCAGACTGCGAAGGTCAATCGCCATTTCCTTGACGATTTGATAACGCTCATCGGTGTCCTTCCGGAGTGCTTTCTTTACGAGGCGTTCAAGTTCAGGAGGAACGTCAGCAACGTATTGAGCAATTGCCGGCTGATCTTTCTCCACGATTGCGATAACGACATCGGTCGGAGTAAGGCCGGCAAATGGAGCATGGCCCGCCACCATTTCGTAGAGCACCACTCCCAAGCTCCAGATATCCGTTCGTTCATCAACGCCAATACCCCGAGCTTGCTCTGGCGACATATAACCGGCGGTGCCCATGACCGAGCCAGGGGACGAATTAACCATCAGGGTGGAAATCGTCTTCCCGTCTCCAATGTTGCGACGTTCAGTTAACTTCGCCAGCCCGAAATCCAGCACTTTCACATAACCGTCGCGCCGGATCATGACGTTCTCGGGCTTGATGTCACGATGGACGATTCCGGCTTCGTGGGCGGCTCGCAATGCGTCGGCTATCTGCACGGCGATGTCCAGCGCATCGCCAAGTTTCATCCCGCTGTCCTTCATGCGCTGGCGAAGTGTCACGCCTTCGATGTATTCCATCGCTATGAATGGACGCCCATCGTCGGATTCGCTGATTTCGTGAATGACGCAGACATTCGGATGGCTAAGTGAGGATGCTGTGCGCGCTTCCTGCTTGAAGCGGAGCAGGCGATCGGGATCGTTACTGATGTAAGGAGGCAGAAGTTTGAGAGCCACGCGACGACCGAGGATAGTATCTTTGGCAAGATAGACTTCGCCCATACCACCTTCACCGATGAGCGCAATAATCTCATAGTGCTTCAGTTTCTGGCCCACTGTGAGCTTGTCTTGTTGGCCAAGTAATGATTCCGCTGCCGCAGCCACAGCGGGCGCTTCCATAAAGCTACCTGCTTTTTCGTAGGATCGGAGCAGGGAATTCACTTCCTTACGCAGCGCCGGATTGCCGGCGCAGACCTCTTCGATAAATTGGGAGCGCTTTCCCCCTGGTTGTTCGAGTGCTGCCTCGAACACTTCCTTCAGCCTTTGCCAATGTTGCTGGTTCACACTACTCATCCGGATGAACTTCCCCACTAATCTCTCTGTATAGCCAGGCCTTTGCCATGCGCCAGTCGCGCTTCACGGTTGCGGGCGAGATGTTTAAGACGGAGGCGGTTTCCTCAACAGTAAGACCGCTAAAGAACCTCAACTCGACAATCTTACTCTGCTGCTCGTCGATCAGTTCCAACCTCTCGAGCGCCTCGTTGAGTGCCACAACGTCGAGCTCCTTGTTTATAACGAAGGCCTCAGCATCGCTAAGCGAAACTCTTATGTCGGAGCCACCACGTTTGGCACGTCCCTTTGTCCGAGCGTGATCGACCAGAATGCGCCGCATCAACTGGGCAGCTATGCCGAAAAACTGCGCCCGATTTTGCCACTCGACATTCTTTTGATCGATTAGCCGCAGGTAAGCTTCGTGGATCAAAGCTGTTGTCTGCAGCGTATGGCCAACTCGCTCCCGCCGCAAATAACGCGCAGCCTGCCGTCGCAATTCGTCATATACGATCGGCAACAACCGATCAAGCGCTTCCCTGTCACCCTTACCCCATCCGATCAGCAACTGCGTCACGTTTGTTGGTGTTGGTGCCATTGGATTCAATTCAAGCACAAACTAGTTGTACGAACCACTCTGCCTTGAGTTCCAACTGAAGCAGGCGAGGGCAGGCTTTTAGTAACGCAAACTGTTAGTTTGCGGACCGTTAGTTAGAACAACGCTGGGCGAGTAATTCC
>JBBPIC010000021.1:0-54791 GCA_038040525.1 Acidobacteriota bacterium | reverse complement strand
TTGCGGACCGTTAGTTAGAACAACGCTGGGCGAGTAATTCCACCGTCCGCAAACTGTTAGTTTGCGGACCGTTAGTTAGAACAACGCTGGGCGAGTAATTCCACCGTCCGCAAACTAACAGTTTGCGTTACCCGTTATCAAAACCACCAAAACGCACACCTCCAATTACTAACGCGTGTGAGGGCCACAGATCGGCTCATTTAAGCTATTTTCACAGTTCGTGAGCCCGATTCCGTTCCAGTGTCGCGTTAATAGAGGAAGGCAGCAATTGAGCCAGCCTTTTAAGAGTTAGGACCATAAGGAGGTCGTATGAAAAACCAAATTTTTAAAACCACTGCAATGATGGCCCTGTTCGTGATATTAGCCGCTTTGAGCGTTCAAGCGCAGACAACGACTCGGCGAGTAAATATTCCTTTCGATTTCTCGGCGGGCCAGAGCCAGCTCAAGGCCGGCAGCTACAGCATTAGACAGAGATCAGGAGCCGTGTTGGCAATAAGCAACTCCGAAGGCAAGACGGTCGCGCTTGTCAACGCGCCGCTGACTGTAGGCTCACGCGATGCCAAGTCTGGTGAACGCCTCGTTTTCAACCAGTATGACAACCAATACTTTCTGTCGCAGGTTTGGCTGACAGTGGATACGGGCAAGCAACTGCTCACCACGAATGCAGAGACGAGGACTGCACGCGAATTCAGGTTTGCCAGGGGTAATTCGAAACCGAAGCGCGTTGAGATAGCAGCGACGCGGTAAGAAAACTGCGACCCATTTGGAAGTCTGTAGGTAGAAGGGCGGATCATGATGGTCCGCCCTTAATCTGTTAGCCTTATCCACCCAAGGCAACGTCGATATTGCATGTGATTTTGTGGTTGCCTTAAGCGGGCGGATTGCTCCATTACAGAACCGAGCGCGGTAGCGCCGGATGCTAGAGGCAACTTCGATATTAAACGGTGGAATGTCCTAATTTCAGTTTTCCTGTGTCCTCCGTGCTTTTATGTCTCTGGTGTTCAGCGGTTCGCTGTAAAACTTAACCACTGAGGCGCAGAGGTCACAGAGTACGCACAGAGATTATCCAAACTGGACAACAACCACTAAGCAGGGCTCTTCCAACCACCGCTTACCATTCAAACTTGACTCTAGCATCCGGCGCTACCGCGCTCGGTTCTGTAATGGACCAACCCGCCCGCTCAGTCTACGCGGAAGCCAGCAACCATTTGTAAGGAGGGGTTTGGCGCAGTTATTCTTTGTTCTATGAATTTCTTCGTGATAACTCGCTTGGCATTCGTGCTTGGAGTTTTTCTTTCCGTTCCAGCGAGTGCACAACAACCGCACACGCTTAGTGGTGAATTCCGGCAACACAAAAGTTTTCACTCTAAGATTCTTAACAACGACCGCGACCTGATTGTCTATCTCCCTCCCGGTTACGCAGCGAATCCGAAGAAGAAATACGCAGTTCTGTATCTGCACGATGGACAGAATTTGTTTGATGGAGCGACTTCGTTTATTCCAGGTAAGGAATGGCGAATAGACGAAACGGCCGAGGCGTTAATCTCCGCGGGGAAAATTGAACCACTGATAATCGTTGGCATTAACAATGCCGGGAAACAGCGAATCGATGAGTACACGCCGGCCGCAGATGCTAAATACAAAATGGGCGGCAAGGCTGACCTGTATGGTCGCATGCTGGTTGAAGAAGTAAAGCCGTTCATTGACGCTAACTACCGGACGATTCGAGATGCGCAACACACTGGGCTGGGCGGTTCTTCATTGGGTGGACTCGTTTCGCTTTATCTGGGATTGAAGTATCCAAACGTCTTTGCACGTCTTGCTGTCGTCTCACCTTCAGTTTGGTTTGCCGACAAGCAAATCGTGAACTATGCAAGTGAGTTACCGGCCAAACGAAAGGTCCGCATATGGATGGACATGGGGACGAAGGAAGGCCGCAACGCCGAAGACGCCCAGCAAGCGGTTTTGGGCGCGCGGCTTCTTAAGGACACCCTCGTCAAGAAGGGTTGGAAGAGCGGCAAAGACCTGGCTTACTTCGAAGCCGAGGGTGCTGAGCACAACGAAAGTGCGTGGGCTGAGCGCGTCGGCCCGATACTGACATTCCTTTTTCCGCGAAAGATGTAAGATAATCCAGCTCCAAATGTAAGCTTTAAGCCGGAGGGACCCTTTGTGAAAACGTGGAACAGGTTTTTGTTCAGTGCCGCTGCGTCAATTATTTTCGCGTGTTCGATTGCTCAATCGGTGTCAGCTCAGGAGCGGGTGTTGGTCCTGACAGGTGCAGAACTCGCCCGCGTCATGCCGCCAGGCTTTTATTTTCAGGGACTATCCGCACCTACGCAAATGCGTAATTCAGCTGCGGTCCGTTTCGGCACGAAACGTCATGTGCTGGCCGGACTCGTCGATACTTCGGGTTATGCGGCAGACGTGCGCGCTAAGTATGAAGGATTTCTGATTACCGATTCACCAATAACTATTGGCGGCTCCGAACTGGAAACCGGCGCATACGGTTTTGGTTTTAGTAATAACGGCAAGTTGAACATTCTCGACCTGGCGGGAAACGAATTACTTTCGGTCGCAGCCACACGCGACAACCAGCTGAGAAGGCCACGGCCTCTGATGATGGTTAAGTTCGGTAATGTGGTAAGACTTTACAGCGGCAAAGACTACGCGGAAATTGGACCCAGGTAAGCGCCGTGGTTTCGTCAGCTTGTCACTTGCCAACCCGCAAACCAGTCCGCAAGAGCGGACGAATGACAATAGCCCAGCACTTCGAGTGCTGGGATATTGTCGTCTTTACAATTCTTAGTCCGCCTGGGCGGACGACTGAAGGGCGCGGGGCGCAATAGTTGTCCAGGATCTCTTTCATCCGTCCGTTTCACGGACTAGCAGAGTCGATAATCGCGATCCCAGCACTCAAAGTGCAGGGCTATTGTCATTCGTCCGCTCTCGCGGACTGGTTTGCGGGGTGGTATCTCTGAGTTTTCACAAAGTCCCGGTGTTAATGAGATCGCTCCTCGCACCCCATCAACGCTGGGGTGGTTTTGTAGTCACCCTCGCCTCTCTGGTTTTTCTGTTGTTGGCGTGCCCCTATGTAGTGAAATCTCAAAAACCGACGCCAACTCCCGCCCCGTCCCCAGCACCTCAGCGAACCGGCAAGTCTTACAGTTCTGAGAGCACCGGACGGAAACCGCCGCCGGCCACGCCACAGGCTCCATCGCCGGTTACGTTTGCTGATATCACGACATTAAGCGGAATGAGTTTCAAACGGGCCCCGTCGTTCACCTCTATCAAATACCTTCTGGAAGCTGTGGGTGGCGGCGTGGCAATGTTTGACTACAACAACGACGGACGCATGGATCTCTTTTTCACAAACGGCGCGGCGCTGAAGGATCCGATGCCGAAAAGTGAACTGCCCGACAAGCGCGATCCGAAATACTGGGACCGTCTGTACCAACAGAAGGCTGACGGAACGTTTGAAGATGTCACTGAAGTAGCCGGTGTTAAGGGGTCAGGTTTCAGCATGGGAGTCGCCGCTGCAGACTACGACAATGATAAATTTACCGACCTTTATGTTACGGGTTACGGAGGTAATTACCTCTACCGAAATAATGGTGATGGAACATTTACAGACGTAACTAGAAAGGCAGGTGTCGTCGCCGGAGGCTGGTCCACCAGCAGCGGTTGGGTTGATTATGACAAGGATGGGCGGCTGGATCTGTTTGTAGGTCGTTATGTGGAGTGGGACTTCGAGTCAGGTTCGGTCTATTGCGGCGAGCTTCGACCTGGCTATCGCGCGTTTTGCCATCCAGATAATTTCAAAAGCGCCACCAATATGCTTTTTCGGCAACGCGCGGACGGGACTTTTGAAGATGTTAGCGCTAAGGCAGGGATTGGAGAGGTGGGAGGCAAAGCTCTTGGGGTCGCCTTTGCAGATTTTGATAACGACGGATTTCTGGACATCTTCGTGGCTAACGACAGCGTTCGCCAGTCGCTGTATCACAACAAGAGTGACGGGACTTTTGAAGACATCGCGGTCGCTTCGGGAGCCGGCTACGATGAAAATGGAAAGACTTACGCCGGGATGGGCGTCGATGCAGCTGATTACGACAACGACGGGCACATAGACGTTTTCATCACCACTCTCTCCAACGAAACTTACCCGCTTTATCATAACGATCGAGACTTGACGTTTACCTACGCGACCAATTCCGCGGGAGTCGGCCAAATAACGCTACTCTATTCCGGATGGGGAGCGCGTTTCATTGACGCCGATAACGATGGGCTACGCGACCTCTTTGTCGCCCAGAGCCACGTGCTCGATACAATTGAAAAAACGAGTTCTTATTTAAGATACAAGCAAACGCCCCTGCTAATGCTCAATACCGGAAAAGGATTTGTAAATGTGTCGGCCACAGCTGGTCCGGCATTCAGTAACGCGCAAATCGGGCGGGGGGCGGCATTTGGCGACCTGAACAACGATGGACAGACCGATGTGGTTATTGGCGTGCTTGATGGTGCGCCTGTATTGCTCCGCAACAATGGTACAAAGAACCATTGGTTGGGATTGACGCTGGTGGGTTCCAAATCCAATCGAAATGGTATCGGTGCTCGAATAACTGTTACCGACGCGACCGGGAAGCGTCAGATTTTTGACGCAAACACTTCAGGCAGCTATCTATCGGCAAATGATCCTCGATTAGTGGTTGGACTGGGAGCGACCTCAAGAGTGCGCGCGATTGAAGTTAAGTGGCCCAGCGGAAACTTGCAGGTTATTACTGAGCCGCAGGTTGACCGCTACCTGATTATTAGTGAGCCTCGCTAGAGCATCGCCGGTTGCAGTAGGGCGTCTCCTTGGAGTGCGCCGCCTTGTCGGCGCTTTGGCCCGCGGCGGCTTGGCGCCGCTTCGTTTCGCATTCCTGCAAGCGTCGAAGGTCGAGGCGGCTTACGGTTGGACCAAAGCGCCGACAAGGCGGCGCACTCCAAGGAGTCGCATTTGCGCACTGTCGTCTGCCTTGACTGCGGAACAGTCTCAGCTACCATGATTCAGATGATTTCGAATAAGATCTGCTCAGCCGCGTTTCGCCGGTTGGTTTTGCTGTTACTACTAGCGTCATCAGCGGGGCCTCGGTTCCCCGTTATTGCTCAGACACCGCCGAAGAAGCCTCAACCACAGCAGCCTCCACAAGGAATGGGCGGCGTTTCCACTGGTACCGCGGTCAACTATTCATCGCGACGCACCGTGGGCATCACGGACGCCAAAGCACCCGTAGTGTTTGAAGACGTTACCGACAAGACTGCAATGGGGAGCTTTCGACATCGCTCGGGAACCCCACAAAAAGATTACATTTTCGAGACACCCTCTGGTGGCGTGGGGATTCTTGACTACGACCTGGATGGGTGGCCGGATATCTATTTCATAAATGGTTCGACAATGCCCGCGCTGCAGGGAAAAGAGAAACCACCACGTGCTGCGCTTTACCGCAATCTCGGGAATTGGAAATTTGAAGATGTGACCGATAAAGCCGGCGTTGCTAATGAGCGTTGGGGAGCCGGTGTGGCCGTCGGCGACTACGATAACGATGGGCGTCCCGATTTGTATGTGAGTAACTTCGGGGTTTCTCGTCTTTACCATAACAACGGCAACGGAACTTTTACGGACGTTGCCGAAAAGCTGGGTGTCGCCCGAAAGGGATGGAGCACGGGTGCTAGCTGGGGCGACTATGATCTTGACGGCCGCCTCGATCTGTTCGTGCCGGGTTATCTGGAAATCGACTTCAACAACCTTCCCAGGAATCCCAGTGATGCAAACAAACCCGGAGCGGTAGGGCAAAACTTTTGTCAGTTTCGGGGCGCACCCGTAATGTGTGGGCCCCGCAGCTTACCCGGAGAAGGCGACAGCCTTTTTCGCCAGAAACCGGATGGCTCGTTTGAAGATGTAAGCGTCAAAGCGGGAGTTGAAGATCCGCAGAAGTATTATGGGTTTGCATCTGCCTTTGTGCATGTCAATGAGGATCGTCTGCTTGACCTGATCGTGGTAAACGATTCGACGCCCAAGCAGCTCTATATTAATAAAGGTGACGGTACGTTTGAAGAGATCGGATATCCGTCCGGAGTGGCGCTGAATGAAAACGGCCGCGAACAGGCAGGCATGGGTCTGGCTGTGGGTGACTATGACAACGACGGACGCGTTGATTTTCATATCACGAACTTTTCCGACGATTCTAATGTCCTTTATCACAACGACGGCGAAGGTAACTTTACCGATGTGACATTCGTGGCTGGACTGGGCGAGATAACGCTTCCGTTTCTTGGCTGGGGTACAAGCTTTCTTGATTATGATAACGATGGTTGGCTCGACTTGTTTGTTGCTAATGGCCACGTTTATCCAGCTGTCGACAACCATCAGTGGGGGACAAGCTTCGCTCAACAGCCTCTGCTTTTTCGCAATCTCAGGAATGGTAGGTTTGAACGCGTTGGCGCCGCGCCCGGTAGCGCTCTGGCTTATGCCTGGCCCTCAAGGGGCCTGGCAATCGGCGATCTTGATCGTGACGGGCGGCCCGACGTGGTTATGAACAACATTGATTCAAAACCGACAATCATGCGTAACGTGACAGCGTCGACCGGGCATTGGCTCGACATCCAACTAATCGGCGACGTTGCAACGAAGAGTCCCAAAGACGCGATTGGAAGTATTGCTTACGTCACTACCGGAAAGCTGCGCCAACGACAGGATGTTGTCAGCGGCGCGGTTTATTGCTCACAAAACGATATGACGCTCCACTTTGGCCTGGGCGGTGCGACGAAAGTCGACAAGCTGGAAATTCAATGGCCGGACGGCACAGTGGAAGTGGTGGAGGTGCCGGCGGTTGATAAAAGAATTAAGGTTGTTCAAGGTAAAGGACGGGTCGCGGAGAGATAGAGCCCCGGTTGGGCCGGAGTAAAGCAAACTGTCAGTTTGCGAATCGGTGGATCACATTCAGCGTTGTTTCCCGGCAACGGTCCGCAAACTAACAGTGTGCGTTACGATGCGCCTGCGGCACGACGAAAGCATCTGTTCAGGTGTGTAGTGTCCTAAGTTGGAAGGTGAAGGCACGATCCACTAAAACACACGAACAAACACTAACTCTTCTTCGTGATATTTCGTGTAAATTCGTGGATCCTTCTACCCAAACCCCACTGACACCTTCAATTTAGGACAACTCCTGTTAAGGTGCTAGCAACGTTGACTGGTTTGCCGGTACGTGTAATATCAAGTTCTCTTTTGCGTGGGCGTCCCATCTACGTAGATTTTGACGAGCGGCTCTAACTAACTGGAGCTTGCAGACTTGCGACGAATCAATCTTCGGAAAGCCCAAGCGGCCCGCTTAAACACAATCCGCGATATAAATCGGCAGATAGTATTGAACTATGTGCGCGAGCGGGAGCCTATCTCGCGGGCGGAGATTGCCAGAGAAACGGACCTTCAGCGCTCAACCATTTCAGCGATTGTTGACAGTCTGACATCCGAAGGTTTGATCGAAGAGGTAGGGGAAGGCGAATCAACAGGAGGCCGGCGACCAACGCTTCTCCGCTTACGCACTGCGGGCGCGATGGCTCTCGGTGTTTCGATCACACCTACGCTGACCACACTTGCGACCAGCGATCTCGCGGGGCGCGTGATTGAACAGACTGAGTTCCAAACTGATCCGGATCCTGACAAGACATTTAGCAGGGTAGTTACTCTCGCGCGGGAGTTCTCGATCAAAAACAATGGATCAATTGAGTCGATCGGAGTCAGTCTGCCGGGATTGGTCGATCCTTCGACAGGTCATGCTCTGTATGTTCCCTACTTTCAGTGGCGCGATCTGCCGGTCGCGGAGCTCATATCTTCGAATACCGGGCTCCCCGTAACTATTGATAACGACGCGAACGCCGTGGCCCTTGCGGAGCTCTGGTTTGGGCGGCCGGAAGTAATCGATGCGCGCGATTTCATGCTGGTCCTGGTCGGAGAAGGCGTCGGTACTGGAATCGTTTTCGACGGTCAGGTCTATCGAGGCGAACGCGGTGCAGCAGGAGAGTTCGGACACATGATTGTCAGCACCGGTGCGCCGGTGGCTTGCTCCTGTGGTAATTACGACTGCTGGGAAGCCTTCTCTTCAGAGCGCGCCACGGTCGCTAGATACAAGAATCTGGCTGGCCTCACAGCCTCTTCGGGTCCTGGTTTCGCAGAACTGGTTGATCTTGCCTTGACGGGTGAGGCTAACGCCACAGCTGCTCTCGTTGAGACAGGACACTATCTCGGCATTGGGATTTCAAACCTGGTGGTCGGGTTTAGTCCTGAGGCTGTGGTTGTGGGTGGTGAGATTACGCGGGCATGGTCTTTAATTGAGGAGGCCCTCACGGAAACCATGGAGCGAAGCGTCCGGCGAGGGCTGCCGTCAACTCGAATCCTCCCCTCAACGCTGGGACCCCAACCAACTCTAATGGGGGCTCTTAGCCTCGTGCTGGCGAGCAAGTTTGCTGCTGCCTTTGCGGCTTGAAATTGATCCCTCGAAGTGGTCTGCGCGTGTGCACTTCGACAGTTCGAAAAGACCGTAAGTTGGTTTGCCGGACGTCTACCCGGCGAAATAATAATTTCCAATCGCGACATAAAACTATTGACAGGCTCGGCAAACTGTAATAAATACTTCGTTCGTTTAGACAACAAACTGGTAACAAGACATATTCAGTTAGCATTTCACCACTTCAGCGCGCTTTATTCATTCAGGAATTGTACGCAAGGGCCAAGGCAATAAAGCTTTGGTCATTAAGTTCAACAAGAGAGTGGTTTCACCTTTTGCCTGGGAGGGGCATGGGTGTACCACATCTCTTTTAAGTCCCAGAGGATTAGTCATGGCTAGCCATATTCTAAGACGAGTTGGTGCTGTCGTTGTTTTGTTTTGTGCGGTCGCGATTTCTGTGTTCGCGCAAAGTAACAAAGGCGATATTGTCGGAACCGTCAACGACACTGGTGGCTCAGCCGTACCAGATGCCAGTGTGACAGCCGTAAGGGTCGATACGGGAGCCACTCGTACAGTGACTACCGACGACTCGGGCAATTATCAGATACCCCTACTTGATATTGGCATCTATAAAGTCACGGTCACGAAACAGGGATTCCAGACCATCATACAAGAGAACGTAACGCTGCAAACTCAGGATAGGCTAAGGGTAGACATCGAATTACCTCCGGGTACCGTAACCGGCGAAGTTACCATCACAACTGGTCCAACTCTGGTCGAAACCGAGACAAGTGACCGCGGTCAGGTTGTAACGGGCCGCGAGATAACTGAGCTTCCACTCTCGGGCCGCAACTTCACTCAACTCGCTACGCTCATGCCGGGCGTTGCCGCGGCGGGGAATACCGGCTTCGGAGGCACCGGTCCTGACGCGCGACAGTTCAACAATGGCGACCCAAGAGCTGGAGATGGTGGTCCGGGAAGTAGCAATTCGCAGGGTTCCACAGAGAATTCTCGTTTCGCTCGTTCGGGTAGTGGATCGTTGACGGTTAATGGCCAGCGATCAACGAACAATAATTTCTCGCTTGACGGGGTTGATAACAATGAGCCCCAGTTTGGCACCATTGGTGTATTCCCGAATCCAGACGCGATCGCTGAGTTCAAAGTTACTACCAGTATCCCACCCGCCGAAGTTGGGCGGGCAGCAGGCGCGGTAATTAACACCACGATTAAATCCGGCACCAACGATTTTCACGGTTCGCTTTACTACTACGGCCAGAATTCAGCGCTCAATGCATACCATCCGAAGCTATTGAGGGATCGCAACGATGCGATTAACCGTGGAGTGACAAACCTGAGTCCGTTCAATAAGGCAGTCCATCAGATTCACGAATTTGGGGGAACGATTGGTGGTCCGATTATCAAGAATCGGACCTTTTTCTTTGCTGACTATCTGGGCCAGCGCAACAATGTTCCTTTCCCGGCGTCGTCTACAGTGCCAACTGCCCTCTCGAGGAACGGAAATTTCTCGGAGTTTCCGACTATTTTCAACCCGTTCACCGGCCAGGCGTTTCCCGGAAACGTGATACCGGATAGCCTGATTAGCCCCATCGCGAGAAGGCTGGCAAATCTGTTTCCACAGCCTACAATCAATGTTTTCAATCCCGGCCAGTCCAACAACAACTTCTTCACTCAGCGGGCCAATAAGGAACGCATCGACAACTATGAAATCAAGATTGACCATAAGGTGAACGACGACAATTCTCTTACGGGACGCTTTAACGAGCAAAAGCTAAAAACGAATCGCGCTAATTTGTTGCCCGGCCTTCCTACTGCCGGATTTGGCGCCGGCGACGAAGTCGGCAACACTCGGCAAGTCACGATATCCGACACGCATGCCTTCAGCCCGACCCTGCTGAACGAATTCCGCTTTGGTCTAACGCAAATCAACATCGGAATTTTCAACTGCGGAGTTGGTGGCGCCTGCGGTACGAGCGCGACCTTCGCCGACGATATCGGTTATCCGAATGCTAACGATGGCACCCTGGAAGCATCAGGCGGCCCAGGACTCGGCAATTTTGGAAATGGATTCACTGAGTATCTTGGCGATGGTGGTCTCTTCCGTGTGAAGAGTAAGAACCCCTATTTTGCCGACTCGTTGACAATCGTCCACGGTTCGCATGTGACGAAGTTTGGCGGCGAGTACCGGCATCGAATGCTGAACACGATTGATGGTGGTCGTTCCGGGTTTCTAAAAGGGAACATGCAGTATGCCGACGACGCTCCGGCGTCAAACGCACTACTGCCCGGTCAGGTCTGCCCGGCAGCTTCTCTGACTGCAGGTGGCACGCAATGCTTCGTCGACGCTAACGGCATTCCCTACGGCGGAACCGGTAATGCTCAGGCTAACGAATTGATGAGCCTCCCCGCCTTCCAGGTCGATAGAGGCAAGGTGTTTGGTGGGCCATTCAATCTGCGCACCCAGGAGTACGGATTTTTTGTTCAGGATGATTTTAAGGTAAGTGACCGGTTGACCTTGAATTTGGGTCTTCGGTACGACTTGTTTACGCCGCCAACTGAAAGCAGTGGCAGACTCAGCTATTACTTCCCGGAGAATCGTCAAGTAATCGTGTCGGGTAATAGCGGAGATCGCATCGTCTCAACTGATAAGAACAATTTTGGACCTCGGATCGGGTTCGCCTATTCTCTCGACAGCGAAAAGACGATGGTCCTGCGCGGCGGCTACGGTCTGCTTTACACCCTTGATGGCACAGACTATCCGCCGGGAATTCGTAATCCTCCTTTTACTAACACAGTACATTTCTCGCAGTTCAACGGGCAGCAGCCGACCAATGCGAGGACCTATTTCAGCGTGAATACCGGTCCCCCTTCGATAACTACTCAAATTGATCCGGCGAACCTTCCCAGTTCTGTAGCGCTCTTCAGCGTTGATCGCGAACAGAAGAATGGTTTCGTGCATCAGTTTCAGGTCAGCTATCAATGGCAGTTTGCCCGAGATTGGTCATTGGATGTCGGCTACGTCGGGAACCGTACCAGAAACCTGCTTACTACCAACAACATCGGCAGTGGCGGCACCGGGGCTTCGAGAAATGCTGCGGGCGCCTTCCTGGGCAACGTGCTTCAATATACAAACATCGCCAGCTCGTCTTACAACGGCTTGCAAACGCAGTTGCACAAGAGATTGTCGAACAATATCCAGGGGCAGATCTCTTACACCTATAGCCGTACGATTGATAATTCAATTGGCTTGATTGGTTCGCTGGGTGACAGCCGTAACGGAGGTCGCAGCGGTCCTATCAATCCGTTTGATCTGGACGCTGATAAGGGTCGGTCTTCGCTTGATATTCCGCACCTGTTGTCCGCTGATGCGATCATCGACTTGCCCTTCGGCAAGGGCCAGAGGTTCCTGAATAGTGGCGGAGCACTCGACAAGGTGGCAAGCGGGTGGCAATTGAATATTATTCAGCAGGCCCGCACCGGCTTCCCGTTTACAGTCGTGTGTAACTGCGAATTCGTGCGTCCGACACAGATTAGCGATCCGTTTTCCGGCGTCCCGGCAGGTCGATACATGAACCGCGCCGCCTTTTCGACAACGACAGGAATAACTACGCTCCCGGCGAACCCGGCCGGTACCGTCATCAGGTATGGCAGCCTCGGACGAAACACCTTCAATGGGCCGGCGATCTGGAATACGGACCTGTCGCTGTTCAAGACAACGGGGCTGACCGAGAACATTCGCGCGCAGATCGGCATTGAGCTTTTCAATGCCTGGAACCATGCGAAACGAACTGTCCCGATTAACAACATTAATGATGGCGGTTTCGGGAGGTTTGATGGCTTCTATCCCGGGCGCGTAATCCAATATCGGGCGAAGTTCATTTTCTAGTCCGTCGTCTTGCACGCATGCGGACGGATTCTTCCCCCGTGGCATGGTGTATGTGCCACTCCAAGCTCGTAGTTGGGACGACCCGGCGCTCGCGCGCCTGGTCGTCTTTTGCTAAAATCGTCGCGTTTTCCTCCCCTGCATTCCTGCGTTTGGCCCTATGACTCTACGATTCTTTTTACTTGCAGCTCTGGTGCTCACTCTATTCGCACCGGGAGCCGCTCAGTCGCCGAATCCGCCGAAAGAGCGCTCGCATGTTGACCGCTTCCGCAGCCCTGAAGCCCGCGCCGATCGCGCCGAGGCCGAAGCCAATACTAAGCTTACAGCCAACCCAAATGATGATGTCGCTTTAAACTCGCGTTCGCTTGCGCGTATGCGCCTTGGCCGCTACAACGAGGCCCATGACGATTTGCGGCGAGCAGTGTCTCTGAAGCCAGACGTCTCGGAATACCAGGCAAACTTTGGATACGTTTTGTGGAAGCTCGGTCGCGTTGATGAGGCGGTCAGTGCTGAACGGGCCGCACTGAAGCTCGACCAGAAGAATACGACGGCCCACTATCAGCTGGGTCGCTTTCTGCTGAGAATGGGGGAGCAGAAAGATATAAGCGAAGCAGTCTCCTCGCTACGACGGGCGCTCGAGCTTGATCCGAGGCGTTACGAGATTCGTTTCGAGTTGATTGCCGCCTATCGTTCCCTCGGAAATTTCGCCGAGGCTGCAGCGCAAGTGGACGTTCTGACCGAGTCAAGGCCCACCGATGCCCGCGTGTTCTATGTTAGCGCTTTGCTTGATACCGATCGGAACGACCTAAACTCGGCAATCCGTAATTTCAACGAAGCTGTAAAACGCGATCCCACAATGTATGGCGCCTGGCAGGATCTCGGACTCCTCTTTGTCAGAGCCAACCGTTGGTCCGACGCAGCTGAAACGTTTGCCGAGCTTGCGCGCAAGCAGTCGAATTCCGTTGAAGCGGCTTATTTCCATGCGCTCTCTCTCTACAACTTAGGCAAGGTAACGGAGGCGGAGTCGGAAGTTAGACGGGCGTTACGACTGGACGTCGGTGCGGTTGAAGCGCATACGCTCTTGGGAATCATTCTGGCCTCACGCGGCAAAGCTAACAGCGAAGCGGCCGATGCTCTATCGCAGGCGATAGCCCTCAACCCAAACAGTTTCGACGCGCAGTTCTACTTCGGCCGGGTTCAGTATGCAATGAAAGACTATGCCGGCGCCGCCAAAAGTCTTCGCGCCGCAGTGAACTTGAAACCTCTTCATGCGGAAGCGCGGTTTTTCCTGGGCACCTCTCTCGAAGCCGCCGGTGATTCCCAGGCTGCTATGGTTGAATATCAGAAACTCGCCGAGAGCGATCGAAACTCAGCGATTGGAGAGCTTGGCCTGGGCGCTTTGCTGGTTAAGCAGGGAAAACTGGAGGAGGCGGTGACTGCGCTGAAAAGAGCTATCAGCTTAGATCCGAAGAGCTTCGAGGGCTACTGGGCGCTGGGGCGCGCTCTTGCGCTGGGTGAACGTTTTCAAGAGGCTGTCGAGGCTTTTACCACTGCGGTGACTCTCGCGCCTGAACGCGCGGACGCGCATTATCAGCTCGGCCTCGCATTGAAGCGCCTTGGTCGCACCGACGAAGCGAACCGAGAGTTTAAGATCGTTGACCAACTGAATACCGAATTTCGAACCAATTCAAATCCGAAATAGTTGGCGGTAGGGCAAGGTTGGAAAGAAGCGAAGAAAGAATGATTTGCAGAGACAGGTTGTCACGGGCATCACGGCGCTACGTGAAGGTCTGTCTACTTGTCTCTCTTGGCTTGCTCAGTTTGCCGGCGGTGATGGCCCAACGTCAGCCTTCCGGAGGTGCTGAGAATAAGATACGGCAGGCGAGTCACGGCTCAAACGCTCTGAGTCCGGCAGCCCGTAAATCGCTCGATGCGGCCATAGCCGCGCTTCAGACGAATTCGCTCGCTGAAGCGGAGCGACAAGCGCGCGCCGCTGTGGCGTCGTCTCCCCGGTCGGCTGTAACGCACAACATACTCGGAGTAGTGCTTGACAGGAGGGGGCAGAAGCAGCAGGCATTCAGCGCGTTTAATGCGGCGATTAGAATTGATCCAAGTTTTGTCAGCGCTCGAAACAATTTGGGGCGCATGTTGGCCGAGCAGGGCAAAATCCCGCAGGCTATCGCTGAATTCGAAAAAGCGCTAAAAACCGATCCGGCGCACCTGCAGTCTCACTACAACTTAGGAGCTCTTTATGCGGACGCGGGAAACTTTGCCCGGGCCGCCGACCATTTTGCCATTGGGCGGCAGGCCGAACCCAACGATCCACAGCTGGCACTGGCGTTTCTTAAGGTCGCCTATCGAGCAAATCGTTCGCAACAAGCAAATGACGTAGCCGATCAGGTGGAACGGCTTGCGGGATCGCAACCCGGTTCGTTGCAGACCCTGGCAACCATCCTTGCGGAAAGTAAACAGTATGAGCGGGCGGCACGGCTGTTTGGCCGGGTCAATGAACTCGTACCTCAGACTTTCGAGGTGCTCTACAATCTTGGTGTTTCCTTATACAACCTCGACCGAAATGAAGACGCTGCAAACTATCTGGCGGAGGCCGCCGATCTAAATCCTGGCCCTGCCGAAACACACTTCCGCCTCGCACTCGTTGCCAGCGCCGGCAACGATCACGCTAATGCGGTCCAGGAGTTCAGGCATGCGATTGAGCGCGAACCTAATAACGCGAACTACCATTTCCTGCTGGCACGCGAATATTCGCGGGCGGGCTATTGGGATGGGGCCATTGCCGAAAACACTCGGGCAATAGAGTTGAATAACAAAGAGGCGGCCTACGTTTATGCGCGGGCCAACGCCAACTATCGAAAAGGGGAGTGGAATGCTGCCGCTGCTGACTTCGATAAGGCTGCCGAGTTGGATCCGAAGATTGAGAACATCGACTATCTCCGTGGTTATGCTCACCGGGCCGGCGGCAACTTCGAAGCAGCTCGGGTAATACTCGAGAAGTTTGTCGCGAGCCATCCTAACCATGTTGATGCTCTTGAAAGTCTGGGCTATGTGGCCATAGAACAGGGACGTCTTGATGAAGCAGAGGCTCCCCTGAAACACGCCTTAGAGCTTTCTCCTGAGGATGTGCCCGTTCTCTACGACCACGCCCGTTTGGCTCTGAAGCGTCGCGACTATCCCCTCGCGGTCGCTCGGCTTGAAAAAGTAATCGCGAAGTTGCCAACCCTAACGCAGGCCCATTATCAACTGTTCCTGGCATATTCTCGGCTAAAGGAAGTAGACAAGGCCAAAGCCGAGTTGGCTGAGTTTAAGCGGCTCGAAGGATTGGAAAAGCAAGTGGAGAAAGAACGAATTTTGGATGAACAACTACGTGCACAACAGATGCTTGGGTTGCAACCCAGGTAAGAGCAACGCAAAGCTGGCGAAGGGTTTTCAATTAAGTTGAAAGAGATTTATCAAGCATTCATTTTAATGGCGGCATCAATAGTTCTCGGTGGCAGCTTACTGGTGCTGGCCCAGACGACCCCGCCCGACAATGCCTATTCCAGATGGTCGAAGGCTGAGGCTGAGAAAGTTCTCAACGATTCACCCTGGGTAAGCGTGCAGGAAGTGAGAATCAGAAAGACAGGGACCGCGCAAAGGGTTGCGGGAGCGCCACCTTCGCTCGTGAGGGACGAAACCAACTCAATCGCCAGTGGCGGTTCAGACGTGCCCATTGATTTCATATTTACGCTCCGACTGCGCTCAGGCCTTCCCATTCGTGAGGCCCTCGCGAGGCTAAAACAGCTCGAAGGCAAATACGACTCGATGAACGAGAAACAGAGAGACGCTTTTGATGCGGGTGTGAAGGGACTACTGGATTGTCCGGCGTGTGAGAACAACTACGTAGTTACCCTTAGTTCTAAATCAAAAAATAGCCCCGGCGCTGATGCCGTCTTTACGACTTTCAAAGGCGCCAGAATTGAAGACATCAAGAGATACATCTATATCGCCAATGAACACGGCGAACGCCGGGAGTTGGTCCACATGGTTCCGCCGAGGGCCCCGGGCGAGGAGGCGATCTTCTTCTTTCCTCGGTTAGACGACAAGGGAATGCCATTGTTTACTCCCAGCTCAAAAGAAGTGGTTGTGAACTTGACCAACAACGAAGTAAACATTTCCACAAACTTCCGGCTTGATGTTTCAAAGCTGGTGCGAAACGGACAGCTTCTTTTCTAACTACCGCGCGAGACAAAGTAGTTCTGAAATCCCAAATCTGCGATCTCTGATCTCGGATCTGAGATCTCAGATCTGAGTCTTAAGATCTGTGAGCCGGTGAGTCGCCTAATGCGGACCCTACAATCTCATTCGCCAACATCACTTCAGTCATTACGGTATTCCATTGCCGTCCTCCTTTGCATTCTCTTCAGCGCTCTGAGCATTTGGGCCTCCCCGCAGAACGCGCCTGAGATAATTAAAGTTGAACCTCCCTCCTGGTGGGCGGGCCACACAATTAATCCCGTGAGGCTTTTGGTGCGTGGCCGGAATCTGCAGAGCGCGCGGGTTCGAGCGACTACTCCAGGGCTTCAAACCGCGGACGTCCGCATCAATGATCGCGGCACCTATCTCTTCGTGAACGTCAAGGTGGGCCCTAATGCCAGGGCTGGCCTGCACCCTCTGATCGTGGAAACGAAAGCCGGCAAGGCCACGATTCCTTTTCGCATTGAAACCCCACTTCGTCCGACCGCCCGTTTTCAGGGCATCAACGCCGATGACGTGATTTACCTGATCATGCCTGATCGCTTTGCGAATGGTGATCCGTCGAACGACAAACCGGCAGACTCTCCACCTCAGGCCAATGACCGCCGCAACGCCCGCGCCTATCACGGCGGCGATCTTCGCGGGATCATCAATCGCTTGCCATATCTCGAGGGACTCGGTGTCACAGCGCTCTGGCTAACACCCTGGTATGACAACTGGAATGGCGTAAACACTTGCGATAAACCCTGGTGTCCCAACACCTATTACCACGGATACCACGCGATCGATTATTACGCGGTCGAAGATCGCTTCGGCAACATGGAGACCCTTCGTGAACTGGTCGACAAGTCGCATGCGCTGGGGATCAAGGTGATTCAGGACCAGGTGGCCAACCACGTAGGATCGCGTCATCCCTGGGTGCAGGACCCGCCGCTGGACGACTGGTTTCATGGGACGTTGGCGGCGCATTCCGTAAACAAGTTTCAGAACAGCACGGTCCTATCACCGCATGCCAATCGCGAAGAATTCAGAAACACGCTTGACGGGTGGTTCAATGATGATTTGCCTGACATGAACCAGGAACAACCGGAAGTGGCACGCTATGAGATTCAGAATTCGCTGTGGTGGGTGGGGACGACCGGAATAGACGGTATTCGCCAGGACACGATTCAGTACATGCCGCGTTTCTTCATACGTGACCTCTCCGATGCGCTCCACCGCCAGTATCCGCGAATGTGGATGGTGGGGGAAGTGTTTGAACGCGACGCTGCTCAAACTGCCTTCTTCATCGGAGGTCATAGCGGCTGGGACGGAATTGATACCAGGCTCGACTCGGTCTTCGACTTCCCCTTGTGGAACACGTCATTGCGCGTCTTTACCAACAAGGAGCCCGTGCGCGCATTGCGTGACCAGTTAAAGTATGACGCGCTTTATCCTGATCCGTTGAAGATAACGACGCTGCAAAACAATCACGACACCGATCGTTTCATGTCGCTGGAAGGAGCAACACTTGAAGGTGCGATGTTGCACATGGCGTTTACGTTGAGCGTGCGAGGAATTCCACAGTTTTATTCCGGTGAAGAGATCGCGATGGAAGGAGGCCACGATCCGGATAACCGGCGCGATTATCCCGGTGGTTTTCCGGGCGACTCTCACAACGCCTTTGAGCCCGGGGGACGCAAACAAAAAGAACAGCAGATGTTTGAGTGGACCCGCGCCTGGATTCGTCTACGCGCCGCGCATCCGGCTCTCCGGCGAGGAAAATTGATCGATCTGTTTTACGACGTGGACTCTTATGTTTTTGCCCGACAAGACCAAAACGAGACGGTCATCGTCGCGATTAATCGAAGTGGACAAGAGCGGAAGATAACCATACCGGCGGCGGCGATTGGACTGCGCAGTGGCGCAACATTGACCCCACTTTCGAGCGCAGGTGTGCCCATTCTAGTAAACGAGGTCGCCACACTGACAGTTCCAGCGCGAACGGCTGCCGCGTTCAAACATTGAGATCCGTTTAGAATGCGCACTTGTGCGCCACGAGCCATTGGGATCCGTTTAGAACGCGCACTTGTGCGCTACGTGCCATTGGGATCCGTTTAGAAAGCGCACTTGTGCGCTACGTGCCGAACGAATAACGATGCGGCTATTCAAATCGAAACAACCAAATCTTGTTCACTACGTGACTGGCGTTACCCATGCTCGTGTTCCGATATTTCGCAACGAGCACGCATGCTTACTATTTATCGAAGCATTAGCTGCGACACGGCTCAAAGAACCCTTCAAATTAATTGGATACGTTCTTATGCCGGATCACTTTCACCTGCTCGCCAACCCACTGCGCCTCGACATCAGCGTGATCATTGGAAGACTCAAAGGCAGAGCGGCCTCCTTGATTCTAAAGTGGCTAAGGTCGGAGCAACATTTAGCGTCACTGGCGAAGTTAAAGCTACCGCGGCGATTGAAGTCTGGGCAAACTCACGCTGTTTGGCAGCAAGACTTTTCGGCCATTGATATTTGGAGTCGCAAGTTCATTCGTCAGAAGCTTAACTACATTCATAACAATCCTGTACATGCTGGTTTGGTTGATCACCCAGGCAAGTGGCGGTGGTCGAGTTACCTGGCATATTTTCCGCATCAACCGGGGGATGTTCCCGTCGAGATCGATCAGCGTTGGTTGTGGACGGACGAGGAGTTGGCGGATGCGGGAGTCTCGCCGAGCGATAAAAGACGGGGGCCGGACAAGTCCGGCATCTAAACGGGACGTAGACGAGCTGTGTTTCAGAAATGAACTTTCCCAGAGCCAGCGGCATCCTGCTTCATCCGACCTCTTTGCCTGGTCGTTTTGGCGTTGGAGATCTTGGGCCGGAAGCCTACGCCTTTGCGGACTTTCTCGTCGACGCTGGTCAAAGTCTGTGGCAAGTGTTGCCGCTCGGGCCCACCGGTTATGGGGATTCGCCCTACGCTTGCTACTCAGCTTTTGCCGGTAACACTTTGCTGATTAGTCCCGAGCAACTGCTTGCCGATGGCTTGCTGACGGAGAATGATTTGTCTTCCATGGAGTCGTTGCCGGCTGACGCAGTTGATTTTGAAAAAGCACATGCGGCCAAGGACGCCATCCTGGACAAGGCCTACGAACGGTATCTCCATTCAACCGACACGGGACTGCGGGTAGGATTTGAGACCTTTGCTCAGGAGAACGCATCGTGGCTGGACGACTATGCGCTCTTCCGCACCCTGAAAACAGCGAACGGCGGCGTCGCCTGGCACGAATGGGATCATTCCCTTGTAATCCGCGAGACCGAGGCTCTGGTGCGCGCACGCGAAGAGCTTCGGGCGCAAATCGACGCTCATAAGTTTTTCCAATTTCTTTTCTTCAAACAATGGTTTGCACTCAAAGCATATTGCAATGAACGCAGTGTCAGCCTGGTGGGAGACATCCCGATTTTTGTGGCCCACGATTCGACGGACGTATGGACCAACCCGGAACAGTTCAAGTTAGATCCGAACGGTGTTCCTCTGGTCGTCGCTGGTGTTCCACCTGACTATTTCAGCGCTACCGGCCAATTCTGGGGTAACCCACTCTATAACTGGGAGCGCATGCTTGCCGACGGCTTCAAATGGTGGATCGGACGCGTGCGCGCCGCGTTGCAAATTGTCGACATCGTGCGCATCGATCACTTTCGCGGCTTCGCAGCTTGCTGGGAAATCCCAGGCGGCGACAAGACGGCAGAGCGCGGCCGTTGGGTTGAAGCCCCTGGTCGAGAGCTGTTCACGGCCATCAGGGAAGAGCTTGGCGAGTTGCCGATTATTGCGGAAGATCTGGGTGTGATCACGCCGGACGTCGAACGGTTGCGCGACGATTTTAATTTTCCCGGGATGCGCATACTGCAGTTTGGTTTCAGCAGCGATACAAAGAATATCGATCTCCCCCACAACTACCATCAAAACGTAGTTGTTTACACAGGCACGCACGATAACGACACCACGGTCGGTTGGTTCAACAGCGTCGCCGGAGAAGGTTCGACACGCACCGCGAAGCAGATCCAGGCTGAGCGCGACTTATGCGTGAAGTATCTCAACACAGACGGCAAAGAGATTCAGTGGGACTTCGTCCGCGCCGTATTGGCTTCGGTTGCAAATACCGCAATTGTTCCTTTGCAGGATCTACTTGGGCTGGGAAACGAAGCGCGTATGAATCTTCCCAACAGCACCGAGGGTAACTGGACGTGGCGATATAAGCAGAACGCGCTGACGGGGGACCACAGCCGACGTTTACGAGAGTTGACGGAAACGTATGGACGAATCGCCAAGCGCGAAGTTGAGAGCATCAAGTTGTGATCAAGTTATGAGGACGCGAATGCACAGATTGTCCACTTTGGAGTGCGGCGGCCTGGCGCCGCTTTGGTCCACCTTTAGGCACCATGATGCTTGTTGCTGGAGAAAGCGGCGCCAGGCCACCGCCGGCCAAAGCGGCGCCAGGCCGCCGCACTCCAAGGAGTTGCAGGTAGCCGAGGGTCGTGGTCTGAGCATGCTGTTCGCGATTGCCCTGGTTTTATTCTCCATTTCGTCGCTCGCCGCGCAGTCGCCTGAGATATTCAAGGTTGATCCGCCGAGTTGGTGGGTTCAGAGTTCGATGAACCCGGTCCGCCTGCTAATCAGAGGTCGCCACCTCCAGGGCGCGCGATTGCAACCCCTCGGGCACGGACTGCGCGTCGTAGGCCAGCCAGAAGTCAATCAATCAGGTACTTACATATTTGCCGACATCGCCATCGCACCTAACGCGATGCCCGGGCAACGGCGACTGAAGGTTACAACGCCGGGCGGCACTGCAGAAGCAAGCTTTGAGGTTCTGCGGCCACTGAATCGCGCCGGTCGTTTCCAGGGATTCTCACCTGACGATGTCATGTACCTGATCATGATCGATCGTTTCAGTGACGGCGACCGTACCAACAACAATCCCGCTGAATCACCGGGTATTTACGACCGCCACAATAAGTTCTACTACCACGGTGGGGACCTCCAGGGCGTCATAGATCGCTTGCCTTATCTGAAAGATTTTGGCGTGACCGCGCTCTGGCTGACGCCGTGGTATGACAACTACAATAGTGTTAATCACATTGAGCTGAAGGAAGAGAAGCCCAGCACGGGCTTTCACGGTTACAACCCCCAGGACTTCTACGGCGTTGAAGAACACTTCGGCACGCTGGCTAAGCTTCAGGAATTAGTCGAAGCCGCGCATAAGGTGGGCATCAAGATTGTTCAGGACCAGGTAGTGAACCACACCGGCCCTTATCATCCTTGGGTTGACGATTCACCAACGCCCACCTGGTTTAACGGCACCAGGAAGAACCATCTCAAAAACGTTTTCCAAACCTGGGTGTTACACGATCCACGTCCGGTCGAAGAATTAAAACGAGAGACAATGGAAGGATGGTTTCTCGACTTCCTCCCTGACCTGAACCAGCACGACAGGGAAGTGTCGCGTTATCTAATTCAGAACACCTTGTGGTGGATTGGCACAACCGGTCTTGACGGCATCCGCATGGACACCTGGCAATACGTTCCCAACGCTTTCTGGCGCGACTGGAATCAGGCCCTTAAGCGCGAGTTTCCTCGGTTCACTGTGGTGGGTGAAGTCAAAGACGGCGAGGTGGCCCATACTTCATTCTTCCAGGGAGGCAAAGTCCGTTTTGACGGTATTGATTCCGGCCTGGATTCATTGCTCGACTTTCCACTCTTCTACCCCACCCGGCACGCCTTCGCGGAAGACAAAATATTGGATGAGGTCCCAAAGATCCTGGCCAAAGACTACCTGTATACAAATCCCGATATCCTTGTGACGTTGTTGGGGGGCCACGATGATGGACGCTTCATGAGCGAGAAAGGCGCTACGATTGAAGGGCTCAAGCTGGCGAATACGTTTGTGCTAACCACACGCGGTGTCCCGCAACTCTATTACGGTGACGAGATAGCGATGACTGGCCCCGACGAGCCCACCACTCGGAAGGATTTCCCGGGAGGTTTTCCTGGCGATAGGCGCAACGCTTTTACCCCCGATGGCCGAAGCCGTGAAGAGAATGACGTCTTCAATCACATTCGCCTGCTGAACCGGCTGCGCTTCGAACTGGAGCCTCTGCGTCGGGGCGAGTTGATTAATCTCTATGCCACGGGCCAGCAGTATGCCTATGCGCGAAAAACAAAGAATCAGCTCGCTATCATAGTTATCAACAACGACAAGAAAGACGCGACTATCGAGTTTGACGTGATGCGGTTGGGCCTGGCAAATGGCACCGCTCTGAACGATCGTTTACTTCGCATTCGAACGGTCCAGGTTCGTGACGGGAAATTACGCGTCGCGCTACCAGAGAGGTCGGCAGCAATATTGACTGTAAAGCAAACTGTTAGTTTGCTTCGCCGGCGACTCGAAGGTCCTCTGTAATCAACGAGCCGCAAACTAACAGTTTGCTTTACGTAAGATGTCTTAGTGTCATTTCGTGTGGTTTCGTGGATCGTATCTTTGGTTGACATTCCGAAAGGACGCCCATGCAAAAACCCCGCTTAAGCTTCTGGCAGATGTGGAACATGAGTTTCGGATTCATGGGAATCCAGTTTGGTTGGGGGTTGCAGCTCGCCAACATGAGCGGCATCTACACTTATCTGGGCGCCAGCCCGGATGATGTGCCGCTGCTCTGGTTGGCTGGTCCGATGACCGGACTACTGGTCCAGCCAATTGTGGGCTCAATGAGTGATCGGACATGGAACAAACTCGGACGCCGCCGGCCTTACTTTCTGGCGGGCGCAATCCTGGCCAGTATTGCGCTCTTCTTCATGCCTGATTCCTCTGTCCTCTGGATGGCGGCGGGCCTGCTTTGGGTTCTTGACGCGAGCATCAACGTCAGCATGGAACCTTTTCGCGCTTTCGTCGCCGACAAGCTTAACGTAGACCAGCGCACTGCCGGCTTTGTGATGCAAAGCTTTTTCATCGGCGTGGGCGCGACGCTCGCGAATGCCCTCCCATTCCTGTTTCGACAGTATGGAGTGACTGGGACTACGCCGAGCGGAATCCCCCTCACCGTTCAATACTCTTTCAAAATAGGCGCAGTCGTCTTTTTGGTCGCGGTGTTGTGGACAGTTTTCACTACGAAAGAATTTCCGCCCGAAAACCTGGCGGAGTTTGATGAAAAGAGAAGGAAGACCTACGGGAACGCGACCGGTATCGCGAAGGTGTTTAAAGTTGTCGGCGAGCTGATGCGGGAGATTTCAAGCGCTTTCGGAAACATGCCGAAAACGATGAAGCAGTTGGCCGTGGTTCAGTTCTTCACCTGGCTCGGCCTTTTTTGCATGTGGATGTTTTTTGGTCTCACGACTTCTTACCATGTTTTCGGAGCGCGCAATGGCGCCGATCCGCGGTTTCCACTGGGACAGGAATGGGGCGGCAATGCATTTGCCGTTTACTCCATCGTTTGTTTCGCCATAGCTTTCCTGCTGCCGAAGCTTGCTGCGGCAACCAGTCGCAAAACCGTGCATGCCATTTCTCTGATTTGCGGAGGCGTGGGGCTTGTCTCGGTTTACTTCATTCACGACAAATGGACCCTACTCCTGACGATGGTCGGGGTCGGCATTGCCTGGGCTTCGATCTTATCGATGCCTTACGCAATCCTCTCCACCGCGCTGCCGGCCACGCGGATGGGCGTTTACATGGGCATTTTCAACTTCTTTATCGTGATCCCGGAGATCATTGCGTCAATCTTCTTCGGACGAATCATCCGAGCGTTCTTTGGAGAGAACAGCACGGTGGCCCCACTCTACATGGTGATCGCGGGCGGGGTGTTTTTGTTGATAGCGGCTGCGCTGGTAACCATCGTGAGCGACGTTGGGGGTGAAGACGTGCCCGAAGCTGCCGTGCTTGAGGCCGACGAGAAGGAGTTTATGACTGTACCTGGGGCGGTCCAGCCAGTGCCCAGCACGGGATTGATCGATAAGGAAGAGTAAGCATTGCTCGTGACCGCGGCTCTGCCGCCGCACCTTGCGGTAAGGCTTCGCCTTACCGAAGGCAGTTCCATCAAGCCTTTTCCTGAGGCTGAGCCTCAGGAAAAGGATTTGAAGGGCGCCTTCTCCGGAAAGGCAGAGCCTTTCCGCAGTGTGCGGCGGCGAAGCCGCGGGCCGACCTCAAACCGGCCGCACCTCGGCGTTGATTGATTCGGAGGTTAAGTGATATTAAGGTGCGAATCATGATCACAGGTCCAATCTTAAAGACAGCAGTTCTGATCGTAATGTGGCTGGTGCTCTCTGCCGTTGATGCCCAGGCATGCACCTGTATGGGGCAGGGCGCGCCGTGCCAGGCGTATGGAGCTACGGCCGCGGTTTTTGTCGGCACTCCGATTGGCGTTACACATACCAAGTCTGAGCCCGGTGCTGATGGCCGCAGTTACACCTGGGCGCAGCGGGTTTTTACCTTTAGCGTCGCCGAGTCTTTTCGAGGCGTTGAAGGCGCGAAAGAAGTTCAGGTCCGCACTGGTCAAGGTGGCGGCGACTGCGGTTATAACTTCCGGATTGGTGATGCTTACCTGGTTTACGCGTACCGCGACCAGAGTGGACAGCTTTACGCGAGCATTTGCAGTCGTACCAGACTCGTAAGCAGCGCTTCCGAAGACCTCGAATATATTCGAGGCATTGCCAAGCGGGCGCCGGGCGCTTCGCTGTCGGGATCGGTACAACAGATGAGGCGGAATCTGGAAACGGAAGAAACGCAGAAACTTGGTCCATTGACTGATATTGAGATCGTAGTCGAAGGCGAGGGTCTGACACTGCAGGTGCGCACTGACAAGCAGGGCCGCTACTCACTATCAAATCTTCCGGCGGGTCGCTATAAAGTCAGACCTGTTCCGCCTGCCAAGCTGAACACCTACGAGATGGCCCAAAGCGTCGTGCTGCATGACCGGGGTTGCGCCGCCGCCGATTTTTACATTTACGACAACGGACGAATAAGCGGTCAAGCTACGGATTCTGAAGGGCAGCCGGTGCCGCGGATCATGGTTGACCTCATTCCGGTAAGCCAAGCCTCATCGGAGCGTCCCCGCAGCATGTTTGTCTCGGCCGATGACGAAGGCCGCTTCGAGCTGAAGTTCGTACCACCGGGCAGTTATCTGCTCGGTATCAGGCTGGACGGGCTTGGCTCGCCTGGCGACCCTGAAACTCCGTTTCCGCGTACGTACTATCCCGGAGTCGCAGCCGCCGATAGTGCGGCAGTGATTGTTCTCGGAGAAGGTGAAGTGGTCAGCGGTGCTGTTCTGAAACTGTTGCCCAAACTTCGATCACGCACGATCACCGGGACAGTGGTATTACCGGACGGACGGCCCGCCGCTCTGGCGCAAATTTCTTACCGCGACACGGCATACACTTCACCTTATTCCTACCACGGAATCGGCGCGGACGAGCAGGGCCGCTTTACCATTCAGGCGGTCGAAGGCCTTTCGTACATGATTAAGGCATACATCAACGCGGATGGTGGACAGAGACATGCAGAGCCGATAGAGGTTCCAGCTCACGGCGAGCCAAAAGAGATAAGACTAGTCATAGTGCATCGGGACGGCAGTTGCGCACGCTGCCGGGACCTCATGAAGAAGAGGGAGCCTGCCAAAATCCCGTAAGCGTGCGACATGTTAACCGAGGAATTCGATGAAATCGTTACGCGCTCTTCCTAATAAATTGCGTCGTCTGGCGTGTGTGTGGGCGGCCTTACTGCTCCCGCTCAATGTTGCCGGTGGACCACCGGCCGCCTGGGACCGAGACGTCTCAAAAGAGTCGGCACGGCCGGCTCGTGAGTGGGTGCGCGACGGCGTCATATATGAAATCTATCCGCGCGCTTTTTCCGCGCAGGGAAATTTCAACGGCATCACCGCGCGCCTGGATGACCTGAAAGAACTCGGCGTGACGATCCTTTGGTTGATGCCCATTCATCCCATCGGTCAGGAGAAGAAGAAGGGAACCATCGGCAGCCCCTACGCGGTCCGCGACTACTACGGCATCAATCCTGATTACGGAACAAAAGAAGACTTCAAGAAGTTGATTGCGGAAGCGCACCGGCGCGGCCTGAAGGTGATCATCGACATTGTCGCCAATCACACCTCCTGGGACAGTGTGCTCATGAAGCATCCGGAATTCTATAAGCGCGATGCGAAAGGCAACATCACATATCCCTACGACTGGTACGACATAGCTGCCCTCGACTACAGCAACGCGCAATTGCGTCGCTACATGACAGACATGCTGAAGTATTGGATTCGTGAATTTGACCTTGATGGATTTCGTTGCGATGTAGCCGGCGAAGTCCCGACTGATTTCTGGGAAAACGCGCGCGCCGAGCTCGATCGAATCAAGCCTGACATCTTCCTGCTGGCCGAGGCCCACAAAGCGGAGCTCCTGGTAAAAGCGTTTGAGATTGACTACTCGTGGCCCTTGCACAGCGCGTTGACCGAGGTGTTGCAGGGACGTAAAGCCGCTACCGAGGTCCGCGCGGCCTGGGAAGACGAAGTTAAGAAGTGGCCGCGGAATTCCCTACATATGCGCTTTGCCGATAATCACGATGAGCGTCGTGCGATTGCACGTTTCGGCGAACGCGGCGCGCTGGCGGCATCGGCCCTGGCGTTTACTCTCGATGGCGTGCCGCTGCTTTATAACGGCATGGAGGCGGGAGATACCACAGAATCAGGCGCGCCTGCCTTGTTTGAAAAGCTGCCGATATTCTGGCCGTTTGCGGATCGCAGACCGGAGTTTCCTCGATTCTACAAGCAGATTATGGCGCTGCGGCGTTCGAGCAATGCACTGAGGCGCGGTTCGCTGGAGTGGCTGAGAAACTCCGACGAGGCGAGGGTGTTGAGTTACGTGAGGCGCGCGTCAAACGAGGAAGTCCTGGTGGCAATTAACTTTTCGAGTCAACCGTTCGTGGGCTCGGTTGAAGTCCCCACTCAGCCGGGATTTACAGATGTCACCCCAGACGTAGGTGCGCCATTGCCACCTGACGTCTTCAACCCGGAGCGTATGGCAGGAAACCGAACAGTTGGCTTGCCGGCCTTAGCGCTCGATGCCTGGGGTTACCGGATTTTTCGACGCACCTTGAAATAACTTGTTCGGCAAAATGGATTATTCCTGTCGAGAACGATGCGGCTTTGCCGCCGCACCGTGCGGTAAGGCTCTGCCTTACCGAGCATTACGATCTTAGACTTTGAGGCTGTGCCTCTCGCGTGTCGCTGAGGCGCAGCCTCGATTTGAATTGAGAGCTCTTCGGTAAGGCAGAGCCTTACCGCAGGGTGCGGCGGCAAGCCGCGCTAAGCGGCTTTTCGAAGACGTAGTTCTTTTTGTTTCTTCTGATATCGCTCAAGACCTGCCAGGTTCATCGCCCGAGGTATCTCCGAGTTTCGCAGGAACCATTTCCAGACGTTTCCCGTTCTTGCGTTCTCCGCACTCAGGAGGATTATCCCCGCATTGATTCCAATGACGTCGCTATCAATCCAGCTGGTGTTTGGGTTGAACGCGTCGACGAATCCATACTTCCCGTAAACCTTCTGTCCGTATTTGTCCTTCATTGCCCGCAGCGCCGCGATTGACAGTTCAGGAGTAAACATCAGCGAGCCTCCAGCGGCGGAAGGCACTACGGTACCATCAATAGCCGGGTCGCGTGGAGGGCCTCCCCAGGCGAGATAACCATTGGCGCTATCTGAAGCCGTAATGCCCCAGACGTCTGGTCCAAAGCCGGGAAAATCGTGGGAAAGATCGATGCAAAATTTCCGGTGGGCCAGAGTGGCGTTTACGGAGTTCTCAAAATAGTCGATGCGGTCACCTGTGGTTTCGCGGCGATTGCGATAGTCAATCCAGGCGTGAGCATACTGATGCATGAACAGCGGCACACCGATGGTGGTGAAATAGGAAAAGCGGTCGTAGCGATAGCGATCACGCCAAAGCGCGTACCAGGATTTGGGAGACGTGGGATGTGACGGCGATCCGTATGCCAACAAATAAAGAATGGTATCTTCGCTGTATGTGTCCCAGCGGGACTTTAGAAAACCGGTTTCCGGTTTCCAACCATGCGACAAAAGCAAAGGATCACCATTCAGCATCCAGCGAAAGTCGACACGGTTGTAAATTTTCGTAGCCAGCTGCGCGATCTCAGGATCGTTTCGATAGTACTGACGGACCGTTAGGACTCCTGCCAGCAACAAGGCGGTGTCGATCGAGGATACCTCGCTCTGCCATCTTCGTTCGCCGGTCTTGGCATCCATCCAGTGATAAAACCAACCGCGCTCGTGAAGTGCCTGGTTGGCAAAGAAGCGCAGCGTATTGCGGGCGCGTTCCCGTGCTCGCCGGGCATCAATCCATCGTCTCTCGGCGGCGATACAAAGGGCCGTCAGACCAAATCCCGTCGCCGCGATGCTCGCGACATTGCGATGACTGTCAGGCAAAGGAGAACCATCCATGCGGGCGCGGTCATTCACGAGACCCGTCTGCGGGTCAGCTTCCTCCCAGAAGTATTGAAAGGAGCGGCGTTCAAGGTCTTCGAGAAACTGATCGTCCTTGACGGATAGCGGCGACTGTGATTGCGCCGTCCTACCTGATTGATCAGTTGCTGCCTGTGAGACCGGGCAGGGAAACGTCAGCAGCAGCAAGAGGAGCAGCTTAGAAAGGATCGATTGCTTTTCTTTGGAGTGCGGCGGCCCGGCGCCGCTTTTCTCCGCGGCGGCCTGGCGCCGCTTCGCTACGCAACATTCAACCCCCAGACGTCGAGGGACCGCGCGGTTGGACCAAAGCGGCGCCGGGCCGCCGCACTCCAAGGTGTAGCCTCTAGCGCTACTTCTCAGTTTCATGGTCCAGTTACCTGAAAACTCTTCTCGTTCAGTTCTTCAGAGTTTGATCCAACCATTACCTTGAATTCACCTGGCTCTACTACAAAGTTCATTTGCCGGTTGTAGAAGCCGAGATGTTCACGCGTGAGCTGGAACCTCACCTGTGTTCGCTGGCCCGGCTGCAGGGTGACACGCTGAAATCCTTTCAGCTCCTTGACAGGTCGAGTCATGCTCGCGGCAACATCGCGAATGTATAGTTGCACAATCTCATCGCCGGCGCGTTGCCCAACGTTGTCAATATCAACGGTTACTGTAAGCTGACCGTTTGCAGCTATCCGCTCTGCACTGAGATTAAGATTCGTGATCTTGAACTGCGTGTAACTCAACCCGAAGCCAAAAGGAAACAGAGGTGTCCAGGGAACATCGAGATATTTTGAAGTGTATTTGTTTTTGGCATCCGGCGGCCGGCCGGTGTTCATGTGATTATAGTAGATGGGAATCTGGCCCACGGCTCGCGGAAACGTAACCGGTAATTTTCCGCTCGGGTTTACGTCGCCAAAAAGCACATCGGCGATTGCATTGCCGGCCTGTGAGCCGGCAAACCACGTCTCGAGAATCGCCGGGCTGTTTTCAGCTACCCAGTTGATCGTCAAAGGGCGTCCATTCATCAATACTATTACAACCGGTTTGCCGGTAGCGTGGACCGCTTTCACGAGCTCCAATTGGCGGCCCGGCAAATCAAGTGAGTTGCGTGAGGCCGCCTCGCCGCTCATTTCAGCGGATTCGCCCACCGCCATGATCACCACTTCCGACTTTTTGGCAGCGTTCACCGCCTCTTCAAAACCAACCGTTTCAGCACAGGGGATATCGCATCCTTTCGCGTAGTTGATTGTCGTTTGCGGTAGTTTAGCCTTGAGGCCCTGTAGTAAAGTGACCGCATCTTCCGCTCTGCCGTCGCCAGTCCATGAGCCGATCATGTCTTTTTGACTATCTGACAGTGGCCCAATCAAGGCAATCGATTTGAGGTTTTTATCTAATGGCAAGACTTGTTTGTCGTTTTTCAGGAGCACCATTGAACGCGCCGCCAGTTCCCGAGCAGCTGCGATATAAGCGCTGTTGTAGATCACCCTCCGCTCGAGGTCCTCATCGGCGTAAGGTCTTTCAAACAACCCCAAACGAAACTTGACTCGCAAGACGCGTCGCACTGCTTCATCGACATTCCGCTGCGTTAGCTTTCGTTCCTTGATCAGTTGAGGAGCGTGCTTACCATAGAGGCGACTTACCATTTCCATGTCTACGCCCGCGCTCAGCGCCTCGCGAGCGGCGTCGCTTCCGTTTGCTGCAACTCCGTGGTTGATGAGCTCCTCAACAGACGTGTAATCGCTGACCACGAATCCGTCAAACTTCCATTCGCCCCGCAGCACCTGCGTAAGGGTGAAGGGGTTGGCCGAAGTCGGCACGCCATTCAGATCATTGAAGGCACTCATAAATGTGCCTACGCCTGCGTCAACGGCCGCTTTGAAAGGAGGGAAGTAGACCTCCCGCAGATTTCTTTCCGATACGTCCGTGGTGTTGTAGTCGCGACCTCCCTCAGCCGCTCCATAGGCCACCCAGTGTTTGGCGCAGGCGACGATTCTGTTGTTGGCGCTGTAGTCCGTACCCTGGAAGCCCTGCACACGCGAGCGGGCCATGACGGAACCGAGATATGGATCTTCGCCTGAGCCCTCGGCAATCCTGCCCCAGCGCGGGTCGCGCGCTATGTCAACCATTGGTGCAAAGGTCCAGTGGACACCTGCGGCTCTGGATTCGGCCGCGGCTATGCTGGCCGCGCGCTCCACGCCCGCCGGATCCCAACTACTCGCCTCGCCGAGTGGGATGGGGAAAACTGTGCGGTAGCCATGTATTACGTCAAAACCAAAGATCAGCGGAATTTTCAGGCGCGACTGTTCGACGGCGACGCGCTGAAGTTCGTTGGTTCGCTGCACACCGCGCACATTGAGCGTGGAACCAAGCAGACCCCGGCGGACCAGTTCCAGGTGTTCCGGTCGGAAGTTTCCGTTAGCTTCGCCATCGAGCTGTTGTAGCTGGCCCAGCTTTTCTTCCAGAGTCATGCGGGCTAAAAGTGCATTGATCTGACTCTCAATATCCCTGCGCCTTTGGGAATGTGAATAAGACGTGGGCGCTATTAAGCAGACGAGAACAATGAAGAGGAGAAACACGAAGCGGATTGATTTGTTTAGGTTCATTTAAGTTATGGCCAAATAGCGGAGCCCAATTACACCGGAGATTGCGGCTTGGCCGCCGCACCCTGCGGAAAGCCTGTGGCTTTCCGTCGTATCACCACTTCTTTCTTTTCCTGAGGCTTAGCCTCAGGAAAAAGAATCTAAGTGACTGCCTCCGGAAAGGCGGAGCCTTTCCGCAATGTGCGGCGGCAGAGCCGCAGTCGCCAGTATCCTCTTTGCATCGCCCTTAATTTTGCGATCGCAAATCGGTCGTAATGGAGGCGGCTGTAATATACTACTAAATCTCTCCGGCCAATTAGAGTAAACCCGTGAACGTTCATCACTCAGCGTCAGTTCTTATTCGTCCTTCGCGCAACGTGATGCTGATTGCGTTGAGCAGCGTTTTTCTCTTGGCATCCGCGGCTGTCCACGGCCAGGTCCAGTCGCGTCGTGTTAACGCTGCAAAGCCGAGGGCCACCGCAGAGCAAATCAACTCACAACTGCGTGAGGCGGCATCCTTACTTCAACGGGGTAAGCGTGAAGAAGCAGAACGAATCCTTCGCGAACTAATTTCAGTAGTCCCTCAAAATCCGGATGTTCATAACCTGTTGGGAATTGTTTTGGACCAGGGCGGACGGTTCAAAGACGCCGAGCGAGCGTATCGCGAAGCCCTTCGGCTGAACCCAAACGTCGTATCTCCGCGCGCGAATCTGGGGGTCCTGCTGGCCCGCACCGGGCGCTCGGCGGAGGCCATCAAAGCCTTCGAGTCGGTCCTCGATAGAGTTCCAGACCACCCTCAGGCGACGCTCAATCTGGGACTTCAATACGTTGCCCGCGCGGATTACCTGCGCGCAGTGCCAGTGCTGGAACGGGCCAGTAAACTCGGCCTGGATAGTTATGAAGTTCGCTACAATCTGGGTCTCAGTCTCTACAATTTACGGCGCATACCGGAAGCGAAGACTGCTTTCGAATCAGCGTTGGCGCTGTCGTCAGAGGCTGCCGAGCCTTATTACTATCTGGGACTGGTCGCATGGACCAGTGGTTACCAGGAGCAGGCACCCGACTTATGGGACCGGGCCGTTACACTCCGGCCAAAGTTTCCCGAGGCGAATTTCATGCTTGGCGAAGCATTGAGAAAGAGCCGACGCACCCGGCCATCGATCGATTTCTACAAACGCGCCCTCGATCAGGACCCAACCAAATTTGCTTATTATGCGCGGCTCGGTGGCGTCTACATTGTGCTGGGCCAGGCCGAGGAGGCTGAAGAAGTTTTTCGCCGCGCGTTGGTTCGATTTCCGGCGCTGCCGGAGGCCCATTACTTTGTGGGCGTTGCCGCCCGCGCTAAGGCTGATTATGTTACCGCTGCCAGCGAGTTTCGCAAGGCACTCGCGCTCGAGCCGAAGAATGTAAACGTCTTAGCTCAACTGGGTTTTGTATTGCTTGAAAGTGATCGCGTACCTGAAGCCGAAACTCTCCTGAAAAGAGCCGTGGAGATAAACGACCGGCACTTCTATGCCAACTATGATCTGGGGCGTTTGCTCGTGAGATCACGCAGATACGAACAAGCGCTACCTGTGCTTCAACGTGCTGCCAACCTGAAACCAAATAATCCGGGCGTGCACTATCAGCTTTTTATGGCGCTTACGAGGTTGAAGCGAAAAGACGACGCTGAGCGCGAACTGTCGACTTTCAAACAGCTTGATGAAGCTCGCAAAGCGGGCGCGCGCGATGATGCCGATATTGAAGACGACGAGCTGCAGAATCCGTCGGTTGCGCCCGTGCCCAATCCTGAACCTTAGGAGGTTTGGCGTTCAGCGCTCTCGCCGGATAAAAACGATCCACGAAACTACACGAAATTTCACGAAGGAAAGTTAGTGTCGCTTCGTGTGATTTCGTGGATCGTAGCATTGTCCGTATCAACTTCTCAGAAGCTGAACCTGCCCTGGATTTCCATAACCCTACCCGAAAGCCCCCCAAGAGCTTTGCCAAAACTAGGGTTGGTAATGTTCGTGCTGTCGGTGTTGAACCCAAAAGGCTGCAGATTAAGAAAGTTGAAGACGTTGAAGAAGTTTGCCTTCAACTCAAAATTCGAGGCCTCGCCGAATGCATTGGGCATACCGAATTTTTTGGCCACCGTCAGATCGATATCGCGATAATTTGGGCCGCGGAATGAGTTGCGTCCAATCCCCGGAAGGAGGCCGGCTACGGGAGTCCCGGCGGCGCCGGTCGCGCCTATAGTGGAGAAAAACCTCGCTCCGCCACCGGGGAAATTGCTGCCAGTGATAAAGGCCTCGTTAGAAGTATCGTTACCCGCGCCCCCGAAATAAGCAGTCGGCCGCGCGGGACAGACGATTGGCATATTAGAGCTCGGGCAGTTGCCAATCACGGGCGTCCACGGAAAGCCGGTGTGAAAAGTTGCTATGGTGCTGACTTCCCAGCCGCCCAACACTTTGCCTGCGAGGTTTCTACGGCTTCGGAAAAAAGGCAGCTCCCATAGAGCCGATGCCACAAAGTGATGTCGAGCGTCATAGTCCGACGGACCGCGCTCCTGCCGAACGTCGAGCGGATAGGTCGGATTTGTGGAAGCGGTTGGGTTCTCATTGGAGACTATGTCAATACTCTTGGCCCAGCGATAGTTCGCACCAAATTGAAAACCCTGCGCAAAACGACGCGAGAGTGAAAGCAGTAGCGCGTTGTAGCTAGCCGTGGTATCAGGTGTCGGAAAGAAGACTCCCGAAGCAAAAAAACTGCCGGGGTCATTCGGAGCAATAAGCCTTTGGTTGACGAGACGAACAAGTTTCCGGCTGGCGCTCCCTTGATAACCTACCGTGCCCGTCATTTTTGCGGGCAGGCTCACCTGGCCTTCTAGCGAGTAGGTATAGACATATGGAGTAGGCACGTCTGCGGGCGCGCCCCAAATCTCGACCTGTTTCGCGCCGCCCTGGGTATTCGTCGGGATTCCAGTGGTTGGATTAAAAGTCAGAATCAGCGCGGGATTCGCCGGATAGCTGAAGGGCGTATTGTTCGCGCCAAGAGCATATAGGATTAGGCCCCCGGCGAAGGGAGCGCTGAATTCATTATTAGTTCCGCAGCAGATGGTGTAGCGGGCCATGAACGGAGGATTGCCGCGAGAGTTGGCGAACAACACGTCGGGCAACCGGTTATAAGCAACGCCGAATCCACCTCGGAGGACCAACTTGTCTTCAGTGGTAACACCGATGAGTTTCCTTGGACTCCAGGCGAAGCCAACCCTGGGCGCGAAGTTGTTACGATCAGGCGGGTAAAGCTGGTCCGACGTCACAATTCTGGCGCCAGTTAAAGCCGCCAGCCCCGAGCCAAGTACGAGATTGCTAATCTTGCCGTCAGTCTCTGTCAGGGGAGAGAAGTATTCCCACCGGAGTCCCAGATTGATAGTTAGATTGGGTTTGTATTTCCAATCATCCTGACCAAAAAAGGAAAGGGTATGCGTCCGGAAATGGCGCTGCGTGTCCGGCGGTCCACCCGTACGCGGGTCTGCATCAATCTGATAAAACAGCGGCGTTCCGTTGGCAAAATTAAACAGTCCGCCAAAGGTATAAAGCGGACGCGCACCACCGAGCAAATCATTGTTGTCCTGCTCTTTGCGAAGTTCTCCGCCAAAGGACCAGGCATGATTACCCGCGACTATTCTGAGTGTATCTCTGATCTCGAATGTCTTTTCCGAGAAGACACCGGGCGTGGTCTCCGACCAGGGTGGGCCAAACCGGATACGATCGCCTGGAAGCGTTTCGATCTCGATGCGCGGCAGGCCGAAGTTGGTATTTGGTGAAGATTCCAGCTCATTGAACGCGAAGCGGGTAATGTTGAAACGCGCCTCGTTAATGATCGTGGGCGAGATAATGCGTGTGTAACTAATCGCCGCAAATAGATTCTCGGGAGTTGTACGTACGTCAGCCATCGGACGGCTGCGGCCACCTGCGTCACTTTGTTCTCCCGTAAACCGAGTTAAGTAACTGCTGAAACCAACGGAGTCCTTGTCTGATAGGTTGAGATCAATGCGTCCGTTGAATTGATTCCCACGGCTGGTGTTGATGGAAGCAAGTTGTGCGAACTGAACATCAGGAATGCCGTCAAAGGGTCCGGCCGCTCCGACATTCAGGTATTGTCCGGTAGCCCCGGCGGGAGAACCGATGTCCAACCCACCAGGCACCTGGCGACAGTTACCGGCATTGAAACCGGCAGCCAGACAGGTGACCGGAATTGCGCTGATGATGCGGGGTTCGATGCCGGGTGCACCAAGTATGCGAGCTGTGATGCTTCCGGGTCGCACTGCCTGTATCAGGTTTCTGTACTCGGCAGTCTCGATCAGTGCGTTAAACGCGCCGCTGGAACTGCTTCGCAGGCCCTCATATGAAAAGAAAAAGAAGGCCCGATTCTTGCCGCTGAAAGTTGAGGGACCGCCCTCGCCAAACCTTGGCAGGTATATTGGACCGCCGAGGCTGCCTCCGAATTGGTTGTAGTGCTGGTTGTTTCGCACCCGCGGAGCGTTATTGACGCCGCCATACTTGTTGAATGCGTTTAGTCCGGGACTATTATTTTTAAGAAACAGACTGCCGTGAAAGTCGTTGGTACCATTCTGAGAAACCGTCAAAACCTTTGCGCCGGAGTTACGGCCAAACTCAGCGGAATAGTTGTTCGCTATTACGCGCACTTCTTTCACCGATTCCTGATTAGGGGTAATCACTGCCGCGCCGCCCCAGGTCAAACTGTTTACGCTGGTCCCATCAATTTGATAGTCGTTTGCTGATATGCGCTGGCCATTAGCAGATATTTGCGGCTGGTTCTCAGTTTGAAAAATCGATCGGTTTGATCCGCCAGGCCCTGACTGATTAGGTAGATTTACGGCGCCACCTGCGCCACCGCGAGCAAAGTCGCCAAATACGCCTGGAGTTAAGCGAGTCAGCTCATATGGATCGCGCCCAAACTGTGGGAGCGTACGGATCTCCTGGGTCGTGATTGCCCGGTCGACATTAGCGTTCTCAGTGGCAAGATCCGCCGAGTCTTCCTGAGTCACGGTAACGGTGGCGCTCACGTCACCAGGGTCGAGGGAAACATCGATACCCTCGACAGCTTCGGCGTTTACCACCACATTGTCTAAAACCTTCTGTTTGTAGCCGGCTTTCTCAACCGCGAGTTTATAAGTGGAGGGCGGCAGACCGGACAATTTATAAAAGCCATCATCGCTGGTCGTGGTTTCCTGCGTTTTGCCGGTCTCGGTATTGGTCAACGTTACTTTCGCTTCCGGAACACGTCCCCCAGCCGTGTCGGTGACCGTTCCTTGAATACCGGCTTTAAATTGAGCGTCGGCAGTGCCTACCAAAAGCAAAGCAAAAGCCCAGCAGATCATTCCGCGGGCGAAAATAGAGATGGCTCGATTCATAAAGAAGGCCCTCCTCAGGCCAGACAGATTGCAATATTCTTCGTGCCCAGCCGAAGCCGTAGCTTGAGATGTGTTGGGATTATCAGGGCTCCCAAATTCGACTCTTGCTTTCCGGGGGAAGGCAATTGAAATAGGCGCTTGCCTAAATAACATCACTCGAGGGGGTGCGTATGTGCGCTGTCACACATAGTATCACGGCTCGCTTAAGCAAAAAAACGAATATATTTCCCTGGTAGACTCTGGTAAGCTGAGCACCTCGATCGGTTAACTAGCTTGCTAAGAACCCCTGCAGCAGATGGACCCGGAGCCTTGAGGCGGATCAGGTGCGGGCCCAGAGCCAGGGCCATAATCGCTATGGCCGGTGCAGGCGTGAAGTTGTCGGGACCGGCCTTGTCAAATTAAAACCTGGTAGAAGAAGGGGAGAATCGATGCAACGCGGAACCTTGATGTTATGCCTAATTGTCCTGGCTCTGATCGCCGGTGGCTGTGTGTCCGGCACGCAGCAAACGAATACCGTCGGCACGCGAAAGAAGAAGGGCCCCAACGATCCGGTTGTAATCGGTTTTTCCATGGACACACTCAAAGAGGAACGCTGGCAGCGCGACAAAGATCTCGTAGAAAAGCGGTCGAGAGAGTTAGGCCACCAGGTTTTCGTGCAGGTAGCAAACAGCGACGACAACCTGCAGATCAAGCAGGCTGAGAATCTACTGACACAAGGAGTCGATGTGTTGATCGTGGCACCGCATAACGGCGAAGTCGCCGCCTCGATCGTTGAGGCCGCGCATCGTCAGGGTGTCCCCGTGATTTCCTATGACCGTTTGATCAAAAACTCCGACGTTGACCTTTATCTCTCGCACCAGGTGGTGAAGATGGGTGAGATGCAGGCGAAATACTTGCTCGACCATGTAGGTAAGAAACCTGCAAACTTTGTGGTCGTTGGGGGTTCGCCTACTGATAACAACGCGCTGCTGCTACACCAGGGCCAAATGAATATTTTGAAGCCTGCGGTGGATCGTGGCGATGTCAAGATCGTTGCCGACCAGTATGCGAAGGAGTGGCAGGCAAACGAAGCGCTGAAGATTGTGGAAAACGCGCTGACGCTTGTAAACAATCAAGTGGATGCGGTCGTGGCCTCAAACGACGGGACGGCTCGCGGCGCCGTGCAGGCACTTGAAGGCCAAAATCTTGCGGGCAAGGTCCTGGTTTCGGGGCAGGATGCAGATCTGGCGTCATTGAAACTAATCGCCGAAGGCAAGCAGACCATGACGGTTTATAAGTCTATCCAACCTCTGGCTTACGGTGCAGTTGAAGCCGCGGTTAAGATGGCCCGAGGCGAACCGGTTGCGACCACCGAGACGATCGACAATGGTTTCAAGAAAGTGCCGGCAATATTACTTGAGCCCGTTGCTGTCGATAGAAACAACATTCTCACCACGGTCGTGAAGGATGGCTATCATAAGTTGGAGGATATTTGTGCAGGGATTCCTCCCGAAAAATGCCCCAAGCCATAGAAGAACGTAGTACAGAGTTCAAGCTTTAGAGCCACTTGCAAAACTCGGAGTTTCGGGGTAACCAAAGAGGCAGATCCCAAAACTCCTAGTGTTTTCGATGATTTGTTTTTCAAAACTCTCTTCAACGACGAGTTTTGCAAGTGGCTCTTTAGCTTGTTTCTTTCGTAAGAGCAACCTGAAGGTTGAACTCTAAACTGCGCGCCTGATTTGTAAGGTTGAAGTTGGTCCAGGACTTGCGCTCATCGAAGCTATGACGAGACTCAAGACCCCAGACTCAGGACCTCCTTTATGTCGAGACTCGAGACCCCAGACTCGGAACTCCAGACTTCATTCCTCGAGATGCGCAACATCACGAAGACCTTTCCGGGTGTTCGGGCGCTGGATGGTGTCAGCTTCAGTCTACAGCGAGGAGAGGTTCATGCGCTGGTAGGCGAGAACGGGGCCGGCAAGTCTACCTTGATGAAAGTTCTCGGCGGAGTTTACCCGCACCCGCAATACGACGGTGAAATCTTCATCGACGGTAGCGTTCAGCAGTTTAGCGGCGTGCGCGATGCTGAGAAGGCGGGCATTGCTGTGATCTTTCAGGAGTTGTCCCTCGTTAGAGAGATGACCGTGGGCGAAAACATTTTTCTGGGTCGTGAGCCTCGCCGCATGGGCGTAATCCGCTGGGAGGAACTCTATCACCGCGCCCGTGCATTGCTCGAGGACCTTCACCTCGATATCGATCCCCACACCCCAGTTCGCAGTCTCGGAATAGGGCAGCAGCAGTTAGTCGAGATCGCGAAGGCACTTTCCCACAATGCCAAAATCCTCGTGCTTGATGAGCCAACAGCGGCCCTGACTGATACTGAAGTCGAGACCCTGTTTGGTATTCTCAACAAGTTGCGGGAGCGCGGTGCTGGAATGATTTACATTTCTCACAAACTTGATGAAGTGTTTCGTATTAGTGATCGGATAACGGTTTTACGCGATGGGAAAACCGTCGGCACTGATGTGACCCGTGAATGGACCGAGTCGACGGTGATCGCGCGCATGGTTGGCAGAGAAGTCGGCGATATTTTTCCGACTGTCGACCATGCGAAGGGCGAGGTCGTGTTTGAAGTGTTGGGCATGTCAGTAGACGATCCCGTGGTGGCAGGTAAGAAGCTAGTCGATGGCGTGAGTTTTTCTGTCAAGCGCGGTGAGGTAGTGGGAATCGCCGGTCTCATGGGGGCGGGCCGCAGTGACCTGTTGATGGCCGTATTCGGCGCGCATCCGGGCGCTGTTTCGGGTGAAGTCAAGCTGGAAGGCAAACGCGTTCACATTAGGAGTCCCGCCGATGCCATCAAACAGGGAATCGGATTTGTCACTGAAGACCGGAAGCGATTTGGCCTCGTCCTGGACCAGACAATCCTCAACAATATGACGCTGGCAAGCTTGCGCAGGATTTCCGGCCGGTTTGTTACAAGCGTTGACGCCGAGTCGGCCGCCGGCCAACGCGCCATGAATGACCTGCGGGTAAAAGCAAATTCCGTTTTCACGATTGCCGGAACATTGTCGGGAGGGAACCAGCAGAAGGTGGTTCTGGCGAAATGGTTGTTAACCAATCCGCGAGTCCTTTTTCTGGATGAACCAACTCGAGGTATCGATGTAGGTGCGAAGCAGGAGATCTACGCGCAGATAAACTCGCTCGCGAAAACCGGACTTGCAATCGTGCTGGTGTCGTCCGAATTACCTGAGGTGCTCGGACTATCCGATCGGATCGTTGTTTTGCATGAAGGTCGACAAACCGGCGAGTTCACTCGCGCGACAGCAACGCCCGAGGCCGTGATGGCATGCGCAACGGGACACGAAAGGCGAGTCGCCTGAGACTACGCCCGCGGCTTTGCCGCCTTCCGTGCGGAAAGGCTTTGCCTTTCCGGCCGACAAATACATCGGAGAGGCTCTGCCTCGAAGAAAAGACATTGGAGGCATAGCCTCTCGAATCAGGAAGTTAGGTCGGAAAGGCAGAGCCTTTCCGCACAGAATGCGGCAAAGCCGTCAAACGTCTGGGAGGATCTCCCGTTGAGCAACGATGTAAACGAACCTGGTGTAGATCGACCACCGGCGACTTCAGACTTCATTGCTGTCAGCGAAACCGATGCGCTTACACAGCAGACGACGATCGGAAAGTTCAAGATACCGACCGACGTGCTTCGTGCTTATACGATGGTCTTCGCGTTGATCGCCATCTGGATCTATTTCCACTATTCGACTGACCAGATTTTTCTCGATCCCAGAAACTTCTCAAACCTGATGCGGCAGACGGCAGTTACAGGTGTCCTCGCCGTGGGCATGCTGATGGTAATCGTCACCGGACAAATCGATCTCTCGGTCGGTTCAGTGGTCGGGCTTGCCGGAGGTATTGCGGCAATCGCGCAAGGCTGGTTGGGATGGGAGCTAGTGCCTTCGATCTCGGCGGGCATCGCGGTGGCGGTCGCCATCGGTGCAGTTCAGGGATCGTTGACTGCCTACGTGAACATCCCCGCGTTCATTGTGACCCTGGGGGGACTGCTCGCCTGGCGAGGCGTGATCCTGGGATTGAGTCGAGGCGAGACGATTCCTATCAGGCTCCAATCGTTCAAAGCAATTGGACAGGACTACGTTGGTCCAACCATAGGCTGGGTGATAGCAGCAATCGCCGTGGCTGCCATCGTATGGCTTAATGTGTCGCGCAACCGTGCGCGAAAGCGTCACAGCGTCGCGTCCCCGGGGATGGGCGCGCTCTTGCTGCGCATACTGGGGCCTTCACTTGCCGTTATTGGTTTCATCTACATGATGAACTCCTATGAGATTGCACCGGGGCGTTACGCGGGAATTCCCATTCCGGTAATAATCTTTTTGGCGATTGCGCTGGCGGGCGCATTTCTGACTCAGAATACGACGTTTGGCCGTTACCTTTATGCCATCGGAGGAAATCCGGATGCGGCACGCCTTTCCGGCATCAACATTCGCCGTCATCTTCTGGCGGTGTTCTGCATCATGGGAGCGCTCTCGGGTGTGGCAGCAATTATCTATACGGCCCGAGTTGGCAGTGCCTCGCCGGATGCAGGCCAGTTGCTGGAGCTCGATGCGATCGCCGCCTGCGTTATTGGCGGTACGAGTCTCATGGGCGGACGCGGCACGGTGTTTGGCGCCGTTCTAGGTGCGCTGATCATGGCGAGTTTAGATAACGGAATGTCACTCAAAAATGTCGAACCTTACATGCAGAACATAATCAAGGGAGCTATTCTGGTTGCCGCAGTGGGTCTGGATATGGCTGGGCGCAAGCGGAGCTGAATTGAAAGCAAACTGACTAAGTTTCTCTTGGGACCGACCCATGCGCCCCGAACTGGGACCGCGGGCGCCCTCGCCCGCAGTGAGCGCAAAGCGCGAAACAGTCGCTTCGATAATGCTGTTCCAAAGATCTACACCAAAAGAGAGCGCCCAGGGTTTGCATTGCGGGCGAGGGCGCCCGCGGTCCCAGTAAAACTCGTTTCATAAATACACAGTGTCTAGTCCTCTTATCACTATCGTCATGCTGGCAGCCTGCTCTACTTTGTTCGGGCAAGCAACCAACCGCCTTGCACCGGGCGCTCCGGGAAATGACGCACATTGGCCCAGCGCGGCTAAAAACGGTTTTGGCACGGCCAACACTGTGGCCTCGAAAGTATGGTTCACGCTTAATAACGGAGTGATGACGGAGGCGTTTTATCCCAAGCTTGATGTTCCCAACTCACAAACGCTGCAGTTGATTGTGTGCGGCAAACGAGGTTGTCAGACCGAAGCAGAAGACTCGAGGCACGAAATCCGCCTACCTGATGCACAGTCTCTCTCTTTTCAGCAAGTGAATGAAGCTAAGGATGGCTCCTATCTCATCACCAAAACCTACGCCACCGATCCTGAACGGCCCACTATTCTGATTCAGGTCCGCATCACCTCCAGAGATACCAGCGACGTTTATGTCTTCTACGATCCCTCGCTTAATAACAGCGGAATGCATGATACCGCCTGGACTGAAGGTGATGCGTTGGTCTCTGTCGATGGAAATGTTTCATCAGCGCTGCTTGCCGGCAATGGTTTTTCCGAAACGACAAATGGTTTTCTGGGAGCCGGCGATGGTTTGATGCAGCTAAAAGAAAAAGGCGTTCTCACCGGCAAGTATGAGCGAGCAGAGAATGGAAATATCGTGCAGGTGGCGCGCGTCGGCCGGCATAGAAGCTTCACACTTGCGCTCGGATTCGGAAGCAGACCAGAAGAAGCAATGATGAACGCGGCCAATTCCCTGGCTAAAGGTTTCCCTCGTGTGCGGCGGGAATACGACGCCGGCTGGCACGCTTATGTGCGTTCACTGCGGCGGGTGGATCCAAGGTATTTGCGACAGTTCAACATGTCCGCAATGGTCTTAAAAGCCCTGGAAGACAAAACCTATCGTGGTGCGATGGCTGCTTCGCCGTCGGTGCCCTGGGGTGGTGGACCTCACGCTAATGAACCCACGGTCAGCGGCTATCACGCCGTTTGGTCCCGCGACCTGTATCACGTCAGCACTGCGTTCCTGGCTATGGGCGATAAGTCTACCGCGAATCGCGCGCTGGATTATCTCTTCCGGACACAGCAGAAGGGCGATGGTAGTTTTCCGCAGAATTCGTGGATCGATGGCCGGCCAATCGGTGGCGGAATTCAGTTGGACCAGGTGGCGTTTCCTTTATTGCTTGCCTACCAACTCGACCGCAACGAGCGCAGCACCTGGGTGAAGCATATTAAGCCGGCAGCAGATTTCATCGTTCGCACAGGCCCGGCCACCGAACAGGACCGTTGGGAAGAGGAGTCGGGATACTCTCCCGCCACCATTGCCGCCCAGATTGCCGGACTCGTTTGTGCGGCCCGTATCGCTTCGCTCAATGGCGATGCGGAGTCAGCGGCGACGTATCTCAAAAAGGCAGATGAATGGGCGGGTGACGTGGAGCGTTGGACCGTCACCACCACAGGCCCGCATGGGAAAGGGAAATACCACCTTCGCTTAACTCAAGGCGATCCGGACGCACCGGTGATGCTGGAGATAAACAGCGGCGGGGGAGTTTTTGACCAGCGTGAAATTGTCGATGCGGGGTTTCTGGAGCTGGTCCGGTTAGGAATCGCGGAGGCCAACGACCCGGCGATTCTTCAATCGCTGAGGGTAGTTGATGAATTGATCAAGGTGGACACATCAAACGGAGCGGGCTGGTACCGGTACAACCACGATGCCTACGGCGAGCGCACTGACGGCGGGGAGTACGACGCTCGCAGCGGTAAAGGACGCCTTTGGACATTGTTGACCGGCGAACGAGGCGAGTATGAGTTGGCGCGTGGAAATTTCAGGGAGGCACACCGCAGTCTCAGCGCCATGATGAAGTTTGCAAACGATGGGCTCATGATTCCGGAACAGGTATGGGACCAACGTGAATCGCCAAGGCCGGAGCTTCGTTTTGGTGAAGGGACAGGCTCCGCGACGCCATTGGCCTGGTCCATGGCGCAGTTTATTCGGCTGGCACTGAATGTTCGTGCCAGGCGAAATCTCGAAACGCCCGCCATAGTGCGCATGCGCTATTCGCAACTCCCATCAGGAAACTAATGGCTACCACTCAACAAGGTGAAACGAATCTGGTGTTTGCCGCCGATCTGGGCGGAACACATCTTCGCGCCGCCGCGATCGACGAGAAGGGGCAGATCTACACTCGAGTTAAGAAGCCTACGCCACAATCGTCCAAGCCCGATGAAATAGTCCGTGCGCTGGTGGAAGCCGCGCACGAATGTGAACAAAAGACCAAAGAACATGGTGTGATTCGGGCTATTTCCGTAGCCGTGCCAGGGTCAGTCGATGTGGCGGAGGGGGTCGTGGTAAAAGCGCCAAACGTTCCCTGTCTTGACGGATTTCGTCTTGCGGCCGCACTGGAGAGCGAACTCCACTTGCCTGCAATTGTTGAGAACGACGCGAATGCCGCCGCTGTCGGTGAGATGTGGCAGGGCGCCGCGCGCGACGTCCAGACTATTATCTGCATAACTCTGGGCACAGGGTTGGGGGGCGGAATTATTCTTGACGGTAAACTGTGGCGCGGAGTTGATAATTCAGCGGCCGAGATTGGGCATATGGGAGTCGATCCCTTCGGTGGAGTAGCGTGCACGTGCGGGAGTCGTGGCTGTTTGGAAGTTTACGCATCGGCAACGGCAATTGTGCGCATGACTCGGGAAGCGCGGCCACGCTATCCGCATTCGATTCTCCACACGAGCGAGGATTTGACGGCCGAAAAGGTTTATCTCGCTGGTCTGGAAGGTGATGAGCTTGCCGTCGAAGTCTTTCGTCGTATGGGCGTCTACCTCGGAATTGGGCTGGCGAACATGATCAATATTCTCAATCCGGAGATGATTGTGATTGGGGGCGGGGTGGTCAACGGTTGGGAGCTGTTTGCCAAACACGCCTTGCAGCAAGTGGCTGAGCGCGCATTTCCGCTACCGGCGGCGCGTGTGCAGATCAAGCGAGGGGAGTGTGGCGACGATGCCGGGCTACTGGGCGCTGCAAGACTGGCCTTTACTAGTTCGGCGTGACAACTGGCGTATAGAGTACAAGCTTCAGCTTGCGTCGTTGGAAAGAAGCTAGCTTGGCTCTCGGGAAAATAACTTGAGTACGTGGTCGCGAAGAAGCAACCTGAATCGACCACCCCACGCGGGCTGCCCGCGCGGGGACCCCGGGGTGGTACTCTGAATACCTCTTCAACAAGGTAAACACTTGAACCACACAATTCGCACATTCTGGCTGGCCCTGCTTCTCGGGCTCATAACTGCTCCGACAGTTCTTGCCCAGGACATTACCGGGCTCGAAAAAATAGGGCCGGTTGTTGGTTTCATCAAGACTGAGCGCGGCCTCACGTTTAATTGCCGCGATAACTCGCAAGTGCAACTCTCGGTTCTGGCCGCCGATCTCGTGCGCGTGCGCACTTCCTTTGCCAAGCCTCTTCCTGCGAAAGACCACTCATGGGCGATTGCGAAAGACAATTGGGACAAGACTCCCTGGCGTGTCGCTGAAACTGCGGAGACAGTGGTATTGAGCACCGATGAGCTGGAGGTCGTCGTGCGACGCGCGCCGTTACTGATTGAGTTTCGCGATGCGAAAACACATTTGCCTATTAACTCCGATGAGCAGCCAATGGCGTACGACGCGAAGGGACTGCTCAAGGGAATGATGTTTGATCCGGGCGCGGGGACATTTGTAGCGGCGTCGAAGAAACTAGGTTTCGACGAACATTTCTACGGTCTTGGCGAAAAAGCTGCCCGGCTCGACAAGCGTCGTAACTCTTTCATCAACTGGAACTCAGACACACCTGGTTACACAGAAGGCAAAGATCCGATTTACCAAACCATCCCGTTCTACATTGGACTCCAGGGCGGCGGCGCCTATGGAATTTTCTTTGACAACAGCTACCGTAGTTATTTTGATTTCGGAAAATCGTCGCAGCAGCGCGCCTGGTTTGGCGCCGAAGGCGGCGAGCTGAATTACTACTTTTTCTACGGACCTTCGATTAAGAAAATACTTGGCCGCTACGCCGACCTGACCGGGCACATGCCGATGCCACCCTTGTGGGCCATGGGCAACCAGCAGAGCCGTTGGAGTTATTACCCCGACACGATGGTTGAAGAAGTTGTGAGGCAGTATCGCCAGCGGGACCTGCCCCTCGACGTAGTGCACCTGGATATCGACTACATGCAAGGTTACCGGGTGTTTACCTGGGACACGAGTCGATTTCCAAGTCCGAAAGCCCTGACGGAGAAACTAGGCAGGCAGGGGGTGAAGTTGGTAACGATTGTCGATCCGGGTGTGAAGTATCAGCCGGTTGCGAAAAGTACCATGCGAGTCACTTCCGTGACTCCGGAACTGGAACCTCAGGAGCAACGCTATTACGTCCTGGACCAGGGTCTGGAACGCAAGTATTTCCAACATCGCAAGAACGGCGATCTGTTTATTCCCAAGGTGTGGCCCGGCGACAGCGTGTTCGTTGACTACACGCTGCCCGACGCGCGCTCATGGTGGGGCGATTTGCATCGTGCTTACCTGGACCACGGCGTGGCCGGCATTTGGACCGACATGAACGAGCCGGCTGATTTTGTTGACCAGACCGGAAAGAACCAAATCGACGTGGTCAGTTATGACGAAGGGGAAAAGTCGACGCACGCGAAAAACCGAAACGTGTTTGCGCTCCTGATGGCGCGGGCCACCTACGAGGGACTGCAAAAACTTCGGCCCGACAGTCGTCCTTACGTCATCACGCGAGCTGCTTACGCCGGCATCCAACGCTATTCGACGATGTGGACAGGCGATACTAACAGCACATGGGAAGCACTGCAGCTCAACATTCCTATGTTTACGACGCTTGGTCTTTCGGGCGAGCCTTTTGTGGGCAGCGATGTCGGCGGCTTTATTGGCCGCGGCAACGGCGAGTTGCTGGTGCGATCCTATCAGGTGAGTTTTCTTGCTCCGTTCTGTCGAAACCACAAAGTGATCGATGGCTACGATCAGGAGCCCTGGCGCTTTGGAAAGTACAACGAAGACATCATTCGAAAGTATTTGAAGTTGCGATACCAGTTGTTGCCGTTTCTCTACACCACCCTGGAGGAGGCGCACAGGACCGGCGTGCCGCTGTTTCGTCCACTGCTGCTCAACTACCAGGACGATTCTAATACTTACAATCTCGACGATCAGTTCATGGTCGGAACTGATCTGCTGGTGGCCCCAGTGATGAAACCGGACGTGACTCGTCGGTTGGTCTATCTGCCAAAGGGCGTCTGGTACGATTATTGGACCCACAAGAAATATGAAGGAGGGACGACGATAACCGTCGATGCTCCTCTCGAGACGGTGCCGCTATTCGTACGTGCCGGCGCCATTATCCCGAGCGGCCCGACATTGAATTATGTCGGCGAGAAACCGTTCGATCCGATCACCTTCAATATCTATCCCGACAGCAATGGCTCGGCGTCAACTACGCTGTATGAAGACGACGGCTTGAGTCCCGCGTATAAAAATGGAGCCTATCGCCGGACGACCATCAATGTCGCGCGCTCCGGAGCCGGCTATGCGGTGACGATGGGAGCTCCGGCCGGCGCCTATAATCCCGGCCCGCGCAAACTTACCTTTGTAATAAAGTCAGAGGGCAGAGTTTCAAGAAGCACGACGATTTCGGATGATGGCACCACGCGGAAGGTCCCGATCCGGTAGCCGTACTGCCCAGCCCGCCTGATGGCGCAACGAAATGAAGCGAAGATACGATCCACGAAACTACACGAAAGTTCACTAACGACATTTCGAGTTGGTTAGTGCGATTTCGTGGATCGTAGATTTCGGCCACAATCTTACTTAAGCGAAACTAGCCTTTGAGCACACAGGGTCAACTCAAACGACAAATTGGGCTCCGTACCGCAACCGCATTGGTTGTCGGTGAGGTCATTGCGGTCGGCATTTTTCTGACGCCCGCAGGTATGGCGAAATCCCTCGGCTCGCCCTTTTGGTTGCTGGTTGTGTGGCTCTCGATGGGAGCAATGGCGCTATGCGGCGCCCTCTGTTATGGCGAACTTGCCGCGCGGTATCCGGAGGCGGGTGGCGGCTATGTTTATCTCCGGGAAGCATATGGCCGTCCTATCGCTTTTTTGTACGGCTGGATGGCGTTGCTGGTTATGGATCCTGGTTTATCAGCGGCGCTTGGGGTTGGTTTAGCGAGTTATGCCGGATACAGCTTTGGCCTTTCACCCCTGGCTATCAAAGCGACCGCGATCGGCGTTATCGTTTTGCTCGCGGTGGTCAACATAGTGGGCGTGCGACTCGGCGGCGGCTTACTGCGATGGCTCACCATTCTCAAGTTGGCCCTGCTTCTCTTTATTGTTCTTTGGGCGCTTATTTTTAGACTTGGTAACTGGTCAAACTTTACCCCCTTCGTTTCGCAGCGTGCCGGATCGACGCCCTTACTGGCCGCTTTGGCTGGCGGGATGGTAGCTGCGTTCTTTTCGTTTGGCGGTTGGTGGGATGTAACGAAGCTGGCAGGCGAAGTGCGCGCACCGGAACGAACACTGCCGAAGGCTTTGATTTATGGGGTCGCAATAGTCACGCTCGTGTACGTGTTGACCAGTGCGGTTTTTCTCTATTTGGTGCCGTTGGAGGCTGTGACGTCGGGTGAAACCTTTGCCGCCCAGGCAGGTGAAGTTCTGTTTGGGAAAGCGGGTGCTCAGGTATTCTCAGGGATAGTAGTAATTGCCATACTCGGAAGCCTTGCCGCTCTGATCATGTCTGGGCCACGGGTCTATTTCGCGATGGCCCGTGACGGCCTGTTCTTTCCCGCAGCAGCTTCACTTCATCCCCGATTCGGCACGCCGGCCAACGCGATCGCATTGCAGGCAGTGCTAGCTTCCATTTTGGTCGCAGCCGGAAGTTTCGATCAAATTATCGGCTATTTCATTTTCGTCGTCGTCATATTCATTGCCCTTACGGTGGCGGGCTTGTTCCGGTTGCGACATAGAGAATCCGAGCGCCAGGGTTATCTGACGCCCGGTTATCCGGTTACGCCGCTCGCGTTCCTACTTCTGGTTGGCCTTTTACTCTTCCTTCTCGGAAGCAATAGCCCAGAAGAATCAATGCTCGGAGTGGGAGTGGTGGCCCTCGGAATTCCGGTATACTACGTTTTCTTTCGTCGGCGATTATCCGGAGCTCAAAGATAACGGAACCTCGTAATTTGAGTTCCAGCGGTTTCGCTTCGTTAGTTGGAGAGCGATCCACGAACTTACTCGAAATTTCACGAAGAAGGTTTCGTGTTGCTTAGTGTGATTTAGTGGATCGCTTTAATTGTCATCTCAAACTAGATAGGACCTGACGATAGGAAATCATTTATGACGTGGATTAAAACCATTCCTTTTTCTGAAGCTGACGAGAAACTTCGAAATGCGATGGAAGCTCAGAAGGAGTTGTATCCGATTGAATACGCCGAACCCGTTCATCCTACGCCCGACGGGAACACCTCCGGCATCGTTGCTTCGCATAGTCTGATTCCCGACGCACTCCATCATGCCTTCGCGACCTTTGGTGCATTGATGTCGCCTGATTTACCCCTCTCCCGGCGCCAGCACGAGATGATCACGACAGTCGTTTCTGTCGCCAACCGGTGTCACTATTGAATTGAGTCTCACGCAGAGTTTCTGCGTCGCGTTACATTGGATGAAGGGTTGGTGAAGGCGCTCCAGGATGATTACCGCACTGCGCCGATTTCGGGACAGGAGCGGATAATGTTGGATTATGTGGACCAGCTGACGCGCGACGCGACTCGAATCGGTCGCCATGACCATGAACGCTTGCGACAAGTAGGCTTTGACGATCAGGGGATTCTTCAGATCACGCTGATTGCATCGTGGTTTAACTACATCAACCGCGTTGCGGATGCGTTAGGGGTAGGCCGAGACTAGTTTGAAACGTGAAGATTTCAGCTTGAGTGTGGAAAGCGAAATTGGTTTATCCGAACTGGGCGGCACACAGCATCAGTCGGCGGCGCAGTTTCAAACTTTACCAGGAGACTGCGTCCTGTGGTCTTATTTTGTTGACGGTCAAAAGCTTTTGAATTACATATTGCCGCAATAGCTCTCGCCATTCGAACGGAGGCTCTATGCCAGACGATCCACAATCGGGGCCGTCAAATCCGACGCGCCGAACATTTCTACGAAGCACAGCAAGTACAGCGGCAGCCCTGGTTGTTGCGGGCAGCGGACCGGCCCACGGAAGCAACGTGCCCGTGGAGGGCTCGCCTGTAGAAATTGCGGACGGGCCGAATATTGAGGGCGCGGTACCGATCACGCTGCGCATCAACGGCAAGGACCGCCAACTTCGCGTCGACCCTCGTACGACGCTACTCGATTGCATCCGTGAGACCGTTGCTCTCACCGGAACAAAAAAGGGCTGTGATCACGGGCAATGCGGTGCATGTACAGTGCATGTGAATGGAAGGCGCGTGAACTCATGTCTGAGTCTGGCGTTGATGCATGAGGGAGACGAGATCACCACCATTGAGGGTCTGGGCACGCCCGACGCGCTGCATCCCATGCAGGCGGCATTCGTAACTTGTGACGGATACCAGTGTGGCTACTGTACCTCCGGTCAGATCATGTCGGCCGTTGCGTTGCTCACAGAACCGTGCGGTCCGGATGACGCAGCGGTGAAGGAACTGATGAGTGGCAACATCTGCCGTTGCGGGGCCTACGCGAATATCGTCGAGGCTATCCAAAAGGTTCGCAAAAGCGTTTAGCGCAGAAACAGGAGTAATCCATGCATACCTTCGAATTCAACAGGCCAGCCAGTCCCCAGGCGGCAGTGGCAAGCGCGGCCCGGGCGAAAACTGCGCAGCAAGGCGCTGACGTGCGGTTCATCGCTGGTGGAACGACACTACTTGATTTGATGAAGCTCGATGTGGAAACACCCGCGCAGGTGCTCGACATCAATCGTCTGCCGCTCGACAAGATCGAAGCGACGCCTGATGGCGGGCTGAAGATTGGCGCGACGGTGCGCAATTCAGATCTCGCCAACTACCCTGGCGCGAAAAGAGATTATCCCGTGCTCTCGCAGGCTATTCTCGCGGGGGCCTCGGCGCAGCTTCGCAACATGGCGACGACTGCCGGCAACTTGCTACAGCGAACACGATGCATGTATTTCCGTGACACCGCGATGCCCTGCAACAAGCGCGACCCCGGAACCGGCTGTCCGGCGATCACCGGCAGCAATCGCATGCTGGCAATCCTTGGCACCAGCGAACACTGCATCGCAACCAACCCATCGGATATGTGCGTGGCAATGGCAGCGTTGGAAGCGACGATTCACGTGCAGGGGGTAAAGGGTCAGCGCGCGATTCCCATTGGCGAGTTTCATTTGCTTCCCGGCAGCACACCGAATCGCGAAACTCTGCTCGAGCCAGGTGACCTCATTACGCACGTCACCTTGCCGCGACCCACGTCGGGAAGCAAGCAGACGTATCTCAAGCTGCGCGACAGAGCTTCGTACGAGTTCGCTCTCGCGTCGGCGGCCATCGTGCTGACGGTCGCGGGTGGAAAGGTGACTCGAGCGCGCATTGCATTGGGCGGCGTCGGAACCAAACCGTGGCGATCTCCGGAAGCTGAGGCCGCTCTTGTTGGCAAGGCTGCCAACGCAACGAACTTTCGCTCGGCGGCCGAAGCAGCCATGCGTGCTGCCAAACCGCAGAGCGAGAACAAATTCAAGATCGAGCTGGCCAAGCGCTGTCTAACGCACGCGTTGCAAATCGCGACGAACAGTTGAAGTCCATGGCGCGGCTTAGGCCGCAACCAAATCCTGGCTCCAGAGGAGCCAAATGTTCATAGCACCGTTATTAACCGTACCGCGCTCCAGCGGAGCGCAATGTTTTCGGCGATGACTGCGCAAGTCGAGCACGTTTCGCTCTTCTGGAGCGAGGGATCCTCTTGGGGTCATGCTTCTATAAACATTTCGTCCCTACGGGACAAGGAAGAAGGGTCCTGCTAAGAAACGAAAAGTTGGACCTCTGTGGTCGCGAAAGGAGCGAAAATGTCGACAACACAAAACACTTCGCACGCTAACCCCGTTGGTCGCGACACTCCTCGAGTGGATGGCCCGTTGAAGGTAAGCGGAAGGGCGCAGTACGCCTCTGACTTTCACTTTCCCGGAATGCTGTATGCCGTCCCGGTCGAGGCTACGATCGCCAACGGCCGCGTGGTCAAACTTGATACGGCCGCAGCCGAAAAAATGCCCGGCGTGCGCGCAATCTTTCATCGCCAGAACATTGGAAAGATCTTCCGCTCGGTCCTGGGACCCGGGTTCGAAGGCATCGTCGACGAGCGTCGCCCGCCGTTCGAGGATGATATCGTTCGCTACTACGGCCAATACATCGCGCTCGCTGTGGCGGATACGTTCGAGGCCGCCAAAGCCGCTGCTGATGCAGTTCGCGGAACGTACGCCAGGGAGAAACCTAACGTCGCAACCGATCTCAAAGCGGATGAAGAGCCCGACGTGGTTAACACCACATTCGGCCCGGCAAAACGCCTGCAAAGCGAACGCGGGAACGCCGGGAGTGCTTTCGCAAGCGCACCAGTCAAGCTCGACCAGACCTATGTAACACCGACCGAGACGCACAACCCGATTGAGCTGCAGGCGACGACGGCGATTTGGGATGGCTCGATGCTGACCATTTACGAGGAGTCGCAGGGCGTCTTCAACCTTCGGAGCGTGCTCGCGCAGATGTTCGGGTTACCAAGAGAGAATGTACGTGTCATCACGAAGTTTATTGGCTCCGGTTTCGGCAGCAAGCTGTGGCCATGGACACATTGCGCGCTCGCCGTCGCGGCGGCGCGGCAGTTGGCCAAGCCCGTCAAACTTGTCATCAGCCGCAAGATGATGTTTCAAAGCGTCGGTCATCGGCCGCGCACCCAACAACGTGTGCGGCTCGGCGCGACCAAAGACGGGAAGCTTGTTTCGCTCCAGCACGACTACGTCTACCACCATGCAATCCTCGATAATTACCACGAAGACTGCGGTGAAGCGACGGCGTTCCAGTACAGTGTGCCGAACCTCCGGGTAGAGTTCGGGCGTGCCAGGCGCAATGTCGGCGCACCGACCCCAATGCGAGGACCCGGCGCAGTGCCCGGGCTCTACGCGACCGAGTCAGCGATGAACGAACTGGCCGATCAACTGAAGATCGACCCGGTTCGCCTCCGCGTCATCAACGAGCCGAAAATCGACGAGTCGTTAGGCATTCCGTTCTCGTCGCGCCATTTGCTCGAGTGTTTCGAGCTCGGCGCGGAGAAGTTCGGCTGGTCCAGGCGCACCCCCGAGGTCGGCTCGATGAAGCGCGACGGTTTGACGCTGGGCTGGGGAATGGCCGGATGCACTTGGGTCGCCGCGCGCTTCCCCGCCGAGGCCAGCGTCCAGCTTCGCGACGACGGCACCGCCCGCGTTGCAAGCGGCACGCAGGACATCGGCACCGGCACGTATACCATCCTCGCGCAGCTTGCCTCGCAGAAGACCGGCGTGCCGCTCGACAAGATCGAAGTCTCACTCGGCGATACATCGCTTCCGGAAGGGCCGCTCTCCGGCGGCTCGATGGTGACCGGCTCGTTGGTCCCCGCCGTCTTCGCAGCCGTCGACAGTGTGATCGGATCGCTAATGATGATCGCCACCACCACGCCGGGATCGCCCTTCGAGAAACGCAAGCCCTCCGATTTGGCGTTCGAAGGCGGCCGGGTATTTGTGAAAGCTGACGGTCCTGCCAGGGGCGTTCCGTTCGCGGATTTGCTCCGACGCGCCAACCTCCGCCTGGTCACGGGCAGCGGCAAGGGCGAAGCGACTTTCGGCAATCCGAAGCCGAAGTTCTCGACGCACTCGTTTGGTAGTCACTTCGTGGAGGTCACCTGGCAACCGGAGATCGCCCGTTTGCGTGTTAGCCGGGTTGTGAGTGTCATCGATGCCGGCCGGATTATTAATCCACTGGCTGGCCGCAATCAGATCCAGGGCGCGGCCGTGATGGGAATCGGGATGGCGCTGTTCGAGCATACGTCTTACGACCCGCAAAACGGCGCTCCGATTAACAGTAATCTGGCCGACTATGTGATGGCGGTGAACGCGGACGCACCACCGATTGAGGTGCAGTTTCTCGACTACCCCGACAAAGAGATCAACGAACTTGGCGCACGTGGCATCGGCGAAATCGGCTTGGCGGGCATCGCCGCTGCCATCACCGCAGCGGTCCATCACGCCACCGGAGTTCGTGTGCGGGAGCTGCCGGTAAAGATCGAGGACTTGTTAGTCTAAGCGGGCTAAAGGCTTGATAGTGAGCCTTGGGTCATCGGTGTCGCGATACCGCACCCTGAGGAAGGCAACCCAAATCTGTCCGTCGTAACAATGCCCTGCCTAAGACCATGAACACCGAATCCATTTTAGGGCACTACCCGCGATGATGGATGGACCCGGGGCGGCGTCGCCACCTGGACACTAAATGGACACTCGGATCCTGAAGGTAGTATGAAGGACTGCTGTAAGTTATTTGAAATGAAATGGTCGGGGCGAGAGGATTCGAACCTCCGACCTCTCGGTCCCGAACCGAGCGCTCTACCAGGCTGAGCCACGCCC
>JBBPIC010000020.1:42619-101263 GCA_038040525.1 Acidobacteriota bacterium | reverse complement strand
GCTTTCGCGCCTCAGCGTCAGTGTCGGCCCAGCAACCCGCCTTCGCCGCAGGTGTTCCTCTCGATATCTACGCATTTCACCGCTACACCGAGAATTCCAGTTGCCCCTTCCGCACTCTAGCCGCGCAGTATCAGTTGACCTTTCCGAGTTAAGCTCGGAGATTTCACAACTGACTTGCGCAGGCCGCCTACGCGCCCTTTACGCCCAGTAAATCCGAACAACGCTTGCTCCCCCCGTATTACCGCGGCTGCTGGCACGGAGTTAGCCGGAGCTTACAAACAGTACCGTCATCATAGGGGGTATTGTCCCCTACTTATTCTTCCTGTTCTTGCGAAGTTTACATCCCGAGGGATTTCATCCTTCACGCGGCGTTGCTGGGTCAGGCTTTCGCCCATTGCCCAAAATTCCCGACTGCTGCCTCCCGTAGGAGTCTGACCCGTATGTCAGTGTCAGTGTGACCGACCGCCCTCTCAGGCCGGTTACGGATCGTAGCCTTGGTAAGCCATTACCTTACCAACTAGCTAATCCGCCGCAGGCTCCTCTTCAGACGCGAGGTCTTTCGATCCCCCGCTTTAACAACTGTCACCATTAGGTGCCGCTGCATTATGCGGTATTAGCAACCGTTTCCGATTGTTATTCCCCATCCGAAGGTAGATTACCTACGTGTTACTCACCCGTGCGCCACTCTACTTGTCCCCCGAAGGGGACTTTCGCGTTCGACTTGCATGTCTGAGGCACGCCGCCAGCGTTGATTCTGAGCCAGGATCAAACTCTCGTTAGAATTTGTTCTCTGGAACATTATCGTACTGTGTATTGTTCAGTATCCGATAATGACTCTTCTTAAGAGTTTTGAACGCGAACTTTATCGTTCAGCGTTTGACTCTCAAAGGTCATTGATATGGACACGCTCTATCTAGTTTTCAAACATCAATTCCAAATTGTATTTGGATTTGCCTTACAGACGATAAATTGTCGCCCAAGCAAACGGAGACTCTACTCTATGGAATTTACTCTGTCAAGCAAGGCCGAGTGTTCGTAAAATGTTATTTTAGCGAACAAAAAGGCCGCCTTTCTCGCAACATTTCCTAAGGAGAAAAGCGGCACCTTTATGTGCCCTTGAATTCCGCACTGTCAATTCCCTGTCTCGAAGGGAAAGGGCATTATAGAGACAAAATTTTACTTGTCAAGAGCCCTCTTCAAAAAACTTCAACTCACTTTTTAATGGCCGCGTGAGGCCGCTCTCGTGAGCCCGGTTTATGATGCGGCTCTATGCAAACTGGTTTGCTGTTTGGCGACTTGCTTGATTAATTTGAGTGACCAAACCTGAAAAATCGTGGGCGGAAAACATCGGCCTTCTGGAGTCGAAATTTCCGAGCCTGCCGAGGAATTCTTTCAGGTTACTTCTGGTCTCCTGGCTGCTCTCTCCCGAAAAGTAAAATGCAGAGACGCCATTGAGAGCTTGCCGTGCAGTAGTTTTAATCGCTGTTCTATCGGGATGGACCACCATAATAAAATGGTCAGGCTCGATCGTTCGTGTAAAACTGTTTCCTTCTACAAATACTCCTGGAGCCTGCACGCGGCTGAGTGCTTCCCTGACGCCTTTCTCCACCTGGGCGTCCGTCGCAATAACCCAGTGAACGTTCGCCGCGCCCGCATCCCAATATCGCCCGGTGTCCTTTCCACTGGTATACGTCTGCTCTCTTCCTGACTTCACCACTGGCTCGTCTTCCAAAAGATGACTGACGCAACACGCGTGTGGATCTTTACCGCATGAACGATAGTGTCCACGGGTGGTCTTGATCGCTTCCCAGCCGGGGAACGCCTGCAGGAGATCGCAGACCAAAGTGGTCTTGCCGACTTCTGACGTAAATCCACCGACGCCTACTATCAGGGGACGGTGGATTGATGAAGCTGATTCGAGATTCTGCAAAATAAAGGCTCACTCAAGTGGTTCGGAGTTATTCAAGCAGGTCAGAGCTCAATCCACTGAAGGCAACCCGGATCAAGTTCACTGTGAGCAGTAAGCCGACACCAGAAGGCAGTGGGCTCGGCAGAAATGAGCGTAGGTTTAGTGCCGTTTTCGTGTGATTTAGTGGATCGTCCCCCATCCCTCAAAACAGCACACGATCCACGAAATCACACGAAACGGCACGAAACACAACCTTCTTTTCTTCTGTTCTCCTGCTCACTGCGCACTGTGCACCGCTACTTTTTCTTTTTATCTTTTTCCTTATTGGGCGCACTGACTTTCAAATAACCTCTCGCGTCCTTGTAAATGGTGTATTGGACGTCATTAGTTTGACCATTCTCATCCTGCACCCTAATTGTGAACGTTTTGTTATCCCGCGTTCCCTCCACGCGGCAGGGAAGAAAGCCTTTCAAGTCGGGGCTTCGATACGCGGTGTAATGTTCCTGGTCGCGCTTGTCATAGCCCAGCACGTAAATCCGATCGAAGTCTGGCTCACCCAAGGTGTGCGGCTGATTGGAACTGCTTTTCTCCAGGATTACCCAGCTTCCCGGCTTTGACTCTTTGGCGGCGTCTTTCGGCTTGCCATCGGTCTCAGTTGGCTCGCCGTCGAGTCTCTGCCATGCGACAAACTCCCGACCCGTGCGATAGAAAATAATGTCACTGGGCACCGTGAGCTCAACTTGCTTCCCATAAATCCAACCTGCCGGAGCCGGCGAAATGCTGGAGGGCAAACGAACCTTGTACCAAAGCTCATTAGTCTCTTCCTGTTCCGATTGTTCCTTGCTGCTCTTATTTCCGTTACCGCTTCCCTGCTGGGCGCTTCCAACCTTGGGTGCAATGTCACTTTCAATTGCTTCCGAAGATTTTGGTTTGGGAACGCGCTTCCAGCCCACGATGTCGAAAACCGAGCCGCTGTCGAGCCTCATCATGATGTTTTCGTTTTCACTACGATCGGGACTGAGACGCAGGTTTGAGCTGGCGCGAAGCTGACCCGTCGCCTGGGGAGGGATGTTTTGGTCTTCCTCGGCCAGTTTCTTGGCGGCCTTCAGGACATCATCCGGCATTACGTTGCGCGATTCGATCCAACCTTCCGTGTTGTCCTCATCCTGTGCCTGAACGCGCAGCCATCGCTCCTTCTTCGTATGATCCGAAGGATCCTGAACGTCTTGAAAATCCAGTATGTCGACCACGTCTCCGCGGTTCACTTCCAACAGATCCGCAGCTACTACAGCGGTTGAACTGCGAATTTGCGCGCGACGAGCCACCACAACGCCTGTGTCGCTTCGCTTCGCGAGAGTGTTGCAACCGGCCGTCAATCCAACAACTGTCAAAACTACAAAAATCTTATGAAAAAACTTCATCTTGCTTTAGACCTCAAAACTCTCTGCTTCCTAAATCAACTCTTATGGCCCAGGCAGCCGAGGAGTCTTCGTTGTGCCTTGTTCAGATGACCACCTACCGTTAATCGCGGTCTCGAGTCTCTGCTCTGTATTTCGAAACCATACGGTGAAACCAGCGACTCAAAATCGAAGCTGCGGTGGCCTTCGACATAATCCTTCACAAACGTTTCCGTCCCCCCGCGTTCGCTTAACAACCGAATTATAGTCTCGTTTGCGTTTCCCTGTCCCGTAGAATGCGTCCGAAAGAGCCCCTTGTAGACATCGCTCAGGGAAGCTTTGCAACCCGCGCTACTCCTTAGCATTAAGTCGTAAATGAATGCGACAAGCATTCCTTTGTCGTAAACGAGTGACGGCGACGTCGTCCACCGGCGCTCTGAAGCCTCAATCAGTGACAGTTTATCCCGGTCGGGCAAGTGCAAATAAGATTGATATACGCGGCCAATGGTTTCCACATACTCGTCGAAGGAGATCAAACCCAGGCGCACATCTGTCAGCAAGGCCTGATAAATTGTGAAGCCCTCAAAAAACCAATCGTAATTGCCGTCAAGCTTCAGCGAGTTGGGCACCCACAGATGGAAAAGCTCATGACTGAGTAGAATTGCGAGTCTGGCGAGGAGTGGCTGGCGATTCCCGCGTCTACCCAGCAGCAATACAACGGCATTGCCTCGCGCTTCCGCACTCCATCGTTCGGGTCCTGCATTTTCCGGAAAAGGGAGCAGCATCAGACTAGAGTGGCCATTGAGCTTGAAGCCAGTAACTCTTGCGTACTCTTCTATTATCTTGCGTGCGGTTTTCATGGCCTCGGCCTCTGAGAAAGGCCACTGACCGGATGTGGTTAATCTGAATCTGCCCGATCCCAATTGCTTGTTCTCTTGATGCAAATCGGGACCGATCAGAAAGACGGTCTTGTCGGGCTCGGCAACAAAAAACTCCTGCTTGCCCACAGGATCGATATTTGAACTGATGGTCCAGCCAGCCGGTATATCCAGAGAGAGTCTCACTTCGGAGAAGTTCCCTGTCCCGTTGATCGGTCTCGGTAACAAATCCGCCGGCATCAACAACCCATGTTGCCGATTCAGCCATGAGATGTGCGACATGTTTTCCGGCCGTGAGGGTTCGGTTACATCCACCTCGTAACTAAACCTGGCAACCTTGACAGCACTCTTGAACTCACCTGGCGCAAGTTTCTTAACTGTGACGGGTTCACCACTAGCGCTTCTTGCTCCGAGGGTCCCAATCCGCTGGGCCAACCCAAACACGCCGCCATAAGAATTACGGAATGACAGAACGTCAGTCTCGACGGGGAACTCCAGGTCGATTTGTAGTTTGGCCGGGGCCAATGTTCTGGCGGTGATTCGAGCTTGAAGGGTTTGGGCCTGCGCCTCGGTCTGATAACTGACGACCAGAAATGAGAATCCGAGGTGAAGTATCACCAAAGAAACCACTTGAAAGATCTTGGCGAAATTCGACCCGTGGAGGCGGTATGCGAAGATGCATTTTGCAGCGGTGTTTGTCGGCAAAACGTACCCTGAGATTGGTTTGACAGCGCGTGTAGGCATCCTTATATTACGATGCAGGACTCTAACATACCGCTTAAAAAACGTGACTAGAGAAGGACACTTACGCTTAGTCAGGGAGCCGCGGGCCTTTGCGCGCGTGCTTTCGCTTGTCTTGCTCGGTTTCATCGTCTACGGAACCACAGTCGCAGCCGCCCACAAACACAGCAGTCTAACCTCGAACGAACCCTCTGGTTCCGCGTCGGTGGCAAACACCGGCGACAAGGATACGTTGGCCGGGGGGCAGGTTGGATGTAGCGATTGTCTGATTTGTCAGTTACATCAGAACTTTTCGGCTGCTGAAATCGCCTCAAGAGAGTTTAGTCCCCCTCCTCGACTCCACGTCCTTCTTTCTCAAGCACACCCTTCCACTCTCCGATCTCAAATGAACGCGCCCCCAAGCGGCCGCGCTCCTCCGTTTATCTCCTAACACATTTCAATACTGCTTTCGCGAAGCCAGGCTTCTGAATGAAGGCTCCCTCAAAGAGACGAGGGTGACCTCCATACAGGGCGAAGGCAGTTCGGCAATTTCAATGATCTGTTTTTTGGAGGTAGTTGGCATGGTGAATAATTGCTTAAGAAAGTATCGTTTGGCGGCGGTTCATGTAATTGCCCCATTTGTTTTCGGTTTCCTTTGTACTCTACCGGCTCTGGGGCAAGGGAATGCTACGCTCAAAGGAACCGTAACACTCGGTGAAAATGGGAAGCCTATTCACAACGTGCTGGTCACGATTCTTCAATTGAAGAAGACAGTCGGTACCGATGAAAATGGCCACTTCGTTTTTGAAAATCTGCCGGCGGGCCGTTACGACGTGGTGGCCCATCTCGATCGTGTTCCCGATATCATAAAAAACGTCGAGCTGGCGGCTGGCGCAAGCACAACGCTTGATTTCCAGGTACAGCTCGGTGGTTTGCAGGAGCAAGTCACGGTAACGGCAACTGGCACCGAACAGGCTGTCTCAAATTCGATTCAGTCTGTGGAAGTCATAGGTTCGATTGACCTGGCCAAGAAGAATCCCGTTTCTCTTGGCGAAGCGCTTGACGGCGAACTCGGGATATCCAAGCGCAGCTTCGGCCCCGGCACTGCACGTCCAGTAATCAGGGGCTTCGATGGCGATCGTGTACTCATTTTACAGGATGGCAACCGCGTCGGTGGTCTTGGCTTTGAATCAGGCGATCACGCGGAGCCGGTCAATGTCTTAACAGTTGAACGAATCGAAGTCGTTAAGGGGCCGGCGACACTACTCTATGGCAGCAATGCGATCGGGGGTGTGGTAAACGCCATCACGGGTCACGACAACGCTCATAAAGGAGTTAATGGATACGTCACCGCAATTGGGGCAACAAATGGAGGAAATGTCGGAGGCAGCGGAGGCATTGAGTTTGGAACTGAACGATGGTTGTTCTGGGCCAATGGCGGTGGTCAGCGGTCAGGAGACTACAGCACTCCCATTGGCACGGTGCCAAACTCTTTCTCGCGCGAGGCCAATGTGGCGACAGGCCTTGGCTACTATCGCTCCAAGGGTTTCTTTAGTTTCAATTACAACTTTGACAAGCGACGCTACGGAATCCCCTTCGACAAAGATGAGGTCGAGCCGGAAATCGTTAATCTGAATCCACGCCGTCGCAGTTTTGAAGGTCGTGGGGGTTTCAGAGAGAACAGGTCATTTTTAGAATCCGGAACTATTTCCGTTCAGTACATTGATTATGCTCACGCCGAAATAGACTCTCTAACAAATGAAATCGGTACCGCGTTCAAAAACAAGACGACCTTGTTCCAGGGCATGTTTGATCAGAAAAAGCAGGGCCGGCTCTCTGGGCGGTTCGGTGTTTGGGGTTCGCATCGGGATTTCGCCGCGGTCGGCGATGAGGCTCTTGCCCCGCCGACGACCCAAAATGCTTTTGCACTCTTTGCGCTTGAAACGCTGGATTTCGAACGGGCCCATTTGCAGTTTGGCGCGCGCCTCGAGCACAACAAATATCGGCCCCAGGAAACCGCGCAGAGAGGAATTCTACCCTCCAGAAGCTTTACCGGTTTGAGCGCGGCCGTTGGTCTGCGCGTACCCACCTGGGCAGGGGGAGCTCTAGTTGCTAATTATTCGCATTCTTACAGGGCGCCGTCTTTGGAGGAGCTATACAACAATGGGCCACATCCAGGAAACCTGGCGTTTGAGATCGGCGACCCCAATCTCAAGAGGGAGCAAGGCAACGGTTTGGATTTCGGTCTTCGCCATTCTTCAAAACGACTGCGGTTTGAAGCGAACGGCTTCTACTACCACATCAATGAATTCATCTTTCTTGCACCACTCGACGAGGATGGCGACGGAGAGGTAGATGTTGAGGATGATTTAATCGTCGCGGAGTATCAACAGGGAACGACACGATATGCAGGAATGGAAGCACGTTTTGATGCTCAGCTTCATCCGGCCGTGTGGCTTAACCTGGGTGCCGACTACGTGAATGCTGAACTGACTGCCACAAATACTCCCTTGCCGCGAATTCCACCCTTGCGAGGACGTGCAGGTCTTGAAATCAGATACAAAGGACTGCTTCTGAATCCTGAAGTCGTCCTGGCTCAAGATCAACATCGAGTATTTCCAACTGAGACTCGAACTGCCGGCTATTATGTTTTCGGTATCTCCGGGTCTTATTTGATTGCGCAACAGCACGCTGCCCATATCATCTCGTTTAATGCCTTCAATCTGGCCGACCGCCTCTATCGTAACCATCTCTCTTTTATTAAAGAGTTTGCGCCGGAAATGGGTCGCGGTTTGCGGGTGACCTACACTTTCCGGTTCTTCTAGCAGGCAGTTGTAGGGGTGTCCCTCCGTGGGCACCCTTCCTGACTTTTGGGGCGCCAAATAGGACTCACCCCAACTCCGTACTGTGCTGGTTTGGTGTTCAGTGCTCGCGGCGGGTTAAAACAATCCACGAAGATACACGAAATCTCACCAGGAAAGGTTAGTGTTGTTTCGGGTGTTTTCGTGGATCGTATTTGCTTATCATCTTAATTAGGAGAGCCCCCCTACAACGCCCTTTCGTTGACAGTTGCGCGGGACCGTCTTAATATTCTGTCACATTCGTTGGTTGATCGTTCTGCTTGGCGCCCTTAACCAATCGAGGAATAAGCTATGAGCCTGGTTAAGATCATCGTAATCACCATCATTATTATCTTGAGCATTCTGATGTTCGGCCGGTTTTTTGTTTAGGCCGGGGTGAATGTTCCTGCCCGCAATAAGTCACCAGACAAAAGCAACGATTCTGGGCGCACGCCCTAAGCGTGTCTCTCGTTCCGTGTGTCTGCTGGGCCTTGGCATCCTCCTGGCTATGACTCTGCCGCGATTAAGTTTCGCCCAGGAACCGCCAGTCGACGACGAGGTGCTGCGGGTTAACACTGATCTGCTTCTGTTTCCCATCCGCATTCGCGACAAGCGTGGCGAGACAGTCACCTCTCTAACTGAACCTCACCTGACCCTGAAGGATTTGGATCGCGTTACCGCCGGATTGTATTTCTCCCAGGGAATTGATCGAGTGGCCCTTGTTTTCGCTCTGGATCAATCCGGCAGCACTCGGGAAATTATTTCGATGCAACGCGACGCTGCCCTGGCACTGTTTGCCCGCTTCAACGTGCGGTCAAAGATCGCTGTAGTCCGTTTCGCGGAAAGACCTGTGCTGGCAGCTCCATTTGGCAGAGACGCCGACAGCGCGAGGCAGGCATTCAATTTCTCGACGGCTAAAAACCAACACACTGCAATATTTGACGCGGCCGCAGCAGCACTTAACGCATTTGAAGATCTACCTCCGGTGCGTTCGGAACGCCGTATCGTGATCTTGATTAGCGATGGACTTGATAACGCCAGTGCTACAAAGGCGAATTCAGTAATCGAAGCAGCCAACAAAAACCGGGTTTCTTTCTATGTGATTCACCTGCCGCTCTTTGAGCCGCGCGATGGGCGCCTGGCAGTCCGCCGTACGGCAAAGGGCTTTCGGGAACTCGCGGAAAAAACGAACGGAAAATACTTCCTGTCAAGCAGTGCCGGTGCGGCGCTCTCATCCACCAGGAACGTTGATTTGATGCCAACGTTTAAGGCAATTGAAGATGACCTCAGAAGTCAATATCTCCTTGGGTTCTACCTGACCGATTTAGCAAATGATGGTCGCAAGCATCGTTTCTCGCTTGGCCTTCCCTCGGGTTTCGAGTATCAGGTTGGAGCGATGGGTTATTCACGGACACATGAATTTTTCGTTAACCGGCCGCGACAGGCCCTGAAGCCTCCCAACTAAAGTTTCGTGATTCTTCGTGTGTTTTCGTGGATCGCTTTCTGCCGATAAATACTCGATCCACGAAATTACACGAAGCAGCACGAAACAAAGACTGTAAAGCGAATTGAGAGACACTGGACTAGACTTGCTTACCTGTGCATAGTTCCGCTAAACAGTATCTTACAAATCCGAATTCAAGCTTTGACCAAACAATGACTGATCAAAACCTCGGTCTCCGCAAGATTCAACGTGCGCTGATCAGTGTTTCCGACAAAACCGGAATCGTTGACTTCGCCCGCAAGCTTAAAGATTTTGGCGTGGAGATCATCAGTACGGGCGGCACGGCAAAGGCATTGCGAGAGGCTGGAATCGAAGTTCGCGATGTCTCAGATATAACCGGCTTTCCGGAGATGATGGATGGACGCGTGAAGACGCTCCACCCGAAGATTCATGGCGGACTGCTGGGTGTGCGCGACAGTCCTGAACATCAAGCCGCCATGCGGGAATATGGCATCGAACCGATTGATATGGCTGTGATCAATCTTTATCCGTTTGAACAGACAATCCGGCGTCAAAACGTGACGCAAGCGGAGGCGATCGAGCAAATTGATATTGGCGGTCCGGCAATGATTCGCTCCGCGGCAAAAAACTGGCAGGACGTAGCAGTGGTCGTGCTTCCGGCCGACTATGACACGGTGATTCAGGAAATGAAGGGCAATCACGGATCCCTTTCGTTGGCGAAGCGAAGCCTGCTCGCGCGTAAGGCTTTCGGACAAACCTCACTATATGATGCGCTCGTCTATGCCTATCTCTCCTCGGCGTTTCCTCGCAGCGAGGATGAAAGTACGGGTATCGGAGCAGGCGTCGGGGGAGCGACCTTCAATATTAATTCAGAGGGGATTAGCTCCTCCGCGTCAGCACCTATGATCGATTCCGAGGAGTTTTCGATAGAGACTTTTCACGGCGGCCTGCCGGGAAGCGCCCAGTGGTCGATTAGTAAGAGTGCCAATCTGCGTTACGGAGAGAATCCACACCAGATTGCAGCCTTGTATAAGACAGCAATGCAGCGCGGTGTTGCTAATGCTGAGGTTCTTTCCGGCAAGGAAATGTCCTTCAACAACTACGTCGATGCCGACGCTGCCTGGCAACTCGTTTGTGATTTTGACGAAACGGCATGCGCTATCATCAAACATACGAACCCCGCGGGCGTTGGATTGAGTGTGCACGCAGAAGAGGCCTATCGAAAGGCTCTCGCTACAGATCCGGTGTCTGCGTTCGGCGGTATTGTCGCTTTTAATTCTCCTGTCGATGAAGCCGCGGCTCGCGCAGTGATTGAAATCTTCACTGAGGTACTCATCGCCCCGGACTATGACAATCAGGCTCTCGAGGTGTTGCGTTCGAAAAAGAACCTTCGCGTGTTGCGTGCCTGGCTGGCCTCACGAGCCGAAGGCGTTGAATACAAACAGATCAGCGGAGGCATGCTGGTACAAACGCGCGACAGTCACCAGCTGAAGCGAGAGGACCTGAAAGTTGTTACTAAACGAGAGCCTACTGAGAAGGAGATCAACGATTTGCTGTTTGCCTGGACGGTTTGCAAGCATACGAAATCCAACGCCATCGTTTACGCACGAGAAGGTCAGACAGTCGGTGTCGGCGCCGGCCAGATGTCGCGCGTCGATTCAGTGAAGCTGGGCGCAATGCGGGCGCAATTGCCAGTCAAAGGCTCCGTGATGGCATCCGATGCCTTCTTCCCTTTTCGGGATGGGATCGATGAAGCGGCCAGGCACGGCATCACCGCTGTGATTCAGCCTGGTGGTTCGATGCGGGATGCGGAAGTGATTGCGGCTGCCGACGAACATGGGCTGGCGATGGTGTTTACGGGCGTCAGGCACTTCAAGCACTAATTCCGGAACGGATGATCCACTAAACCAACCGAACCAACATGAATAGGTTAGTGTTTCTTCGTGTATGTTCGTGGATCGTAGCTACTTCTTTGTTACAACCAGGAGGAGAACAATGCGCAAATTAGCCAACAAGCAATCGGCGGTAGTCTTGCTCACTCTTTCGATCCTGTTAACTGTCGTGGCCCAAACGGGCACGACGAAAAGAGTGCGTTTTCCGAGAGGTCGCACAACTGCTGTGTTGAAAGGGGCCGTTGTTCGGGGCACGCAGGATCAATACATACTGGGCGCGCGGCGCGGCCAGACGATGATCGTGCACATCACTTCGCGTGAGAAAAATGCGGTGTTCGCGATTCTTGGCCCCAACGCGACCGCACTCGACGGCGCAGAGGAAGGCACAGACGCAATGGACTGGACCGGCGAGCTGCCGTTGACCGGCGACTATTCTATCTGGGTAGGTCCGACCCGCGGGAATGCTACGTATACGTTGGAAGTGACTATTCGGTGACAGGATCGATTGCCTGCTTGCTTCGGAAGCGAACGTTAATTGATACTCTGTCCTCAGCTCAATTCGAGTCTCGACAGAACAACCCATACCTTATGCTCAAAGACAAATTCGGAATCGTTTTTGGCGTTGCCAATAAACGCTCTATAGCCTGGGCTTCCGCGCAGGAGCTACACGCGGCTGGCGCGCGCCTGGCTTTTACTTACCAGGGCGATCGTCTCAAAGAAAACGTAGAAGACTTGACTAGCGAGGCGATGCCAGGTTCGTTGTTGCTGCCTTGCGACGTGACTAAACAAGAGGAAGTGGATGAGACATTCAAACGCGTCGGTGATGAGTTTGGAAGGCTTGATTTCCTGATTCACAGCATCGCGTATGCGCCGCGTGAGGCTCTCGGGGGTGATTATCTCGACACGAGCCGCGACGCCTTTTTGACTGCGCTTGAGATTAGCGCTTACTCGCTGGTCCAATTGTCGCGGGCGGCCGCGCCGTTGATGACCGGCGGCGGCAGTATCGTCTGCATGAGTTACTACGGTGCGGAGAAGGTTGTGGCCGGCTATAACGTCATGGGAGTGGCCAAAGCCGCCCTCGAGGCGAGCACGCGTTACCTGGCAAACGATCTCGGGCCGCGCAACATTCGAGTAAATGCAATCAGCGCCGGCCCCATACAAACTCTCTCCGCTCGCGGGGTCGCCGACTTCTCAACCATGTTGAAGCACCACGCCGAACGGGCTCCGCTCGGAAGGAATGTCGAGGCCCGCGAGGTAGGTGGGACCGTTGTATTCCTCTGTAGCTCAATGGCGTCCGCAATCACGGGCGAAGTTATCTATGTGGATTGCGGCTACAACATTCTGGGGATCTGACAGTGAAGAGACGATCCACGAAATCACACGAACAAACACGAAAAAGCGTTAGTGTCAGTTCGTGCATTTTCGTGGATCGTATCTCCGCTTCATTTGATTACATACTCCGCCAGTACCAATTCAAGAGGCACGAATAATGGCCGAAACAAAAGACCCAGAAGAGCATCCACCGGGCATCACTCAGGACGAACAACTTCTCGAGAGTCCGGGTCCTGATGAGTTTACACATACCGACACCTGGCGTGTCTTTCGCATCATGGGTGAATTTGTGGAGGGCTTTGATGAGCTCGCGACCCTCACCCGAGGCATCTCAATTTTCGGTTCCGCCCGAACTCGCGCAGACGATCCCGACTACACGGCAGCGCAAGAGACTGCTGCGTTGCTGGCCCGCGCAGGATTCGCGGTAATTACCGGAGGGGGACCCGGCATCATGGAAGCAGCCAACCGCGGCGCTTTTGAGGCAGGCGGGCTTTCAGTGGGATGCAACATAGAATTGCCCTTCGAACAAGGCTCCAATCCTTACCTGACCAAAGGATTGAAGTTCAAGTACTTCTTCGTGCGCAAAATGATGTTTGTGAAGTATAGCCTGGGGTTCATTATTTTCCCGGGCGGCTTTGGCACACTCGACGAGCTATTCGAAGCCCTAACCCTCATACAGACAAAAAAGATTCGCAACTTTCCAGTCGTGCTTTTCGGATCTGATTACTGGGCTGGAATGCTGAGTTGGATTCGGGACTTCGCGATGAAGGAAGGCAAGGTCACGGAACAAGATCTGAAGTTGCTACACCTCACGGATTCCCCCGCAGATGTGGTGAAAATCATTGTTGAGAGTCAAAGCTCTTTGCGGATGGACAACAATATGATTTCCGAAATTGCCGACCCGTTGCGAACCCTGGATAAGCTTTAGGAATCAGCAACTTCCACTTGAGGCTCGACACTCGAGCTAAGCCACTCAAGATAAGGGGGCGAGCCGGCGATCAGATGCAAGGCGACTATCTCGGGCGTTTCGTAGCTATGACTAGCGCGCACCCTTACTTCCAACTCTTCAAACCTTGACTTGGTCGTCTTTGCAATGATCAAGACTTCTCTCTGTTGTTCAATCTGGTCCTGCCATCGGTAAACGGATTCCATCTCCGGCAGAATCTGCACACACGCTGCCAGCCTCTCACGCACCATCATTTGTGCCAGGCGCCCGGCTTCTTCGCGGCTTGGGGCTGTCATGAAAACCACGATTGCTTCTGTGTCGTTGGCCATACAGAAATGACTAACCGCCAAGACGCCAGGATCGCAAAGTAATTAAAGTAAAAATCGGGCTGTCAATCGACTTCTTCGCGTGCCTGGGGTTTTGGCGGCTAGTCTTCCTCTTCGTCGTCATTTTCCTCTTCTTCGTCCGAAATGCCGCCGGTCAAGGGAGTAGGATCGTTGCCAAAAAACGCCGCGTAAAGTTCTTGCGCCCGGTCGTAGTCGCGTTCGTCCACCAGGATAGCCGCTCCCTGCGCGGTAGTAGAGAGCAGCGGTGAAAGTGTGTCCGAGCCGCCCGATCGAACGACCGCCCGAATCCCGTTCTGACCCAGCAAATCGCTGACCATCTCTGCCTCAGGAGGTGAATTAAAGCTGTGAAGCACCCGAAAGGAAGCCTCGCTGCCATCATGGACCGTATTCTCGGCGGTCAATTTCTCGACGAGCTCCGTGTCGTCGTCGGCACAGCGCGTGATGCCGGTTTCGTATTCTGATTCGCAGACAGGACAGAACATAGGACCTCCCGGAACTGGTGACAGGTGACAGGTGACAAGTGACAGGTGACAAGTGACGAGTAAGAAATATGGAGTGTCACTCCTCGGAACCTCGTACTTGTCACTTGTCACTTGTTACTTGTCACTTGTCACCTGTCACCTGTCACTTGTTACTTGTCACTTACTTGTTACCTTTCACTTTACAGCATGCACGACTCGTTCAAAAGGAATCTCTTCAAAGTGGGTCATTTGCTTGAAGGTACGGAAACGCTCGTTAATTTCCTCGTGCGTTAAGCGGCGAACACGCTCCGTTCCAAACTCTTCAACATTGAAAGAAGCCATCACCGAGCCGAAGATCATCGCTCGCCTCATCGCTGCCTCGTCCAACTTTTCCTGGCTCGCCAGGTAACCCATGAAGCCCCCGGCAAACGTGTCTCCAGCGCCCGTGGGATCAAAGACTGATTCAAGCGGGTAAGCGGGGATGGCGAAATAACTATCCTTTGTAAACAGGGCCGCCCCGTATTCGCCGCGTTTGACGATTAAAGCTTTTGGTCCCCACGAAATTATGGTCCGGGCCGCCTTGATGAGATTCGGAATTTCCGTCAACTGCCGCGCTTCCGCGTCGTTGATAATGACAACGTCAACGTCTCGAATCGTACGCAAGAGAGAATCGCGCGTCGTCTCGATCCAAAGATTCATGGTATCGAGGGCCACCAGCTCCGCGTTGGGCATTTGTTCTCTTACTTCGCGTTGCAAGTCCGGCTGAATGTTGCCGAGAAAAAGCAAGCGGGATCTTTTTGAGTCGTCCGAAAGCTTCGGTTTGAAATCCGCAAAAACGTTTAGATGCGTATCGAGCGTGTGGGCAACATTCAGATCGTAATCGTAGCGGCCATACCACCGAAACGTTTTGCCATTTGGCACGCGTTCAAGATCGCTGGTGTTGATGTTATGGGCATCAAGCACGGCTTGCTCTTCGGCGTCGAAGTCGCCTCCGACCACGCCCACGATTCGCACATCTGTGTAGTAACTCGCAGAAATGGAGAAATGGGCCGCGGAGCCGCCCAGCATTTGTTCGTTTTTTCCGAACGGCGTTTCGACTGCGTCGTAAGCCACTGAACCGACAACTAGCAGTGACATTCTTGGTTTTTTCAGATCCGAGGTCTCAGATTTGAGATCTCGGATTTCAATTCAGATTTAGTTTCAGAGCGTTTCTGGGCCATGCGCCTGGCCCCAATGACCAATGACACCTGATAAATGACAAATGGAAAATATTCTTCTGCTTTCTGCCTACTGCTTACTCTCCTCAGTAATCGGCCCTCCCAGAGCGCGAAGGTCCTCCTGGGCTTGCTTGAAGAATGCGCTATTGGGATAACCCGCCACCAAACGACTCAGATACACGCGAGCGTCTACTCGCAGTTGCTCCGGCGTTTTTTCCTTTGGCTTCTGCTTTCCTTTGTTATCGGCAAGTCGCAAGCTGCTCTCGCCGGCAATAAATAGGACCTCGTCCATCTTCGCGAAGGTCGGATTACCCGCATCAATCTCCTCACAACGCCTGATGGCCGCCACATAGGCTTTCTTTAACTTGAAGTAATGGCGGGCTACCTCGAGGTTATGCAGTGAGTCTTTTTCAAGATCGGCATCGCGAATCAGAGAGGGGTCGGGTCCTGTTTTGGCCGCCCCCTGGGCAAAACCAAATGGGGCGCAAACAAAAATGGAGGCGGCGAGAACGATCAAACTCATCAGAACTTTTTTCATAAAACACCTTTCGAAACTGCGACTGTAAAGCAAACTGTTAGTTTGCGAATGGTTAGGTTTCATAGAACGCTGGTTTTGCTAACACGCCAGCATGTCTTCTCGCGACGAACCGCAAACTAACAGTTTGCTTTACCCAGGACCTGCATACTTTCTAATTATTGCGTCAAGTTTTTTCCGCGTCTCGTGCGGCCAAAGATTTGGCGCAGTGAAGATTGCATGTTTCAGCGCCGCAGAGCACTTACATTTTCGATCTTGCCCGCTCACACGTCGAACCGCATCCTTCATGATGAGCTGAGCATTGCGCACGTTCTTATTCAAATACTCAATCACGCTATCCGCGGTTACCGCATCGTGTCCAGGGTGCCAGCAGTCATAGTCGGTCACCAGGGCCAGAGTGGCGTAACAGATCTCGGCCTCACGAGCGAGTTTTGCTTCCTGCAAGTTGGTCATACCGATCACGTCCATGCCCCAGGCCCGGTAGGTATTCGATTCTGCCACCGTCGAAAAAGCCGGTCCTTCCATGCACAGATAAGTCCCGCGCCGATGTACCTTGACATCGGCTACCTTACATGACTCTTCCAGCAGATCTCCGAGATCGTTGCAGACGGGATGGGCAAAGCTGACATGCGCGACAATTCCCTCTCCAAAGAATGTCGACTCACGCGCACGCGCTCGCGTCCTATCAAAAAACTGGTCCGGAATAACCATATCAAGCGGTGCATACTGTTCCTGCAGAGAGCCCACAGCGGACGCTGACAATATCCGCTCAACGCCCAGCAGCTTCATCGCGTAAATGTTCGCCCTAAACGGAACCTCGGTTGGCGTGTAGCGATGTCCTCGGCCGTGCCGTGGCAGAAATGCGACCCGGTTGTTTTCCAGCGTCCCCAGGATAAAGGGGTCAGACGGACGTCCAAAGGGGGTATCGACTTCGATCTCCTCAACGTCCTGAAGCTCGGGCATCTGGTAAAGGCCACTGCCGCCAATGATTCCGATCTTCGCTGTAGTCATTTATCTTGTACGATCCACGAACTCTTCGAAAATCTCGAACAATATCTTAGGTGGTAGCCGAAGTCGGCAGATAGGGAACCGATCCACTAAAACACACGAACGAACACTAATCCTCTTCTTCGTGATATTTCGTGTAACTTCGTGGATCGTTCTACCCGTACGCCTTTGACACCTACAATTTAGGACACTACACCGTATTTTTCACAGCCTTAACATCTAATGCTCCATCGCAATAAGGCACAGCCCGCAGTTTGCCGTTTTCTTCGATCAGTCGAGACAGTGGCTGTTCCGGATCGTGGTAGAACAAACAGCCCCAACCTTCCCGAACAGCCTGCGGAAGCAGTTTCTTTTTCGCTTCCAGAGTTTCCGTCGGAAACAGATCGTAGCCCATGATCCAGGCTAAGGGCACATGAGCGCGCGTCGGCACCAGGTCCGCAAAACCGAATATGGTTTGGCCTCCGGCTTCCAGACGCCAACATTGCATCGATCGATTGTGCCCGGCGTGCGTTTCCATCCGCAGACCGGGCACAACCTCATACTCTGCATCTTTCGCTTCGAGCTGGCCGGTGTCGATTAACGGCAGCCAATTGTCCGGTAAATAACTGGCCTGATCACGTTCACTGGGAGTTTCAGCATGTTCCAGCTCGCCTCGCGAAACAAAATAACGCGCGTTTGGAAACGCCGGAACAGCGTGCCCCCGCTGATTCAAGACAGTATTGCCGCCCGCATGATCGAAGTGAAGATGAGTGTTAACGACAACGCTGATGTCTTCCGGTTCGACGTTGGCGATTTCGCGTAGCGACTGGCCCAATTGTCGCTGGCGCGTAATGCCGTACCTCGCCGTCTCCTTACTCGACCACTTCTCTCCAATTCCCGTTTCAATCAGTATCCGTTCCCGACCGGTGTCAATGAATACACAATTCATATTCAAGGTTATCCGGTTGTGCTCGTCGGGTGGGCAGACATTGGCCCACAATACGCGCGGGACAACACCAAACATAGCACCTCCATCGAGGCGAAACTCAGTGTCGGGAATTATCTCGACGCGGTAGTCACCAAATTCCATCTGCGCGTGCCTTCTGCTCTTAACAGGCTGAAAACCAAGAACGATCCACGAAACCACACGAAGCGGCACGAACAGGTCTTATTCGAGTCATTTCGTGTAATTTCGTGGATCGTCTTGCTCTCAGTGAGTCGAATCCACTCCTTCTCCAAAACCTACTACGGCTTCTTAGGCGAACCAGGCTTGGCCGCAGGCTCAACGGGTTGCGCGGGTTGTTCACCTGCATGGTTCTCAAATCCCGGCGGCAGGCCCGGCATCTGCTGCGCCTCAGGCATTTTCACCTGAAAGTTTTCGGTGACCGTCACACGGGAACGCTTTACGATCTCGTCAAGGACCTGCTTCTGTTTCTCCTGTTCCACCGCAGCGCGCGCTTTTTCGCGACCGCTCTGTGGAGGACCAAAAGGATTATCCCCGCGTCCCTCACCAATTAAGATGTGACGAGCATGCACCTGCTCCTCGGGCTTTCCATCTTTCGTCTCAGTCTTGCGCTCATCCAGTTTGATTATGTGTAAACCGAATTGCGTCTCGACGAGATCACTTACTTCGCCGGGCTTGAGTTTGAACGCGGCCTCCTCAAAGGCCGGCACCATTGCTCCCTTGCCAAACCAGCCTAAGTCGCCGCCTTTTTCTTTGTTCCCCGTATCGCTGGAAAACTCCTTGGCTAGCTTCGCAAAATCCTCGCCTGCCCGAACTCGTTTGAGAACTTCTTCAGCCTTGGCGCGGTTCTGGCTTGAGTCCAGTTCCGGATGCTTTGCCAAGTAGGCGTCAACTTCCTGGTCCGTCGCCTTCATCTTTTCAGCCAACTGTTCCTGGGCATACGCTTGTGCGAGTATGCGCGCCTGCTCGAGCTTCACCTGGAGATCAACTGCTCGCTGCTTGTCGGCGCCGGCCGCGACCGCGCGTTGCTCGCCAATCAGTACCTGGCCCAGTTGCCGCTTAACCTGCTTCAACTGTTCGTCGGGAATCTGATTGCCGGCCAGCTGCGGATTCTTGGCTTTAGCATCGTTGATAAATTGGTCGAATTTCGCCTGGTTGGCAGGCTGTTTGAAAAACTCTTCCACTTCCTGTTCAGAGATATTAGGACCAGTGGAGCCGGCCCCCTGCGACTTGAAAAAATTCTCAGCTATCACGACCGAGCGCACCAAATCAAGTTGCCGCTTAATTTCCGGTTTGTCGCCAACGCCTTTTGCGCGGGCCTCTTCAGCCACGGCCAGCAGCTTTTTCAAGTCATCGGCAAACGCTTTCCTCGCCTCCGCGTCCTGAGCAAGTTTGCTGCGAAACTGCGGTGACTGGTCTTCGGCAATCATTGCCATGTCTTCGGCGGTTAGGTTCAAGGATTCGGAACGTCTGGCTTTAACTTGCCAGACAATTAAGCCGAGTGAAAAAACCACGGCCACGCCAGCCGCGATCCAAGCTTTAGTAGTAGACTTCAAAACAGTATTTCCTTTCTAAATAAACCTACTGGTGCTGCACTAATTCGAGCAGCACTCCATTAACTGATGTCGGGTGAACAAAGGCCACGAGACAACCGCCCGCCCCTATTCTTGGCGTTTCATCGATCAGGCGAGTTCCCTTCTCCTTAAGTTGAGCCAGGGCCGCCCTAATGTCTTTAACTCTGATGGCCACGTGGTGAATTCCTGGTCCACGCTTGTCCAAAAACTTTCCCACTGGGGAATCCGGAGTCAACGGCTCCAGAAGCTCGATGTGTGATTCGCCAATCGGCAGCATCGCTACACGTACGCCCTGCTCCGTGACCTCTTCCGTGGAATCTACCTCCAGACCAAGGGCGTCGCGCCAAAGCGTGAGGGCTTCCCCAAGTTGACGGGTGGCGATTCCAATGTGATCAACTTTCATGTCAGTTTTCAGTTTTCAGTAGTTAGTTGTTTCGAATGACCTGGGTTTCCAGACTGTTCATTTAACAAATAACCAATGTTAAGTAGCAACTGGCCGGGGTCAGTCGCCAATTGCCAAGGTCATTACAGAACCGAGCGCGGTAGCGCCGGATGCTAGCGCTAACTTCGGTTATATTCGACGGCAACCTAGAGCTCATCGGAAAGGCGAGCGCGGAAATCCATTGGACTCAAGTTGATTCCAGCATCCGGCCCTACCGCGCTCGGTTCTGTAATAACCTTGCTAACTCGAAACTGACTACTAACCGCTCTTCATTAACTCTTCTACGGCAGAATAAGGGTCTCGTTGCCTGCTGGCAACTTCGCCGGCCAAACGATCAAGCTTCTCCGATGCAGAATCCGACTCCAGGGTTTGCGCCACAAGGCGTTCCCGCAGAAGTTCGAGTATGCGCCAGCGGGCTATTGCGCGGCGCCGGTCATCGCCGGATTTTGCCTGTAGAAAAAAATCGCGATAGCTTTCAATCGCGACCGCAAGTTCTTGAATCCCTTTGTTTTCCGTGGCAATGGTCTTCACTATAGGAGGATGCCAGCCATCTTCACGAGTTGCCAGAGACAGCAGAGCCTCGAGCTCTTTCTCTGTAGAATTGACCCCATCACGGTCGGCTTTATTTATGACGAAAATGTCTCCAATCTCCATGATTCCGGCCTTTATGGCCTGAATATCGTCTCCCATGCCCGGAACCAGCACCACCACCGATACATCCGCGGCTTTCACTACTTCTACCTCATCCTGACCGACGCCCACGGTTTCGATGATGATTTTGGCATAACCAGCGGCATCTAATATCGAGACCGCATCGACCGTAGTCCGCGCCAGCCCGCCAAGATTTCCCCGCGTGGCCATTGATCGAATAAATACGCCCTGGTCGAGTCCCAAGGCTTGCATCCGAATCCGGTCGCCGAGAATCGCGCCACCGGAAAATGGGCTCGAAGGGTCAACTGCGACAATTCCCACGCGCTCACCCTGTTGGCGATAATATTGCGCGAGCTTGTCTACGAGCGAGGATTTTCCGGCACCGGGCGCACCGGTTATGCCGACTATCAGGCCCTTCCCGGTGAGCGGAAATATCTTTTTCATCAACTGGGATGCGTCTTTAGAAACATCCTCTACTTTAGAGATCGCCCGCGCGACTGCGCGCATATCACCTGCCGCGATTCGATCGACTAGTGATGTGTTGTTATTTGAACTCACTACTAACTAACCTGCTGGAGGATTTCTCGCGAAATGATCATTCTTTGGATTTCGGAAGTCCCTTCGCCAATCGTGCACAACTTCGAATCGCGCCAGTATTTCTCAGGTGGATAATCCTTGGTGTAACCATAACCACCGTGTATCTGGATAGCTTCCTCGCAAACATTAACGCTGATCTCCGAAGCAAATAGTTTGGCCATCGAAGATTCTTTCGTTGTCTTTTTGCCCTGGTCTTTCATCCAGGCTGCACGATACATCAGCAGGCGCGCTGCATCGATCTGGGTAGCCATATTCGCCAACTTAAACTGGATAGCCTGAAACTCCGAGATCGGCTTGCCAAATTGTTGCCGCTCTTTTGAATAGCGCAGTGCAGATTCGTACGCTCCCTGGGCGATACCTACAGCGAGCGCGGCAATCGAGATCCGTCCGCCATCGAGAATCTCCATGGCGTTCACAAATCCCTGACCCTCCTCACCCAGAAGGTTGTCTTCGGGCAGATAACAGTCTTCAAAAACCACACTGGCTGTTTCGGAAGCGCGCAGGCCAAGCTTGTTTTCTTTCTTCGAGGGCGAAAACCCCTGCATACCCTTTTCAAATATGAATGCGGATATGCCTTTGCTCCGTTTCGAGTGGTCAGTGACTGCCACTGCGACACACGTATCGGCGTGAATGGCGTGGGTGATGAAGTTCTTGGAACCATTAACGATCCAACCACCGTTCTTGCGCGCCGCCGTCGAACGCGTTCCGGATGCGTCCGAACCAGCGCTCGGTTCCGTCAACCCCCATGCGCCTAAATGCTTTCCACGGGCGAGGGGCACAAGGTATTTCTGCTTCTGAGCTTCAGTGCCGAACTGATAAATGTGATTTCCGCAAAGGGAGTTGTGAGCCGCAACCGAGATACCCACCGACCCATCCACGCGTGACAGTTCGTCGATAATAGTCGCGTATTCAACATAGCCCATCCCGGCCCCACCGTATTCTTCCGGAAAAAGGACGCCCGTTAAGCCTAGCTCGGCAAGCTTCGGTTGAAGTTCGATTGGAAAGTGTTGCGATTCGTCCCAAACCATAACGTGCGGCGCGATCTCAGCCTCCGCGAATTCGCGCACGCTGGTTTTGATTTGTTTCTGCTCTTCAGTTAACTCAAATTCCATTGTGTTCCTTGACTCGTATACATACTGAAGCTGGACGTTCCCGCTCGCAGACCACGACATGGGGGAATGTCAGTCAAAAAGAGATGCTGCAAATGCGATAAGGTATTCTACCTCACTGACGCTTTGAACCGTCACCGGCCGAAGACACTGCAGGTAGAAGCCGGAAGTTCAGAGTTCAAGCTTTAGCTTGCGTCTTGAAGCAGCAGCCTAAAGGCTGAACTCTGAACTTCCGGCTTCTACCTGATCATTGGCCGGCAGCATGCGACTTCTTTGTAGCCTTGGTTTTAATTGGGGGTCGCTTTGTAAGGGCCTTGACCTCGAATTCCGAAAGCCGCCGCCATTTCCCAGGCTTCAGCTCGTCATCTCTTAAAACTCCGATTCGCGAACGGCGCAACTTGATCACAGAGTTTCCAATTAGATCAAACATTTTTCTGATCTGTTGGTTCTTCCCTTCGTGAAGCAGAATTTCAAACCATGCGTTGGTTTCGGTTTCGCCTAACCTTCTAATCTTGGCCGGCGCCGTATGTACTCCTTCTTCCAGCGTCACTCCCCGGCGCAGACGATCAATACTCTGCTCGTCCGGAACACCTCTTACCTTGGCTTCATAAACCTTTTCGACTTTGTTGCGCGCCGACGTAATGAAGTTTGTGAAATCGCCATCATTGGTCAGCAGCAATAGTCCTTCAGTGTTGAAATCGAGCCGCCCAACCGGGTATAGCCGACCGAAAGAAGCAGGCAAAAGCTCCAGTACTGTCGGTCGCCCCTCAGGATCGGTAACACTGGACAGATAACCGCGCGGTTTGTTTAGCAGTATGTAGACCTTCCCCAGCTTCTTGAGCGCGGGGTTGATAAGCTTCCCACGAACCTTTATGTGATCGGTCTCGGAATCTGCCTTCGTTCCCAGCTCGGTTACGACCTTGCCGTTAACGGTTACCTCGCCGGCGGTAATTAACTGCTCGGCAGCACGACGCGAGGCAATGCCGGCGGTCGCAATGATTTTTTGTAGTCGTTCTTGCATAACAACCTGTCGGCCGAGTGCAACTCCTTGGAGTGCGGCGGCCCAGGCGCCGCGTTTCGTAGGAATATTCAACTTGTCAGGGTTGTAACAACGAGCGGCGGACCAAAGCGGCGCCAGGCCGCCGCACTCCAAAGAGTCGCTTGACCACTGACGAAGGTCTAGCCTCCCCCGGCCAAATCCTGGAAGTCTTCGACACTGGGCAACTCCGTCAGGTCCTTCAAGCCAAACTGCATCAGGAATTCCTTCGACGTTCCATACATCATCGGACGCCCCACGGTATCCTTGCGCCCCTTGGCGACTATCAACTTTTTGTCCAACAGCGTCTTAATGGATGACGGCGACTGCACTCCGCGAATCTCAAGAATCTCAGGGACGGTGACCGGCTGTTTGTATGCAATGACCGCCAGCGTTTCCAACGAAGCGATAGAAAGCTTCGCGCTGGGTCTTGATTTCAGGAACGCGCGAACGTGTTCGTGGTGTTCAGGCTTCGTGGCAAACTGCCAACCGCCGGCAACCTCGCGCAACTGCAAGCCTCCATTGCGGCCGTTAAATTCGCTTTCCAGTGCCTTCAGATTACCCTCGACGACGGCGCGGTCTTCCTTTAGCACATCGGCAATCGTCTTTGCGCTCAACGGCTCCTCGGAAACGAATATCAGAGCCTCGATGATCGCGATGCGTTCGGTGTCGCTCTGGACCGCGTAGGTCTCCGACTCATCGCCGGACTGGTCTTCGGCCGCTGGCTCCTCGGCAGCCACCAGGGCCTCAAGTTCGCGGCTGGCTTCCTCATTTAGGGCCGCCTCGTCCAGCTCTTCTCCTGGTTGTTTGTTTAGAGTTTCTTCATTCATGTCGGTCACAGGCTACGCCGCCACCTGGGCAATGATGTCACCAAAAGTTTCACGCTGAATGAGTCTGATTTCGGTGGTCCTAACCAATTCCAGTACCGAAAGAAACGCGACCACCAGCTCCCGGCGCGAGCGCGAGCGTTCAAAGAAAACACGAAGATTAAGTTCTCCGGCAGACATCACCATGTTTCTCAGGCGCTCCAACATTTCCGCCATCGAGATCTCTTCACGTTCAATCTCCATCAGCACTTCTTCTTTGTGCCGCGCCAGAATTTCCTGAAAAACTTTCAACAGATCAAATAGTCCCACCACAACTTCCGGATTGTTCTTGTCTGTCTCCAACTCGGCTCGTTTGAAAATGGCACGCTCAACCGTTGCCCGCGACCAGAGCATCTGTGCTGCCGCCTTGTATTTCTGGTACTCGAGTAGTTGATCCACCAGCTCCTTACGTGGATCCTCCTCCTCTTCCAGCGCCGCGAACGGGTCGCGAGGCAACAACATCCTGGTCTTGAGCTCGATCAAAGTAGCGGCCATTACTAAAAAATCGCCGGCGACGGCGATGTCCATGTTCTGCATTAGCTTCAGATAGCTCAGATACTCGTCGGCGATGCGCGCCACCGGAATGTCGTAAATGCTGACCTGTTCCTGACGGATGAGATGCAACAACAGATCCAGCGGACCCTCAAACTCCCCCATCAGAATCGTGACGTCATCAGTCGTGTGGTCGGCAACGATTTCCGGGCTTGAACCGGTGACATCGATTGGGCCACCCGTCTCTTCTGGGGCGGGTTGCGCAGCCGTTCCTTCTCCGGAAGTGTGGGTGTCGGCGTTGTCACGCATCGGCATTAGCTACCTCGTATCCTTGTGCTCAGCATCTGTTCGCGGTCACGTCAGGCCGATCACAAATGGATAGGATGCCAGTGGCATCACGATGCGGAATATGAAACCAAATACTCCCGTAAACATAAGGACCATCAACAGGATGAAACCAAACCGCTCGAAATTTTCTATCGCATCATCGAAGTTTGGCCCCAGCACGCTTGCCAATATCTTACTGCCATCCAGAGGTGGGACAGGTATCAGATTAAAAACAGCCAGAGCCACGTTCAACGAGAAAAACCCGCTCAGCAACTTGGCGCCTCCCTCGGCGATGAGAGAGTCACCGGCCGCTTCCGCGAAGAGGCCATAGAAAGGGTGAATTCCCAACTGCACGATATTGAACTCGTAAAGAACCCGCATCAATATGCCCGCTATGATTGCGATAATTGCATTGCTGATCACGCCCGCCGCGGATACCCAGAAGTTTGCTACGCGCTTGTTCCTCCATCGGAGTGGGTTTACAGGGGTTGGTTTGGCCCATCCGATGATTGGAATATGAGTAAAAAAAGCGATCGCGGGGAATAGCAGCGTCCCGATTGGATCCACGTGTACAGCGGGATTGAGACTTATGCGTCCCTGTAAGCGTGCAAGATCGTCACCGAAGTAGTTTGACGTCCAGGCATGCGCTGATTCGTGAACGGACAACGAAAAGATCAACGCCACCATGAAGAGAATGAATTGACCAATTGTGTTGCTGTCGATTCCGCCCATGAGCCTATCAGTAACCCTGTCAGTAACTTAGTTCAAGCGAAAATTAGCCATTTGGCTCACACTAACATGGCCCTTAAGGCCTGTCAAAAACCAATCATTAAGGATTGGTTGAGCCGAATTTATTACACCGCTGCGATTACAGTTCCACAGTGAGTCGATAAATCGAATCGGTGGAGACGATTGCCAGATCGCCGGTTGGACCAATGGCAAGGCCGACCAGATTGATTCCCGCGACGAACACATGCGCGTCCTTGCCGTCGGGGGAGATACGCACGATTCCCCTTCGCCCTCTTAGAGATGCGGCAACAAGAAGATTGCCTGCATCATCAAAAGCAAGGCCCTGCGGTCGGCCTAGTCCTTTATAAAACACGCCGGCCTCGCCTTTGGCGTTGACGCGCATTATCGAATCAAAACTGCCGACTGTGGGTCCCGCGACGTAGAGCGCATCGTCCGGACCAACCGCCAAATGATAAGCCGAAACTGAGGGTTCAAGTTGCGCCCATGCAGTTTCCTCACCGATGCCGTTGACTTTGTAAATCGTGCCCGTGCGATCGCCTACGTAAAGCGTATCTTCCTTGTCAAAAGCGAGGCCAGTCGCTACCCCAAGGCTCCGAACAAATGGAACCGCTTCTTTGAATGGCGTGATTCGATAGACAGTGCCATCCAGACGGCTCGTAACAAACATCTGACCACTGCTATCGAACGCTATACCGGTGGGGTTAGTGATATCGCCGGTGAACTCTGTGACTTCGCCATTGATGTCGATACGGAAAAGTGTGACCGGCAGTTGCTCGCCACGCGAGCCCGAGCGAGTAACGAAGAGCGCACCATCGTCGGGATCGAAAGCAGGATTGGCTACCGGATGCAGATCCTCAGCCAATCGTTTTCCGACTGACACCTTTGCCGGTTGACTTCTGACTCCTCGACTCTCGAGGCTGACTTCGATCGTCCCACTCTGCTTTTGTTCCGGCACAACTGCCAGGACGCGTTTGGGAGACAAAGCGACGATGGGTGCACGCTCCTCACCAAACCAGACGACACACAACGTGGCGTCTGATGTGTCCAGATTTTCGCAGTTAATGGTTACCTCTCCGCCGGGGAGGGCAAGTTGCGGATCAATATCAAGAATCCTTGGCTCTTTGCTCATTTATCTGCTTCATAGTAGAACACAAACGGTCGCTTTGTTCCGAATTGGGTAATTACAGAACCGAGCGCGGTAGCGCCGGATGCGAGAGTCAACTTGGGTGATAACTCTAAGCATAAGGGGAGATTCATGAAGAGATTACCTGCTTCTGTCGAAGAGGGTAGCGGAAAGCTTGGCCGGTTGACATCGCCGCTGCTCGGTAAGGAGCCGTTCTGCGATTTGCTCGTTGCGGAGTAGACTCTCGCATCCGGCGCTACCGCACTCGGTTCTGTAATTCTCGCCGTGAATTGCCAAAGTTGACTCCAGCTCAGCGCTTTACTTCGCGCACTCGACCCTATGGTATAATCCGGCCCTCGAAAGGCTTCAGCCAATTTGCCGATTACTTTGTCGGTAAAAGAAGCGTATTCATTAAACTAGCGTAATGCTCAAGCGACTAAGCGAAGCGATATCGCAGAGCAACATCGAAAAGAATCTCCCGGCGTCGGAAACCCACTGCTCGCATCACTCCTCCTGTAATTTGATCCCGAAACAGAGCGTCTTAGTCGGATGCTCGAGGAGTTTGTCCGTTTTCGTTTCGTCTTTTTCTCGATCGCGCGAATGGGAGGATTGAATTATTAAAGACGTTTTTGGCAACACTGCAGGTCTCAAGCCTAACCAGCTTCGCAGGATCGCGAAGCTTTACACGAGGCGAATTGCTCCTCATCAGATCGTGACACCGGAATTTGCTCGGCAGCTCGCCGAATTGTCACATGAGACCAGGCGACAGATTGGCGCCCTCATTGATCGCAGTGGACACGTGGAACATGTGATGGTGGGTGACAACCGGCGCATCGAGCTGCCTGATTTCAAACGCGTGCGCGTGGACGTGGATCGCTTTCGCGGCCTTCGTTGCGTGCATACACACCTTAGAGGCGAAGGTCTGACGCAAGATGACCTTACCGACCTGGCTCTGCTCCGGCTCGACCTGATGGCTGCGATCGATGTTAATCCAAACGATGGTTTGCCAGGGCTGGTCAAAGCCGCACACTTGTTACCAACCACCGTTGAGGAAGTACACAGCGCAAACGAAAGAAAGCCTTACGCTTTTCTGCCGGCCAAAATCGCATCGCAGATCGACGTCGACTTCCTGGCCCTCATCGAGTCTCTCGAAGAGGAGATGGCGCGAAATCGACATTCAGCACGGCGGGAAGGGACTAAAGACCGCACCATCCTCATCGGAGTCACGACAGGACCGTTGGCCGATGCCGAGGAATCAATGGCCGAGCTTGAAGAACTGGCTACTTCGGCTGGAATCGTCGTGCAGGACAAGGTGATTCAGCGCAGGCAGGCAATCGATCCGCGGACGGTGCTGGGACGCGGAAAGCTTGATGAACTTTTTATTCGTTCACTTCAACTTGGCGCTGACATGCTCGTCTTTGACCGCGAATTAAGCCCCGCACAGGTGAGATCGCTTTCCGAAGCCACCGACTTGAAGATTATCGATCGTTCACAGCTGATACTCGATATCTTTGCCCAAAGAGCACAATCAAGCGAGGGCAAGATCCAGGTGGAGCTGGCGCAGTTAAAGTACCTCTTGCCGCGACTAATTGCGGGCCAGGATTCAGCCTTCTCCCGGCTGGCCGGCGGAATAGGCGGACGTGGCCCGGGTGAAACGAAGCTGGAGATGGACCGTCGCCGCGTGCGCGATCGTATAAACCGCCTGGAGAAAGAGATCGAGACACAGCGGTTGCGAAGGCACGAACGCCGAAAGGTGCGCACCAGGAATGAGCTTCCGGTGATTTCTATTGTCGGTTATACAAACGCTGGTAAGTCGACCCTGTTGAATGCCCTGACAAACAGCGACGTTCGCGCCGAACAGCGAATGTTTGCCACACTGGATCCAACCTCTCGACGGCTGCGGCTGCCGCGGGACCAGGAAGTCATCATCAACGATACGGTGGGTTTTATCCGCGATCTGCCTCCCGGTCTGCTTTCGGCGTTCCGCGCTACCCTCGAAGAAATCAGCGATAGCCGACTTCTCATACACCTGGTGGATGTCTCGAATCCGCGCTGGCCGCAACAGATTCAGTCAGTTGAGAAGATTTTGGAGGAGCTTAATATTTCCGGGATTCCGTCGCTCCTTGTCTTAAACAAGGCCGACCTTATCGACGCTGAAGACCTGGAGGCGACTGCTCGCCAACTTAGCCAGGGCGGCGAGCGCGATGTCGTAACGATTTCCGCGATCAAGCGCGCCAGCTTGCACTCGCTAATCGAGAAGATAGGACAGATCCTTTCTCGGGACATGGGCCTGTCTGCAGACGACGGCGGCGACGAGGCCAACCGCCAATCCCGAAGGGCCCGAACTGCTTAAACAATATGGCTCGTCGTCCAAGATTCACCACCCCCTTCAGCCGCGCGCGCGACGTGCTTATGCAATACGCCATGCGTCCGCTCAACGCTTTCGAACCACGGACGCAAATGATAATTGGCTTTGCGTTTCTGGTGGCCATCACGACGGGCCTGCTATTCACCGGTTCTTCTTCAGGCTTTTCCGAGGAATACAGCGAAGGCGACGTCGTAAGAAGAAGCGTGGTAGCACGCGCAGACATTAACGCAGTTGATATCTCTGAAACGGAGAAACGCCGCAATGCTGCACGGCAAGCCACCCGTCCGGTTTTTAATTTTGATTCTACTCGGGGCGCCACTTCTGCCAGGAGTTTTCGCGCCGCCTGGGAAAGTCTGAAACAACAAGTAGAATCAGAGACTCCCGCTAAAGATTTGACCTGGACCGGCGAAGGCGGAAGCGGCGTGATACGCGCGCTGGTTGCCAGGAATTTCAATCCAGATGACCTCGATCGCATCCTAAAGCTGATTCGCGAGGTTTCCGATAAGTACATCTATGACGACGCTGACGCAGATCGTTTGAACCAGGAAATTGTTCTGGTCGATGTGCGCAACCCTTCTGCACAAACTATCGTCCCGGCGCCGCGAACTCGAATGACCTCGCTGAGTGCAGCCCGGCAGGAGCTCGAACTAAAACTTTTGGGACTGCCCGGTCTATCGCAGGACCAGAAACTAGCTCTGGCGGCTGCGATCCTGTCACTGATTCGGCCAAACGTGGTCCTCGATCAGACTGCTACTGCAACATCTCGGGAACTGGAAGCCAATAAAATTCCTCTGGCTATCATCACGCTCAAACGAAACCAGTCCGTCGCGCGTGAAGGCGACACGGTTACGCCGGCGATGCTGGCGCAGTTTGCGGCCTTGAAAACCACGGGTCAGAGCGGCCGGCCCTGGCACCATTTCGTGGGGCTGCTGGTGATCGTTTTCGCTGTTTACTGGACCGTATGGAAGTTTACCGAGCACAGGAGCACTGCTTCAGCATTGTCTCTTTCGAAGACACGAGCATTTGCTCTCGTCGGCTCGGCGATTGTCGTTCAAACCGCGCTAATGAGAGTGGGCTTCACGCTGGGTGATGCTATTGCCAGCCGGATGACGACAATACCCTTCAACGAGCCAATGCTCTGGAACTTCGCAATTCCCTTTGCGGCGGCTGCACTCCTGGTTGTGATGCTGGTGGATACACAACTCGCCTTTCTTACCGGTATCGTGACTGCATTGTTTGCCGGCATGCTGGCGCCCACGGGAGTGCAAAAAGCAATCTACGCGATGACTTCCTGCGCTGCGGCTGTTTACGGTATAGGCCGTTATCGGGAAAGGCAATCAGTCACGCTGGCCGGTTTGTTGGTTGGCGCAGTGAATGCCGTGATGGCAGTCGCGCTGTTGGCTTATGCCCAACAACCTATTACGTTGAATAGCGTGCTGCTGGCAATGGGCTGCGGTTTCGCCGGCGGCTTACTTACCGCGACCTTTGCTGCCGGCGGGTTGCCGATAAACGAATCGGTTTTCGGTATCCTAACCGACGTCAAGCTGCTTGAGCTTTCCAATGCCGACCTGCCGGTGCTGGGCCAATTGGCGTTACGAGCTCCTGGCACAAACCAGCATTCCCATGCGGTTGGCCAGCTCGCGGAAGATGCTTGCCGGGCGGTCAACGCTAATCCGCTCCTGGCGCGAATCGGCGCTCTCTACCACGATATCGGCAAGGTTGCTGCACCGGAATACTTCGTAGAGAACCAGCAGGGTGAAAATCCACACGATCACATGCGTCCCTCTCAGAGCGCACGGATAATCACCAGTCACGTGACCTACGGGATGAAGCTTGCCAAAGAAATCAGTCTGCCGCAGAAGATTGCCGACTTCATTCCGCAGCACCATGGGACCCGAACTTTGCATTTCTTTCTACGCAAAGCCCAAAATGAGGCCAAGCCGGGCGAGATAATTGACGAAAAGGATTTCCGATATCCCGGTCCGAAGCCGCAATTCAAAGAGGCGGCCATAATGATGGTGGCAGATTCCTGCGAAGCGGCTGCTCGCTCCCTGGCCCGTCCCGATCCTGAAAACATTCGTTCCATAGTCGTGAAAATCGTTGATGCGATCGTCAGCGATGGTCAACTTGATGATTGCGATCTGACACTACAGGAATTAACTACCATTCGCGAAGCTGTCATCAGCGCGCTCACGGCGATCTATCATGCACGCATAGATTATCCGGGTTTCAATCCTCCGCAAGTAACGGGACCTTTGTCAGCATTACCGTCGCCCGATCTCGACAGTGAAGAACGAGGGATCACCTACAATCGGGCAGCCGACGTCCCGATAAATGAGGCGGGCGAGGTTGAAGACGAAGCGATTAGTCGCACGGTAGCGAAACGTTAAGGCTTGTTTCAACTTCATGGCGACTCCCTGGAGTGCGCCGCCTTGTCGGCGCTTTGGTCCGCGGTGGCTTGGCGCCGCGATCTCACTCCAGACTCAACTCAATCTCATAGGTAACTCAACCCCAACGAAGCTGCGACTTGTCGCAGCGGGCCAAAGCGCCGACAAGGCGGCGCACTCCAAGGAGGCGCCCTGATTAGCTGCCGAGATGCTCAGAACTTATTTCGCAGTTTTTTGTAAGTGGTAGTGAGGTCTTCGGGCAGAACCCGCGTCTCGCCGACTGTGGTAATGAAGTTTGTATCACCAATCCACCGAGGCAGAATGTGAATGTGAATGTGTTCCGCGATCCCCGCCCCTGCTGCTTTCCCGAGATTCATCCCCACATTAAAGCCGCTGGGTTGATAGACTTCCCGAAGCGCCTTTTGAGACAGCTTCGTCAGATCCATCATTTCGTCAGTAATCTGTTTGGCCGCATCATCGAGATCTCCTACGTGCTCAAAAGGAACTATCAGCAAATGGCCGCTGGTGTAGGGATAGAGGTTCAGGACGATGAAGGCGTGCAAGCCACGATGGACTACTAAATTGGCGTCGTCCTGATCGGGAAGGTTCCCAATCTCACAGAACACACAACCGCGGGATTCTGAGTCGGCAGCGCCGGAAGTGATGTATTCGGAACGCCAGGGACTCCACAACCTGTCCAATGTTCGATTCCTTTGGGCGGAGCCTACAAAATAGGTGGTTGGCGCGCCTCCTCGGGAAGGGCGCTTGCGGACTTATCTGAAGAACTTTCGAGATGGGAGCTGTCGTTAATCAATTCCTTCAGCTCTTTGCCTGGTTTGAAATAAGGGACGCGCTTGGCGGGGATGCTTACGGGGTCTCCGGTCTTTGGATTTCTGCCTCTGCGGGCCCCTCTTTCACGCACGCGAAAACTACCAAAGCCGCGGAGTTCGATCTTCTCGCCCTGATTCAGTGTTTCAATAATACTTTCGAAGACGATCTCGACCAGTCGCTCGGCATCTTTTTTGGTAAGTTCCGCCGCCTCGGCAACGTCCTCGACAAGTTCCGCTTTAGTCATGCATCACCTCAGCAAGAAGATGGCCCACAAATCCACGTTCGAAATCTAAGTGAAAGCTTAAGTACTTCTAAGACTGGCGAGGTGTGCTCGACCCGGTACACTATCAGAAAACAATCGCGTCGGGCAAGATTGAGCGTTTTCAAACCCGGCAACCAGAAACCAATGCAGAACATTCTGGTTCGCAACGATGCGAGCCGTAAACTACTTCTGCTCTTCTTCAGAACCAGGTGCAGGTTCCGGTTCTGAGTCAGGCTTTTCCTCTGGCTCAGGTTCCTTAACAGCGTTTGGTTCGGGCTCCGGCTCGGTAATGGGTGGGCGATCGGCCTCGGGCTCTTCCACAGGCTTCGCTTCTGCTTCGAAATCCGCCTCAGGCGCTGCTTCCGCTGCAGGCTCTGCTTCAGCGGCCTCAGGGGTCGCTTCAGCTGCAGGCTCTGCCTCAGGGGTCGCCTCCACAGCGGGCCCAGCAACAGCTGCTTCAGCGGCAGGCACTGCTGCATCTTTTGCAGCGGGCTCGGGGACGGCTTTTGGTTCAGGTTCAGGGGCGGCTTTCGGTTCGGACCTACCAAGACCGAAGTCGGCTAGCTCACCCAAAGACGCCATGCCGCTGCCGGCTTGCGACGAATAGATCTTTGTATCGACGATTGGCTCGTCATCTTTGCCCACCGCTCGCGCCGACAACCCAATCTTCTTACTTTCAACGTCGATCCGGAGAATCTTGAAATCCATCTCCTGGCCAAGTTGAACTACATCCTCGGGCTTTTCCACGCGCTCGTCAGAGAGTTCCGAGATGTGGCAAAGTCCTTCAAGATTATCATCCAGCTCCACAAAGGCGCCGAAGTTTGCAAAGCGGGCAATTTTGCCCCGTACCACATCACCGGGTTTGTGATCATTAACGAACTTGTCCCAGGCATTCGGCTCGAGGTCCTTAATCGAAAGAGACAAACGCCTGTTTTCGGCGTCGATGCTGGTAATTATCGCATCAATCTCCTGCCCCTTCTTCAGCACTTCACTGGGATGCTTGATTCTCCTGGACCACGAAATATCGGAAACGTGGACCAGCCCGTCAACTCCATCCTCAATCTCGATGAAGGCGCCGAAGTCGGTCATATTTCTGACGCGACCGTGAACGCGTGTACCAACCTGATAGCGTTCATGCAGCGTTTGCCATGGGTTATCCTGAATCTGCTTCATTCCCAGGCTGATTCGCCGTGCTTTGGGATCCACGCTCAAGACTTCAACTTCAACTGCGTCGCCGGGGTTTACCAGCTTGCTGGGGTGCTTCACACGTTTGGACCAGCTCATCTCGGAAACATGGACCAACCCCTCAACCCCATTCTCGAGTTCAACAAAAGCGCCGTAGTCAGCCACGCTGGCAATGCGTCCCGGCACTCTCGCGCCCACCGGGAAACGCTCATCAACGCTTGACCAGGGATCGGGCAACAACTGTTTGTAGCCGAGTGAAACACGCTCTCGCTCCTTGTCAAATTTCAGCACCTTGACCTGAATATTGTCGCCGACCCTGAACAGCTCGCTGGGATTTTGCAAGCGCCCCCAGGACATGTCTGTCACGTGCAAAAGACCATCAACGCCGCCGAGATCGACGAAAGCGCCGTAGTCAGTCAGATTCTTAATCTGTCCCTCCACCACGATGTCTTCTTCGATGTGTTGCAGCGTTTGTCCTTTCCTGCCGGCGTTCTCTTCTTCAATCACAGCCTTCCGCGAAAGCACCACGTTAGAGCGCTTGCGATTGAGTTTGATTACCTTGGCTTCGATCTCCTGATTGCGAAGTGAGTCAAGATTCCGCACCGGGCGCACATCAACTTGTGAACCGGGCAAGAAGGCGCCTATGCCGTCGATATCAACACGGAGCCCGCCCTTGATGCGTTCCACAACGCGACCCTTGATACTGGTCCCATCGCGGTAGGCCTTCTCCAGATCGTCCCAGGCCTTCATGCGAACGGCGTCTGCTCGTGAAAGGATGGGCAGACCATCGGCCGTTTCCATGTTCTTCACCAGCACATCAACCTCGTCGCCGGGCTTGACAGCCAGGACACCATCCTCGGTGAACTCGGCCGGGTTAACGATGCCTTCCGACTTGTAGCCGAAATCGATGACTACGCCACGCTCGCTGATTCCGACGACGGTGCCACGGACAACTTCGCCTTCCTGCAAAGAGGCCTGCTCCTGCTCGAATTGATCAAGCAATTGTCCAAAATCAACGTCACCTGCCGGACGCGGATCGTCGTCATCGTCGGCCTGCGAAACCGGCGCGGGGCGTTCAACCTTTGGAGGGGGATTGTTTGGCGAGGTCGAGGCTTCCTGGTCGGTGGAAGGTTGGTTGTTGGGTTCGTTTGTTTGTTGTTGGTTCAGTTTCTTTTCTTCACTAGCCATGCAAACTCCTGCGTCCCGGAAAATTCACTCGGTCCTGCTTTCACTCGCCACATAGACAAGACTCACTCGACGACGAAAGCACAGTGCTTAAGCGGCACTAGCATCATTTCAGCCTGGCGATTGTGTCGGGGGTTGGAGCTTGCGAGGAGTGCGAGCCGTTTAGATTTGGAAAAGGAGGTTTTTATGTGTTTCGATTTCCGTTGCGCCCGTAGTCACCCGCTTGGTCCGACAATCACTAGCCGCTTACCGGGTAGGTTCGCAATGTACACGCGGAAAAAGGGCATGTCAAGGTGCTGACACGCCCTTCCCCTTCGAGCTAAGTGCTTCAATTCAAAACTGTCACGCGCTTTCTCGACGCGTGAAAATTACTTACTTGTGACCGACACAGTATCGAGACCGCGCGGAACAACGTAGACCCCAGCCGAGTGTGAGCCAACGAAGAGTGTGTTTTGATTGTGCGCGTCCAGTGCCAGCGCCCAGATCCTTTGGCTGGGGACCCTGCGTTCCTTGGGGTCAATGCGCGCCCATGTTGTCCCCGCATTGATCGAGCGATAAACCCCACCGCCATTTTCACCGGTTTGATAAGCATTGCCCACAAAGACTTCATCGGCGTTGCGAGGGTTAATCAGGATGCTGGTAAAATCTCCGAAAGGAAGGTTCCCGCCGCGACGGCTCCAGGTCACACCATCGTCCTTCGTCATGTAGAAAGCTTGCTTGGTACCCACATAGATGTAGCTTGGACGCTGTGGGTTCCGAGCAATCGTATTAACCGGAGCTTCGGTCGGAACTCCGGAAACTCTTCTCCAGGATTTTCCGGCATCACGAGAAACCACTAGTCCGGAGGATGCGGTACCAGCCCAGATCGTATCGGGAAACTGCGGATCAACTGAGATGCACGTGGTCCTCGGATCCAAGCCTGCACCGTAAGGCAATTTCTGCCAGCCCTTGGTTGGATCGAAGCTTCGGTATAAACCTGTATTCGTGGCCGCAAGGAAAACGGGGCGCTGACTCTCAGCATCGAGTGTCTGAGCGAGTGCGTTAATTGCATCAGACAACACCACTGTGGCGTCGGCGCTGGCGCCTTTGATCCCCAGTGATGAAAGCGTTGGCTCATCGAATTTTCCGGTAATCGCCAAATTCCGATTCGCTTGAAATTTCTTCAAGGCAGCCAGGGTCTTGGTACCGGATCTTCCATCCGGGACACCCACGTTATAGCCTGCCGCGTTTAATGCCTGCTGCGCACGGCGAACCGTGTCATTTGCTCCCGCAGGAGTTTGAGCTTTCCTACCAGCCGTTCGCTTTTTACCAGGAGCGGGCGCTGCGGCCGTCCAAACGGGCGACCAGGAAGCGCCGCGGTCCGTCGAGCGGTAGACTCCCAGGTTGGTGCCTAGAAATATCGTGTTGGCATCTCGACTGTCCTGCAGTATTGAGTAGGTAATGAGACGAGGAGGCATGCTTCGCATAGAAGGCCGCCAGCTTTCGCCATTATCAGTGGTAATGAAGAAGAAGCCACCGCCGGTGGTCGTGTTAATAGTCGACGCATAGATCCGGTTCGGAGTCTCTCGATCAGGCACGATCACATTGGCGAAACGTCCGCTGTAGCCGCCGTTGGTTGGAGCAAAGTTTTTCCCGCCATCGTATGAAACCATCACACCATAATTATTAGTGCCGATGTATACAGTTTGCGGGCGCGAAGGGTGCACAGTGATGGAATTAATCTCCAGTTGTCTGGAAGTAGTTACCATCCACGAATCCTTGTTCCCGCCTCGCTCTGACCGCCAGAATCCTTCCGTGGTTCCTGCAAAAACCAAGCCAGGGATCGTAGGATGCTGAAGGATCGCCCTCGTCCTTCTTGACTGCGATGGAATGCCTTGTACTTTCTCCCAGCTATCACCACCATTTTTTGTTTCATAAATTCCACTGCACGCCGACATGATTACGTGATTGGCATCGCGCGGGTTTATATCGATCGCGAAAATGTCGGAATCGTCAATGATGCCATTCTTAATGCTTCTCCAGGTTTTCCCGCCATCCGTCGACTTATATGGCAGGTACCACGTACCAGCGTAGATGGTGTTTGATGTTCTTGGATCGATGGCGATAGATTCCACGTGCTCCAGCCCGGGCGTACTTTGGGTTGGTAACTGGAACCACGAATCGCCGGAGTTGTCCGAGCGGAACATTCCGTGGAAAGTGCCGGCAATCAAAACATTTGGATTGGACTCGGATTGAAAGAGTGAATGCAGCGCTTCATTTTTCAGCTCAGAGCCCTCACGCCACCTGCGGCCGCCGTCTGTTGATTTGAAAAATCCACCGGCTTCTTTGTGACGGTGCGCCGCCACATAAATAGTCTTTGAATCACGCGGGTCGACGATGATGTGATCTACAAAAAGCCTGGGTCGGTTGAAATTATGTAGCAACTCCCAGCTCTTGCCCGCGTCGGTCGAGGTATAAATCTGGCCGTCGAGCGTTCCCAAATAGAAACGGTCGGGATTACTCGGGTCAACTACGAGGCTCCGCACGTCTCCTCCCGGAGGTCCATTAGAACGCCAATCATCCGAGTACTTACCCGGGTCAGCCAGAGTTTCGGTATTGGAATCCATGCTGGAACCGAGCGCCGCCATTTGCAGCGATCCGGCCATCAACAACACAAGTAGAAGCAGAAGATTGGGGAATCGATTTTTCATATTTCTCAGAGTGATTTCAAAAAAGTTAAGCGTTTCCAAGGGGCGCACCGCTGTAGTTTAGTACAAAACGGCGTGTTTGTATGTACTCACGCCAGATACGCTTCGATGCCAGCCTGCCGGTAGGAAGTTGTAATCGGGGTAATGTGAAAAAGCGAAGGGAAGCGTCGCGTTTGCTTACTCCTGGGGTGGACCCACAGTTCATAAAGGCTGTATTTCCTGGCTGCCTCCTTCAAGCAAATCCTCCAACTCTGGTGGCAATCCCCCATATTTGTCACCTAGCTTATAAGTAGGGAGTACCTCTCTATTCGTCCGAGAGCTTATCTCCGAAACGATCTTGTCTAAGATCAGCGCTCCAGTCCTGATTGGCATTCCTAAGTCAGTTCCTCGATTGAGCCTTTCGAAAGCGACGTCTCGCAACAAGTAATAGTATGGGTCTGGCTCAAGGTCCATCATCGGTTGAACGTCGTCTCCAACCAAAGATTCGATATTGCTATTAAAATCAAACTCTATCTTCCTCCAAGCGCCCTCCAATTCTAGAATCTTGACATTGCCCCTCATCGATGGATATTTCCTTGAACCGCGAATACCCTTTCCCACATATGCCTCAGCAGGTATCTCGCGATGATGGTGATCGGTAAACCGGAATTTCGCTGCAGCAAAAGTCTCCCCTTTTATCCCTGCCAGCTTGTCCTCCGTGTAGTCCACACCCTGGTACCTTGCTGCCCTCAACTCATCGACCTCAATCGTCCGCAGATCCCCGAAGTGGTACAAGATGGCCAAGAGATGCGGCAATAAGTCTAAGCTCACACCGCTTTGCAGAGCGTCGAGTCTACCTTCGTTCTCGATTGGGCCATTCCGGTCCGTCCTCCCATTGCGTACCATCTCTTTGCGATAATCATCGTCCGTGCCGCTGTGATCCTCAAGCATATAGAATCTAACACCTTTCAGTCGCCCTATATTCGCCAGCATCTGACGGACACGGTTTTCGTATCGTATCTCAGCGTGCATCTTGGGTAGGTAGTGGTCTAGCTGAATCAACCTCTCTCTGTCATGGGGTTCGGTTTCCAACTCTTTCATCCATTGATGCGCTTCTTTTGGATCGTTCGTAAGTGGCTTTTCGATAAAGATCCTTTTGCAGTTGCCGGTGAGCCAGTGTTTCGCAATTTGAATGTGATGTCTGTCAGGAGTGGCCACAAAGACTGCGTCCACCTCTTGGTGGAGTAGTTCTTTATACAGCTTCCAATCAGTCGAATTTGAGGCCGACTTGTCAATGAACCTGGCGCCCCAGGCTTCCAGCTTCTTTCTTGTTTCTTGCCGGACTCTCGCAAGGTCCGGATCATCGGATCCGTACCAGGACTCACAAACGTCTGTGAACACAACCTCCAGGTCGTTGGCTCTATCGATTGTTTTCAGCTTTTCTAGCGCGCGCCCGTAACCGGTAGGCTTACTTACAATATCGCCGATTCCCTCAACGACAATAGTAACCATAGGTAGAGGACAAAGATAAGAAAGAACCCGATGGGAACGTGGGTTCGGGACAAGAAGGTTTCGCCAATCATAAATGACGGCGGCCTGCTTACGTTTAGCCTTGACGCTTGCGGTGGAACTCGTCAGTGGACTCGCGCCTAGCGGCGTCGATGGCTTCGTGATTCACCATCAGCTCCTCGTGAAGTCGGAGGCCATTATCAACAAAAGTCTTGATATAGGTGTCAACATCTTCAGACTCGTCCTCCGACAGCGACTCTGCTTCGCAGGGTTTCTCTGGAGGCTGAGAAGCATCGGGCCGGTCCCAAAACTTTAGTCTTGACATGGGATATCTCCTGTTACCTAGCGATTGTGGAGAGAACATCGCTCTGCGACGCTAGCCTCTTGGATTGGATGCAGGGTATGCAGTGTAGGCTGCGAAGAACCGCTGAAAAAAGATCTAAGATCTGGAAATTGCAGAGCCTGTGAGCCGAGGAGCCCGGGCGCCCACTTGAAGCGCCGAACACATGATAGCGTCTCTTCGAACCTAGCACCAAGCTGTTGCATACCTGACATCGGTTTTAGCGGCCAACGGCGATTTCAAACCCGCTATCCTCCAGAAACCACGAATGAAATCAAAATTTTAGTGCGGGCGATGATTTTCCAAAGAAACTCATCGCCCGCACCTGAAAGGCTTCACGCCTGATAGCCAAGACGCGAGCTATTTAGTTGTTTATTCGTCCCTACGACCACGGCGACGCCGTGGAGCCGGCCTCTTGCATTCCGGACAAGGCTCGATGGCATTGCCCATATCGGCCGCGGGTGCGACTGCGCCCTGAGGCACAATCCACAACTCCACGGTCAAGTCAGACCGGCAGCCGCCATCTATTGTTACGAGTCGACCGGCATCGATGCCGCGCGTGTTAACCAGGTAATCCTTAGCGCGATCAGCTCTGGCTTGCGCCGCACCTGCACAGTTGCCATAGGCAAGTATATAACCCTGTGCGCTTGGGTCGCTTTGTAATTGGATGGCAAAGCTGTCGAGACGAGCTTTCTCATCGTTAAAGCGAATGTCGCCGTACTCGTCAAACTTCCTCGCCAGTGGCGGGGCCGGACGGACGGACGTCGAACATGAAGCAGTTCTCGAACATGCCGGATCAAGTCCGCCAAGCTCAAGAGTCGCCGTTACTGTCTGGCCGCCAAGGCCTGCCGTGTCAACCGTGATTGACGACGTACCCTGGCCACTGCTGATAGTGCCGGCGGAAACTGACCAGTTATAGGTCACGCTCTGATCCGAAGAAACCGATGCGCTAAACGTAATCGGTGAACCCTGGTCAACATCAGACGGGCAGCTCACAGAAAGGGTCGGGCATGGCGGCACGCATCCCGTGCAGTCTGCAACCGTAACCGTTGTGGAGCTGGTGGCCGTGTGTGCGTTACCGTCGTTGACCTCAACAGTTGCTGTGTAGGTTCCGGCATTCACACCCGAAAGATCCCAGGTGACTCCCCGGCCTTCACCGGTGATTCTTCCACCGGTTACCGACCAGGTGTAGAGCAACGTGTCGTTATCCGGATCCGTTGCGCTTGCCGTCAAATCTACAGAGCGTGATGCGCTGGCGACACAAGACGTTGAGCTTGTTCCCGGCGGGCACGGCAATGTGATGGTAGACATGGAAGCCGAAACCGACACTGACGGCCCGACATTAATTGGCGCCGGCACAAATCTCGGATTGCGGTGTCCAGCCCAGAGCTGGAAGATAAATCCATTCGGATCGTCCGAAGGCCTGAAAGCATTCGGGAGACCGTTCTCGAAGTGGGCTCCATCCTGCTGGTTCAGATGCCGGCGATAAGCCGCACCAATTCCCCACCAGCGAGCTGGAAAGAGTCTAATGCCGCCAATGGCTTCAACTGGATTGTTTGGCAGCGCGTTGGGAGTTCTTCCACCTACATACATCGTGGATCTTACTTCAGCAATTGCCTGGAAATGCTTATTGACAGGGAAGTCAAAACCAAGACCTGACAAAAACTCATCCGGGCGATCGAGAAGGACAGCGCCGCCCATGGCATCGCTCTTGGGATTGCTATTCAGGATATAGCCTAAGTTAGCAGACACGTTGACATGCTCGCTGAGCCTGCCATCGGCAAACATGACCAGGCCAAAGTCGCCGATATCAGCGCCCGGGCCAGCTCCCCGCTGCATTTGATTAAAGCCCCCGAAATCGTTGGCCTTGTCCAGATACCAGCGATAGAAGGGAATAAACCCGAAGCCAAACGGCGAATTCTCCCCGGTCAAACGAATCTTGGCTCCAGCAACTATGTTAGTAAAGCTGGACTGACCGTAAAGCCGGTTGACGAATGGCGCATCAGGTAAATATGCCGGCGCGATAGTGAATAGGTCTGGAACTCTTAAGGTATTGAAAACAAGGTTGGGCGGAATCGTTCGGGTCGAAAGCACGATGCCAGGAAGGATACTTCCTACCACTGAACCGATGCCCGGGAAGTTTGACGCTCCGCCGAAACTTCCATTACCACCAAACGGCGCACCCAGAACGCTCGTAAACGGCGTCCCCGCGATCGGCGGTCCCACGTTAAATGTCGGGCCGGTGGCTCCGACGAACGGAAACTGCCTGAACGGTTGACCGCCCGTATTACACGGCGGTCCAGCTGGCCGGAACAACGGCGACAACGACGTGATTCCGAGCGGGCCCGTTACGCGGACCGGCGCCGCAATTATTGCCGGAGCCGTGCAAAGCAAACCAGTCCCGAAGATGAGCTGGGAGTTTGGAAGGTAAAAACTTGACAGATTCTGTGGGCTATTAACCTTAATCCCGCGCAGACCATTAGTCTTGAAGAAAAGCTCAATATGATCACTAAGACCCACATTGAAGCTCAGCGGGATATCAGTGATGTCGACGTTGCCAGGATCGCGATCATAGTTGCTGTACGCGACACTGAAAGTGAATTCGCCCTTTCGAATCGTTGCTCCATCATAGACGGTAAAAAGACCGGTCGGTCCACCTTCCGGACCACCTGTACCTACTGTGGGAGCTTGATTCCGCGGATCTCTAGGCGATCTCAAAGTCTGCGCTGATACGACAGCACATAAAACCAAAGTAGCGAGCGCGGCTATAAGCGCCCTTGTTGCGAGTCTCATCGCAATCCTCCTGCGAAATGAGTATAGAAGTTTGATTATGAATGCCACCGTCGGCAAGTAGCCAGTTCACGATTGTCCGGCGTATCTTCCTTGCAATGCGGAGGCGCCAACAAGCTGACGAATCGAAGGCACTACCCTCATCGAGCTGCTGGGCCATCCAAAGCACAAAAGACCCTCAATCGATGATTCAATCCGCTGCTTGAGAAAACTAAACGCCACTTCTTATACGAAAAGTGGAGTTTAGTGTCAACGATCTAGCACCCAAGCCCTGGCTCAAAGGCCAAAAAATGTTCACACTAGTCCGAGGTACAAAATCCTCCAGACCATACTCTACCTTCTGGTCGAAATCAAGACTTTTCATGGCTTTGCGCCGACTTTGTTTATGTTTTTTCCGTCACGCATAGATGCCCCTCATGCGCGTATCGTAGGCCACGCGGTCTATCGCCAACATGTATGCCGCGGTGCGGGTGTCGACCGAATGCGAATCGGCGTAACGGCACAAATCGTTGAAACTGGCGACCATGGTATCTTGAAGTCTCTGGTTGATTACATCCTCACGCCAGAAGTAACCCATCCGGTCCTGGACCCATTCAAAATAGGACACTGTCACGCCCCCGGCGTTGGCCAAAATGTCCGGAATCACAAAAATGCCTTTCCCGTGCAGGATCTCGTCCGCGGCAGCAGTAGTTGGACCATTCGCGCCCTCTGCCAGGACCTTGCACTTGATTCGATCGGCATTTTGGGTGGTTATCTGATTCTCCGTGGCTGCAGGGACCAGCACGTCGCATTCAAGCTCCAGCAGCTCACTGTTGGTTACTTTTTCAACTCCCGGAAAATCTTCAAACGATCGTGTGGCGTGTAAATGCTTGAGGGCCGCAGGAATATCGATGCCATCGGGATTGTAGATTCCACCATGAACATCGGAGATGGCCACTACTTTATAGCCGGCTTCATGAAGCAACTGCGCCCCAATGCCTCCGACGTTGCCAGATCCCTGAACTACAACTCTCGTGTTCTCGGGTAACATCTCAAATCTTTTGATTGCTTCATTAATCACGAACAAAATGCCGCGGCCGGTTGCCTCACGTCGTCCCGACGAACCACCGAGGTCGATGGGTTTCCCTGTCACCACAGCCGTTACCGTGTGCCTGGCGTGCATCGAGTAGGTGTCCATGATCCATGCCATGGTCTGCTCGTTGGTGTTCATGTCGGGAGCCGGTACATCCTTCTCCGGGCCAATAAAGTCCAACAACTCAGAAGCGTAGCGACGCGTCATTCTTTCGAGCTCTCCGATGGACATTTGCTGGGGATCACAAATTATGCCGCCCTTGGCTCCTCCAAAAGGCACGTTGACGACCGCGCATTTCCAGGTCATCCACGCCGCCAAAGCCCTCACTTCATCGAGATTCACATCAGGAGAATAACGAATTCCCCCCTTCGCCGGCCCACGAGCAAAGTTGTGCTGTACCCGGTAACCCTCAAAAACCTGAATCCTGCCGGAATCCATTCTGGTGGGGATGTAGACCTTCAATTCACGATTTGGGACGCGCATTACGGCGTATAAGTCAGCATCTAGATTGAGCAACTGCGCGGCTCGATCAAACCGTGACATCATCGATTCGAAAGGATTCTCTTCCTTTATCTCGCGAATGTCGTCTACGTAAATTGTGCTTTGGGTGCTCGCCATTTCTATCTCCGGAGTTCTCAGTCGGCCAGTGAATCAATCTATTTCTTGCCGCCGCCGGCTAAAACCTCATTCATTGCACCACTGCGATAACCCTGAAGATCCAGGGTTACATATTTGAATCCCAGCTCGCGGAAGCGCCGAGCGAGGTCATTGAAAACATCGAGACTTAAGATCTGGGCCATCTCAGCGGGCGCAATTTCGAGCCGCACCAGATTATCGTGGTGCCGCACGCGAAACTCTCGAAAGCCCAGCTCTCGAAGTATCTCTTCTCCCCGATCCACCTCAGCAAGCCTTTCAATAGTTACCGGAGTTCCGTATGCGATGCGCGATGAAAGGCATGGACTCGCCGGTTTGTCCCACGTCGGCAAGTCAACTTTGCGACTTAACATCCTGACTTCAGCCTTAGTTATCCTCGCCTCTATTAGAGGACTTCTCACGCCATGCTCGACTGCAGCTGTGCGTCCGGGTCGGTAATCGCCAAGGTCATCACACGTGGAACCGTCCACAATGAATTGAATCTTTCGAGTCACCGCGAGGTCGTGGAGTTTTTGATAGAGTTCGTCTTTGCAGAAATAACAGCGGTTAGCGCCGTTGACGGTGTAGTTCGGATTCTCCAACTCCTGGGTTTGAATTATCTCTCTACGAAAGCCAAATTGTTGTGCCAGCTTTGCGCTTTCCTCGCGTTGATATGCAGGTAAACTCTCTGAGTCTCCTGTCACGCATAGCGCATACTCGCCCAGCTCTTCATTGGCGACATAAGCCACATAACTACTATCGACGCCTCCCGAAAAAGCCACGATTACGGAACCCATTTCGCGAAAGAGTCGTCGAAGAGTCTCCTCTTTGGCTGTGACCAAGGGGTCGACGCTAGTTTCGATGCCGTTCCTTAGTTCGTTTTCTTCGACCAAAGAGGTGCTCAAAACTCAGCTCCAGGTGATAGAGACACTTACGCCAGTCGCGTCTTGTTTCTCAACTTGATTGATGTTGGATTACGCGGCAATGTTATCCCATGCATCAAGAGCAACGCAACCAGCATCTGAAAGAAAGCAAGCATTTGAACCTGGCGGGAGAAGAATGCCAACCAACTTGGACGCCATTAGTTTTAGCGTGTTAACATCGTCACCTCCTCAGGAATTTCTTTCTCGCCTAATTGCGATTGGTTTTCATGAGCGTTCCACTGTCAAAAGATAAGTCGCCAAGGGCCTCTGCCGTTCTGTTGGCCGCCGTGTTGTTGTTGTCACTTGGCTTGAGCCAGGTAACGGCGGCACAAACGGAAGACGCTTTTGGAGAAACTGGTGCAGATCCGGTGAAGTTGTTTGAACGTGGCCAAAACGCCCACGGGCGCGGCGACCTGAGCAAGGCACTTGAGTTTTACGAGGAAGCGCTTAAGGTCCGTCCTGAGTTTCCTGAAGCCGAATTTCAGCGCGGTAACGTGTTGGTTGCATTGGGGCGTTTGACTGATGCTGAAGCCGGTTTTCGACGCGCGATAGAACTAAAAAAGAACTGGTCGCTACCCTACTCAGCGCTGGGTTCGCTTCTTGTGAGACTGAAGCGTGAATCGGAAGCCGAGTCGTTGTTGCGCCAGGCTGTTAAGCTTGACGAACAAAGCAATCTGGCCCTTCGAATGCTGGCGGACATTCGCCTTCGGGCCGGGGATGCGAAGGAAGCACTCGACCTTGCGCGAAGGGCGACAAAAGATCCTGAGGCGCCGCTAGTCACCTGGTTACTACGTGCCTTTGCCGAGCGCGCCACAGGTGACAACGCCAGTGCGCTTGCAAGTTTGGACCACGTGCTTCAGGTCGACCCGCTGCAACTGACTGCTCTTATCGAACGCGCAGAAATCCGTCTGGCTACGGGCGATAAAGAGCGTGCGGTCTCGGATTTGGCAGCAGTCGAACCGCTTCTAAAAGGGGATAAAGCTATTGCTTCGCGTCTCGCCGCCGCATATGAAGTCGCGGGCAAATCCCATGAAGCGAGGAGGATCGCCGAGTCTGCGGGACTGATAGAACCCGGGAAGCCTTCAGCTGACGGCACGAACGGAGTAGTTGGCACACCGGAAGAAATTGAAGCTGCAAACAGTGAGGATGCAGATGTCGCCCGCAAGGCCCTGGACAATTTGCAGCAGAAGAATCCCAGGAACGCGATGCTGTTGGCCCGCCTGGGCGACTCGTATAGAAAGATCGACCCGGCCCGATCTCTGGACTTCTACCGCCGGGCCATTGAGCTCGAACCTGATAACGCCACTTACGCAACCGGTTACAGTTCGGCACTTGTCCAGGCCAGACGCTTTGCTGACGCTGTGGGAGTATTACGCCGGGTGATTGCGAAGTTCCCCGATAACTACGCAGCTCACGCAAACCTGGCGACAGCTCTTTATTCACTCAAGTTGTTTGCTGAAGCGCTGGTCGAATATCAATGGCTTTTAGCCGCCAGACCTGAGTTGAAGATCACTCATTATTTTATTGCCACGGCGCATGATAATCTTGGAGAATACGAGCAAGCGCTCTCTTCTTATGAACTATTTCTGGCGCAAGCAAACCCAGGCACAAACGAACTCGAAATCGAGAAGGTAAAACTGCGACTGCCGTCTCTTCGTCGGCAGATTCAACTGGGCCAGGGCGTAAAAAAGAGCGGGCAGAATCGAAAGCACTAGTTAAAACTCTGATCAGATTGGCGGCTACCGGCGCGTAATGCTTCGAGTTGCACAACTAATATTTTTGGTCACCGCCGTGAACGTCGCGGCGATAAGTGGGCAGGAACCGCATCGCCCTCCCGATACTGCGCCCCCACCACTGAAGACCGTCTCGCGCGTCGAACGCTCCCAAATCGATGAAGCAGATGGCCCAAAGGACCGCGTGAAAATCACCATCGCGCTGGCCGAAACTCATCTTACAAATGCCGAGGCCCGCAGTACGCAAAGCGACTTCACCGGCGCCTCGGGCGCGATTGGTAGATATTGGGCCTTGATAGAGGACGCATTCGGTTTTCTGAAGACCATGAAAACCGATAGCAACAAAACCAGAGACCTGTATAAACGTGTTGAGTTGGCACTTCGCGCCCATGGCCCACGCCTGACTGCGATGCGGCGGAACACCCCGGCCGAGTATTCGGTTTGGATAAAGGAAATTGAAGAGTTTGCCAGAAATGGGCGAACCGAGGCCCTCAACTCTTTTTACGGCCACACAGTTTTTCGCGAGGCAAACGCGAAGCCGTCGACCAAACAGGATGGTGGCCCACCTCAAACGACTTCGAATTCAACGGAAAAGAAAAAGCCATGAGCAAACGTCTTAGCACTCTCCTTTTGTCGCTAGGTTTTATTCTGGCTCTGTCTTCTCGCGGAGAAGGGATTTTGTTACAGGGCCGCGATCACCTTACAACCCAGGAAGTAGATCTGGTTAAAGATGCTCAGGTCCTGGACAAGCGTATCGAAGTTTTCATTAAGGCTGCGGACCGCCGAATGCTCGTGATCAATAGCTCGGCCGAAGCCAACGCGAAACAACTCAAGAAGGATTCTGAGAAATGGGGGGAACTGCCGACAGGTACGCGCGCAGAACTGATGAGCGACGTCTCGCGAATCTTTGACGAAGCCATTACCAACATCGACGACGTCAGCGGCCGTGACGAAAAAAATCCGCTCATCCCGAAAGCTCTACGTAAACTCGCCGCGGCGGCTACACGTATTGTCGAACAACTGAAGCCAATTGCAGCCCAGATGAAAGGCGATTCCGAATTGAGCACTTTTGATCAACTGACCGAAAACGCGGAATCCATCATCCAGGCAGCTAACAAACTTCCCGCCGCCGTGGAAAAGAAGGCCAAAAACAAAACCGAGAAGGCTTCCAACTAGTTTGCCAGTGGTTTCGTGTAATTTGTGTGGTTTCGTGGATCATGCTTGTGCCTGCAGCAGTGAACGATCCACGAATCACACGAAGTAACACAAAGAACAACCGGGATCGTAACGAAGCAACCGTCCTTCCCCCGCTCGTTCTGAGCGTAATTAATGCTGGGCTTTCAGCACTGCCTCTTTGACCATCCTGGCTTCCTGATCAATCGCCATTCCCGCACTAGCTTCGTCACCTTCTTCTTTGGCGGAGGTCGCCGATTGAAGCCTTGGGGACCGGTCACCAACCGCAAGCAGCTTGAACTCTATTTTCGATTCCGTCTTACCTGCTCCACTCACGCCCGCGACTTTGCCGAACATGCCGCCAATTTTGCTGGCCTTCAACGTTGCAATGTCAGTGTAAAGAATGAAGTCACATCGCTTGGCTTTTGCTTCGGCTTCGGCATCGGCGGGGGTCAAGGCGTTTAAAGCAATCGCCTCGAGGCCATCATCCTGGATGTTGCTTATCAGTCGTTCACGCAGTGAGTCTGTTGAAATCTGTCGTCCCGATCTGTTGGAAAGTTGAACCACGCCCACGCGAATTTTTCCAGGTCCGCTGGCGTCCATCGAAGACATTGAAGGCGTCGCAGCGCCTTCCGCATTTTGATCCAGGGCCTGCTGGATACTACTCGCCGGCTGGCCCGTCGAACCCATGGCTGGCATGTATAACTCCTGCGAGTTTTGCGTTTCCGTGTAACCGGCTGGTACGTCAAACAACGCCGGATCCAGCGGTTCGCGAGATAACTCGACCACTTCCTGAGAAGAGGTAAACAGCGCCTGGCCACCTGGTCCATACATCGTAGTGGTCTCGAGCAACGCGTAACCGTCACGGCCGGTTCCTACCCGTTTGAATTGATACCGGTCCCGGCAACCGCCCGGCGCATACTGGCCACCCATCATTTGCGACCGGTCAATGTCACACTGCAACCCGTAAGAGAAGTCGATATACCAACCGTCACGTTCAATTCGTTGATCCATCGGGTTGCAGGCATCCGGTGACGATTGAACGGTGGTTGTGGTCTTGACGTGGCGCGCCTTGAAACCAAACATGTCGCGCCGCTCGCCCGTGTCGATGGAAGTCGTCGTGTAAGTAACGACGCCACCACGCGTGGACGGGCTTCCCACGGCCGCCGCGTTGGCGCCCGCAGAGGTAGATGTAGCGGAAGCAGCGGTCTCCATCGGCGTGACGAAATACTTCCTGGCGTTGTCGCTTATTTGAACGGTCCGCTTCAAATCACACTGTGTGATACTGACGATCTCCATTCCCGGGCCCATTTTCATTTCGGACCGCTCGCGCTTCCCCCGAATCAACGTGGTGGTTTCAGACGTTTGGCCCGCGTTGCTGGTCCGGTACTTGAGTTTCAGATTATTTACGGGTGCCGCTGTCGATGTAACACGGTTCCGCGGTTGCTGTGCGACAAACGACGAAGCCAGCACACATAACACTACCAAAGCTGCTGGTGCATAAATACCCAAAGACCTTTTTCTCATAATTGCTCTCCTTTAAACCTTTCAGTTCGTTTTTGATCTTGAATTGTCAATCCCTCTTGCAGCCTTCAATCACGCGCTCTTCGCAAAGTGTCGGTGGCGCGATTGATCGCTATAACTATTCGTTCGAGTGCTTGTTTGGCATTCGGTCCATTCCTATCATCGAGCGCCTGACGAAAATCCGGAAGCGGCTGTGCGGCATAACCGGTGTAAGTCCCTGGCGCATAAATCTGGTGTGTGTACCAGCCGCGTCCACGTAATCCACGTTCGTCGGTCAAGGCCCGCTCGACCATAATTAGCGCGTCGTTTATTCGCTGCAGTTTGGCCATGGCGCGTGCGGACCGGTCATTTGCTTCCGTCCGGGTTCGCTCGACGTCGGACACTGCTTCAAGTTTCGATTTCTCGATCCGATCCGCCTCGTCCGCAAAATTCTGGATTGCCTGAGTCATCAATTTATCATCGAACGCACTCGCGAGGTTTCGCCGTTTCGCTAGATTGGCACTCTCGTTGAAATATTCGCGAATCTGCGTGGCATAGTCGCGATAGTCAAGTGGGAGGCCGTCAGCGCTCGCCAGCCGAAGGGTAACGGCGCCCCATAACTGCGCGGCCGTCACATGATAAGCGAACGTCGGATCGCCGAAGTGTGACATCCAGTAAAAGGAGTCGTAGGCGGAATGATAGACGCCATAATCACCACCAAAGCCCATGTCCAGAGAAGGAATTCCAAGATGTTGGAGGAAAGGCGTGTAATCCGAACCCGAGCCCAGGGCGCCAATGCGCGCCTCGGCAATTCGTGCGTCAGAACCAGTTTCAGCGTCCGTCAAGTCAGCGTCAGGGGTTTGTTCGCGCAGGCGATCCTGCCAGCTCTGATAAACAGTCTTGCCGCTCTTGGGATCACGTGTGTCACGTGTCGCTGATCGAATCAATTTCCACATCGAAGGCACTGACGAAGCGCCAAACTGTGAACCGGAAACGGCAGCGTCCATATTCAAGTAGGCGACTGCTTTCTGTTTCAACTCGTCCGCATACTCCTCGACCCATTCAGTTGAACCCAGAAGCCCATACTCTTCGCCATCCCAACTACACATCAATATTGTGCGACGCGGTTTCCAACCTTTCTTCAAAAGGCTTCCGAAGCCGCGAGCTGCCTCCAGCATAGCGGTCGTACCGCTATTTGGATCCACCGCGCCAAAGGTCCAGGCATCGCGATGATTTCCCATGATTACCCAACGCTCCCTTTGGTCAGTGCCGTCGATGCGGGCAATCACGTTCCAAATCTTTCGCACCTGATAATCCATCTGAGTTTTCAAATGGACCTTCACGTTTTCAGTTCCACCGACGTGATAAGGAAACGGCAGTCCACCTTGAAAACCCCTGGGACGAACAGGACCACGTAGCGGCTCCAACAGTCGTTTCGCATCTCCGTATGAAATCGGTTGGACCGGAATGCGAGGGAGGCCCGTGACTTCTTCCATTTTCAATCTCGGCACCCCTGGCACTGAAGGCTTTCCCGGAGTCAGCGGATCGCCCGGCGCTTGAAAAATAAACTGAACTGATCCGCGTTGCGCCGAAGTGCTGGGCCGCCAGGGACCTTTCGGATAGACATCGCCCTCCGCGTAACCATCATCTGCCGGATCCGAATAGATGATTAATCCAACTGCGCCGTTGTCTTCCGCGACCTTTGCTTTTACGCCGCGAAAGGAGTTGCCGTAGCGCGCGATCGCAATCTTGCCCTTCACGTCTACGCCCAGTTTCTTCAACGCTTGATAATCGGGCGGCAAACCGTAGTTGACGTAGACGAGCGGAGCGGTCACGTCGCCACTGGGACTGTAGCCATTAAAGAGAGGAATGATTTTGGGATGAGAGGACGATGGGTCTTCGGGCACGATTGCTTCCCTTAACGCCAATCTTTCTCTTCTCGGGCTGATCAATTCGACAATGCCGGGTTGACTGGGATACGGCAGCAACACTTCATATTCCTTCAGCTCCGCCGCAATTCCATAACTCCGAACTTGATCTCGTACATAGATAGCGGTCGCGTAGTCTTCTTTGGTCCCCGCGACATGTGGTTCCGCAGTCAGACGTCGCAAATGCTCGCGGGCAGAATTTGGCGCAGGTACTGCTCGAAAAGCTTCTTCCCACCTGCGTTGACTAACCGAGCCCGCAGATGTGAAGCCGTCGAGACTGGCTTCCGAGGTGGCTTGCGAAAAGACAAAGACGAAACCGCCCGAAGACAGAAGGAATACGGAAGCCACTAAGGCCACGATAGCGCGAGTTGTCTTCAATTCAGTTCTCCAGGGAAAGACTTAGTTGAGCACTCAATGCCAGGCAGGTTACAAAAAAAATAAGAACGATCCACCAAATCACACGAAACGGCACGAAAACAACCCTGGTTCGAGTCATTTCGTGTGCTTTCGTGGATCGTATTAATCTTTCCCTCGCTGCTTTTGATTCCCGCTCAAAAGGCTTTTCCATGAACATTCCCATTCCCTAACGCGTAGAACAAGACTCGAAAGGATCATTATGGACAGCAGATATTATCCCGGTGTTGAAGCAGATGTTTCCGGACTGATCGTTGAACTTCGCAGTCTCTTCGACGAAGATTATGAAGTGCAGACAATGCACGTTTCCTCGACGACGATTTTGCAAGCACGGAAGTCTAGCACGTTGCGCGACCTTACCGGACTCTCCGCCGCGTTGACCATCAAGATAACTCCGGAAGCTGGCGGCACTCGGGTAGAGATTGGCATGCAAAAGTGGGCAGACAAAGCGGCCGTCGCTGCGGTGGCCCTGCTGCTGTCTGCGGGACTACTTATCGCGTTGCCGGCGCTTGGCGCCTACTGGCAGTACAAGCTGACCGAAGATGCGTGGAAGACCATAGAGAATCACATTGCTCGCAAGGCGGGCGGCTACGTACCACCGTTGCCTGGGCGTTGCGGCAACTGCGGCTCTGCAAACAATGCTGACTCGGAATTCTGTAGCTCCTGCGGAGGAAATCTGGCGACGGCACGTACATGCCCATCGTGTGGAGCAAAGCAAAGGGATGCTTCGGCCCGTTTTTGTAATCGCTGCGGAAAGTCGCTCTCCGGCAGCCGCTCTTGAAGATCTGGCGTTGATTTTGTACTTGGCGACTATTACAGAACCGAGCGCGGTCCGGGGTCCCCATCGGGGCAGCCCCGATGGAGTCTGTCGGGATAACCCCTAACTCTCTGTGCGATCTCTGTTGCACTCTGTGTCTCTGTGGTGGATTTACCAGGAAAAACAGCCACCACAGAGACACAGAGAACACTGAGGATGCACAGAGAAAGACGATTATCTATTTTCCCGACAGACTCGATGGGGTGGGGATGCGCCGGATCCAAGAGTCACCTTCGCTGAAATCCTTTTTATGTAACATTCATCCTTGAATTGACCTCAACATCCACCCTACCCACGCTTGGTTCTGTAACGATCCTCAAGCATCCGGCGCTACCGCGCTCGGTTCTGTAACGGGCTTCTGGTATCCGGCGCCACCGCGCTCGGTTCTGTATTGATTGACTTGACGCAAGCTAAGTCGTATCGTTCCGCCGCCCAACCTCGCGTACCAAATTCTAAGGTAGGACAAACGGTCTGCTTGCCCCTGATTGGCCAAGCGGCTAGTTGAGTTCATCCCGGGATCAAACAATCAGGCATGTTGTGTTTGCCACTCGCCTTTACCTAACACCCGACAGACAGGAATGTCTGTCCTACTATTCTTGAAAACCATTGGAGGTATTTCGCAATGAAGAAGTCTCTTCTAATCGTCGTGGTTATGCTAATTTCCACGTTCGCCCAGGTCCTGGCTCAAGCGCCCGAGAGTATGGCGCCACCCAAAGGTCTCTTAATCGTCCGCGAGGAGATCAAGCCTGGAATGATGGGCGCGCACAGCAGGCATTCCGCCCACTTTGCCGAAATTTTCAATCAGCTTCAAACCCCGAACCATCGCATCGCCTTGGTTCCTGTTGCTGGAAACGAAAATGAGGTTATCTACATAACGCCCGTCGACTCTTTCGCTGAGATCGAAAGCATCAATCAGGCAACGGACAACAAGATGGGTGCCGCTACCGGCAGTATGAGAGTGAAACTGGATGGACTCGAGAAAGAAGCTCCGTCGATGCATAACGCAATGCGCGACATGTGGGCCATTTACCGGCCCGAGCTCAGTTTCAATCCCGGCGTTGCGATCCCCAGGATGCGCTACTTCATGATTACGACTACGCGAATACGTCCCGGGTTTGACAGCGTGTATGTCGACTACGTATCGAAGATAGTCAATGTGGCCCGTCAAAAGGCGAAAACTGACAATCTGCACGTTGCCGTCTTTCAGGTGACGGCTGGCGCGCCGGCCGGAACTTACATGATCTTCAGGCCAATGAAATCGCTGGCCGAATTGGACGACCCGATTGGAGTAAGAGTTCGCGCTGCGATGAGCGACGACCAGAAAAAGGACGCCGACAAAGCCGTTCGCGACGCAATTATGTCCAGTGAAACGAGCGCCTACGCTTTCGCGCCGGGTATGAGCTATGTGGAGAAAGGATTCGCTTCGGCTGATCCGACCTTCTGGACACCAAAGCCCCAGACGGCGATGAAATTAAAACCCCGGAAGCGAGCGCCGAAACCGCCGCCGCCACCACCGGCGAACTAAGATAACCTGCGATCCACGAAATCACGCGAAATGACACTAAACAATGTTTCGAGTTGATTCGTGTAGTTTCGTGGTTCGTTTTTTCGGCGATTCAATCATGCCGCAGGGCCCTGACAGGATCGATCCGCGCGGCCCTCGAGGCTGGATAAAGTGCGGCCAGGATTGAGACGACGAGGGCGAACAGTATCGCGCTCGCGGGCAGCCAAAAGGGTAAAGAGAAAAAGTCGACAAACGATCCGCCCTGGGGTTTGAGTATGAATCGATAGGCAAGACGATTCGCAAGCACCTCCAACACCCACGCCACGATCACGCCAATCACACCCCCAGCAAATCCAATGACCGCCGCCTCCAGGAAGAAGATTAGTTTGATTTCACGATCTTCCGCCCCGATGGCTTTCATGATTCCAATCTCGCGGGTGCGTTCCAGAATTGACATGACCATCGTGTTGGCGATCCCAAATGACGCCACCAAAAGCGAAATGCCCCCCAGCAGTCCCAGTACTGAGTCGATAATCAGGAACACCGTGCGAATTTGTTCCATCTCATCGACGATCGAAAAGCTTCCAAAGCCCAACTCTGTAAGACGATTGCGAACATCCGTGAGGGCAACCGGATCGGCAACGCGCACCACCGCCGCCTCATAGCCCTCAATTGCCCCTTCGTCGAGTGCGCCGCTTTGGCGCGCCAGGGCCAAAGCGATCTCCGTTCCTGGTCCTCGATGTTCCAGGGACCATGCGCGAGCAGCCGGAAGGGGAAGATAGATCGAAGCCTGAGGCATAAGACCGCGTAAGCCTCCCTGACCTGGTCCCTCTTTGACCTTCGTGTTAAGCACTCCGACGATCTTGAAGGTACGTGAGGTCACACTTTGAGAATCGTCACCGTGCTCACCGGGCGCGTCATCGAGAGGTATTCCGAAGAAGTTAGGAGGAGTCTCCTCCTGCGGCCTCTTGCCGTCATCCCTCTTCGTGGATTCGTCACCGCGATTCGTCTGCCCCGCAGCGGATCCCGGTTCACGAGTGGTCAGAAACTCAACAGTCTTACCGAGAGCATCCTGGGGTTTTTCGTATTCGAAGTCGGTAAGAAACCTTTCGGTTACGACCACCTCATCCGCTTGATCGGAACTAATCATCTGTCCGGCCAAAAACTCTTTGAACCGCGCCGCCGCATTGGGTACCGCAGTGCCGGCAGCAACTTCTGAACGCACGCGGTCATTTGAGCGCACGTAAACCCATAGAGTCAGGTTAGGCTGCACATATGCAACGCCAGGTATCTTTGCGATCTCGGCAATTGCCGCATCATCAAGTACTCGTGTGGGCGATTTGTCAGCGCGCGGGCGCGGGCCGCCGCGAAACTCGCCGTCAGCATTGCGATTGGAAGGTTTTAGACCGGCGGTCGCAAGGTTAGTGAGGCTGCGACCCCAAACGGAAATTTCGTTGAAAAGATCGAGGGCCCCGAAACGAGCAACCATATTGCTCTGGAGACCCAGACCAAAAGAAACCATGGTCACGATTACCGCTACGCCCACGATAACTCCCATGGTCGTCAGGAACGCGCGCAGTTTGGCCTGGCGCAAGTTGCGAAACGCCAGGCTTAGAATGTCGAGAAAGCTCATAGTTATGAATTATGAATTATGAATGATGAATTATGAATTCTCGTAAAATGATCGGGCTAGACCGCATTCAGCATTCATAATTCATCATTCATAATTCATCATTCATAATTCATCATTCATAATTCATAATTCATAATTCATCATTCATCATTCATAGTTCCTCTGTCGAACACGTGATGGACCGCATCGACGGTCCAATCGAAAAGGCTCGGAGTAACAACCTCTGCCCCGGCTCCGCGCAACGCTTCTTCCGAAACCGTATTCGTCACGCCCAGCGTTCGCATGCCCGCACCTCGACCCGATTCTAGACCAGGAGGCGAATCTTCAATTACCAGACATTCTTTCGGTAGCGCCGGAAGCAGTCTCTGATTGCGTCGGTGCTCGTTAAGCTCTTCAAACCCCTTCCGGTAACAGTCCGGCGCGGGTTTGCAGACACTGACATCGTTCGCGGTAACGATCGTTGAAAAAAGCGGCCGCAGTTCAGTAGTGTCAAGGACGTAATCTATCTCCGCGCTGTTCGCCATGCTCACCAACCCCAGATCGTAATGACGCGACGTGGCCTTCAGAAAGGTGACAACACCGGGAAACAACGGCAAGTCATTTTCGATCAGCTTCCGATGCCGAGCAGTTTTATCTTCAAGCGTTTTTCGTAGCACGTCGTCGGTCAGGTCCTTGTTGACGCGGGCAAACGCGGCGCGAACAAATGTTCTATCATCCATTCCCAACGCGCCGAAATAGTCGCTCTCAGTCAACTCAATTCCCTGCTCACGAAGAGTGTCCTGGTACGCCGCCATTTGCAGCCGTTCGTCATCGATGATGACGCCGTTGAAGTCGAAAAAGATCGCCCTAATCATAAAGAATGGTCCAAAGTCGAATGTCCAAAGTCCAAAGACACCTGTCCGCTACGGGCGGTCGTGAATCCAGGAGGTTTCATAGCCAAAAAGCGTTCTATGACTTTGGACTCATCTCTTGCGACTTTGGATTTTCCGCGTGCGGCGCGAGTAATGCGTTTTGATCTTCAAACAATTGCGGCAACCGCTCACTCTCCAGCACATCAAGCCGTCGTAAGACTTCCGCGAGCGACAGTTCGTTCTTCAGGTTAACCTGATAATCCAGATCGGCTCGCAAGCGGTCTTTTTCGCCCTGCCGATTTTGCGACATCATGATTATCGGCGCCTGCATGCCGGCGATGACGGCCAATAACAGGTTCAGCATTTGAAACGGGGCCGGGTCAAAACCCTTCACCAATATGTATGTATTGAAAAGCATCCAAAAGATGATTAAGGCCATGGAAAAAATAATGAACTTCCAGCTACCACCAAACTCCGCAATCAGGTCAGCAGCTCGATCAGCCACCGTTGATCTTCGCTTCTGCTCTTCGTTGACGTTACGGGAAACGCGCGAACGCAAAAGTTGATCAGTGCTTCGAAGCCGCTCGCTCAGGGCGCTCAGCATCGCCAGGGCAACATCAGGATTCGATCGAACAAAGGTTAGAAAATCCGCGCGGGCGAGCACAGCCAGGCGCGCCTCCTCGACGACGCTTGCATTCGCCGATCTTTGACGCCCGTCGATCAGTGACATCTCGCCAAAAAAATCTCCGCGCGCCAGTTCGGCAAGCGTTATCTCGTTTCCATCTTCGTCTTTAATGCTGATCCGAACCTTGCCCCGTTCGATTAGATACATTGCGTCGCCAGTGTCGCCGGCGCGGCAAACCTGTGTATCGATCGGGAAATCGTCCTCCTTCAGCAGATCCCGCAGTTGCGTTGTCGCGTCATCGTTGAGCGACGAGAACAGTGGAACTGAGCGCAGTCCCTCAAGGGTCATCTGGGTGGTTTTAGTCGGCATTATGGTTCCAATTAAAGAAGTCTAGCGTATGCCCTTAGCTTGCCGCTCAGAGCGAGCTTCTTAACCGTTGCAAACGATCCCGAAGTTACACGAAGAAACACGAAATGTCGTTGGTGTCATTTCGTGTAACTTCGTGGATCGTATTTTTCTTAACATCGGCTGGGGCATACGCATCATCCCTCATCCCTCGATCACCTGCCCGTCTTTCATCAGAATAATCCGATCGGCAAAGCTCGTCGCCAACTCTCGATCGTGGGTGACCATCAGGACTGTCAATGAATCCGCGCTGACCATTTGGCGTAGCAAGGCAAGGAGTTCGTGGGCGCGCATCGAGTCAAGGTTTCCGGTAGGTTCGTCCGCCAGCAACACCTTGGGATTGTTAGCTAACGCGCGCGCGATAGCGACGCGCTGTTGTTCGCCGCCTGAAAGCTCCGCAGGACGATGCGTCAAACGATCTGATAACCCTACGCGATCAAGTAAGTCCCTGGTTCTTTTGCGACGCTGTTGTCCACGCAGACCACCAAAGGCGAGAGCTAGTGCTATATTCTCTTCTGCAGACATCGTCGGGATCAGATTGAAGTTTTGGAAAATCATTCCCACAGAATAACGCCGGTATCGGGCCATCTCTTTTTTGCTCAAAGGTCCCAGGGCCCTGGAATCAAAAAACACTTCGCCTTTTGTGGGGTGGTCCAAACCTCCCATCATGTTAAGCAAAGTACTCTTGCCGGAACCTGACGTACCCTGGATTGCCACAAACTCCCCTTGCTTCACTCCCAGTGACACATCATTGAGCGCGGCAACGCTGGTGCTGCCCATTTGATAGACCTTTGAAACCTCTTTGGCTTCGAGTAGTTCTGCCATACAACCTTCAATTTAGCCGTTTACGTAAAGCAAACTGTTAGTTTGCGATGGTTGGTTACACACTTTTTAGACCTAAGGGGCCTCGTTGCGTCAGATCCGCAAACTAACAGTTTGCGTTACGCGAATACACGGACAAATCCGCGTGTATCCGCGGCTGATTTTTCTGCCGGCTTCAATTTAGCCGTTTACGTAAAGCAAACTGTTAGTTTGCGATGGTTGGTTACA
>JBBPIC010000020.1:35857-42519 GCA_038040525.1 Acidobacteriota bacterium | reverse complement strand
TCGTTGCGTCAGATCCGCAAACTAACAGTTTGCGTTACGCGAATACACGGACAAACGTGGATAGGAAAGCCACCAACCATTAGAACAGCGCACCAGCCACCGCTCAATCTCTTATCCGCGTTCATCCGTGTGCATCTGTGGCTGCTGCTTCTTCCCTGCGCGCGATGCGCCACAGCTCAAATCGTTCGTGCGCGAAGCCTTTTAACTCAATATCAAATTGCGTCGCCGCCAGGCTCTCAGTATTAACCATCTGCCGCACTTCCGGATCGTCATAGAGTGATTGCGAAATGATTATGTCGCTGCCGGATGACTGGCTTTCGAGTCGGGCAGCCATGTTAACAGTTGAACCGAAATAATCGAGCCGGTCATTCAGCGTGACAGCGATGCACGGCCCAATATGAATACCGGCTTTCAAAGTCAGAGGCGCCACACCCTCCGGTGGAGCGGCCAGCACCTGCTGTGCTTTCAGCATCGCTCGCAAAGCCGATGCTGGCCGGCGAAAGACCGCCATTACTGCATCGCCTATAGTCTTTACCAGCGCTCCATCTTCTTCGGCAATCACTCCCTTTAGCACGTCGAAGTGATTCATGACCCTGCCAAAGGCCGTCGCGTCGCCAATCTCCTTGTAAAGCTGGGTGGAGTTTCTCAGGTCAGTAAATAACACTGTCAACGTGCCCACGGAAATTTGTTCACCGGGTCGCAAGGCCTCGGTGGCGAAGAGGTCGCGAAAGATTTGGAGGGCCGTAACTTCCGCGGCCGTCGCTGCCTGGTCGTTCCAGGCAAGACGCTCGAGGATAAACAACTGCTCGGCTGGAGTATCGTTTTCCAATTGCAACGAGGATCGCGTTGCCAGTCTCAATTCTTCAGTGGGCCAACCTGATTCGGAGATCTTGATGCGTGCTTCCGGCTTACCTTCCGCAGAAACCGTCACATCCTGGCCACCGGAAAGTTCTAGAGCGCGGAGCCGGTATCGTCCTTCCTCGAGGGGTAACGAGAGGGTGCGAGTAGAAGCCGCGGGCATCAACTGCTGGGCGATGATGTGCGGAGTTTTTTGCGGGCTGCCCATGCAGAAATTCTGCAGCTGGACCTCACGGAGCAGTGCGTTTGGGCGAAAGGTGACCTCCACGAAGCGATCGAAATTAACCGTAAAATCGATCCGGCAGCTTTCGCAGTGAACGTCGGAACTGATCTCGCGAAGTGAGCCCCCGGTTTCCTGAGATCCGCGACAGAGGGGACAAAGCAGCTCCCATTGCAGATCGAGTAATCCGAATCGGGTGGAGCGGAGACAGGTTTCTAAAACTGCCCGTCGTGAAACGTTCCAACTGTCGGCCAGCTCGTATGGACGAATACGAGCTGCGGCAAATTCGTCGGCGGTCTGGACAAAAGCGCACAACTTCGCGACCACCTCTGCGTCAGCGCCTTCAGCAAGGAGTTTCTCGCTTATGACCTGGAAACGATCGCGGTCTGCCTCGGTAAGCTCGAGTGCGTTCACGCCTGGCAGCGTAGGCGTTTCGGTCATTGCCATCTGGTCATAATTCCTGAAGGCCGCGGCGAAGCGTCGCGCGCTGATCAGTCTCATTTGCATTGAAACTATCAAAGTTGCAAACAGGGATCTCGGTTTGATTGCGACACTATAATTGAGTCTGGTGCCGCCTGAAGGGCGAGGCGTAAGTTCGGCGAGAGCGCGTAACTCAACCATTGGTCCTTTGCTATAGTTGCGCGCGACGCCGAAACGCGACGGGCGTATCCATTCAAAGGGTTGCTCCTCCCATTCCACTGCCATTCCATAGATCGACAAACGCAGTCTACGCCGCGCGTTGCGGAGTCGCTGTCGCGCGGTCTTTGCGGGTTCGACGGAGGGAACGCCGGTGTCACGATTGAAGCGATTTGTGTCCGCCACAAAAGGCCAGAGTTTCTCCGGACTGGCTTTTAGGTCGTACTCCCAGCGGTAATGAAGTTCGCGTTCGGGCATGGAAAAAACGGGGACAGACGACAGGGGCAGGGGGAAAAGGGTAAAGGGGTAAAGGGGGAAAAGGGTAAGGGGTAAAGGGTAACGGTAAAGGGGTCAGTCAGCACTCAGTTGTTAGTTATCAGTTGTCAATCGTTAGTGGTTAGCGGTCAGGTTAAGTTAGGTGGCCTGGGCCAGGGTGCAACTGACCACTGACGTACACACTTTACCCCTGACCCTTTACCCTTTGCCCCTTTTACCCCTTTGCCCCTTTGCCCCTTTCCCCTTGCCCTTTTACCCTTTTCCCCTTTCTCCGACCCGCCCGTTCAGACTTCCTTGTACTCCGAGTCGACGTCCTCGGTGGACGAAGCCACCCGGTAGTTTCTCGACTGAATTTGCTTAGTAATTAGCAGGTCGTCTTTCGTCTTGAGAAGATCGGCGCGGTTGTAAACTGAAAGCTCAAAATTATATCCGTGAGTGATGGCATCTTTCGGACAGGCCTCAACGCAGTAACCGCAAAAGATGCAGCGCCCGTAATCGATGTTGTAAACCTCCGCGTAACGTTCATCCACCCCGATTCTTTCTTCCGGCAGACGCGGGTCGTCCTTCGCGACTATATAGATACACTCAGAAGGACAAGCGGCGGCACAAAGGAAACAGGCGACGCACTTCTCTCTTCCTAGTTCATCCACATGCAGCAAATGCTGGCCACGATAACGAGGCTGCACCGTAACAGGCTCTTCCGGATACTGCACCGTCCACTTCTGCTTAGGAATGTAGGACAAGGTTACACCCATGCCCTGGATGATCGCCTTGGTGGATTCAATTACGTCGCTAATGATTGACATGGCCTTTTTAGACAGATGCTAGATGCTGGATGCTAGTGTCGGATGTCGGATGTCAGATGTCAGATGTCAGATGTCAGATGCGAGATTCTAGATTCGTCCTCGTGTCTAGCATCCAGCATCTGCATCTATTCCTGCATCTGGCATCTAGCATCTATTCCTGCACGGGTGTCACTTCCGAACCCACCGCTTGCCATCTTCCATCGCGCCACACAAACTTATCCGTGAAACGATACACTACGGGTTTATCTTCAATCTGCAGCCTGATGATACCGGAAAGCGCAGCACGGTCGCCGTTTAGCTCGACCTTCAGGTCTTCGAAATCCCACTTCTGAATTGACGTGTCGCGCTGGATTGTTCTTAAGTACTCCGCTTTGCCCTGAGCTTTTCCGGAGGCGTCGTTGCCTACATAGTCATCAGCCAGAATGCGACCCAACTTCGTCTTGTCGGCATTAATATTAGCTACTGTCCACTCATGTTCGAGTTCCGTCAAATCAGCCAACACCTGCTGCTCATCCGTTGGCACAGGCTTCGACTCGTCTATCGCCGAGTTATCGTTAGTCTCCTCAATTACGTTATTGGAGTTTGAATTATTCTGATTTGAGTCGACTTGATTGTTCCGATTGACATTGGAGTTGTTGTTATTCGCCGCGTCGCGGAGCATCCTGGGAACAAAAATCGCTGCCGCGATTCCCATTCCGACGAGTAGCAGCAACAGCAGGGCCAGTATTCCCAGCACCCACGGCCATGCCTTTCGTTTCGATTGAGGTGGAGGTGCGCCAGGAGGAGTGTAAGCACGCGGCGCCTGATAGGCAGGAACACTCTGGATGGTCGGCTCGCCCGATGATCCACCCTGCTGAGGCGAAACGCGCGTCACTTCGTCCGCTTCAGACTCAATGGCCACCAGCGGCGTTCCGTCGTCAATACAGAAGCTAAGATTTCGATCCGTAAATGTTCTATTGCAAGTCGGACAACGTTTCACGATTGCTTTCTTCCACCTCGCACCAGCTAGTTAAGGCCGCCCATGAATAAACTCAGTCCATAGATCAAAAAGAGTAATACCACAAACAAAAAGGAGAGTCCGCCTGTCACGATTCCGGCGATAGCCATGCCCTTACCGCCGTACTTATTTGGGTTCTTCTTGATTTGGTTCAGTGCGTAGAGTCCGAGGCCCACAGCCACCGGCCCGGTAATAACTCCTAAATAACAACACGTAAACATAATACTAACGATTCCCAGAATCATTGCGACGAGTGCCAGGTTCTTGTCAGTTGCAGCCGGGTAAGCCGGCGGCGGGGGTGGCTTCCAACCGGGCTGGATCGCTCCAGGCTGAAACGCCCCAGGCTGGACGGGTGGCGGCCTGTAGGGTTGAGGTGGAGGATTTACGACGCCGGGCATATCCATCGTCGGTTGTTCGAGCGGACTAACGCTTGGTGGCATCGCGCCAGAGACGATCGTAGGTGGTGGCTCGTCTGATGAACGCTGGACCGGCACGAGAGACGTACCGTCGCTCGTGCAGAAAGTCAGCCATTCGTCGGTAAACTCCTGGTTACATGTCGGGCATCGCTTGATAGCCATTAAGTTTATGCCTTCCGTGGGGGGCGGGTGCTACTTAAACCAATTCGATCTGACTAAAGAAATACGCGATCTCAATGGCCGCGTTTTCATCGGAGTCGGAGCCGTGTACGGCGTTCTCACCAACTGAGTCGCCAAAGTCTTTGCGCAAGGTTCCTTCATCAGCTTTCGCCGGGTCAGTAGCTCCCATCAAATCGCGCCAGGCTTTGACTGCGTTTTCTTTTTCCAGAACCATGACCACGCATGGTGCGCTCGACATGAATTCCGTTAAGCCACCGAAGAAAGGTCGCTCACGGTGCACCGCATAGAAGCCTTCGGCTTGCTTCAAAGTCAGGTGCAAAGCCTTCAGCGCGCGAATCTTGAATCCCGCATCGTTGATTCTCTGAATAATGTTGCCGGAGTTACCTGCCGCCACCGCGTCAGGCTTGATGATTCCAAAAGTAAGATTACCCATCTGCTCTATTCGTAGTCTCCTTAGTTAATTTTGCCGCGGATTAACGCGGATAGACACGGATCAAAAAAATCCGATCGGCTGCAGCTTAGTTCATTGCTCTGTTCTTTTTCGCGAAAATCCGCGTTAATCCGCGGCCCACCTTCTTAGGCTGCCGAGCGAGCGCCAAGCGCTACCTTCATACCCGATCCGATATCCGCCGGCGATCGGACCACATGTATTCCCGCCTCCTCAAGCGCTTTCATTTTTTCCGCGGCAGTTCCCTTTCCGCCCGCAATGATTGCACCGGCATGGCCCATACGTCGTCCTGGAGGCGCTGTCTGCCCGGCAATGAAAGCGACTATCGGCTTGGTAACATGCTCTTTCGCAAACGCTGCGGCTTCTTCTTCCGCAGTGCCGCCGATCTCGCCAATCATCACTATTCCATCTGTCTCGGGGTCGTCCTGGAACAACCGCAATGCGTCTACGTGAGAAGTGCCGACAATCGGATCGCCGCCAATGCCAATAGCCGTTGACTGGCCCAGGCCCAATGCCGTCAATTGGCCCACCGCTTCATAGGTTAAGGTTCCCGAACGTGAGACAACTCCAACTCGTCCTTCGCGGTGAATGTGGCCCGGCATGATTCCAATCTTGCATTTTCCGGGACTGATGATGCCCGGACAATTTGGTCCTATCAACCTGGTTGCTTTTCCGTCCAGGTACTCCTTCACCTTGACCATGTCGAGCGTGGGAATGCCCTCGGTGATACAAACGACGACAGCAATCCCTGCATCGGCGGCTTCCATGATTGCGTCTGCGGCAAAAGCGGGTGGCACATAAATAACCGAGGCATTTGCTCCCGCTGATTTAACTGCGTCCGAGACAGTGTTAAATACTGGAATACCTTCGTGGGTGGTGCCACCTTTTCCCGGCGTCACGCCGCCGACGACATTCGTTCCATACTCAACCATCTGTTTAGTATGAAACGTGCCCTCTTTGCCGGTGATGCCCTGCACGACCAGGCGCGTTGACTTATCAACAAGGATGCTCAATGAGATTTACCCCAAAATGAAAATGTTTTTGAAGATCGCGGAGTATAGCATGCGTGTCGGCTTCCCTCCACGAGGCTTCAATCAGGAAACGGGGCAGTAGCCCGACCGTAAGGAAGGGCGTTCATACACGACGTTACGCCCTCCCTTACGGTCGGGCTACTGCCACTGCTTCATTGGCCCCTGAACCGCCGGTACTGCCGTTGTCGTTGGTAGCCGAAGAAGACCATAAAAGCTGGTACCAGAAGAGCGAGATTACGAAGTGCGGTGGTTACGCCCAATTGGCTCCCGATGATTCCGCCGAAGCAATTGCATTCGAGTCCCTCCGGGTAACCAAGACCAAATCTGTAATAGAGTGCGAAGGCAGAGAAACTCACCAATAGGGTTACCGCGAAGAGTGCACCGGTGCGCACAGTGCGACGTAAGACCAAACAGACTGCCGTGATGATTTCGGCGAGGATCACTGCAATCGTTGCCGGCCAGGTCCACCTGGATTGAGTGAAACCGGAAGCACTTACAAGTTCCGCCACGTTGCCCGCAAAACTTTTAATCGTCCAGAGCTTTGCCCCTGCCGCGAACAAAAACAATGCCGCCAGACCGAAGCGACTGGTCACGACAGCCACGCGCAGAATGCTTCGAAAGACCATTGGTAGCCTGGTAAAGCAAACTGTTAGTTTGCTGGGGCTTGCGGAAGAGACCCGCTCGATATCGCCGGATCGTTGGCCACGGTCCGCAAACTAACAGTTTGCGTTACATCAGGCCGCAAACTAACAGTTTGCGTTACATCAGGCCGCAAACTAACAGTTTGCGTTACA
>JBBPIC010000020.1:0-35757 GCA_038040525.1 Acidobacteriota bacterium | reverse complement strand
TCAGGCCGCAAGCTAACAGTTTGCTTTACCTTTGCGATCCTAAGCAGCCAGTTTGACCACCTTCTCGGCTGCGTCCTTCATTCCTTTAGCGACGGTGAAGTTCAGGCCTGACTCGCGAATCACGCGTTGGCCCTCTTCAACATTTGTTCCCTCGAGCCTAACCACGACCGGCACCTGGATGTTGAGGTTCTTCGCCGCTTCCACCACACCGCGCGCGACCATATCGCAACGGACGATTCCCCCGAAGATATTGATCAGAACCGCTTTGACATTTTCGTCGGCGAGAAGAATTCGGAATGCGGCTTCAACTCTTTCCTGCGAGGCGCCGCCGCCCACATCGAGAAAGTTTGCCGGCTCGCCGCCTGCGAGTTTGATGATGTCCATTGTGGCCATCGCCAATCCGGCGCCGTTTACCATGCATGCGATGTTGCCGTCGAGCTTGATGTAATTGAGATCGAATTTTGAAGCTTCGATCTCGAGCGGCTCTTCCTCGTTCAGGTCACGAAGATCGAGAAACTCTTTGTGGCGAAACATCGCGTTGTCATCGAAGTTGACCTTGGCGTCCAGAGCGATCAGCCGGTTGTCTTTAGTCAGCAGGAACGGGTTGATCTCCATCAGGGAAGCGTCTAACTGTTCATATGCAGAGTAGAGCGACTGCATAAACTTTACCGCCTGGCCAATCAACTCCGCGCGGAGGCCCAGGCTAAACGCAAGTTTACGTGCCTGAAAAGACCGAAAGCCGACGGCAGGATCGATGGTCTCTTTAACAATCTGTTCCGGCGTTGTAGCTGCAACATGTTCGATGTCCATTCCACCGGCTGCCGAAGCCATGAACACAGGGCGACCCGAGGCGCGGTCCAAAACGATGCCAAGATAAAACTCCCTGTCGATTGGCAGACCTTCTTCTATCAGGAGGACTCGCACTTCGCGTCCTTCAGGTCCGGTCTGATGAGTGATCAGGTTCATGCCGAGAATCTCACCGGCGACCTTTTTTGCTTCTTCGGGGCTCCGGGCCAGTTTGACGCCGCCACCTTTGCCTCGACCGCCCGCATGGATCTGTGCCTTCACCACCACAACCTCGGTTCCCAACTCTTCGGCTGCGCGATGGGCTTCCTCAATAGAGCGTGCAACAATTCCGCGGGGCACAGGCACACCAAATTTTTTGAGCAGTTCCTTGGCTTGATATTCATGAATCTTCATTCAATGGCCTTTAAGCGAATCGACAATCCTGAATCGATCCGCGAGAAATGAATTCGTATTGATTGGAGCAAGTGGAGTTTAGCGGTACAAAAGAGATGACTGCAAGCGCACATCGGGAGCAGTGAGAAGGTGTGAATGGTAAATGGTGAATGGACAGAGCGTATGGCGGATGCAGGCGGCGCCGGGACAGGAGTCCTTACACTCACCGTTTGCTTTTCACCATTTACCATTTACCATTCACCATTTACCAACAGTGACCGTCACTCAGGAGACAACCCCCATGAGCGAAGTAACAGTCCGGTCCCTTTCAAACTTAAAGAATGAAGTGATCTATGGTCTGGGTCACACTCTAATTACGGATGAGCCGGTTGAAGTGGGCGGCGAAGATGCGGGACCGGATCCCTACACACTCCTGCTGGCGGCTCTCGGAAGCTGTATTTCGATGACTGTGACGTTATACGCGAGAAGAAAAGAGTGGCCACTCGATCGGGTAACTGTGCGGCTGCGGCAAAACCGCATTCACGCGAAAGACTGCCAGGAGTGTACGGAAGGAACAGAAGGATACGTACATCGTATCGAGCGCTCGGTGACTTTCGAAGGAAACCTAACCGATGAGCAACGCGCGCGTCTGCAAGAGATTTCGCACAAGTGTCCTGTTCACAAAACGCTCACGTCGGCGATCGTGATCGCTGAATTGAAAGACTAGCCCCGGATTTACGCGGATAAACGCGGATCGGAACTGTAGAAAGCTAAAGCCGAGAAGGATCTTTTCAGATTCGCGAAATCCGCGTTAATCTGCGGCCATTCCGATTTGTCTGTTTTTCCTTTGGTTTCTGATGGGTCGAATCAAACAAGCGAAGGGCTTTCAATCGGTAGTGATTGAAAGCCCTAAAAACTGGTCGGGACGCCGAGATTCGAACTCGGGACCTCACCCACCCCAAGGGTGCGCGCTACCAGGCTGCGCCACGTCCCGTCAACCGGCCCCTAGTATCTCCGCAAAAAACACGTAACGCAAATTGCCGATTTCGTTGTAAAGCAAACTGTTAGTTTGCTTCGGCTACTCGTTAGACAACCCTTTAGTTTGCGGCGTCCCACGCTACGGTCAGCAAACTAACAGTTTGCTTTACTAGTGCCGCTTGGAACTCTTGGACTGTCCGTCAAGCAATGAAAGCAGCTCGCGCAACTCGGCTGCCACTTGTTTCAGAGCTTTTCGATCTTCGGCGGTTCTGGCTCCCGACTCAGCGGAAGAGCGCCCCCTCTCAAGCAGCGAATGTTCGCCGTCTTCGAGATCGTTTGCAGAGATTATCTTGAGTTTTCCGCCGGCTCGTAAGTCATTCGCCAGCCTCTTTTTTGCGCCGGCGATCGTATATTGATCGTCGTAAAGCAATTCCTTGATTCGCAGAGCAATTTCAACGTCGCGCTTGCGATAGACGCGTTGGCCGGCCCGGTTCTTTTGCGGCGCCAGCATTGTAAATTCAGATTCCCAATAGCGCAGCACATGCGCCTGGACACCAGCGAGCTCACACACCTCACCAATCTTGAAGAAGAGTTTTTCTGGTATGGCTACGGCTGGACGGCCCATGATCCAAAAACCATCTATGAACGGCTTCTGCCCGGTCAGGGAATTAAAGGAGACTAATGGCGAGTTTGCCAGCAGCCCGGCGAGCCGCCATGTTACTGCCAGGTGTTTAGCGTGTCAATACTTACAGTTAGGTGACGTTAGTTAAATCTTAGTCTTAAAAGTATTGTCTGAGGATATATAGAAACTCGCCGACAGTTGTTCAATTACAGAACCGAGCGCGGCAGCGCCGGATGCCAGAGTCTACATGAGTATTGAGTAGTATCCTCTAAAATTGTTGCCAATGTAGACTCTGGCATCCGGCGCTACCGCGCTTCGGTTCTGTGTTGACTGTGTCCTTTGCTGAATTCTCGACCCGCAAATTGCTTCTCCTTTTACATATCAGCTGAACAACCAGGGAAACCCACTCGCTAGACGCACACTAATCGCCAAGCTATAATCCGCCTTCCGCAGTCAGCATTCGAAGGATTGGTTCCACTAGTGACAACGTCTTCAACTGTTTTTCGCCTCGCCTCACGTCTCGACAACATAGGCTTTTCTGACATCGTTAATATTCGCAATCGAATAATGAAACTGCGCGCGCAGGGCGCTACGGTTTATCAGTTCGAGGGCGGCGAGCCTTACCTGAACACGCCTGACCACATCAAAGAAGCGATGAAGCGCGCGCTCGACGAAAACAAGACTCGCTACGCTCCTTCATCGGGTATACCTGAGCTGCGCGCTGCAATAGCGGACAAGTTGCGAAACAAAAATAACATCCAGGCGCAGACCGGCGACGTGATCATTTTGAATGGAGGCATGCAGGGACTCTTTGGTGCGTTCCAATCGGTCGTGAATCCGGATGACGAAGTGCTTGTCTTCTCCCCGTTCTGGACGCCAATCAAGGATCTGATTGCTCACTGTGAAGCACGAACTGTTTTGGTTCCTACCCGCGAAGCCCGCGAAGAGGGGTTCGAGAAAACGCTGGCCCGCTATGCAACCAACAAAGCCAGGGCCATCTACTACAACACTCCGCAGAATCCTACCGGGGTCGTCTTCAATCGCGATGAAGCACGCGCGGTGGCACGGTTCGCCCAGGAGCGCGATCTCGTAGTCCTCGCCGATGAAGCCTATGAAGATTTGATTTACGACGGCGAGCACTGCTCGATCGCTTCTCTCGAGGGAATGTTTGAACGCACCATCACTGTGTTCACGCTTTCAAAGTCGTACGCCATGACAGGTTGGCGACTTGGTTACACTGTCGCGCCTGAGCCATGGATGACCGGCTTGCGCAAAACAATTCTGTATTCATCAAACGGAGTCTCGACTCCAACTCAATGGGCTGCGCTGGCGGCATTTACTATTGAATCAGACATGCTGGAAGAGAATCGCGTCGCTTATCAGAAGCGGCGCGATTTACTTTTGGCGGGACTCAACGAGCTTGGTCTGGTGTGTGAAAAACCTGCCGGCGCCTTCTATGCTTTTCCGGATGTGAAACGGGTCAGCGCTGACAGTCGTGAAGCCGCAGAGATACTGCTCGAACGCGCGCAGGTCGCCACCGTTCCCGGCGTGGTCTTCGGTGAACACGGCGAGGGCCACTTACGTTTTTCCTTCTCAACTACGATCGAAACCATCGAGGCCGGCCTCGATTCCCTTCGCCGCAATCTTTAATTGGTTTGAAAATCAGCGATCCTTCCATCGGTCGAGCGGGGGCAAGCCACCCTTCCCAACCTGAGAGCATGCGTTCGATTCACCTCAGATCGTTTGCATGCTCTCAGGTTGGGAAGGTGGGCTTGCCCCCGCTGATCATTGGCTACAGACTCCGACTCTCCGTCCCAGGTTCTGATACTCTTATAATCCAATGAACGAATTCGATCGCATCAAGCAAATCCGAACGATGGCCGAGGAGAGAGGCGGCAATTCTTCGGGCCTCATCCGCGGTATTGGCGACGATGCCGCGGTCGTCAAGTCTTTCGCGGGCACTGATGTAGTTATCAGCACCGACTTACTCGTCGAAGACATCGATTTTCGGCGTGACACAACCCGGCCTGACTTACTCGGTTACAAAACCCTCGCCGTTTCGCTTTCCGACATTGCTGCCATGGCCTCGCGCCCGCGCTGGGCCCTATTGTCAATTGGCGTTCCTCCTGACGTTTGGAACTCGGAATTCCTGGATCAGTTTTACGAAGGCTTCTTTAAGCTCGCGGACCGCTATGGAGTGAAGCTGATAGGCGGGGATCTCTCTCGCACTCCAGAGAAGATAGTTATCGACTCTATTGTTATCGGAGAATGCCAAAGCAACCGCGAGTTATTTCGAGCCGGGGCAAAACCTGGAGATCAAATCTACGTTACCGGCTTTTTGGGAGATGCGGCTGCTGGCTTGCGCTTGATTGAACGTGGCGCGCGATTAAACCTGGGCGAGTCTCGCGGCGATAATCACCCCGTAGATACCTTGCTGCTCCGACACCTTCAACCTGAGCCTCGTGTGGGTTGGGGTCTTTTGATCGGCGAGAAGCAACTGGCGACAGCGATGATCGATATCAGCGACGGTCTCTCGTCAGATCTCAATCACCTATGTGATGAAAGCGGGGTGGGCGCGATCATTGAGGCGTCACGTCTTCCGATTGATGAAGTGGTTGCCGAACTCTGCGGCCGCCGCGCGTTGGATCCGCTGATGCTTGCGCTTCACGGCGGAGAAGACTTTGAACTCCTGTTCACTGTGCCGCCGGAAAAAGTCGGTCAGCTCCCATCCCGCGTAGACGGCGTTTCCATAACTCGGATTGGCGAGATTAGGAAGGCCTCCGAGGGCGTCAGGATTTCGGAAGGCCCACGCGTTTGGAAACTGGAGCCGGGCGGATGGGAACACTTCAGGAAGGATGAATCGGGATCAGAAATTAGCCACAGATGAACACCGGTGAATACGCACAAGAGGGAGCAGCTAATCCCCATCTGTGAAGCGAACGTTCAACTTCTTGTTTTTCGAGCAAGATTCCGATCGAATAAGATACGATCCACGAAACCACACGAAACAGCACCAGAAGGTTTATTAGTGTCTTTTGGTGTGATTTCGTGGATCGTGTTTTTTCTTCGCTTGGTTGCGGCCCAGGCCGCGTTACGTTATCCGTGTTCATCTGTGGCCGCTTGAGTTTCTGAGTGCGCGTAACTTCTAATACAGCGACAATGCTTAAATTCCGCAACACGCTTTCAGGAAAGATTGAAGAGTTTCGTCCACTCAACGAGGGTGAAGCCAGGTTTTATTATTGTGGTCCCACGGTCTGGGACTATGGCCACATTGGCAACTTCCGTTCAGCCGTGGCTGCCGACATTCTGCGACGTTATTTGAAGTTCAAAGGCTTCAAAGTCACGCACGTGATGAACGTCACTGACGTGGAAGACCGCATCATCGCCAAGTCGCAGGAAGCCGGTGTCACGATTGACGATTACACGGCGAAGTACATCGATGCGCTCTGGGAAGACTTTGATGCGCTTGGGTGCGAGCGGCCCGAGATCATTCCGCGCGCGACGCGACACATTCCCGAGATGGTTTCGCTAATCGAGAGACTTCTCGAAACCAATCACGCCTACAAGTCTGACGGTTCCATTTACTATCGCATCGCGTCGTTTCCGGACTACGGCAAACTCTCGAAGATCAACTTCGCGGGAAATATTGCCGGTGCCAGTGAACGCATTCTCACCGACCGGTATGACAAGGAAGACGCGCGGGATTTTGCGCTCTGGAAAGTGCCTGCGAGCCCGTCTGAGCCGGCCTGGGATGCATCAATTGGACGCGGCCGCCCCGGATGGCACATCGAGTGTTCCGCGATGTCCATGAAGTATCTGGGTGAAACTTTCGATATTCATGCCGGCGGAATCGACCTGGTCTTCCCACATCATGAAAATGAGATCGCCCAAAGCCAAGGGGCCACCGGGAAACAGTTTGTTCGATACTGGATCCACTTCGAGCATCTCAAAGTGGAAGGCGAAACGATGTCCAAATCGAAAGGCAACTACTACACGTTTCGCGATATCACTGCCAAAGGATATTCGGCTCGTGCAGTGCGCTATTTTCTTTTAAGCGTTCCTTACAACAAGCAAATAAATTTCACTTTCGATGCTCTTGCCGGCGCTGACAAGACTGTTGCCAGCCTGCGTGATTTTCGCGCCCGCCTCAGTGAGGCCAAAACCGCTGCGGGCGTTAACGATGCACTGCATGAAATCACTGTCCGTGCCGCAGAGGAATTTGAAGCGGGAATGGACGACGACCTCAACACATCGGTCGCCCTGGCAGTGATTCACAACCTGACGCGTGATGTAAACAGTGCCATCGCCCGGAAGCAAGTTAAGGAAGACAACAAGAGCGAGTTGCTGGACCTACTGAAACGTTTTGACAGTGTCTTAAACATCTTTGGTGAGGAGCGTCGCGAAATCCTGGACACCGAAATCCAGAATCTGATCGATGAACGCCAGGAGGCCCGCCGACGACGTGACTTCGCGCGGGGCGATGAGATTCGCGATGAACTCGCGGCCCTGGGTATCATCCTCGAAGACACCAAAGACGGCGTTCGCTGGAAGCGAAAGTAGGACAGACATTCCTGTCTGTCCCCGCGAAAATAAATTAGCCACAGATGAACACAGATAGAAGAATAAGACGATCCACGAAAGCACACGAAATCGCACGAATAAAGAGCTCTTTTCGTGCCGTTTCGTGTGAATTCGTGGATCGTTCGTCAGGCGAAAAGACAAAACAGCAGACAGCGTAGGGTGTTCGCTGTCTGCTGTTTACTGGTAAGCGGTTTCTTGCAAAGGCTAACTAGTGCGGTGTCACTCCCAGGTTCCACATCAGGAACGAGTAGATATCCGTAGTCTGTTCGATCGCTTTCGTAGTGCTGCTGGCGCCATGGCCCGACTTGGTATCGATACGAATCAGAATCGGATTGTCCCCACCCTGACCGGCCTGAAGGGCCGCGGCATACTTGAATGAGTGTCCCGGTACGACGCGATCGTCACGGTCAGCCGTTGTGATCAAGGTCGCTGGATACTTCGTTCCTGTCTTGATGTTATGGACCGGCGAATAAGCATGGAGCGCCTTAAACTCATCTTTGTTATCGCTCGAGCCATAATCAGCAATCCAGTTCCAACCAATGGTGAACTTGTGGAAGCGCAGCATGTCCATGACACCGGCCTGTTGAATCACGGCCTTAAACAATTCCGGCCGCTGGTTCGCCACTGCGCCGACAAGCAATCCGCCATTAGAAACTCCGTGAATAGCGAGTTTGCTGGACGACGTGTATTTGTTACTAATTAAGAACTCAGCCGCCGCAATGAAGTCGTCAAAGACGTTTTGCTTCTTGAGTTTGGTTCCAGCTTCGTGCCATTTCTCGCCGTATTCTCCGCCCCCGCGCATGTTGGCCGAGGCATAAACGAACCCCTGTTCGAGTAGAGCCAAACGAAGGGGGCTGAAACCTGGCGAGGTGGTTGAGTTGAAACCACCGTAGCCATAAAGCAGCGTCGGGTTGTTACCGTCGAGCTTGAGGCCTTTCTTGTGGACCAGGAACATCGGCACGCGTGTGCCGTCTTTACTGTTATAGAAGACCTGTTTAGTTTCGTAATGCGCCGACTTGAAACCGGGAATCTCAGGTTGCCTGAAGAGCGTCGACTTCTTCGTTGCGATGTCATATTTGTAAATCGCACCTGGGAAGTTAAAGGTCGTGAACGAGTAGAACGTGAACTTGTCGTCGTTTCGACCACCGAACCCGCCGACTGTACCCGGCGCTGGCAAAGGGATTTCGTTTTCCAGTTTGCCGTCAAGACTATAGACATACGCGCGAGCGGCGACGTCTTTGAGGTAGGTGATAAAAAGCTTCCCGCCTACCGTGTTCACTACGTCGAGAGGCTCGGGCTTCTCAGGAATGACGTCCTTCCAATTTGTTTCTTCCGGATGTTTCGGATCAAACAGGAAGACGCGGCCATTCGGCGACTTATGGTCGGTCCACATCAGGAATTTATCGTCGATGTTATCAACGACGCCAAAACTGCTGTCACCGATTTCAGCCACGATAGGAACAAATTTGCTATCGGGCTTAGTAACATCGCGATAGAACAGGGCGTTGCCCTTTTTGCCTTTGCCGCGTTCAGAAATGTTCAGAAACGCAAACTTCTCGTCATCGCTCGTGCCGACTCCATGAAACCTTTGCGGATTGGCTTTGTCCTCATAGACCAGCATGTCTTCCGATTGAGGAGTGCCCACCTTGTGATAGAAAACCTGATGGTTCTCGTTTTTGGTGGTCATCTCCTTACCTTTTTCCGGAGCGGGATAGCGGCTGTAATAGAAACCGTCGCCCTGCCACGAGATGCCGGAAACTTTCACCCATTCGAGTTTGTCTGTCTTCAACTCCTTCGTGGCGACGTCCATGACGTAGACGTCAGTCCAATCTGAACCGCCCTGCGAAACGCCGTAGCCGAGATGCATACCATCTCTGGAAAGCGAAAACTGTCCCAAACGCGTGGTGCCGTCTTTGGAAAGTTTATTGGGGTCGAGCAAGACTTCAGGGGTTCCGTCCAAACCTTTTTGGCGGTACCAAACGCTCTGGTTCTGTAGTCCATCATTCTTCGTAAAGAAGAAATACTCGCCGCGACGCGAAGGCGCCGAGTAGCGCGGGTAGTTGAACAGGGTAGTCAGACGCTCTTTGATCTTCTGCCGATACGGGATCTGATCGAGATAGGCGAAGGTGACCTTGTTCTGGGCTTCGACCCAGGCCGAAACCTCAGGGGTCTTCTCATTCTCCAACCAGCGATACGGATCGGCGACCTTCGTGCCAAAGTAATCGTCAATTACTTCGACCTTCCTGGATTCGGGATAAACGAGTCTCGCAGAAGGTCCTGCGGCGCCGTCCATGGAAGAGGCCGAAGGACTAGGGTTTTGAGCGCCGGCAAAAGGCGCGAGCGAAATCGATGCCGTCGCGAGCGAAATCACTAGCAGGGCGTAGAGCGAAAGCTTCCACTGAAAGAAGCCATGCCGAGGGGCAGTTCTCTTCATCGAAATAATCTCCTGGGGTTTGAGTTGCAGACTTAAACGGAAAAACCTGAAAAACTTTGGGCAGACGGCGCATACTTTAATGCAGTTAGGCCGAAAGTCCAAACCACCAGAGTATTGAGTCAGTTTGAATGTTCGATACGCGTTAGCTTGTCGTTCGTCGCGACAAAACTGAGGGAGGCTCTGATCAAGTTCACAGTGAGCAGTAAGCAGTGACCTGAAGGCAGAAAAGAGCTTATGTTCGTGCCGTTTCGTGTGATTTCGTGGATCGTTTGCTATTTGAGGAAGAGGACGATCCACGAAATTACGCGAAACGGCACGAAACAAACTTGTTTTAAAAGGACAGTTCGGGCTCCTGCCTTTGATGAGATGTTCAAGTGTAGAATCAGCATAGTAAGTTCGAACATACCGCGATGCCCGGAGATTCTGACACCTTTGATCCGTTCAATCCGTTTCCTGAGCCGGTAAGGATTCCCATCACGGACGTCTTCGATCTTCACACGATTCAACCGCGAGATGTGAAAGTGGTCGTCGAGGAGTATTTAAGAGAGGCCCAAGAGGCAGGCTTCAGCAGTGTACGGATCATTCACGGGAAAGGGATAGGCGTGCAGCGCGAGATGGTGCGCCAGATCCTTGGGCGAACCCCGTTTGTAACTAGTTGGACTGATGCACCGCCGGAAGCTGGAGGCTTGGGCGCAACGATAGTGTGGTTTAGCGAGGAGAGGCGTAGCGAATAAGGTCAACTCCTTGGAGTGCGGCGGCCTGGCGCCGCTTTGGCCCGCGGCGGCCCGGCGCCGCTTCCTTAGAACAGACTAAAGTTTAGAGTTAAGACTTTCTCTTGGTGGGGACTGGCCTTACCTGAGAGGAGGAGAACCGTTTTCGGTGACTCGATCGCATGCTCTAAGGTAAGGAAGGTGGGGCTTGCCCCCGCTCTTCCGTTCGCCAAAATGGCCTGGCTACACCAGCAGTCCCTTGATCAACTCATCCAGCCAGGAGATCTCGATGGGTTTGGTGACATAGGCGTTGAAGCCGGCGACTTTTGCCCCCTCGCGAAAATCTGTTTCCTGGTGGGCAGTGACTGCGATTACGGGAACGCCGTTTAGTCCGTCGGTGGCTCGTATCTTCTCTGTAGCTGTGATCCCATCCATCACCGGTAAGGTCAAATCCATGAGGATAATGTCTGGGCGCTCGCGGCCGGCAATTTCGACGGCCCTGACTCCGTCTTCGGCCTCCACAACGAGATAGCCGAGACGCTCCAACTCGAGCCGCATTAGAAGACGGGAGTCTTCGTCATCTTCGACCACCAAAATCGTTTTGTCCCTGGAGTCTTTGTCTGACAACTCGGATATCCTCAAAAATGCTGGCTTTTACGTGGATTCTAAAGTCGTCAGAGGGTATGTCCCGTGGCTGGTTATGTCAAGAAAGGGAGTCTCCAACGTAGTATCCTGGTTTGGCATTCAGTGCTTAGCCGGAAAAAAACGATCCACGAAGTTACACGAAATTTCACGAAGGAAAATTAGTGCTGCTTCGTGTGATTTCGTGGATCGATTGCTTATCTTCTAAGGCTGAAACCCAGGCGCTACCGGCGCACGGTCCTGTAAAACCCTTTCAAAGAAAAAGGAACCAAACTCTCGTTCGCATCGTTAAAGCGAGAGACATTCGAAATTTCTGTCCGGAGACCACCCCAAATGAAAAAAATAATCTTAGTCGTCCTCCTGGTAGCCATTGCCGGGGTCGCAGGTATTGTGCGTTCGTATTCCAAGTCAGGCGGCCGGCTTGAATGGCCTGTGAAGGTCCATGCTCAAACGGCTTCATCAGGCGACGTACGTGAGGAGATTCGCAAGAGTTTCGAGCTTTCGCCGGGCGCTCGCGTTGAAGTCTCGGGCATCAACGGAGCAGTAAAGATTGAGACCTCAAACACAAGAACGGCCGACATCTATATCGAACGGACCGGGGCCAGCTCCGAAGCTCTGAGCCGGCGCAAGATTGTTATCGAGAGTACGCCGGACAAATTGGTCATCCGGGGCGAAAAAGGTGATAGCGGCATTATGTCGCGTATCTTCGGCTCCAGTCCGAAGGAACAGGTAACACTCAAGCTGCCAAGGCAGATCGCGCTGTCAACAAATGGCATCAACGGTTCAGTGAAGGTTGGCGAGATAGACGGGCCGGTGGATGTTAGCGGCATCAATGGACGAGTCGAAATAGCGCAGGCTTCCGGCTCGGCCGATTTCAGTGGCATCAACGGCAGCGTTTCCGTCTCCCTCAAGAGTCTCGGGAAAGATGGCATTGACATCAGCGGTATCAACGGCAACATTGAGCTGAGGCTCGGCGACGGGGTTAATGCGGACCTTGAAGCTCACGGGATGAATGGAAGTGTGATCTCGGAGCTGCCAAGTGTGGTGGTAGATAAGAGTAGCCGTGGAAACTACAGCGCCAGAATTGGGGCGGGTGGAAACTCAATCTCCGCCAGTGGGATAAACGGAAATATTCGCCTGACCCGGATGGCCGGTGTCGATGATCGGATCGGCTAGGTACCAGGGATTGGTGATTGGAAGGGTGACGGAGAAGGGTTAAAGGGGGTAAAGGGTAAAGGGTAAAGGGTAAAGGGTAAGGAGAAAAAGGTAACTGGGTTGCGGATTAGATGTTCTGTATCTGGTCTAAACGTATTGGGAAGCCAACTCACGACCTGAGCATCGAACCTTTACCCCTTAACCCATTACCCTTTACCCTTTACCCTTTACCCTTTACCCTTTACCCTTCTCCGTCACCCTCGTTCACTTTCCGATGTCGGAAAACTTGATGTTCAGGATTGGATACTCTTTCCAATCCTTGTAATCGTAGTGCCACCATTCAGGCTCGTACACATTAAACCCTTCCGCTGTCATCCCTGCTCGCAATAGTTCGCGCAACCGCTTTGCCTCAGGAGTCGCACACTCGTAGTTAATATGCGAGCGTTCCGTCATCTCGTCATACTCGCCCGGCATCTTTACCGTCATTCCCGTTTTGAGATCAAACAAAGACAGGTCCACTGCGCAGCCACGATTGTGGCGCGAGCCTTTGGCTGGATCAGCAACAAAAATCTTCTTGTCTTCGGGAGTGACGTCCCAAAAGGCCTTCGTTACGGCCCAGGGCCGATATCCATCATGGACAACTAATCCATACCCGCCCGCGCGGAGCTTCTGATTCACTCGCACCAGGGCGTCCGCAGCAGGCCGCTGTAAAAATGCCCGCGCCTCTTTATAAACCTTCTTGCCAAGGAAATTGTTTTTGCTTGCGTAGCGGATGTCGAGTTTGATTGTAGGATCGAGCTTGACCAGCTCGACAAGGTCGGGTTTACGGAATGGACCCGTTTCAACCGGCGGTCCTTGCGCAAAGGCTACCGCCAGGACCAGGCAAAGAAGCAAGTAGGATTTCAACCAATTAGGAAGCATGTATTACCTCGTGTCGGGTGTCGCGTATCCAGTCCGGAGGCACTGGTTTTCCCGTGAAGAAGATATCAAACTGAGCCCCGTAGGAACCCGATACCCGGCACCCGGCACCCGATACCCTTCTTCCCGGCACCCTAGAAATCAACCGGCGCCCTGGTCGTCAACGTTGGCGCATTCCAGCCACGGAGTTTGTCATTCCATTGCGCCAAAGTGTCTTTGAGAAACCGGTTGACCTCGGCCATGCGGGCACGATATTCGGGTACGATCTCTTCAAAATACTGCCGCTGATACAGCGTCGGCGCGGCATTGGTACCGTCCAGCCCGAAGAAGAGATTTCCAATCCTATTCGCAACTTGCTGTTTGCCTGGAATGCCAAGACCCTCCGATCGTCGCGCCATCCGGTCCTTCAGCTCCTCAACCTGCTTGACGTAATCGTCGAGGGCTTTCATCAGTTCCTTGTCCGGCTCCTTGTTGAGGTTCTTCATGGTCGTCTGCGTGTGCTTTAGCTGAACGTCGATGCTATCAAGAAAACGGAGGGAACTATTCACGGCAGACTGCATGTCACGAAGCTTTACGTGCATGTCGAGCTGGGCCTGTAAATCAGCGGGCGGCACATTGATGGTGGGATCCAGAAGCACTTCAACCGGTTGTTCAAAACTCTTGTCACCAGTGGTCAGCCTCACCGTGTAGGTCCCGGGCAGGACCTGCGGCCCACGCGGCGGGCCGGTAAATGCCGTCTCCTCCGCGCTGGGCGGACTGCGCACTTCTGCACCTCCGAATCTAAGGTTCCAGGTGGCGCGGTTCAGGCCCTTGTCTTTTGCAGGCCTTTCGAGTTCCTGCACTAGTTTTCCGCCTTGATCGAAGACTTGAATCTTGAAAGTCGTTTTATCATCGGCCTTATCTTTCAAGTAATAGGTGATTAAGGCGCCATAGGGCGGATTTGGACCAGTGAACTCCTTGTCTCCGATTCCGTAGCGGGTGAAACGAGTGGCAAAACGCAAAGCCGGGCGGATCGGAAATAGATGCGCATCACTGTTTAGTATTGCCGGCGTCATGCGCTGGATTGGCGTGACGTCGTCGTAAATGAAAATACCGCGGCCGTGAGTAGCGAGAATTAGATCGTTTTCACGCTGATGGACCACAATGTCGTGCACTGAGACATTTGGCAGGTTTTTGAGATTGAGCGAAATCCATTCCCTGCCTCCGGTATAGGAAGCAAACAGACCTAACTCCGTGCCGGCATAAATCAGATTGGTATTCTTAGGGTCCTCTCGCACTACCTGCACATAGGCCTTTGGTGGCAGATTCCCGGCAATAGCGGTCCAACTCTTTCCACCATCGCTGGTCTTGAAGATGTATGGACGAAAATCGTCAAACATGTGTCGGTCAAAAGAAATGTAGCCTATTTGAGCGTTAGTGCGCGACGGCTCAACGTGGGACACGGGGGAATTAGCGGCGACGCCCCGAACATTCCGAATAAGATTGGTCCAGTTTTTTCCGCCGTCAGTCGTCAATTGGAGATTGCCGTCATCTGTGCCGGCCCAGATCTGTCCCTTTTGTATCGGGGATTCTGCGAGGCTAGTGATCGTCGAGTAGTACTCGGCGGTCGTATTTTCAAAGGAAACAGGACCACCGGCATCTTTTAATTTCTCTGGGTCGTTGGTGGTCAGGTCCTGGCTTATTTGTTCCCAGGTCTTCCCGAAGTCGGGAGATCGGAAAACCACGTTTCCGCCAAAGTAGAGCGTGTTCTTGTCATGCGCAGAAAGCGCCATCGGCGAATTCCAGTTGAAGCGAAACTTCTCGCCTGCGGCGGCCCCGCCACCGCTTCCACGTCCCCAGGGATTGATGGCTTGTTGCTCGCGAGCACGAAAGTCTGTGCGCAAAATATTCCCACCCTGAGACTCCGAGATATAGAGGTCTGGATCGTCGGGGCTGTTGATGACTGAGAAGCCGTCGCCAAAGCTCACCATGCGCCAATCGTCGTTCATGATGCCGGCCGGCTCCCGCGTTCGGCTTGGCCCGGTCCATGCACCATTGTCCTGAAGCCCGCCCATCACGTAGTAGAACGGCGAACGATTGTCGGCATGAACATGATAAAACTGGGCCAAAGGGATGTTATAAACCGGTTCCCACGTCTCGGCCCCGTCGTAGGTCACGGCAATGCCGCCATCGTTCCCCTGCCAGATACGTTTTGGATCTTTGGGGTCCTGCCAGAACGCGTGGAAGTCTATGTGAGTGCGTCCGGTAATTGAGCGAAACGATTTGCCCCCATCAATAGACTCGAAAAGGGTAGAGGCAACCGCATAAACATGGTTCTCGTTCGTTGGATTGACTCGCACGCGCGTGTAATAGAAGCCACGTGAGACGATAGCAGCGTTTTTGGAAACCTGTTTGAAGGTCTCGCCGCGATCGTCTGAACGATAAAGTGTTCCTTCCTTTGCCTCTACGATTGCGTAGACGACATTTGGATTGCTGGGAGCGGCACGCACGCCGATCCTGCCAATTAACTTCGGCAATCCATTGGTGAGCCTGGCCCAGGTTCGTCCGCCATCGATTGATTTGAACAGACCTCCCTTATCGCTGCCGCTGCGATGTGTCCAGGGCTTGCGCTCGAAACTCCACATCCCCGCATAGAGAATGTTTGGATTTGTAGAATCCATTTCCAGATCAGAGACGCCATGTTCCTTGTCGATGTAGAGCGTCCTGGTCCAGGTTTTTCCGCCGTCGGTAGTCAAGAAGACGCCGCGGTTCTCGTTAGGACCGAAGGCGTGGCCCAGCGCGCCGACGTAAACGATGTCCGGATTCTGTGGATGGATAGCGATGGCGGAGATTCGCTCAGTATCTCTCAGTCCCATGTGCTGCCAGGTTTTCCCGGCATCAGTTGATTTGTAGACACCATCGCCAAACGAAACACTGTTTCTGGTTTTTGACTCGCCTGTCCCAACCCAAACTACATCAGGGTTGCTGGGGGCCAGGGCGACATCACCGAGTGAAATCGTGCCCTGCCGCTCGAAGATAGCCTTCCAGGTCACCCCGCCATTTACAGTTTTCCACAGTCCGCCTGAGGCGGTTGCCACATAAACGAGGTTGGGATTTCCCGGCACTCCTTCGAGATCGGCAATTCGTCCTCCCATGATGGCAGGTCCGATGCTGCGCCATTCGAGCCGCTCAAACGCTTTTTCAAATGGCGACGTGGAAATCTCGTTTCCCGTTGCGACTTCTGCCTGTGGACTTGGAGAAGGTGATGCTGAAAGTTCTTGCGCCCGAAGTGGCAAAACACAAACGCCAAAAAGGAAACCGATCAAACAGAAACGACGAAGTGACTGAAAGGGGAACATGTTTTCTCCTGAGTGGCTTTTCTTGTCAGTACCAAGCAATTTTGTAATCCAGCTCTGGGTTGCCGGCGTTGCGCGGTCAGTGCGTTCGCCAGGTAAAACGATCCACGAAACTACACGAAATTGCACGAAGAAAGGGTTAGTGTAGCTTCGTGCAATTTCGTGGATCGTTTGCTTATCGTCAAATAGGAGTACTCTGACAGCCCTTCAGGCTGCCAGCCCGTCGACGCCAGTACCATTCTCTTTAACTTCGCTTCACGAATTGTAAGCAGGACGGAGAGTTTACCTATTGGCTGGTTAGTTGAAAAGGGCGTTCCTAAATTGAACCCGACGCTGAAACCAGCTATAAAGGGTCGCCCACGACTCAACAGCAACAGGAGAAAACCAAAACTTGCCGCAAAGTAGACACCGAAAAACCGGGAAGGCAAAGAAGCGATCGAAGGGTCTCTATCCCGCAGGAAAAACCAAAGCCCCGACAGGCCGCAACCGCCAGGTTCGCATAATCGCAATCGTTATCGTGCTGGCTCTTGCCGCTTCTGCCATCTTTTATTTGATCACCAAACGTTCAGGGACAACAACCGCACATGAAATTACGACACCAAGCGGACTGAAATACACCGACCTCGTCGAAGGCAGCGGACCATCTCCACGTAACGGACAAAAGCTCTCGGTCCACTACACAGGTACCCTTCAAAACGGAACCAAGTTTGACAGTTCACTTGATCGCGGGGCGCCTATGGAATTTAGGTTTGGCGTCGATCCTATGATCAAGGGATGGGATGAAGGCGTTTCAACCATGAGAGTTGGCGGCAAACGAAAGTTGATCGTTCCTGCAAATCTTGCCTACGGCCCAGGCGGTAAACCTCCAGACATCCCGGGCAACTCTACGCTGTTATTCGACCTGGAGTTGGTGGCGATCAAGTAAGGAGGGGCCGGGGGGTAGGGGAAAAGGGGAAAAGGGGAAAAGGGTAAAGGGTAAGATGGTCAGTCAGTTGTTAGTTGTTAGTTATTCGTTGCTAGTTGTCAGTTATTCGTTGCTAGTTGTCAGTTCTAAATCGTTAGCGGTCGTGTAAGTTGGGCGGCCCGGCAGGGTACAACTGACAAATGACAACTAACTACTGACCGACCATTGCCCTTTACCCTTTACCCTTTCCCCCTTACCCCTTTCCCCCCTTACCCCTTTCCCCCTTACCCCCTTTCCCCCTTACCCCTTTCCCCCCTTACCCCTTTACCCCTGCCCCCTTACCCCCTGGCCTCTGATTTACCGCCGATAAATCGCTGCCGTCACAATTCCCAAAAGTATTTTGGCTACTGTTTCAAACGTGATTTGCTTCACCATCAGGGCGCTCGGTACGGGTTGCACAGCGTAAGCCATGACAAAAGATGGGATAGTAAGTACCAGCGCCATTGCGAGACCAAACCGGATTCCCTGCCCTAGCCACGGTCTATCTTCCACTCCTTTCGCGTAAACCCAGACTGAGCCAATCGCAAACGAAAGATAGGCCAGACTAATGAAGACCATTTTTTCCTGGCCCTCAGGCCGGTAGTGTTGGGCGATCAGCATGTAGTCGGCGCGCAGCAGGTAAGCGTGAATCAGAAAACCCGTGAGGCTTGCCACGATAAAGACCACGATTGTCGTCAAGATTAGTCTCTTGGTATTCATGAGGGAACACTCCTTATTCGAAAGATGCTGGATGCTGGATGCTGGATTATAGCGCGAGCGTGAGCCTCGATGACAACTGACATCCAGCATCCAGCATCCAGCATCCAGCATCTGTTTCCGGTTTGATTACTTCCCGCCTCAGGGTTAACCTGCTTTCCAAGCCGCACAATAGAGGAGAAGAGTATGAGTGGGAATAGCTTAACTATTACCGACAATCGAACTGGAAAGCAGTATGAGCTCCCGATTGAAAATGGGACCATCAAGGCGATGGATCTGCGCCAGATTAAATCGTCCGACGACGACTTTGGATTGATGACTTACGATCCGGCGTTCATGAACACAGCTTCATGCAAGAGCCGAATAACCTTCATCGATGGCGACAAAGGTATTCTTGAATATCGCGGTTATCCGATTGAGCAACTTGCTGAGAAGAGCTCCTATCTCGAAGTCGCCTATCTACTGCTTAACGGTGAGCTGCCGACCGCGGATGAGCTCAAAACCTGGACACACAACATCACTTACCACACGTTCATCAACGAGAGTATCAAGAAGGTCATCGACGGTTTTCACTACAACGCCCATCCGATGGGAATGTTTGAAGCCACGCTCGGCGCGCTCTCAACCTTTTACCCTGACGCAAAGAACATCTTCGATGTGGAGTGTAGAAAGAAACAGATCCATCGCTTGATTGCTAAGGTTCCCACCATTGCTGCCTTCGCTTACCGGCATCGCATTGGAATGCAGTACGCGTATCCCGACAACGATCTCAGGTACGAGGGCAACTTCCTCAACATGATGTTCAAGACGACTGAGCTGAAGTATCTGCCGAACCCGGCGCTCGAGCGCGCGTTGAACGTTTTGTTCATACTTCACGCCGACCACGAACAGAACTGCAGTACGAATGCGATGCGGAGTATCGGCAGCGCGCAGACGGATCCCTTTTCTTCGCTGGCGGGAGCGGCGGCAGCCCTCTATGGCCCATTGCACGGTGGCGCTAACGAGATGGTGCTGCGCATGCTCAAAGAGATAGGTTCAAAGGATAAAGTACCGGACTACATCAAACGCGTTAAGGCCGGCGAGTTTCGGCTGATGGGTTTTGGGCACCGTGTTTACAAGAACTACGACCCGCGTGCACGCATAATCAAACAGGTGGCCGACGAAGTGTTTGAAGTCACCGGCAAGGATCCGATGCTGGAGATCGCGCTGGAGTTGGAGCGAATCGCGCTCGAAGACGACTACTTCGTCAAACGCCGCCTCTATCCCAACGTCGACTTCTATTCCGGAATCATTTACCAGGCCATGCGCTTTCCGGTGGATATGTTTCCGGTGCTGTTTGCGATTCCGCGCACGTCGGGCTGGCTGGCCCAATGGGTGGAGTTGCTCGAGGATCCGGACCAGAAGATTGCCCGGCCAAGACAAATCTATCTTGGCCACCGCACGCGAGAATACCTGCCTATTGAACAACGGAAAGTTACGGCAAGCGATGCGGCGAAAGCCTGACCGATCCACGAAATCACACGAAGTGACACGAAAAGAAGCTCACTTCGTGTTGTTTCGTGTGTTTCGTGGATCGTATTACCCGCTGAGAATCTTGTCGGTCGAACAGTCTTTCGTCGGACGAGGTTTTCTCTTTCAAGCCAGGTTTTGCGCTATGTGCAGATAGACGTCTCTTGTTTCGCTTTCATAGTCAGAGGCCTGTTTGAAACTGTTGGAATTCCTCATCGTCGGAGTAACTTCCTGGGGATCCCACCAACCCACCTGGTTCAGATGATCCGCTGGTAAAGGAAACTCTTTCTGCGCTACCTGCTTTCTGGTTCCGTCGCTGGCAACTAGTTCGCGGTTCCACTGTTGAGATCTGAAGGGCACGAGCCCATCATTCTTGCCCTCGTGATCTCGTATGAAAATCCACGACGGAACCAGCGGCGCAAAGACGTCATTTAGATCTTCCGCGCTCGCGTAGGTCTGATAGACGACGTTGTTTCTGGCCTCGGAATCTTCAGCGCGGTTGTTAAAATGCTCACAGGCGGTTACGGTGAGGTCGGCGAATCCATCCAGATTGATAACTCTCCGCAGCAGGCCCATTAAAAAAACTCCGCCCTGCCCAATCACGTGATCCGCCAGGACGGTTCCCAAATGCGGCGTGCCAATGGTTGTCAAAGAGGCAACTTTTTCGGCCATCCCCATGTCGACAATCATCAGGCGAGAGTCCAGTCCGCCCATGCTGTGGCCGATGATATGGACCTGTTCGGCTCCGGTCTCCAGAAACACTTCGTTGACCCTGGCTTTCAATTGTTCCGCTCTTGACTTCAGTGGCCAGCGAAGTCCTGGTTGGAATGGAAGACCCGGAAACCGTGATCTTCGAGATGCGTTTTGATTCCTCTGAAGTAGTGAAGTCGGTCGCCCAATTCCGTATCCGGCAGGTTTAATTTGTTTCTCAGTATCTCCCGCAGAATATCGAATCTGGCTACCCCATGTACAAGCTCGATTGGATTATCGGTCATGCGGGTTTCTCTCTCCTCAGTCGAAAGAGTTCGCTTCGGAACATCACGAGACTATTCGACGCATCGCTCAAAGGGCGCGGGTAACGTCACTGCCCGCAAGGCGGCGTCGTATTCCGCTGGTAGGTCTTGTTAGGGTAAGTCTTCTTGAACTTTTTAGTTAAGTGATCGAAATGTTTGTCGTCCATGCAAACGGGCGGGTTAACCGGGATGACCGTCATTCCTATGAGCCTGAAGGGATTCACGACGTTATCGTTGATGACATCTCGAATCCAGATTTCCTTAACCTGGGCCGGTCGCCTTTTTCTGACCTCGTTGTAAACCTCCGGGTCAATTTCGCCGGAGTCGCCAACCAGAATAAATTTTCTATCGGGATATTTGTCCATCAGCGTCTCGATCGTATCGAGCTTATGGTCATAGGTCACCTCTAAAGAACTGCGGATGAATTCTATGAGGTTCCTGCTCGTTTCGAGGGAAAACGCCGTCGTGGGGAAAAACTTCAGATGAACCGTCCCTTCAGGGAAGCGACCGTCACCGGCGATGAGGTAATCATAAAGCGGCCCAAACAGCTGCTCTGGTCCACCTGATACGTAATGGATTGGGATATCACCGAGCTCCTTGTACCTCGCCGCCATGTCAGGCTCGAGCACGGGTTTGAAGTCAAGGCAGAAGGTGTTTCTCAGGACAATGTCCCTTCCCGCCGGGACCTGGGTGATTTTGATCGTGTCATCAATGTCAGAGACGAGGGAAATGCCGTTTGGATCCGGCTGTATCAATCTGACTCGGCCCAGGCCGGTATGTTCACGAGAAACAGCGCGATAGGTTAGCCATCCGTTCGAGGAGTTCTGTTGGTCCAGCAAACGTGTGGCCTGCTCATCGCTTAGGACCAGCTTCAGATTGACGATGCCGTCGGATTTACTCCTGGGCGACTTATAAGGCTTGTCCTCAGGGTCGGAATCGAACTTGATGAAGACTTCTTCGAAAGTCTTTGCGTCATCCAGGAGATCGCCTGAGCGGGCGCGAAAGGTAGTCTCCTCCCCCTCATTGCATTTACTAAATGCCGCCAAAGCATGGTTGGCAAGTGGTTGGTCCTTGTGGACAAGACCCCGCAGATTGATGTTCCACCCCTGAGCGTCCTTGTAGCTGTACGTAGGATAGAAGGTGACTTCCTTTTCAGTTACTACCTTAAGCCTCTCGGGAGCGCCCTGCTTAACGAAGGACGGAAGCACTGAACCATCTTTCTGCCTTGGGCCACACCAGCCGGAAAGAATCGCAGCCAGGAGTGTCGTCAGTAACAGCAAGTGAGTATGTTTCATGAAGAACCTCTTTCGGCAAGGTATTTCGAGGTGTCCGATGGACGATTTGCGCAACAAGCAAGTCAGGTTGCACAGGAAAAAGTAAACTTGGAGTCCCTGCTTCGTGGCCTGGATGCGAGCGTGTGAGTTCCGCGAAGCATGCGTGCTGATTGTTGCTCCCGTCTGATGCGCGGATTATTCCACCCATGTCTATGCGGGTCAAGATGATTTCGAGGGGTTGGAGAAAACTCCTGTTCTCAGCGCCAAAGGCGCGAAATGTATAGTAGCCTGGGCCAGTGGCCCAGGTAGAACCAGCTGAAGTTTTCTTAGCGCTGAAAGCGCGAAATGAGGTAGGTGGCTCACCGAAGCCGATTGTCGTGTCGACGTTTCAGTATTCCGCGCCTTCAGCGCTTCCAGAGTTTATGGACTTCACCTGGGGCGTTGCCCCAGGCTAGTACATTTCGCGCCGTTGGCGCTGAGAACGAGAGTCTGTTATTGCCTCACCAACCAAAAAAGCACCACGCCGGCCGCCGCGCCCAAACTCATTCCAAAAACTACCTGGGCCACTGTATGTCGCCCCAGCACGACGCGAGACCAGCCTACGGCGGCGATTAGCAGGAGCGCTGCGAGACCAAAGGCAACGCTCACAGCCATGAGAATCACGACACAGTAAGCTCCGAACATGCTGTGCATCGAGAGTTTTGAGCGCAAGTTAATTGCCATTCCAGCAAGTAACAGAACCAGACTGACTAACGTCCCGATGATCAATCCGCGGGGTAACTCCAGCAGCCAAAAGATTGGGATACTAAGCGCAATGATGGAGAGTGCGACTGAGTAGAGGCCCGCGCGCTGTCCATGATCCGAGACGTCCATGTCAGTCCACGCACCTGAGGCTACTTTGCGGCGAATCACGAACCAGATGGGAAAGACGATGGCAGCCGTGAAAATGCCAACGACCGCAAGAAGTCTCGCTGCTGGTAGATGTCCGACGAGTGAAAGAGTGACTGTCAGGGAACCCAGGACCAGCGGATGCCCAAGCATTGAGATCATATTGGCCGTCGCCAGAGTACGCGTCGATGGTCGCTGCATAGGACTCGGTCCATCAATTACAACCGATTCAAACCACTGGCACTAAAGGCACACAAACGGGTTAGAGTGTCCATCTTAAACGCTCTAACCCGGCGGAATATTGGTGCGCGCGGCAGGGCTCGAACCTGCGACCTTTTGATTCGAAGTCAAACGCTCTATCCAACTGAGCTACGCGCGCACGATGGGTAAATAGTCAACGGATGTAAATGGTAAATGGTAAATGGTAAATGGTGAATAGTAAATCGCGGTGCAGATCCCCACTATTTACTATTTACTATTTACTATTCACGGCTCTTATTTTCCCTGGAATTCTTTCCGAATGTAATTCACCAGCAAGTTAATCTCTTCAGCGGTCAATTTATCTTTGAAGGCCGGCATCTCATCGTCGCCATTGGTTATTTGCCTGGCCAACTGTTCGTCTGTGTGAGTTAGGGCGGGCCCTTTTGTTAGAGCGGGCACCTTTAATCTCTTATCGCCTATTTTGACCAGACCGGCCTCGCCGCGATCACCATGGCACCCAGTGCAATGCTTTTCAAAGTTTGCACGCGCCGTGGCCAGCGAATCGGGGTTCGCGCTTGCAACCGGCGACGCTGCTACTGGTGCCTGAGCGCGGTTAGTTGTTTCCGGAGCCGGGCTGGCACAGGCGATGGCGAAAAGCGCGCCTGCGAACGTGAAGAGTCCTACCTTCAGAGACTTCATGCTTCTGTTTTCCCTAAATGTTTTTGCGCGAGCCCGGGGAGTATAGCATCCAGACTTTAGCGGCGGGCAAACACCCTCCCTCTTCCCTCTGCGCGGCTGACGCTGCAAGACGAGTAGAGACGATCCACGAACACACACGAAAGGAACACTAACGTCTTTCGCGTCTCTTCGTGTCGTTTCGTGGATCGTACTTTCTTGCTCTAAAACAGGAATCTCCAACCACTTGGGCTCAGCTGCGCTCGAAAACGGACGCAGAAACCGGATAGCCGCAGCGCCGCCGTCGCAAATGTTCCAGCGAGTGCAGCGATAGGCACTATCCGGATAAACGAACGACTGGATTGATTACCATTGCTTTTGCCGAGGCGTTCTCATCCATTCCAATCGTTCTCCCCGGGGATTTCCGGCTCCGCAACTGTTCTCCCTGACCTGATGCTCGGTTGCATTCACTCCTGAGACTAGGCAGAATACCTGCAGGCGTCAACAATCATCGCTGCTTTCACCGAAGCGAATTCTCTAACAGGCAGAGGTTACTTCAATGGGTACGGAGAACGATCAGGGCACAGCAACAAGAGGGCCTTTACGGTTGGCCCCGAATTGCGTGGAGCTTGAGGAACAGAAGGCGAAGCTGCCTCGGCAATTTGTGAACTTCACTTTCTACCATGCTCGTCCTGAATGGCGGATGCTGGACGACGGCGCAAAGGTACGCTGCAGAGAAGAGTTTGTCCGCTCCGTGGAGGAATTTCGGCGTAGTCTTTTGATCAACACCTACTCCACCATCGGCCTGCGAACAAATGTCGACTTCATGATTTGGCGCATTGGATACGAATTGGATCCGATCCAGGAAATGACCTCACGTCTGAATCACACCGAGATGGCGAAGTATCTGGAGCCTGCTCAGTCGTTTCTTTCGATGACGAAGCGGTCCATGTACATAGACAAAGACAATCCTGAGCACGTCGAAGACCGATTGCACATTATTCCGGGCAAGTCGGACTATCTTTTTGTTTACCCGTTTGTGAAGACTCGTGAATGGTATGCCCGCAGCGCGGACCAGCGGCAGGAAATGATGGACGAACACATCCGCATTGGATCTAAATATCGGTCCGTCAAACTGCACACCACCTATTCATTTGGTTTGGATGATCAGGAATTCGTGGTTGCCTTCGAGACTGATAACCCGGCAGACTTCCTGGACCTGGTGCAGGAGTTACGCGAGACCAAGGCGAGTTCTTTCACGTTGCGCGATACGCCGATGTTTACGTGCAGGCAACGCTCGCTCGCGGAATGCCTGGACGCTCTTGGGTAGCGGACTCGGGGAAGCGGTGACGCGGTGACGCGGCGAGAAGATGCTCCTTGAAATTCCCCATGGAGAATATTAGAAGTTATAAAGAGCTTCGCGTATATCAGGCAGCGATCGAGGCTGCAATGCGAATCTTTGAAATAACAAAGCGGTTTCCCCCTGAAGAACGCTTCTCTATGGTGGACCAAATGCGACGTTCGTCGCGATCCGTTTGTACTAACATCGCCGAAGCCTGGAGGAAACGCCGCTACCCTGCGCACTTCGCCAGCAAATTGAGCGACTCGGAAGGAGAAGCTGAGGAGACCCGAGTTTGGCTGGAGCTCGCCTTTCGCTGCGGTTACATCTCAAAAACTGAGGCAGATGAACTCGATCTAACGTACGACAACATACTGGGTCAACTCGTGCGAATGATCGAACATCCCGAACAATGGACCATCAGAACACGCAAGACGTATAAAGATGCCGCGGTTTAGTTGCGCACCACGCTGGGGACGACGAACTGCTGCAGGTGTTTTCTTTCAGCATACGACTATTAGGCTCCTGATTTCTCTACTAGTTTCCGCTGTCTTTCTAGCCTTTTCCAGTCGTCCCGCCATCTCACACGCGCAATCGCCTAAGCATGTCTCAGAGTCACGGCGTCAGGATGTCTCCCCCTCACCGCGTCCCCGTGTCTCCGCGTCGCCGAGTCTTGAATATTTATGGTACGAAGCGGAGAACATGCGTGGCATCGCAACCCAGCCCAACGGCGAACCCATCCTCAATCCTTCCTGGCAGAACCTGAGGAAAGCAAAGGCTCCCGGCTGGGGTATTAATGGTCCCGGCGTATCGGCCGAATGGTCCCAGGGTGGCGAGAGCGAATGGAACTCAGTCGCTGCCGGCGCCGATGAAACCGCGGCCAGGATCTATCAGGATGTGGAGATTCCGCGCTCCGGCAATTACAAACTCTGGGTGCGCTATGCCGACTGGGCCAATCGCTCCGAAGGTTTTGCAGTTCGCATCACGCAGCACGGGGACGCGGTGCTACGGAGAAACGGTGATGACGAGCGTGAGGTCCCCGCGTCTCCGAGTCACCGTGTCTCACCGTCGCGTGAGTTTTTCCGTCATAAGTTTGGCACGAAAGATGTCATCGATCCTCACGATGAAGTGAGCATGTATTGGGGCTGGGCATTCACCTGGGATGCGGTGGATGTGAAGCTTGCAAAAGGTCCCGCTCGCGTTTCAATCGAAATCGAGAATGCTGAAGGTGCGCGACGTCACGTTGACTGTTTGCTCCTGACAAATGATCCAGTCTACATTCCCGAAGGACGACGCAAACCCGATTTCGCGGCGATGCGTTATCTTCGCGAATGGTCAACAACGCGCCCCCCGCTTGCTTCGCTTATCAACTCGACGCCCTCGTCGGATCTTCCCGCTGCCTGGCAACGCCCAAAGATTTCAGGACGCGACTTCATGATGCCGTGGAACATCGCTACTGATTTCTGGAAGCTCTACGACAAACCTGCTGAAGGACGTCCGCTTTTTCCTTTCAACGCCGAGCCGATAGATGAATTTGTGCAAAAGTATAAAGGTGCTCGCGATGTCCCCATCTTTAGTTCAAAACTCGTGGTGCCGGTTATCTACATCAACAGCTTGCCGGAGTATCTGAAAGAAGGCAGTCCGTTTTTACGTTACCTTCGCGAAACGAAGGCCCCATTCGCAGTGCTCATCAACTACGGCTCGGCCCAAATGTCCGACGCAGATGCTCAGGCTGCCTGGAAGCTCTTGAATGGCGAACTGAAGGATCAATTTGTTGGTTGGATCTCCGGCGAGAGCGTCGGCTACGTCTGGGACCGAGCTCCGACTGAACTGAAGACCACGCCTTTCATGTCGCGTCGCGAGTTGCTCGGGGCGTATCGAATTTTCTACACCAACGCCATTGCACGAAAGTGGGCTGGGCTCTTCCATACGCAAACCGGAGCGATGTGGGACAAGTTGATTCCCGCTCAAGCAACGTCGAGCACTTCATTTGCGCACGCGCTCGCTGAATGGGGAGTGAAGCTGCTGGGTATGGAGACTGCTGCGGTCCAACCGATGTTTGGCATGCGCATCGCTTTCACGCGGGGGGCCGCGCGCCAATTCGGCGGCAGCTTTCTCTATTATCACGCGCCCAACTTTGGCGACACTGCAACCACGTTTACTAAACTACAAAATTTTGCCGGGCCCGATAATTTTCTTCATTCGCGCTATGGGGCCACCATGGGGCCATCGCTCTCGTGGTATCGCAAGAGCTACTATCTCTATTACATGTCCGGCGCCTCGGCAATCTATCTCGAACAGGGCTTTGATCAATTCTTCAAACCCGGGCCGGGTAACCAGGAGTTTCAGCTAAACCCTCTCGGCCGCATCACTGACGAGTTTATGCGCTTTGCCGAAAAGCACCCTGACCGCGGCACGCCTTATACGCCCGTTGCGTTTCTGCTCGATCCTGCCCACGGTTGGGAAATGACTGACTATCCACACTGGCCCTTTGGTATCTCACAAATCAATCGCAGCGATCGTTCGCTGCGTGAACTTTTCGGTGTAGCTTACTACCCCGGCCTGGTTGTTGAGGGTGAACCGGCAACCGGCGATCGGCAGGCATTTGTCAACGGCATCTTCGGCGATATCTTTGATGTGCTGGTTGCTTCCGAGGCCCCGCAAGCTCAAAACCCAACCTCTCATACCAAAAGGGCGGCCACCGCAGGGAGCACAAGCGGCCTTCCCCTTGACGCTTACCGTGCCGTCGTGGTCGGCGGCCACATCGATTGGTCTCCTCCGTGGATTCAACGCCTCAGCGACTACGCGAAAGCTGGCGGGACGGTAGTTCTTAACTCAGCGCAGATCAAAGGCCTGCCGGCAGACTTACTCGGTCTTCGGCTTACCGGCGGGACTGGCGAGGCCCACAACGCACGCTGTCTTTCAACCGGCGAAGCGCCGCAGGACCTCCACGGACAAATCTTTCGGTATCAAAAAATGGAGTTGAGAGGCGCCCAGGCACTGATTACTACAAATTCCGGTGAGCCACTCGTGACCGTGAACAGAATCGGTAAAGGCAGTATTGTCTTCACAGGTGTGGATGATCTACTCGGCGAGGACGAACGTATCACGACTTTCGCCGCCCACATGCTCGCGCATGTTTTCGCCGATGCCACTCCGATCAAAGTTCGTGGCGACGTCGAATACCTGATAAATCGTTCCCACACCGGCTGGATTGTGACACTTTTCAACAACCAGGGCGTCCTTAAACCTCAACAGGGCCTTGCACAGGTTGACCGTAAGGCATACGTCACCGCCACCATAAGCCTGCCTTCCTCACGGATTCGTAATGCTGCTGAATGGATCAGTGAGAGCAACCTCGCGATAAGTGACCAGAATGGTGAGAAAACGGTAACGCTCAAGATCGCACCCGGCGGGGTTTCCATCGTCGAGCTTAAGTCACGACAGTAAGGCAGACACGTGGATGCAAAGGCGCATGGAAGTGAAAACTCCCAAGCAGGAAATGGGCACCTTTGTGACCTCTCAGGTTGGGAAGGCGGGCTTGCCCCCGCTCTTCGTTGATTACCTCCGGAGTGAAAATAATTCCGGACCCCGGCCACCCCCTAAACAAAGTTGCTCGGTCATAGCATGATTGGGGCTTCGCGACGAAGAGCGGGGGCAAGCCCTCCTTCCCAGCCTGAGAGTGTTCACACGGTCTCTGTAGCGACCAGGAACCTTCTTACTAAGACGTCTCGCGTCTCTTCATCGCAGCATCGGCAATTTCTATCTGGCCGCTTAAGGTCAGGAGTTTGATAACAGCTTTCCTAACTTCGTCGTTGTCATGTTCTTCAATCGCGCGCACTAGTGGATCCACTTCACCGGTCTTCGCCATCACAAAAAGAATGGATAACGCATTGTAAGTGTCTTCTCGACTCTCACTTGCCAGCTTGTCGATGGCTTCAGCCGCGAGGCGCGACCCCGCTATTGCGCTTCCGATATTTCGTCGCCGCTCCTCCGACCCTTCCTCAAGTGCCCGGTTGAAAAAGTCGACGGTTCGTGCAGGTTCAAGTTGGCACAGGGCCCGCGCGGCCGCATTGCGAACGAACGGCGAGGGGTCATCGAAGCATTGAGCGATTACCGCAAACGAATCCTTCCCCTGTGAGCGGGCCACCTCCCCCACAGCAGCCGCTCGTTTGTAGGGATCTAAACTGTTTAAGTACGAATCGACCGCAGGTTGGACGAGGGTGCCACCTTCGAGAGCTGGCAGCTCATGGTCCATACCGGCATCAAGGTCCTCAGAACCGACTCCCGAAGCATCATCCCTCAGCGATGTGGTCGGCGCGTTACTCCGGACCGTTTCATCCTCTCTAGACGCACCGGCAACCGCACCGCTCACAGAAGCTCCCATCACTTGATGTTGCCCTTCCGCTCGTGTTGATACTTCAGGACGACTCTCCCTCATCTGTTGAAGCCGCGCGGCGGCGGCGGCGCGCTGGAGAATGGCGCCCTCCAAACGAGGACGCTCTTCATCCTGTAGCCGACGAAGCTGCTCTATTTCTTCTTTGATACGCTTCTCCTGGTCAGCCCTTGCTTGCGCTTCGCCAGCTACGTTGCGCCGAACTCCTTCCAGCTTTGACAGGATCTGCTCTTCTTGTAGAGCGGTGGCGTGTGCCTCTGCCTCTATTCGCTGCACCTTTTCTGCCGCGACCCGATACGCTTGCTCCGAAGCACGCCGCAGACTTTCAGCCTCTTCAATTCGCCTGCGCACTTCGGCATCCGCTATTCGCATATGATCGATTTCAGCGTGAATCTGCTTTTCCTTCTCGGCGCGTTGTCTGGCTTCAAATTCTGTTTTCCTGTGGACCGCCTCTAATGCAGCCATTCGTTGCTCTTCTGCTTCATCATGACGGCGTTTTTCTTCGTCCAGTCTAGCCTGTTCTTCCAGGGCGCGACGTCGAGCCTCATCAAGAAGACGCTGTTCCATTTGAACTCGCTCGTCGGTTGCAGCTTCTATTTGTAAACGCTCCTGCTCAGCCCTGTCGCGTGCCTCTTCAGCCGCACGCATGCGTGCCAGCGATTCTGCGAGTTGCTCGGCCTCCTTCTCAGCTTTCTCACGTGCGGTTCCGATCTCCGCACGACGAGCCGCAATCTCCTGTGTCACCTTGCTCAAGGTGTCCAATTGTTGTTGCAGCTGCTCTTCCTCCGATCGTTTCCGTTCTTCCGCTTCCCGACGCAGCCGCTCTGCCTCGGCGCGGCGAGCCGATTCTGCGGTGAACAACTGCTCCCGTTCGACCGCCAATTTTCTTATCTGGTCTTCGGCGGCGGCAATGAGTTGATTTCGCTCTTCCGTAAGCGACGCAATTTCGCTTTCGGCGTTGTGCCGCGAACTTTCCAGCTCAGAACGTCGCTTATTTGTTTCTTCGACAGCGAAGTGGAGGGCTTGCTCCTCGTTTTGCAAGCGCTCGACCTCGAATTGATGGCGCTTTTCCGCTTCCTGGCGAGCGCGGGTGGCCTCAGCATGACGGGCTGACTCGGCCGCTTCCCTGCGCGCGGTTTCTATCTGTCGCCTTTGTCGCGCTAATTCATCGGCTGCTCGCCGCAGTTTACTACTCTCGAGCCTTAACCGTGTCTCTTCTTCGGCTAGACGATGAACTTCTGCCTCTGCCTCCTGTCGTGCAGTCTGCTCGCTCGCCAGCGCTTCCAATTCAGCATATCTGCGGCGCGCGGCTTCTTCCTCAGCTCTCTTACGCTGCTCTTCTTCTTCAACTCGCCGGCCTTCAGCCTCACCTCTGATTTTGGCTTCCCGTTCGGCTCTCCATCGCGCTTCGTTCTCTGCCTTCTGGCGCAAGGCAGCAGATTCAATTAACTGGCGCTCATACTGCTCAACCGTTTCTCTGACGGCATGTTCTTCCAGTAACAACTGTTCTTCTTCTGTAGCGGCTGCCGAATCATCGACGATCGCCGGCGGGTTAGCCTGTTCGACCTGCAACTCATCGTAGGTTGCGGACTTCCCCTCCGCTTCAGACTCCGCATTAGCCGCCGGTGGGGTGTCTGCTAAAACATCCTCCTGCAACTGCGTAGTCGCAATGTCATCCGCACCTATAGAAGTCGTCTCGACTTCATGTTCGAAGGCTTCCGGCGCGTGTGATGGCGGCGGGTTTTCCGTCATGGGCATTTCAGTCGTTGGGGCGTTAGCGACTGTTGGATCACCAATCTGATTCAATGCTTCACCGGCCGCGCTGCGAACTTCGGGATCGTCGTCAAACATGGCAGCAATCAGGTGTGCCGTTCCACGTTGGCTGCCTACCAGACCAAGGGCACGGGCTGCGGCAGCACGATCCGCTGCTGATTTTCCGGCGCGCAAATTCTGCACTGCTTCGTCAAAATATCCGTGTTCCATAAAGAGTTGTCTTGAGCGTTCCTGTTCCTTCCTCAGTTCTACTTCTCCACGGTCTTCCTGCGCATCTCTCATTGATTCTTCCTGCCCTGCCTGGTCAACTTTCGCCTCTCCGCGATCCTGCTCATTGCCACGGCCCATCGCGGCTAAAAGTTCCGCAGCCACCTCTTTGCGCAAATCCAGGTCATTGGCGTCGGCAACTTTCGCCTCGCCGGAGTGGCCGGAGATAAAATCCCTTACCGCGCTCAAGGCGGCTTTGACTTGCTTGTTCACCGCTAGTTTGCTTTCGAATTTACTGACCACATCATCCAATCCCCTGCCGAATCGAACGTTATGAGAACGGCAGCCTACCAGCCAAAAACAGGTGATTGTTGATAAACCTCTCCGGTAAATCAAATCTATTAGTCCGAGACAGTCCTGTTTACTTAAAGATAGTCCGATTCCCCGTTTTCTTCTATAGAAAAGCGGTATTTTCAACTAGAAATCTGGGAATCCAAGACAAAGGAGAATTCCCTGATCTCCGCGTTTGGATAACAAAGTTCGGAGCTGCCTTCAGGGTAACAGCCTCTCAAAAGGGTGCCTGCTAAGGGCTCGAACTCTAAGCTTCACCCTCTTATGCTCTGACCCGCCGGATAGCCTCGACCCAGAGTGCCGCCTTCAAACTCACCCTTAACGCAAAACTAAGTACTTGAATCTCGCTGCAAGTCGCAGGTAAGCTAAAGCCGTGAATGAGTATTTCCGCGATTCTTCAGTTTACACCCCCAACATTTGTTCCTGTTAGGTTACCCTGAGGCAGCCCTTTCGGCGCACACATCAAACCATGGCAATCAATGGCTCCCTCAGCACGATGAATGTTTCCGATCTGCTCCAGTTTCTGGCAGTCGGAAGGAAAACAGGCATCTTGAAACTTTCCCACACGAAAGTTGCCAAGGGAATCTATTTTGAAAATGGGGTCATAGTCGGCTCAAGCACAAACGATCCTGCGGAATACCTGGGACAAGTCCTAATCCATTACGGGAAGATAGATGAATCCCAACTGCAGGCGGCGATGGAAGAGCAACGTAACGAGGGCGAAAGGTTGGGGCAGATCCTGATTAGTCAGGGCGTACTCTCAGTGGAGGAAGTCAAAAAAATTCTTGAGATTCGGACGCTGGAAATAATCTACGATCTATTTATCTGGAAGGAAGGGCACTTTGAGTTTTATGTCGAAGATACGCTGCCGTCCGATTTCACGCGCATTCATGTTGAAGTGACCCGGGTGATTATGGATGGCGTTTATCGCGCCGATGAACTCAAGCGTTACCAGACACTGATTCCTTCTGACCGTTCGATCATGGAATTGGCTGCCGGTTGGACTTCTTCTTTGACCCATGGGAAAGAGACCAGACAGCTTCTCTACTTCCTTGAAAAGCGCATGTCAGTCAGGGAGATCTACTACAACATGCCCTGCTCCAGGTTTGAGGTGTATGGTCAACTGTACGAACTCGTTAAAAAAGGTGTGGCGCACGTGGCTGGTGAGTTGCCGGAGATTCCTGAGCCGGTTAACGAGATCCCTGATTTGCCCGAAGACGTTTCACACTGGTTGTTAATGGCGCGCGAGGAGCTTAATGGCAACGACACGGAGAGGGCACTCTCGATACTTCATACTGCGCTGAGACGTGAACCTAAGAACTCAGCGGCGCAGGTGCTCTTGGCTGATGCCGAAAAGAAATATATTGAACAAGTCTACAAAACAATCGAACCGGCGGGCGTGCCCAGAATTGTGATTTCGCTGGAGGAACTGTCGCAACTGGAGATCGAACCCCAGGAAGGATTCGTCCTCTCTCGGATTAATGGAGAATGGGACATTCAATCGATATTATCGATATGTCCGTTTCGCGAAGCCGATAGTCTGCGGATGATAAAGAAACTTTGCGACCGCGGAGTTATTGGATTCTAGTTGTCGTCCATCGTCAGCGGCTAGCGCGACTGGTCGAAGCTTTCAACGGTTCCAGCGGTGCTGGGCTAACGTGTTACTAATTTCTGCAAGCAACTCATAGGTGTCGAAAGGTTTTGAGAAGATAGCTACGCACCCGGCAGCGTGAGCGTCGGCCTTCACTTCCTCCGTAAGGTAGGAGCTCACCACAATGATTGGGATTCGCGAAAGCTTCGCCTGGGCGTGAATTCGTTGCGCAACCTGCACTCCGTCCATCTCGGGCAACGACAAATCCATAATTATCAAATCCGGGTACATCGCTGTGGCTTTCAAGAGGCCCTCCAGGCCGCTTTCCGCTTCAAGTACGGTGTAGCCCTGTCCACGAAGCAATACCGAAAGCAATTCTCGCGTGTCAGTGTAGTCTTCAATTACGAGAATGGTTGCAGACGCTTTCACGGACGGGCCCCCGTATAGGGCCCGAGCAGCGCCTAGAGCTGAATTTGAAGTCATGCATCACCTCTCTGGAATTCAATACAGTGATCGGGAGTCAGTAAGAAACTGACTGGACCGCGATGAGAGGTAGTAGGGCAGTGCAGTTGGGGGACCTCCAGATTAGCCGAAGACTGAAGGCTAAGGCAAGGCATACCGGGGATGGTAGTGTCCTATAGTTGGAAGGTAGAGGAACGAGCCACTAAAACACGCGAACAAACACTAACTCTTCCTCGTGAGATTTCGTGTGAATTCGTGGATCGTTCTACCCCCCATACCCCACTGACGCCTTTAACTTACACTACCCGGGGGGAAGGTTGTGTCCTGGTTTGGCTTATCTCTGTGGGAAATCGGAAATTAGGACACCACCCGGAGGGAACGACTCAACCCTCGGCGGAAAACTTCGCGTTCATGGTCCTCTTGAAGAACTGGACTCGTTGATATGACCTCAAACGATTCTGAATGGCCGCTGGGATTCTGATCACGTGTTCGCTAGAATGCTATCGCTTTGATTGAGAAGGATGTTGAGGTTTGACCCCCTGGTCTTGTTTTGCCAGTTTGGTTTTGTAGATTACGGCCGTGACTGCGTATCCACGGGCAAAACTGGCTTCGTCTAATATTCATGACGCAACGGGTAGCGCGAAAGTTTTTGATTTATGGTGACGTGCAAGGGGTCGGTTATCGTTTCTTTGCACAACGCGCGGCCGCTCGTCACCAGGTAATCGGTTACGTGCGTAACTGTCAGGATGGAACTGTAGAAGCAGTTGCTCAAGGGCGCGAGTCGGATGTTGAAGAATTCAAGAAAGACCTGGCAGCGGGTCCGCAATGCGCATCCGTCCAGCAGGTGGAAGAGATCAGTCTCGATCCGTCCACGGAGTTTTCAAGTTTTAGAATCGAACGATAGGGTTGTCAGTGGTCAGTTGTTAGTTGTCAGTTGTTCTTGGTCTGTGGTCTGTGGTCTGTGGTCTGTGGTCGGTGGTCTGTTGTCAGTGGTCAGTTGTGATTTTGACCACTACCATAAATTAGTACCAAACACTACATTTACCACTCCACTGACCACTGACAACTGACTACGGACAACTAACAACTGACCACTGACTACGAAACAAATTATGGACGATCTCAAAAAATTGATTCGCGAAGTGCCGGACTTCCCAAAGCCCGGCATAAATTTTTATGACATCACCACGCTGTTGAAGCACCCGGAGGGTTTGCGAAAGACAGTGGACGCACTCGCGGCCGAGTATGATGGCGAAAAAGTTGATACGGTAATAGGTGTGGAAGCGCGCGGTTTCATTTTCGCCCCGGCTTTGGCCTACCACCTCGGCGCAGGCTTTGTGCCCGTGCGCAAGCCGAAAAAGTTGCCGGCCGAGTGTGCTTCAATCTCTTACGATCTGGAGTATGGCCAGGACACGCTCGAGATTCATAGGGACGCGGTAGGGAATGGACACAGGGTAATCATCGCCGACGACCTCTTAGCGACGGGAGGAACAGCCAAAGCGGTTTGCAACCTGGTCGAGGAACTGGGAGGTACTGTGGTGGGTCTGGTTTTTGTTGTGGAACTGGAATTTCTGCCGGGCCGGAAGAAGCTCGAAGGCTATGATGTGAGGTCGCTGATCAAATATCAGTCTTAGTCAGTTGTCAGTTGTCAGTTGTTAGTGGACAGTTGTCAGTCGTGCAATCCATGACTCTTCTGCGGTAGGTACTCCTGATCCCGCTCTGGTGCAACTGACCATTGACCACCGACCACTAACCCCGACCACCCTGCTTTACCATTCACCATTTACCATTTACCATTCACCCCGTCTTGTGCTCCCGTAGCTCAGTTGCATAGAGCGTCCGCCTCCTAAGCGGAAGGTCGCGC
>JBBPIC010000128.1:0-4600 GCA_038040525.1 Acidobacteriota bacterium | reverse complement strand
AGAACCGGTAGATGAAGTAGCCGCGCGATTGAAACTCTTCGCTGCGGAAGAACCCAGCCGAGACCTCAATCCGGTCACAGGGAGGAGCTACAGTCGTGCCGCAATTGTTCAGCACATTTCGCCAGCCGGCTAAGCCTGCCGGGTCAGGTTCACGACCGAGGAAGTCGATGTAGTTCTGGCGAATGAAGAAGTCAATGTCATCTATCGGACTCGACCCAGTGACTGTCTCGTTATCCTGAATCGTAATGGTGGCAGTGGCAATCGAACCAAGAGTAGCTCCAGATGCATTACTCAGGGTGATCGTAAAGCCCTCATTTCCTTCACCGTAAGAGTCATCGACGATTGGAATGAAAATCGTCTTTGAAGTTTCGCCTGCGGCAAAGCGCAAAGCCCCGATGCTGGTGGCGTAATCGCAACGCGACGAGGCAACGCCACTCACGACATTACACTCGCTGAGAGCCGCGTTATCCCCGGTTGCATAGTCGACCGAAGCAGCGGCTGCACTATCCGTGCGTTCAATGATGATCTGAGCACTTCCGCCATGTTCATCAACAGTGTAACTCGACGTTTTTAGTTGCAACCCCGCCGGCGCCGCAGCGACAATCAGCTGAACAATTGCCGTCGCCGGGTTGTAGTTAGTCACATCGGCAGGAGTAAATGTCGTTGACACTTGATAAGTTCCCAAGCTGAGTATTGTGCCCGCCGCTATACTGTACTGAAAATTTCCAGGAACGTTGGCCGAAGCATTCAGCTGTGTGCTGCTCAATGGCGTGCCGAAGACAATAGGCGCAGGGGTATTCCACGTGATGACCGGCGTCGCCTTATTGATGACCAACGTACCGGTCGTACTACCCTGGAAATTGGAATCGTTGATCATTGCAGCCACGCTGTATTCGCCGGCGTTTACTGGAGACGCCACGGCCGAACCGCTTTGACTGTAGCTGACAGAGACGTTTAATCCCGCCGGGTTAGTAGTTACGGTCACGAACTTGGCGCTGCCATCGTAAATATGGGCCAGGTTACTCAGGCTGATATTTCCATTGGCGCTGGTAACAATGAAAGTACGATTTACAGACGTCGCTGCGTGGTAGTTACTGTCACCGGGCTGGGATGCGCTGACCGTGACGGTTCCAGTGCCCGTGAGAGTAAGGGATGCGCCAGAGAGTGTCGCCGGACCCGAAATAACCTGAAGACTGACCGGTAAGCCTGAGGACGACGCAGCACTTAAAACGAACGGCGCATCGCCGAAAGTCTTGCTGGGTATTGAATCAAAAGTGATTATCTGGTTTGCCTTAGATACCCCGAACGATTGCTCGACTGGTAATGCCGAATTGTAGTTTTCGTTTCCTGCCTGAGAAGCCCGCACGATAACTGTTCCCGCGCCTGATATGGTCAGGGTGTTGCCGGAGACAGTTGCGGGCCCGGAAATGATACTGAGAGAAACTGGCAAACCTGAGGTGGAAGTCGCATTAACGTTGAAAGGTGCATCTCCAAAGATCATGCCCGCCAGGGCGTTGAAAGTGATTGTTTGATTAGCCTTCACTACCGAGAACGCCCGATCAACAGTTGTCGCCTCGTTAAAGTTTCCATCGCCGGCTTGCGAGGCTCGGACAGTAACCACTCCTACGCCAGTAATGCTAATCGCGTTACCCGAGATAGTGGCTGGGCCCGACATTATTATGAAGCTGATCGGGAGACCGGATGATGAAGTAGCACTAACGTTGAAAGTCGGTTCTCCGAAGGTCTTATTCGCGAGCACATCGAAGGTAATAGTCTGGTTTGCTTTACCAACGGTGAAAGACTGGTCAACTGGTGGGGCGGGGTCGTAGTTACTATTGCCGAGCTGCATCGCTCTAATGGTGACGGTTCCTACACCATTGATGTTGACGGTATTGGTACCCGAAATCGAAGCCAATCCTGAAAGAACCTGGAAAATGACGGATAGGCCGGACGAAGATGTGGCGCTTAAGTTAAACGGAGGGTCTCCGTAGGTCCTATTTGGAAGCGCACCGAAGCTAATAGTTTGACTTGCCTTTGCTACAGTGAAGGATTGGTCCACAGAAGGAGCTGGGTTATATGCTGCATCACCTGCTTGAGAAGCTCTAACTGTCACGACGCCTGCGCCGGTCAGACTAACAGTGCTGCCAGCGATTGTTGCCGGCCCCGCAATGACACTGAAGCTCACAGGTAATCCAGACGAAGCGTTTGCTGAGACAATAAATGGAGCATCGCCAAAAACTTTATTAGGCAGCGGTGAAAAACTAATGGACTGATCAGTTTTTGCACTCGAGCAATTGGTTTGTGTCCAATTGAGCGTGATGTTTCCTCTGTCGTCTCCCCAACCGTCAACGGCAATCCTGTAAAGCGTGCCTGCGGTGGCAGTGAACGTTACGGTGCTGGTGGTAATGACGCCGAGATCCACGTCATCGTTCTTAACTATGGAAGTTAGACTCCCCACAGCGTTGCCGGTGTAAACGGCGAGCAGAGTGTCGTAGTTGCTGCCAGCCGTAGTCATGGTCACACTCGTCGATGCGGGCGCGGTCCATTGATACCAAACCGAACCGCCGCCGTCATCGTTATCAGGCGAGTGGCTGGATTCACCACTTTCCTTAGTGGCGCCGAGGTTAGTGCCGGTAACACTTCCAGAACAACCGCTAATCAGTTGAGGACTAGCGAAGTTGTCGTTGGCCGGTGGCGAGGGTGTCGGCGTCGGCGACGGTGGTGGTGGCGGAGGAGGACAACTGCCGCCGCACCAACCAATGTCGATCAGTAAAGAGGATGTTAAATCCTGTGGAGGCGTAACGCTGTGACTAAGGTTGGCGGAGATGTTCGGCTCCATTAACTGGTTGGGACTTGCGCCGGTGGACCAATGAGAAACCGATGAACCAGCAGCGACTGGATTGGGCGCGTGCAAACGTGGCCGCCCTTGAGCATCCTTGCCCGCAGTTAAAAGTGTTGCATCGCTGAGCACCTGCGGGCCGGTCCATACCAGGTTGCCTGTGTTGATGGCTGACGACACGCGTTCAGCATCCGTCATCTGCGTCCAGTTCTTGTTTGTAGTAGTGTCAAACAGGAAGCGGTCATAAACACTTGGAAAGTTCTGCGGCCGCGTCCCGGTGCTGGAGCTGGTAAATGTCTGGAATCCCAATCCATGAGAGAACTCATGCAGGAGCACTGTTACCAGGTTAATCCCATTGAAGCCCGAGTTGGTGTCGAGACCGTAATACCAAAAAAGCCCTTCCAAACAGCCGGGTGTGCCAAGATCGGGATTGAAGCGTGCCCTGATCTCCGGATTCGCGGGGTCGAGGTCAGTTCCGGCGAGGGTGTTTGCCAGTGCTGAACCAAACCAGGTGTTGATATGAGGAGCGTTGGGAAAATTGCGGAAAAGACTCAACGATCCTGCCGACCCGAGAGTTCCTGAGTTCGCTGAACAGGAAAGAGTATTGTCCCAGGATGCTCGCACGGTAATCGTTGGGCCATTAGGTAATGTCGTGCCCCAAATGTCGGCTGCCCGTTGAAAGGCATTCAGCCGCTGCTGTCCCAGGGTCGTGCCCGGGTTACCGCCCACGGGCAACACTGCGGTAGTGTCATTGAAACCAACGCCTGCCGCGTCCACATTCTCGATCACAATGATGATCGTCCCGTAAGCGGTTGACGAAGCCATAGCACCCACAACCAAAGTGAGCACAAGCGCAGGGAGTTTGGCGAAAAGCTTGTTCATTACTCAGTTTTATTTCTGGCTGGAGAAACTCTGGTTGGTTTTGGACCACGGCTATCCACCGATGGATCGATCAGCTTCGGATCGATGCCGAAAAACGCACCCGCAGCTTTGGGATTGTCAACACAGGACTGCGACACGCTGCCGTCCTTATTTACCTTGGCCACAGTCACATTCTGAAAACGACCCTCGAGATCGACCGACACACTCCCGTCGGCGTGCTGCACTTCGACCAACCCATCCGTTGACTGATTAACCAACTCGTTCAGTCCCGCTCCCAATTTCTGCGCTTCGTCACGAGTAAGCTGCTGATCTTGAGCGTCGCCACTAGCCGGAACGTCCTGAGCGGCCAGTTTCGAATTTCTGAGATTCGTTTTCTCAGTCATCTGCGCCTTGCTTTCCGCCTCAGCCCTTTGTCTTGAAAGGACAGTTATTGCCCCGATAGCGAGAATAAGAATCGCCACCAATATGGTGCTAACTGATAGGTGCTGAAGTCTTCTGCTCGGTTTTCGGGTTGTATTTGTCCGTTTGCGCACAGCGTTCTCCTTAACTCGTTTTGTCAATCGTGTTTTCTGAGGGTTATCAGGAGAGCATTTAAGAGGCGCAAGCCAGCTGGGGCGGTAATGCGCTAATCAAGCTGCTGAGGTCCTGAAATGCGATTTGTGGCCTGCTTAGCTGACTTCATTAACGCCGCGCTCGAACCCCGCTTGAGGATGAGCGCACAGAGTGCAGGCGTATGGAGTATAAGCGTTAGCTTGCCCGGTGGGAAGAAGGTAGTTTGAGGGTTGGCGGTAAGCTAGCGGGCGTGGTCGCGAAGACGCAACCTGAAGGTTGTACTTGCTTTGCCCGAAAAGTTAGTTTGACGAGATCTTGAAGTCCTCG